>CAYZPM010000037.1:0-31479 GCA_964480365.1 uncultured Gallionellaceae bacterium
GGCGTTTCGTCGTGCTGTACAAGGAATTCAAATGGGGACGGCAGATCATGCGGGCCGCCATGCAACGTTCACTACTCGGCAGTTATTCCGGAAAGCACTGGCAGTAACCAAGCCGTTAACAAAAAGAATTGAAGTTCAGTAAAATGCATAGGACAAACACCGATAAGGAATTACGAAATTTTCGCAATGCGAATTAAGCAAGATGTCGATATTCTACAAAGACTCTATCTCTAAAAATCATAACCCAATTAAAGGACTGGTTAGTGGCCGAAACTGAATGTGCTAATCAGCCTAAAGATATTGCGGCTCAATGCCGATAGGTATAACCTGAATACTATAAAAAACGTCACGTTTTCTAGTGACAGGGCTGGTCACACAGTGCGCGATATGGATATGTCAGTACAGTGGGAATCAGCTTAACCGGGGGAGAGTGCTATGCGGTCAAAACCAATAATATCCGCCGAAACAAAGATGCTGGCATTACCACCGCTGGTGGCGATTGTTGTTTTGGGGGGGGTGTTTTTCTTTACCCGAAATATACTGCCGTCCGGTTCGGGCGCTGATCTTGTCATCTTCTGTTCAGCTCTTATCCTGATTCCGATAACGACTTACCTCTATGGACACCGGGTGCTGTTCCGTATTCTCGGTTCCGGCGTTGACCGCACAGCCAATTTTGCCAAATCGGTTGCCGAAGGTACCCACGTGACATCCACGATGCCCGAAATTCATGGTATGGAATCAGTAGTTGCTTCGGTGGAGAAGCTGGCTGCGCAGGTTGAAAAGATTTCCTTGGGGATTACGGCCAATGTCGAGAAGATCAACTCCGAAGTCGAGCAACTTTCCGCCGGGGCCAATGAAATCCTGTTTACCTCGCAGATGCAGACGGCATCGATCAACGACACCAAGCAGGTAATGACCGATATGTCGCAACGCATCCAGGCCGTTTCCGACCTAACGCGGGATACCGAAGTGATTTCGAATAAGGCGACTACACTGTCTGCCAGCGGCGAAGCGGTGGTTCAGGACGCTGTTCAGGTGATGAAATTAATTGCCGATGCCATGACGCTCGCTTCGCAGCAGATCCATGCGCTGACCAACCATGCACAGGAAATCGGCAAGGTTGCCACGGTTATCCGGGAAATCGCCGAGCAAACCAATCTGCTTGCGCTCAATGCGGCGATCGAGGCGGCCCGTGCGGGTGAACAGGGGCGGGGCTTTGCCGTGGTTGCGGATGAAGTGCGCAAACTGGCGGAAAGAACGGCGCAATCCACCCGGGAAATCGCCAAGACAATACAAGTCATGCAGGAACAAACTCAGGAAGCGGTGCAAGGTATAGGCCAAGCCATGCCGCTGATGGAACAAGGAGTCGAGAAGGCAAACCTTGCATCGGAAGTCCTCAGAGGCATACGCGAAGAATCGCAGAACACGCAAGAAAAAATCTCACAACTGGCTGTACAGGTTGACGAGCAGTCGCAGCTGGCGTCTAATGTTGTGGACGGCGTGACCCAAATTTTGGACATGACGGCGAATACCGACAGTACGGCGGAAAAAATATTGCAGACCTCGGTAAAGCTTTCGCACACGGCCATGGAGTTGCTCAAGCAGGCCAAGGGGCAAACAAATTAATTCCACTGAGAACGAAATTACAACAACGCAGCCCCCAATTATTCATACAAAAAGGAGATTGTAATGGCACTTATCACTTGGTCTAACATGCTTTCGACAGGCGTCAGCGAACAAGATGCTCAGCACAAGAAACTCATCGACCTCATCAACCAGCTCAACGATGCCATGCAGGCCGGTCATGGCGCGGATGTTTTGGGTAAAGTGCTGAATGAACTGGTGAATTACACCGTGTTTCACTTCGGCTACGAGGAGAAGTTGATGGCGCAACACAAATATGAGGATTCGCCGGCGCACAAGGCCGAACACGCCAAGTTTGTCCAGACTGCCGGCGACCTCAAGAAGAAATTCGATTCCGGCAACGCCGTGATCTCGGTCGAAATTATGAACTTCCTGCGCGACTGGCTCACCAGCCACATCATGAAAACCGACAAAAAGTTAGGGCAAGCGCTCAACAAGCTTGGCGTGAAGTAAAAGGAAACGAAAAAGGAACAGAGTGGCTGCGGAGCTTGCGCAGCCACTCTGTTCCAGTTTTACAATCAGGAATTCTTCAGCAGCGGCCTATTTCTTCTTGACGAGGAATATAAATTCCCCGTTTTCTTCAGAGGAAGATAACAGTTCATTTCCGGTTTGATTGGCGAAAGCCAGCATGTCTTTCACCGAACCCTTGTCGGTTGCGACAATCTTGAGTAGTTGTCCCGAGGCCATACCGGCTAAGGATTTCTTGGTTTTCAGGATGGGTAGAGGACAGCTAAGGCTCCTGACATCCAGTTCCTGGTCAAAATTCATCATTTATCCTTTGGCTAATCGGGCAAGGGACATGCCTTATTTGAACAAGGAGAACATTTCCTGGACATTGGCGTGTCCCATGCGTTTGTGGATTACCGCAAGAGCAACATGGCCAATCAGGTAAGCCCACATGAGCGGCGCAATCGTGCCATGTATGCCGTGAAATGCTTCGCCTAATTTCGTCATATGACCGGCTTCGGACAGGTTGAAGAAGATCACAACGCCGGTTACCGCCATGCCGGTAGCGGCCAGCAGGCCCAAACCGTGCACCGCACCAACCAGCGCATTACTGATTCCCGGATCGGATACCCTGAATTTGAGGGCTTCCTTTATTTCGATCATAACCTTGCCCATGCGCTCTTTGGTAAACCAGGGAAAAAGGTGACCGAAACCGTCCTCCACATGTCCGGACAGCGACCATAGCCAATGCAGGACGAGCAGGGCAAGGAGAAACATGCCGATGTACTCGTGAGCCTCGAACAGTTGGAGAGGCAATCCTGATGCCAGAACCTCGTCTTTATCGTCGGGCGCTTCCATGAGCAGACTCAGGCCAAGCTGAGCGGTCACGCCCAAAGCGATACCGGCATGGAGCCAGCGTGTCGCGCGGTCATATCTCATGGCTATGACGATTACCTTGCGACTTGTTTTTCGCGGATTTCGTCCAGCGTCTTGCAGTCTATACACAAGGTTGCGGTCGGACGTGCTTCAAGGCGGTTAAGCCCGATTTCCACGCCGCAATTGTCGCAAAAGCCATAATCGCCGCTGTCTATCTTGGCCAACATTTCTTCGATCTTTTTGATCAGTTTGCGTTCACGGTCACGGTTGCGTAATTCAAGACTCACGTCCGATTCCTGGCTGGCACGGTCATTGGGATCGGCAAACACGGTGGCCTCATCCTGCATGGTATGCACGGTGCGGTCTATGTCTTCGCTCAGCCCGAGTTTAATGTTGTTCAGGATCGCGCGAAAGTGCTCCAGTTGATGGGAGTTCATGTAGTCCTCCCCCTTCTTGGGTTTGTAAGAGGTGATGGGCTTGCTGGGTTGTACTGACATTTATTTCTCCAAAAACATGCAAACAAAATTTTGAACCGCGCTTTAATACCAGAAACCCTTGTGCGTAGCAACTAAATTCATGGCCCCCCTTATACAACAGGTAGTTGGAGTCGCCTCATATGATTGGAACCCCTTGCTTTCTTAGCATACCCACCAGCAAGATGAGGGGCAGGCCGACTAAGGCGTTGGGGTCGTTCCCTTCCATTTGGCTGATGAGCGCGATGCCCAGTCCTTCCGATTTTGCGCTGCCTGCACAATGGTAGGGTTGTTCCTTGCGCAGATAAGACTCGATCTCATCATCGCTGAGTTCGCGTAAGCTTACGCGGTTTTCCGCCACTTCAGTTTGCATTTCGCCGGAGCGTGCGTTCAACAAGGTTAGCGCGGTAAAAAAAGTCACTGTCTTGCCGCGCATGGCGCGCAGTTGGCGTACCGCGTTGTCGTGGGTGAGCGGCTTGCCCATCTGCTGTCCGTCCAACAACGCGACCTGATCCGATCCGATGATCAGCGCATCCGGGTAATGTGCTGCCACCGCCTGCGCTTTCTCACGGGAAAGCCGCCAGGAGGTTTGTTTGGCAGTCTCACCGGAATAAGGCGTTTCGTCCACATCAGGCGCGGCAGTTTGAAACGGGATTTGCAGTCGCTCCAGCAATTCGCGGCGGTAAACCGAAGTGGAAGCGAGGACAAGCGGCTGAGAATTCAAGAATGTTCCTTTAGGGTTTCTTTGACAGTCATACCCGAAATATATATCATGCGCGCCTCATGTTTGCACGGCATTTCATTGATAGCTTGGATTTTGCCCATAACGGCAGGGAGTTGCGCGGCATCGTGCCGTTGATTGAAATGCCCAGATTGCAGGATATGCTGGCTACTCCGGAAGGGGAAATCAGTTATGTTGTGCGCGGATTGCCTGAAAAAGACGGCAAGCCGATGCTGGAAGTAACCGTGGATGGTCGTTGCCAGTTGCGTTGCCAGCGTTGTTTGAACGGCTTCGCCTATCCGCTAAAGCTGGTTTCGCGCTTACAACTCGCGCAGGCAGATGAACTGAATGAGTTTTCCGTCGAGGAGAACGATGAAGTGGACAGCATTACAGCCGACAAGCGGCTGGATGTGCTGAACATGATAGAAGAAGAAATTCTGCTGAGCTTGCCGTTTGCACCTAAACATTTATTAGGTGAATGCAAGTCAGTAGCGGAAGGATGGAACCAGTCAGACAAGCATCCCTTTGCCGCTCTGGAAGGGTTAAAAGGCCTGACTGGCTTGAAGAACAAGTAGTTTTTATTGGTTTTTGTTAGGAGTTAACATGGCAGTTCAGCAGAATAAAAAGTCCCCATCCAAGCGCGGCATGCACCGTGCGCACGATTTTCTGACCGCCCCGGCACTGGCGGTTGAACCCTCCACTGGTGAGCCGCATCTGCGTCACCACATCAGCCCGAGCGGTTACTATCGCGGTAAAAAAGTTGTCAAGACCAAGGCCGATTAATTTATTGCTTTGCTGTAGCGGATGCGCTGGCCTGTAAGAATGCCGGCGCATTTGCTTATGTCGTTCTCATCTTTGATCACTGCACTGCGAGGTTAGCCTGGTGGATGTCACGATAGCTATTGACGCGATGGGCGGCGACCATGGAGCGCACGTCACCGTACCTGCCGCAGTGGAATACCTGCGGAAAAATCCCAACGACACTATCGTGCTGGTCGGTCTTACGGACGCTATCGAGACTGAGCTGCGCAAGCTAAAGGTCTCTGTCGGGCTGCACCTGCTTATCCACGCGGCCAGCGAAGTCGTCGAAATGGATGAATCTCCCCAGGCGGCGATGCGCAACAAAAAAGATTCCTCGATGCGTGTAGCTATCGACCTAGTCAAAGATGGCGAGGCTTCCGCCTGCGTAAGCGCCGGGAATACCGGTGCATTAATGGCAACGGCGCGTTATGTGCTGAAAACCCTCCCCGGCATCGATCGCCCGGCGATTGCGTCCTATCTGCCGACCAACAAGGGACAGGTCTGCATGCTGGATCTGGGAGCCAACACCGATTGCAATGCAGAACACTTGCTGCAATTCGCCATTATGGGTTCTACTCTGGTCACCGCGCTGGAACATAAGCCCAGTCCCAGCGTCGGCCTGTTGAATATTGGCAGCGAAGACATCAAGGGCAATGAAGTGGTCAAGCAGGCCGCGCAGTTGCTGCGCGAAAGCGACTTGAATTTCTACGGCAATGTTGAGGGCAATGACATTTTCAAAGGCACCACCGACCTTGTAGTGTGCGACGGGTTCGTCGGCAACGTCGCGCTGAAAACCGCAGAAGGCGTGGCCAAAATGATGGGCGGATTCTTGCGTGAAGGCTTTAGTCAAAACTTGCTTACCAAATTTGCAGGTCTGGTGTCCATGCCTGTGCTCAAAGCCTTCAAGCACAAGCTGGATGACCGCCGCTATAATGGCGCAAGTTTTCTCGGGCTGAAAGGTATCGTGGTCAAGAGCCACGGTTCGGCAGATGATTTTGCTTTCTTGTGCGCCATCGAACGGGCAGCGGAAGAAGCGCGCGGTGGCATGTTGCATCAAATCAGCGAGCATGTCGAAAAATGGCATCGCGAGCGTCAAACGGGCATGGAGACGTGATGATACGACTTGCTATGCCCGTTTCCTCCTTCCCAACCTTCCCCCGCAAGCAGGGGCAGGGGCAAACGAATCGCTACGCGAGTTTCACATTTACCGCAGAGCAAGGAGCAGCCTGATGTATTCAAGAATTATTGGCACCGGCAGCTATTTACCCGCGAAGGTATTGACCAACTTTGATCTGGAAAAGATGGTTGAAACGTCGCACGACTGGATCGTATCGCGTAGCGGTATTCATGAGCGGCATATCGCGGCGGACAACGAACTGAGCAGCGATCTCGCCTTGCAAGCCAGCCTGCGAGCCATTGAAGCGGCTGGCATTAGCGCGAACGAGATTGATCTGGTGATCGTGGCGACAACTTCACCGGATCAGAATTTCCCCAGCACCGCCTGCATCCTGCAAGACAAACTCGGCATTAAAAATCGCGGGCCGGCGTTCGACATGCAAGCGGTGTGCGGCGGTTTCGTCTATGCTTTGAATACCGCAGACTTATATATACGCGGCGGACAGGTCAAGACCGCGCTGGTGGTCGGCGCGGAAGTGATGTCGCGTATTCTGGACTGGGAAGATCGCACCACTTGTGTGCTGTTCGGCGATGGCGCGGGCGCCGTGGTATTACAAGCCAGCGAAACACCGGGCATCGTTGCCAGCAAACTGCACGCCGACGGCAGTCATCGCGGTATGTTGCAAGCCGCCCCTCTCGTCAAGATGGATGGTCAGGCAGTGTTCAAGTTCGCCGTCAAGGTGTTGAGCGAAGTGGTCGAAGAAGTGCTCGAAGAAAACCATTTGAGCGGTTCCGACATCAGTTGGATGGTGCCGCACCAAGCCAACATCCGCATCATGGAAGCTACCGCGAAGAAACTCGGTTTGAGCATGGATAAAGTAATCGTCACTGTCGCCACTCACGGCAACACCTCGGCAGCCTCGATTCCCTTGGCACTAGATACTGCCGTGCGCGATGGACGCATCAAGGCCGGGCAGAATATCTTGCTGGAAGCCGTGGGCGGCGGGTTTACCTGGGGTGCGGTGCTGATTCGCTGGTAGCTTGAATGCAGTTGATAGACGTAAGACGTAAGTTATTAGTTAAAACAAAAACGACAACCACCCAACAACTTACGTCTTACGTCTACCAACTTACGACTGGTTTTTTAACATGACTAAATTCGCTTTCGTATTTCCCGGCCAAGGCTCGCAATCGCGCGGCATGATGAACGGCTATGCCGATTTCGCTGCGGTGCGCGACACCTTTACCGAAGCCTCCGATGTGCTGAAACAGGACTTGTGGCAACTGGTTGCGGAAGGCAGCGATGCCGACCTGAACGCCACCGTGAACACCCAGCCGATCATGCTCACCGCAGGCGTGGCGGTGTATCGCGCTTGGCAATCACAGAACGGCGCGGCTCCGTCGATGATGGCGGGGCACAGCTTGGGAGAATACACCGCGCTGGTCGCTGCGGGGGCGTTGCGTTTTGCCGATGCCTTGCCGCTGGTGCGTTACCGTGCCGAGTGCATGCAACAGGCCGTGCCGGAAGGTGTGGGCGGCATCGCGGCGATATTGGGGTTGGATGAAGAGGCGGTGCGTGCTGTGTGTGTCGACGGTGCGCAAGGCGAAGTGCTGGAAGCGGTGAATTACAACTCACCCGGTCAAATAGTGATTGCCGGAAACCGTACGGCAGTCGAGCGTGGCATGGAGTTGGCGAAGGCCCGTGGCGCGAAGCGCGCAATCATGCTGCCGATGAGTGTACCGTCGCATTGTCGTCTGTTGCAAGGCGCGGCGGAACAGCTGCGCGACTATCTCGCTAATATTGAAGTGCAAACCCCTGTCATACCGGTGCTGCACAATGCCGATGTCGCCGCCTACAGCGATGGCGCAGCAATCAAGGACGCGCTGGTGCGCCAGCTGTATTCGCCGGTGCGCTGGGTGGAAACCGTGCTGGAATTCGGCAAACAGGGCATCACCCACAACGTCGAATGCGCGCCTGGTAAAGTGCTGGCAGGACTGAACAAACGTATAGACACCAACCAGCAAGCATTGGCCATCAACGATGGCGAAGCCCTGAAGCTGGCTTTGACTGCACTCGCATAAGGAGCGCGACATGACACTACAAGGACAAATCGCATTAGTCACCGGCGCCAGCCGAGGCATCGGTCAGGCCATCGCGCTGGAACTCGGCCAGCAAGGCGCAACCGTGATCGGCACCGCCACTAGCGCTAACGGCGCGCAGGCCATCAGTGCGTATCTGGATGCGGCGGGCGTCAAGGGCGCTGGCATGGCGCTGAACGTCAATGATGGCGCGCAGATAGATCAGGTATTGGGCGAAATACGCAAACAATTCGGCGAAATCGCTATTCTAGTGAACAATGCAGGCATTACCCGCGATAACCTGCTGGCGCGCATGAGCGACGAAGAATGGGACGATGTGCTGGCGACCAATCTCAAATCAGTGTTCCGACTCAGCCGCGCCGTATTGCGCGGCATGATGAAGGCGAGGGCAGGACGCATCATCAGCATCGGCTCGGTGGTTGGCAGCATGGGTAATCCCGGTCAGGCAAACTACGCCGCTTCCAAGGCCGGTATGATCGGCTTCACCAAATCCCTCGCGCAGGAGATCGGTAGCCGCAACATCACCGTGAATTGCGTTGCCCCCGGCTTCATCGACACCGACATGACACAGGGCTTAGGCGAAGAACAACGCGCCAAATTGGTCGAGCACGTACCGCTGAAACGCTTGGGAAAAGTGGCCGACATCGCCGCCGCAGTTGCCTTCCTCGCCGGGCCGGGCGCGGCTTACATCACCGGTGTCACTTTACCCGTCAACGGCGGGATGTATATGGAGTAATCCAGCTTATTGGGAATTTCTGGTAAGTTTTGGTAGAATGCCCGCTGTTTTTTGAATTTACAACCAAAGGTAGGGAGTGTTACATGTCTAATATCGAACAACGCGTCAAGAAAATCGTTGCTGAACAACTTGGCGTAAACGAGTCCGAAGTCAAAAACGAGTCCTCGTTTGTCAATGATCTGGGTGCAGATTCCCTGGACACGGTTGAACTGGTGATGGCACTGGAAGAAGAATTTGAGTGCGAAATTCCGGATGAAGATGCGGAAAAAATCACCACGGTGCAACAGGCTATCGACTACGTCAACGCCCATCCCAAGTAATCCCCTGTTCATTTTCCGTTAGCGGAGTCAGTTTGTCTAAACGCAGAGTCGTCATAACCGGGCTGGGGATTATCTCCCCAGTCGGGATAGGAATTCCTACGGTCTGGCAGAACATTGTCGCGGGAAAATCCGGCATCACTAAAATCACTCACTTCGATGCCAGCGCAATGGCAGCGCAGATCGCCGGTGAAGTGAAGGATTTCGATGTCACCCAATTTCTTTCCGCCAAGGATGCTCGCCGCATGGACAGGTTTATCCATTTCGGTCTGGTGGCGGGGATGGAAGCGTTCAAGGATTCCGGGCTGGAAGTAACCGAACAAAATGCCGAACGCATCGGCGTGAACATCGGTTCCGGTATCGGCGGTCTGCCGATGATCGAGGACACGCATAACGATTATCTTGCCTCGGGGCCGCGCAAAATCTCGCCGTTCTTCATTCCCGGCACGATTATCAATATGATTTCCGGCAATCTGTCCGTGATGTACGGATTGAAAGGCCCGAATCTGGCGATGGTTTCTGCTTGCACCACCGGCACACATTGCATCGGCGAATCGGCTCGCATCATTGAATACGGCGATGCGGACGTGATGGTTGCGGGAGGTTCTGAAGCAACCATCGGCGCATTGGCCGTGGGAGGTTTTGCTGCCGCACGTGCGCTGAGTACGCGCAATGATGATCCTGCGACCTCTAGTCGTCCGTGGGACAAGGATAGAGACGGTTTTGTTATCGGCGAAGGCGCGGGCGTGATGGTGCTGGAAGAATACGAACATGCCAAAGCGCGCGGAGCAAAAATTTACGCTGAACTGACCGGTTATGGCATGAGCGGCGACGCCTATCACATCACTTCGCCGAATAGCGATGGCCCCAAACGCAGCATGTTGAACGCGCTGCGCAACGCCGGGCTGAACCCGCAAGACGTGCAGTATATCAATGCACACGGCACTTCGACCCCGCTGGGCGACAAGAACGAAACCGATGCGATCAAACTGGCATTTGGCGATCATGCGTATAAGCTGGTCGTGAATTCGACCAAATCCATGACCGGCCACCTTTTGGGCGGTGCGGGCGGGATAGAGTCGGTGTTCTGCGCGCTGGCGGTGCATAACCAGATTTCGCCGCCGACCATCAATATCTTCGAGCAGGACCCGGAATGTGATTTGGACTACTGCGCGAATGTTGCACGCAACATGAAGATTGATGTCGCGGTGAACAACAATTTTGGTTTTGGCGGAACCAACGGTTCGCTGGTGTTCCGCAAGATTTAAGTTAAGCTCTTCTCGCCAAGATGCTGGTCAATGGCAAGCCGGGTAACCTGATCAGCATCCGTGATCGCGGGCTGCTTTACGGCGACGGGGTGTTTCGCACCCTGCGCGCTACTCTTGGCAAGGCACAGCATTGGCCTTTGCATTATCAAAAACTCCAACACGACTGCGCCGCGCTGGGCATTGTTTGCCCGGACGCGACCTTGCTTTCCGCCGAATTAGAAAATTTGCTCGATCTTCACCCCGATGGCGTAGTGAAATTGATCGTCACTCGCGGGGAGGGCGTGCGCGGCTACGCACCACCCGCTTGCGCTAAACCGACGCACCTCTGGGATGTTGCCCCATTGCCCGAACACCCTGCCGACTGGGCCAGCCACGGAATCAAGGCACGCTTGTGTCAACTACACCTGAGCCACCAGCCGCGTTTGGCGGGCATCAAACACCTTAACCGTTTGGAAAATGTTTTGGCGGCGGCGGAATGGAACGACACTGACATTGCTGAAGGCATATTGCTGGACGAGTCTGGCTGTGTGATAGAAGGCACCCGCAGTAACCTGTTCATGGTGCAAGGCGGAACATTAATGACACCAGATCTGTCGAATTGCGGCGTAGCCGGAGTGCAGCGCGGACGGGTGATGGAATGGGCGGTTACACACAACGTGCCATGCCGGGTGGAGCAATTAGAGCTGGCGAAATTGCTTGCAGCCGATGAAGTCTTTCTGGTGAACAGCGTTATCGGGCTGTGGCCGGTGCGAGAATTGCATGACTGCAACTGGAGCCAGCATCCGGTAGCCATGCAAGTACAGGAATGGTTAAACCATGCGTCTGATTAAACGTTTGCTGTTCCTGCTGTTGCTCTCTGCTATATTGCTGTTGGGCGCGATGGGCTACTACGCCACCCGTACGCTAACCTTGCCCACATTGCCGTTCGAGTTTTCCATCAATCAAGGCTCCAGTCTTAAAGCTGCTGCACGTCAGATGCAACAGGCTGGTATCTCGGTCGACGACGTGATGTTCGTCTGGTTGGCGCGTGTGCTCGGCAAAACTACTCAGATCAAGGCAGGTAACTATGAACTGGAAGTCGCGCCTACGCCGCTGGAATTGCTGGACATAATGACCAATGGGCGGGCAAATCAGAATGAGATAAGCATTATAGATGGATGGACATTCAATCAGTTGCGTTCTGCTTTGAATGTAAATCCTGTCATTCGCCACGACAGCGCTACACTATCCGAAACCGAGATCATGCAGCGCCTCGGAGCGTCGGAAGGGCAGGCAGAAGGACTATTTTTCCCCGATACCTATTATTTCGCCAGCGGTACCAGTGACCTGAATGTACTCCAGCGCGCCTATAAGACCATGCAAGCGCACCTGCAGGAAAATTGGCAAACGCGGGAGCAAGGACTGCCGCTTGAGTCGCCCTACCAGGCGTTGATCTTGGCCTCCATCGTGGAAAAGGAAACCGGACAAGCCAAAGATCGCAGCATGATCGCGGGCGTATTCATCAACCGACTGCGCAAGGGCATGCTGCTACAAACCGATCCCGCCGTGATTTACGGCTTGGGAGAAAAATACGCTGGCAAGCTGCACAAGCGCGATTTGCAGACCGATACCCCGTACAATACCTATACTCGTGCCGGGTTGACCCCGACCCCGATTGCGCTGCCGGGGCTGGCTGCGCTACAAGCGACATTGCACCCGGCTCAGACCGATGCCCTGTATTTCGTGGCGCGTGGGGACGGCAGTTCGGAATTTTCAGGGACACTGGAGCAACATAATCGGGCGGTTAATAAATACATAAAATGAACAAAGCAAAATTTATTACTTTTGAAGGCGTGGACGGGGCAGGGAAGAGCACCCATTTGTCCTGGTTTGCCGATACACTACGCCAACGCGGGTTGGATGTGCTGGTCACCCGCGAACCCGGCGGTACACCGCTGGGCGAGCGCCTGCGCGAAATATTGCTTAACCAGCCCATGCATGCCGAAACCGAGGCGTTACTAATGTTCGCGGCCCGCCTCGAACATCTTGAGCATGTTATAAAACCTGCGCTGCAACGTGGAACCTGGGTGGTGTCCGACCGTTTCAGCGATGCCAGCTTCGCCTATCAGGGCGGGGGCAGGGGAGTGCCATTGGTTAAACTGGAGCAACTGGAAAACTGGGTGCATGCAGACTTGCAGCCGGATTTGACCCTGCTGTTCGATATCCCAGTTGAGGTGGCAAGGCAGCGTTTGTCGAACAATGCTACGTTGGATCGCTTCGAACAGGAGCAGGGTAGTTTCTTCGAGAAGGTGCGCCAGGCATATTTGGATCGCTGCAAGAAATCCCCCCAACGCTTTGCGCTGATTGATGCCAGCCAAACCCCGGAACAAGTTAAAGTAAATTTGTCGAAAATAGTTGCATCACTTTGAAATGAATAAATTATACCCGTGGCAGAATGAACCTTGGCAACGCTGGGCCGGGTTGCGTTCGCGCCTGCCCCATGCCATCTTGCTGAAAGGGCCGCAGGGGATAGGCAAGTTCGATTTTGCCATCAACCTTGCCCAATCCTTGCTGTGTGAGAAACCGCTCGCAGACGGATTGGCATGTCAGGATTGTCCGTCTTGCCACTGGTTCCAGCAGGAAACCCACCCCGATTTCCGCCTGCTGCAGCCGGATGCGCTGGCTGAGGCGGAAGACAGCGAGGAGCGCGAAGCTGGCAAGAAAAAGCCCTCGCGCCAAATTTCCGTTGACCAAGTACGCGCCTTGGCGGATTTCGCCAACCTTTCCGCGCACCGGGGCGGCCATCGCGTGGTGCTAATCCACCCGGCGGAGGCGATGAATACCAATGCGGCGAACGCGCTGCTCAAAACCTTGGAAGAGCCGTCCGCACGTATGCTCATCATCCTGGTCTCGCACAAGCCGCAACAATTGCTGCCGACCATCCTGAGCCGCTGCCTGTCGCTTGCTATGCCGATGCCCTCACTTGAAGCCAGCACCGCCTGGCTGAAACAACAAGGCGTCAGCAATCCGGCAGCGCTGCTGGCGCAGGCCGGTTTCGCCCCATTGCAGGCCGCACGCCTTGCCGAAGAGGCCGCAGGAGCCGACGAATACAACCGCTTCTTACAGGAAATCAGGCAACCCGCCAAGTTCGATGTGTTCGCCTTGGCGGAGCAATTGCAAAAGACGGAACCCGCCAAAGTCATCCATTGGTTGCAGCAATGGTGTTATGACTTGAGCAGCGCAAAGCTTACGGGTAAGGTTAGATATAACTCAGAACTAACTGATTCAATTAAAACTCTAGCAGGAAAAATATCTGCGCTTGACCTGATGCGCTACCAGAAAGAACTTGTAATTGCCAGACGCGAGGCTTTGCATCCTTTAAATCCAAAACTGCAATTTGAGTCTATTCTTTTGGCCTACCGTCAGATGATGCTGACCAGCAATTCCATTTCTACTTAAAATTACGTAGGTCGGGCTTCGCCCGACAACTATAACAATTGGCGGGCGAAGCCCGCCCTACAATGAGTTCACCATGTTTATAGACTCGCATTGCCACCTGAATTTTCCCGAGCTGGCCGAAAACCTTGATGAGCTTCTGGCAAACATGCGCCGGAACGAGGTCAGCCATGCCTTGTGCGTGGGAGTCAATCTGGAAAACTTCCCGCAGATTCAACTGCTCGCCGAGCAGCACGAACAAATTTACGCCTCCGTTGGCGTCCACCCGGACTACGAACTGGATGCCGAACCGACACAGGAAGTGCTGGTGCAACTGGCACGGCATCCCAAAGTCATCGCAATAGGCGAAACCGGCCTCGATTATTTTCGTCTGCAAGGCGATCTGGAATGGCAGCGCGAACGCTTCCGCACCCACATACGCGCCGCGAGAGAGTGTGGCAAGCCGTTGATTATTCATACTCGTGAGGCAGCGCAGGATACCTTGCGCATCATGGCGGAGGAAGGTGCAAATCGAGTTGGAGGCGTCATGCATTGTTTTACCGAAAGCCTTGAAGTTGCACAGGCGACCATTGAAATGAATTTCTACATCTCGTTTTCCGGCATCGTCACTTTTAAAAAAGCCACCTCGATCAAGGAGGTGGCCCGGCTGGTTCCGCTGGACCGCATTCTTATCGAAACCGATGCCCCTTATCTGGCTCCCGTACCTTTTCGCGGCAAACTCAACCAGCCCGCCTATGTGAAACATGTTGCCGAGGAAATTGCCAATCTGCGAGGGATACCTTTGGTAGAAGTTGGACGCGCCACCACTGAAAATTTTGGGCGCTTGTTTCTGGGCGGGCGCTAACGTTGGGCGTTGCTCCAAGAGTAACGACACTTTATGACTTCATCAACGACTTGCTAACTTGGTGGTGACCTGTCATTATTATGACTATAGCCATATGACTATAGGATTACAATATGAATAAAATTTCTAAATCCGAGTTTAAAACAAAAGCGCTTGAATATTTCCGTCAAGTTGAAGCTTCCGGTGAAAGCATCATCGTGACTGACCACGGAAAACCAGCGTTAGAGGTGCGCCCATATCGGGGTCTTAGCCGCGCTCCCCTCGATATATTGCGTGGCTCAGTGGTGCGCTATGACAACCCGACGGAACCTGTGGCTGAGAATGAATGGGAAGCCGCGCAGTGATAGTCCTTGATACTCATACCCTCGTATGGTGGGTAACTGGCGACGCAACACTGAGTAAAAAGGCAAAGGCTGTGATTGAACGCGAGCAAGACGACGGAGAAATTATTGTTTCTGCCATCTCAGCCTGGGAAATAACAATGTTGGTAGAAAAGGAACGGCTCGTACTGTCCATGGATGTGAGCAGTTGGCTTGCAACTATTGCGAAGATTGAGGGAGTTAAGTTTCTTCCGGTGGACGTGGAAATCGCTAGTAAGTCAGTTGTGCTGCCAGGAGAATTTCACAAAGACCCGGCAGACCGCATGATCGTGGCAACCGCGCGCAAACTGGCCGCTCCTGTGGTAACGAAGGACGAGAAAATACGATCTTACCCACACGTAAAAGCGATTTGGTGAGTTAATTCCAAGGCCAGTTGTACCGAGAGAATTCCATTTGCTCCGGCGTCACAACCTTGGTTCCAACACCGTTGAGTCGCGTGGGGTGAGCACCGATTTCCAAAGATGCGGGCTTCTTTATACCTGAAACGAAATGGCTCCTTAACGCCGAAAGTTCACACATAAACAGTAAGGCGTTTTTACATTACTGTATAAAATATCAATCCAGAGACTGCGAAGACATCGCCATGACTACATTGACCGTTACCGCACGGGGGCAAGTGACGTTTAGAAAAGATGTGCTACAACATCTTGGCATCAAGCCAGGGGAAAAGATCGAGCTGGATTTACTGCCGGATGGTCGTAGCATGCTCAGAGCGGCCAAGCCTGCCGGAACAATTGATGGCTTCGTCGGATTGCTCGCGGGTCGAACAAAGAAAATCGCCACCATTGAAGAAATCAATGCGGCGACCGCGCAAGGTTGGGCTGGTAAAGAATGAAGGTCGCTGTTGATACCAACGTCCTTGTTCGTGCTGTCGTGCGCGAATACCCGGAATTGGGTATCGACAGAAGAATACTACTTCGCATAATGTATATTATGTCAAATTATAAATTCGACATCCTATTAAGTCTTGAGGCCGTGAAAAGTAGCTGGGCACAACGAAAAAATATGGGGTGTGTTGGTTGGTGGATATTGCTCGGAAATATCTAGGCATTTCTCAAAAATGCATAGATATATTTCTTATTAGCGTACAATTCCGCACTTTCAAAGAGGGATTTAAATCAGACCCACAGTCACATAGCTGGGTATGAAGCACCTTTAGTGCTGTACAACGAATATGAATAATCGTCTAATATTTAGCCACTCGTGGACACGGTATGTTGTCGCAGTTCTTCTGGTATTTTTTGCGGCTGTTTCGCGTATATGGCCATTACATGCGCTTGGATCTACCCTCGCATGGCTGACGTTCTACCCTACTGTAATGGTAGTAGCTATCTATGGTGGGCTTTATGTCGGTTTTCTGACTATTGCCCTGTCATGCTTTACGGTCACGTCTATGTGGCCATTGCTCGTCAATGAACCTTTCATCAAAATTCCTGCAGATTATCTGGGGATGTCCGTCTTTATTCTTACATGCAGCATGATTGTTGGTGTTGCTGAGGCTTTGCGCCGTGCTTATGCACGCGAAGAACGGTATCACACCCTGTTCGCGTCGATGGATGAAGGGTTCTGCGTTGTCGAAATGATTTATGACCCAAACGGCAAACCTGTTGATTACCGCTTTGTAGAAATCAATCCTGCATTTGAGAAGCATACAGGACTCAAACAAGCCCAAGGCAAGACTATTTGTCAGATGGTTCCCGATCATGATGCGCATTGGTTGGAGATTTACGGAAAAGTAGCCCAAACAGGCGAAGCCATTCGATTTGAGAATCCTGCCATTGCAATGCAGAGGTATTATGACGTGTTTGCTTTTCGTATCGACGAAAACGGAAACAAAAGAGTGGGAATAATTTTTAATGATATATCCGAACGCAAACAGGCAGAGAAATTATTGCGTGAAAGTGAGGAGCGTTATCATTCGCTGTTTGAAAACATGCTTGATGGATTCTCCTATTGCAAGTTATTGTTTGATGGCGACACAGCCCGAGACTTTATTTATATCGATGTCAATAACGCATTTGAAAAATTAACAGGCTTGAAGAATGTAATTGGGAAAAAGGTTACCGATGTTATCCCCGGTATCCGGGAATCCAATCCTAATATATTTGAAATTTATGGGCGAGTTGCATTGACCGGTAAACCGGAACGTTTTGAGACTTACGTGGGGCAACTCGGAATTTGGTTATTTTTGACGGTATACAGTCTTGAAAAAGAATATTTTGTCGCTGTATTCGAAAATATCAGCGAACGCAAAAAGTCCGAAAAGCAGTTGCAATTAGCTGCCAGTGTCTACAACAACATCACTGAAGGGGTACTTACCACCCAGCCAGATGGAACCATCGATTCAGTTAACCCAGCGTTTTGCCATATAACGGGTTATAGCGAGGCGGAACTGATTGGTTCCAATCCGAGAATATTGAAGTCTAGCCGTCAAGACTCTATTTTTTATCAAGTTATGTGGAATTCCATAAGTCATGACGGCTACTGGCAGGGAGAAATATGGAATCGGCGCAAGGATGGAACCCTATACCTTGCCCGTGAAACCATCACAGCCATACGTAACAATCAAGGTCAGCTACAGAACTACGTGGCAGTTCAGAGTGACATTACCGAGTTGAAAAAAATTGAGGAAAATATCCGCCATCAGGCTTATCACGATCAGTTGACCAAACTGCCAAACCGCGTATTGTTCATGGACAGGCTCAGACATCAAATTGCTTACTCACATCGTCAGAAATCTTGCATGGCCGTGTTGTTCATTGACCTAGACGGGTTCAAGGCAGTCAACGACAGCCTTGGACATGAGGCTGGTGACGATCTATTGAAGCAGGTTGCTATTCGACTCAAGGAATGTGTAAGGGAGTCGGATACCGTAGCGCGACTTGGAGGCGACGAATTTACGGCAGTCATCAGTGATATTACTGGCGTTGATGATGCAGCAGCAGTAGCACAGAAGATGCTCGAAATGATGTGCAAGCCTTTTAATCTTGGCGTCAATGAGGGGACGATTTCCGCCAGTATTGGTATTTCTCTTTATCCTACTAACAGCGACAATGCTGCTAAGCTCCTTAAAGGAGCAGACGAAGCCATGTATGTGGCTAAACGGAGCGGAAAAGCAAAATTCGCGTTCGTACCTATGCGAGAATCACTCTAGCTTTTGTATTTTCTGACCGTACTGTAACATTTGGCATCGATATTGAGTCAATTGCTGACAGGAAAAAATCTCGTAGCGCGCAATCCCTCCCCTGCCCCATTTGCTGATTAGATGGCAAAGCCTTCGATGGCGGCTTCGCTCATCATCTATAAATTCATGATCGAGGCTGACCAAACCGGGCATGGGTAAAAAAACATCATTTCCAGTTATACTGAAAACCTGCTTTTCCAGAGTGAGGAAAATACCATGTTTCGTTACGCAATCAACATCGCCATTCTGTTGTGCACAACGCCGCTAGCATTTTCAGAAACCTATTATGACTGCAACCGAGCAGACAGAACCATAACGTACCGAGCCGAGCCATGCCATGCAAACGAATGGGAAATACAACGCCAAGAAGTTAATCTGACCCAATACGACGAAGGCAAAAAGGAACACACGGGCGCATCACAATCCCCCATCAATATAGCCATTTCAGAGAACGGCGGGTTTTACATCGCAGGCACCATAAACGGGCATGCCGTTAATTTCCAGATAGACACAGGTGCAGGGATGCTAGCTATATCCACGCAAGCAGCCAAGGACTACGGTATCACCGGATGCGAAAACCACGGCAAGAGCAGCACTGCTAACGGAACAACCGACACCTGCATCACAAAAGCTGCAAGCCTTACCTTCGGCAATTTTGAATTAAAAGACATAGACATTTCCGTTATGCCCAACATGAACGACCACCCCCTGTTAGGCATGAACGTCTTAAGACTGTTCAAAGTCGAAGCGCAGAACGGCAGCTTGCGAATCTCGAAATAAAAATCCGGATAACCTTAAGTCGGAAGTACATCATGAGCAGAGGTAAGAACTTTATTGACCGCGCATGCAAAATCTATGAAAGCCACATGGCTATTGGGGCCGACAGACTTTATTCCTCGCTATCAGCAATGCAAATCTCTCAGCAATAACTTAACAAGCTCGGGGTGAACGGATGAATTAATCCGCGTTTCCGTAGGCTGATCCCAGACTTTCTTGAGCTAGCCCAACTCCCTATTCAGCCGCCGACTCTCAGAATAGAGCCATTCCGGACTGACCGAAGAGTCGGCAGGCTGCGCCGCACTCATAAACTGCTATTTTTACAGCAGACTGCCATCAAACCCAAATAATCCATTAGCCCGTCATTCCCGCGCAGGCGGGAATCCAGCAAAGACAAATATCCTGCGAAGCGGACAAAGAGCCGCGATGTTGCCCCGCTTCGCGGGATGTTTTTAATCAACTGGATTCCCGCCTGCGCGGGAATGACGGATTTTCGGTCTAATGGACAATTTGGGTTAAATTAACTGTCCGGAAATCGGGGGGCCATTATTGGGGTAGGACAAATGCTGATGTGAAGTTTCTGCTTTTACTTAACACTTTTCAAGTAAAGCGCCGATATTGTAAGTTCACCCACACTGCCAGAATTCACCCCGTTTGCCATGACTTCATGACTAATGATCTTGCTGGAAGGTATCTTGCATGCCCAAGGTTGACGTCAGTTTCATGAAGTAAATGCCAAGTAAATAAAGCCCCCGATTATTAATTCGACAAGATTGGAAAACGCTATGAATGCTCCGCTACTCGGCCCTGAACTGCTCCATATCAGTGAAGCTCGTCACCACGACCCATTTTCTGTACTTGGACGGCATCAGGACGGTGCGGAAACCGTGGTACGGGCTTTCATCCCAAATGCTACCGATGTGCACATTGCCGAATGTGGCTTTGTTTTGGACCGTCTATCGGGGAGCGACTTCTTCGAATGGAGGGGTAATTCGGAAGGATTGCCCGAGCACTACCGTCTGATATGGCGTGACAAGGCCGGTTACGAACATATGGCCCATGACCCTTACACCTTCAAACCACAGCTTTCCGAATTCGATCTTCACTTATTCAATGAAGGGCGTCACCGCCATGCTTATCGTTTCCTCGGCGCCCACCAGCACGAAGTCGATGGTGTGCCCGGAATTTGTTTCGCAGTTTGGGCACCCAACGCGCAACGGGTCAGCGTGGTTGGGGATTTCAACCGCTGGGACGGTCGTTGCCATCCCATGAGTGTGCGGGGGGGAAGCGGAGTATGGGAGTTGTTCATACCTGATCTACATCCGGGTTGTATTTACAAGTACGAAATTCGCTCGCGCCAAAACGATCAAATACTGCTCAAGGCCGACCCCTATGGCCAGCGGCACGAGTTGCGCCCACATACTGCATCGCTGGCAGTCGGCAACAACACCTTTCAATGGAACGACAGAGAATGGATGGAAAAGCGCAAGCAGGCGGACTGGCAACACGCGCCTATGTCGATCTACGAAGTGCATCCGGGTTCCTGGCAGCGTGGGATGGAAGGCGAATTCCTCAACTATCGCGAACTGGCTCACCGCTTGGTGGACTACGTCAAGGACATGGGGTTTACCCATATCGAGCTGATGCCGATCACCGAGCATCCCTTCGATCTTTCCTGGGGCTACCAGACTACGGGATATTACGCGCCTACCGGACGGTTTGGCGAGCCCGACGATTTTCGCTATTTTATGGATCATTGCCACCAAAACGGAATCGGCGTATTGCTGGACTGGGTGCCAGCACATTTCCCCAAGGATGCGCACGGTCTTGCCCGCTTCGATGGTACGCCGCTCTATGAACATGAAGACCCGCGCCTTGGCGAGCACCTTGATTGGGCTACCCTGATTTTCAATTTTGGTCGCAACGAGGTGAAAAACTTCCTTATCTCCAGCGCCATGTACTGGCTGGAAGAAATGCACGTCGACGGCTTGCGGGTGGATGCGGTCGCTTCAATGCTGTATATGGACTACTCGCGCAAGGAGGGGGAATGGATTCCCAATCGGTACGGCGGGCGTGAAAATCTGGAAGCCATCGACTTCATCCGCGAACTTAATGTGGTAGTGCATGAAGAGTGTCCTGGCATTTTGATGATTGCGGAGGAATCCACCTCATGGCCTCAAGTCAGCCGTCCTACCTATGTCGGTGGCTTGGGCTTCGATCTGAAATGGAACATGGGCTGGATGAACGACACCCTCCGCTTTATGTCCCACGAACCCATTCACCGCAAATACCATCATGGCATGCTCACGTTCAGCATGCTTTATGCCTTCACAGAGAATTTTTTGTTGCCCTTCTCTCATGATGAAGTCGTGCATGGTAAAGGTTCCATGCTCAATAAAATGCCGGGGGACGAATGGCAGCGACATGCAAATCTGCGAGCACTTTATACCTATCAGTTCACCCACCCCGGAAAAAAACTCATGTTCATGGGTACCGAGTTTGGTCAGGGACTGGAATGGAACAGCGCTGGGGTGCTCGACTGGTATGTACTCGATTATCCCATGCACCAAGGAATGCAACGCTTGGTTAAAGATCTGAATCATATTTATCAGAGCCATCCGGCACTTTACCGCAACGAGTTCGACTGGCAGGGCTTCGAATGGATTGATTGCAACGATTACCAGCAATCCGTCCTCAGCTTCCTGCGCAAGGGCAATGATGGCGAAATTATGCTGGTAGTCATTAACCTTACACCGGTTCCGCGCCACAACTACCGGATCGGCGTTCCGTTGCCCGGTTATTATCGCGAGGTGTTCAACTCCGACTCGGAATTCTATGGTGGAAGCAACTTGGGGAATGGTTATGCACCACTTCAGGCCGAAGATCAGCCGTGGATGAATCGTTCCCATTCTCTTTCTCTGACCATTCCCCCATTGGCCGGAATCGTTCTGGCCTATGTGGCGGAGAATAAATAAATTCAATTTTTAAAAGAGGAAAAACGATGCGAAATACTTCAGGCTTGCAGCTCTCGTTATTCTGGGCGTAATTGCCGCAAGCCCGGTATATGCCTGATAAACCCGCCGAAGATCAAACAGTGAAGAGGAAAATGATGAAGAAAAACATTGCTGTTTTATTGCTCTCAGCCGCATTTTCCGCCCCTTCTTTTGCGGATGATGAAAGTTCCTATATCGGTGCTAATATCGGCCAGTCAAGCACAGACACTTACAGCCTGAGCACAAAAACTGGCAATGCCTACTCAATTCTGGCCGGTTATCAGTTCATGAAATACATGGGTGCCGAGATTCAGTACAATGATTTAGGTTCTCCTACTATTAATGGTGGGGCATCGTTCAGGATCAGCGGTTTTAGTGCCGTCGCTGTTGGTATTCTGCCGTTCAACGATCAATGGGCTCTTCTGGGCAAGTTGGGTTATGCCAACACGAAACTGGACAGTCCGATTAACACGACAAAATCTGACGTCACTTATGGAATTTCCGGTCAGTACAGTGTTAACCACAGTTGGGGCCTGCGTCTCAACTACGACATGTATACGATAGACAATCAGGCTTCTCAAAAAGCTACAACAGGCGTACTTTCCGTTGGAGGGCTATATAAGTTCTAATCCAACGCTTACAAACATGAGCTTATTTTACTTCTCCCAACCTCATCCGCCTTATAAAGTGGCAGGTATAGCCATGCGGATTCTTGATCAGGTATTTTTGGTGGTATTCCTCGGCGCGATAAAATTCCTTGAACGGTACGACTTCGGTAACCACCTTGGCTTGCCAGTCACCGGAAGCATCCACTGATGCAATGACTTCTTCGGCGGCGTGTTTTTGTTCTTCGCTGAGATAAAAAATCGCTGAGCGGTATTGTGTCCCAATGTCGTTACCTTGCTGGTTGCGCTTGGTCGGATTGTGCATGCGGAAGAATTCGAACAGCAGGTGGCGGTAACCCAGTTGTTGCGGGTCGAACACGATTTTCAGCGATTCCGCATGACCGGTATTGCCGGTCTTCACTTGCTCGTAGCGAGCATTCGGCGTGTCGCCGCCGGAATATCCAACTTCGGTTTCCAGTACACCGGGAATAAGGCGCACCAGTTCTTCCATGCCCCAGAAACAGCCGCCAGCAAGGTAGGCGGTTTGTGGTTTGGTGTGTTCAGCCGTACTCATGGTTGCTCCTTTTTTGCAGGACGGAATAACAATGTAGCAGATAGTCATGTAGTTTGGCACCTGCTAACCGAACGTATATGTCGAGAATACCTTTATTCAAGAGTTATTCACGCTGAACCACAAACTGGTAAAGTAGTGCCGTTTTAAACTTGGAATAACAGGATGAAAAAACTTGCTGATGGCATGGCATTGCTGGCGGTCACCGCTTGGGTGGGCGGGTTGTGGGGCATAGGCTATGTGGCCGTGCCGGTGCTGTTCCAGATTCTGCCGGACAACAGGATGTTGGCTGGAATGTTGGCGGGGAAGATGTTTACCTTGGTTGCCTACATTGGCATTGCCTGTGCATGTTACCTGCTGGCCTATCACCTGAATGTGTCCGGCAAAACGGCATTCAAGCAAACAATTTTCCGGGTGGTGGTCTTCATGCTGCTGCTGGCGATGATTGGACAATTCGGCATCCAGCCCATCATGGTGGATCTTAAAGCCCAAGCGTTACCCGCTGACGTGATGCACAGCGCCTTGGCCGACCGTTTCATGATGCTGCACGGCGTGTCCAGCATCCTCTATCTGGTACAAAGCTTGTTGGGAGCTGTGCTAGTGCTGAAGTCCAATCGTTGTTGATTTCATGCATACCGTAATATAATACCTTCATGGACTTGAAGAATTCCCCATCTTCCGAAGAAATCACCAGCCTATTCGTTAACAGTGACCCTGATGAAGTATGGGCAAAAGCGCTCAGCATAGTTAAGCGCATCAACCCTGACTACGACCCCACCCTTTCCCGAACCGTATTTGATGACGTCATGCGGATATTTCGGGGCGAATACCCCGGTTATTGCACGATCAAAACGCTGTACCACAACCTTCCCCACACGCTGGATGTTTTTCTATGCGCGGTGCGGTTGCTGCATGGCGTGCATGTTTTTGGCACCCGCGTAACCGATGATGAAATCACCATGGTCATGATAGCCACGCTGATGCACGATATTGGCTATGCGCAATTGCTCGGCGAAGATAGCGGTACTGGGGCTCAGTTCACGCTGAGCCATGTCAGGCGCGGTGTCGAATTCATGCGACGCTATCTTGCGGATAAACAATTTCCCCCCGGCTTTGCCGATCCTCTGGAACCGATCATTCTCAGCACCGATCCTTCGCTGACTTTCCCCCAACTTGATTTTCCCGACGAGCGCGCCCGCCTGCTGGGAAAAATCGTAGGCACCGCTGACCTGGCCGGACAAATGGCTAACCGCACCTACCTGGAAAAACTTCTGTTCCTGTATCTGGAATTCAAGGAAGCGAACTTCGGGAACTTTCAGAACGCACACGACATGCTGTGCCAGACGAAAAAATTTTACGAGAAAACCCTAAAAAAGCTTGATGAAGAATATGACGGCATATACGCCAAATTAACATTCCACTTCAAGGATACGCTGGGGGTCGATAACAATTATTATCTGGAATCAATCGAAAAAAATATCGCTTATTTGTCGAAAGTAATCTCGCTTGACGAGGCGGAATACCTCTCCGTACTCAAACGCGGCGGCATTGTGGAAAAGGCCCAAAACCTGCGAGTACCGAACCAATGATACCCTCCCACTACGAGCGCATCGGCGGCGCGGAAAAAGTGCGCGCCCTGGTGCAGCGCTTCTATCAGATCATGGATGAATTGCCGGAGTCCTACGGCATCCGCAAGCTCCACCCGGAAGATTTGCAAGGCCCCGAAGAAAAACTGTTCAAGTTCCTTTCCGGCTGGATGGGCGGGCCGCAGCTATTCATCGAACAATACGGCCATCCCATGTTACGCCAACGCCACATATCTTTCCCCATAGGCGGCTCGGAACGCGACCAGTGGCTGTTGTGCATGGAGAAAGCGTTGCAGGATGTGGTGGAAGACGCCGCATTGCGCGCCGAACTCAACGCCTCATTCGCCAAGGTGGCGGAGCACATGCGCAACCGGGCGGAGAAGACGTAAGGACACCTCTAATTATTTGCAATACCAAATACTTCAGCGGCCTTCGTTCAGCTTTTGTAGTTTGGCTTTAATTTCAGCCATAGCTGCGGCAGCAGCTTTTTCCCCTTCCAGTATGGCGGAATGTCGATCATCCAGACTGCCTTGATCAATACTTTTCGTAATCGGACGGATTACTACGTCCGCCTTGGGGAGTTCATACCGATTGATAGTTTGACTCATGATATCGAAGGTTTGCATCAATACATCGGAAGTAGATTCCGTTGAGTTATTTTCCGGCTTGTTCGATATATCCACGGCAATGACGAAATCGGCGCCAAGCGCGCGTGCCTCGCTGACCGGCACGGGTCTAACCAGGCCACCATCTACATAGCTTCGCCCATTGATCACGGTTGGCTGAAACAATCCAGGCACCGCGCAAGATGCACGTACGGCTATTCCAGTATTGCCTGAACGAAATATGATTTCCTCACCCGTCTTCAAATCCGTTGCGACGACCGCAAATGTGCGCTGGAGTTTTTCCAAAGGCTTTTGATTTACCGTACGGTTGATAAATTCCTCCAATGACTGCCCCGTAAAAATGCCGCGATTGGGCCAAGACCAGTCGATAACCGATCCTTCTCTCATCGGAATGGAAAGTTCCTGCAATTGAAAACCGTTGAGACCGGACGCATACAGCGCCCCGACTGCGGAACCAACACTGGTGCCAACAATAATATCCGGTACGATACCTTGTGCCTCTAGCGCCTTGATCACGCCGACATGAGCAAAACCACGAGAGCCGCCACCACCCAAGACAAGCGCTACCTTGGGAGCCGACTTGTGCTTAACTATTTCATGTTGTTTTGGTATTTCTGGAAGAACCTCAGATGGATTAGCTTGAGCGACCTCTTCGGATTTCTTCGGCAGCGTATTGCAAGCTGTTAATTGTGTTGCGACCAACGCTATGATGAACCAACGGAGCATGCGAAATTTTACATTTATTTCCCTACGGAAAAATGTGAATGCAAATACATTCTGCATGGGCGCAACAATCTTCATCTCAATAACCAGTTAAATATAAAACAAACGCTTGCAAACAATAGTCACTCCCACTCAATAGTAACGTTGTTTTTTATACTTTTATAATCAGTATGTTGTAATGTCATAATAGTATTGTGTAACTTTAGTGTAACTTTGTGGTAGTAATTTTCGCAATCTGTACGCTCAAGTTCCTTAAGCTTTACGTCTCGCTCAATAAAATCTAGCCAGTGCTCTAAGTGTGTCTTAATTGTTGAGTATCTACCTTTAACAATTAAGCCAGCCTCTACATCTTTCCATCGTTGCTCAAGATAACGCTCAACGCCGATCTTAGTGGTAATAGAAAAGTAAGTTTTATTTTGTAGCTGATTAGACATAAGCTCGTGATAATGTATCTTAGCTTTATCTACTGCTGTACTTCTATTACGTGTTTTTAGGCTAAATCTTGCGTACTTGCGTTCCTTAGTAAGCCACATCCTAAATTGCCAATATTCTCCGCGCTTGTAAATTACAGCGTCATCAAATATTGCTTCTTCGTCTGCACTAAATTTAATTTTTTTGATTGGCATTACGCTTAGAGTTACTACGAAATTGAACAGCTACAGCGTTGTGTAGCTTTACGTGTAACTGTAAATTAAAAGCGTAAGAAAAACAACAGGAATATTTTGATTGTGAAACTTTTGTGTAACTTTCAAATCATTAATAATCAATAAGTTACACTTAAATTATCACTCCCACTCGATGGTGGCAGGCGGCTTGCCGGAGATATCGTAGACCACGCGGTTAATGCCGCGAACTTCATTGATGATACGATTGGAAACCTTGCCCAGCAAGGCATGCGGCAGCTCTGCCCAGTGTGCGGTCATGAAGTCCTGAGTCTGTACGGCACGCAAGGCAACTACCCATTCGTAGGTGCGCCCGTCGCCCATCACGCCGACGCTTTTGACCGGCAGGAACACGGCAAAGGCTTGCGAGGTGAGTTCATACCATGTCTTGCCGCTGGCATCGCGCGTGTTGCGAAGTTCCTCAATGAAAATGGCGTCCGCGCGGCGCAACAGCTCGGCATATTCATGTTTCACTTCGCCCAGAATGCGCACGCCCAGGCCCGGACCGGGGAAGGGATGGCGGTACACCATGTCGGGCGGCAGGCCGAGCGCCACGCCGAGTTCGCGTACTTCGTCCTTGAACAGTTCGCACAATGGTTCCAGCAGTTTGAGATGCAGCGTGTCGGGCAAGCCGCCTACATTGTGGTGAGATTTGATGGTGTGCGCCTTCTTGTTCTTGGCTCCGGCGGATTCGATCACGTCGGGGTAGATGGTGCCTTGCGCCAGCCATTTGGCCTGAGCCAGCTTGGCGGACTCGCGCTGGAACACCTCAACAAATTCGCGTCCGATGATTTTGCGTTTTTGTTCCGGATCTGAAACGCCGACCAGATGTTTCATGAATTCCGCACTGGCATCCACATGGATCACTTTCACACCCAGGTTTTGCGCAAAAGTTTCCATCACTTGCTCGGCTTCGTTGAGGCGCAACAGGCCGTTGTCCACAAACACGCAAGTTAGTTGCGTGCCTATAGCACGATGCAGCAGCGCTGCCGCCACGGAAGAATCCACCCCGCCGGAGAGTCCCAGAATGACTTCGTCCTTACCGACTTGTGAGCGGATTTTCTCCACCGCCTCGCCGATGTAATCTGGCATGTTCCAGTCCTGCCCGCAGCCGCAGATGTCATGCACGAAGCGTTCGAGCAGCGCCTTGCCCTGATAAGTATGGGTAACTTCGGGGTGGAACTGCACGGCATAGAAGCGGCGCGCCTCATCCGCCATCGCCGCAAACGGCGTGGTCTCGTTGGAAGCGATCACCGAAAAACCAGGCGGAAGCGCCGTCACCTTGTCACCGTGACTCATCCACACGTCGAGCAAGCCATGCCCCTGTTCGTTGGTTTTATCCTGTATGCCCAAAAACAATTTCGAGTGACCATGCGCGCGGATTTCCGCATAGCCGAATTCGCGTACCTTGCCGCTCTCCACTGCCCCGCCAAGCTGCGCTGCCATGGTCTGCATGCCGTAGCAAATGCCTAGAACAGGCACATCCAGCTCGAACGCCACCTGCGGCGCCTTCGGCGTTTCTTCCTCATACACCGAGTTCGGCCCACCAGAAAGGATGATCCCCGCCGGGCTGAAAGCACGAATATCATCCGCCGTCATGTCCCACGGATGCAACTCGCAATAAACGTGAGCTTCACGCACGCGGCGCGCGATGAGTTGGCTGTACTGGGAACCGAAATCGAGGATGAGGATTTTTTTATGAGACATAATTTGTAGTTGTTAGACGTAAGACGTAAGTTGTTAGTTAAAGCAAAAAACTGCGTAGCGGATAATACTAACTTTCAACTTGCATCTGAGAAAGTTGTTAGTCAGTGGCAATAGATTTTTGCAAGCCTTTGAGCATTTTTCCAATTTCTTCGGCCTTCTCAAGTGCAGGGTTAGTTTTTTCTGCTGTCAGGTAGTCAAGGCGCTGCGCCAGCATAATCTGGGTTTCCAGTTCAGCCAATGAACCCCGCGCAATGCCAAGAAAATGATTAAATTCCTTGCTCGAATTACGCGCTTGCCCTTCCGCTATATTGGATGGAATGGAAACCGCAGCGCGCTGCAATTGGCTGGTTAATCCATAAACTTCATTGCGAGGAAACTCAGCACAGAGCTTATACACATCCTCCGCCAATTCCATCGCCAGACGCCAAACTTTAAGTTCGCGGTATCCGGCCATATACAGCTCCGCAGTTAAAATCAGTTAAAGGCAGACGTAAGACGTAAGCTGTTAGTTAAAGCAAAATACCGCGTTGCGGACAACACCAACTTCAAACTTACGTCTTCCAACTTACGTCTAGTCAATATGATAATTCGGCGCTTCCTTGGTAATCTGCACGTCATGCACATGCGATTCACGTATGCCCGCAGAGGTGATTTCGACGAACTCGGCCTTAGTGTGCATGGTGGCAATGTCCGGACAGCCGAGGTAGCCCATGCTGGCGCGCAGACCGCCCATCAACTGGTGGATCACCGCCAGAACGCTGCCCTTGTATGGCACGCGCCCTTCCACGCCTTCCGGCACCAGCTTGTCCTGATTGCCTTCTTCGTTGTCCTGAAAATACCGGTCGCTGGAGCCTTGCTGCATCGCGCCCAGGCTGCCCATGCCGCGATAGGATTTGTAGGAACGTCCCTGAAACAACTCCACTTCGCCCGGCGCTTCTTCCGTGCCGGCAAACAAGCCGCCCAGCATCACAACATGCGCACCAGCGGCAATCGCCTTGGAAATATCGCCGGAGAAACGCACGCCGCCATCCGCAATCAAGGGTACGCCGGAACCCTGCAAGGCATCGGCAACATTCTGGATGGCGCTAATCTGCGGCACTCCCACACCCGCGACCATGCGCGTGGTACAAATTGAACCGGGGCCGATGCCGACCTTGACTCCATCGGCACCATGATCCAGCAGCGCCTTGGCTGCGGCTGCGGTGGCGATATTGCCGCCGATCACTTCGACCTGCGGGAAATTCTTCTTAACCCATTGCACACGATCCAGCACGCCTTGTGAGTGGCCGTGTGCGGTATCCACAATCAGCACGTCCACACCGGCCTCTACCAGCAGAGTAGCGCGTTCGTCCGTGCCTTCGCCCACGCCTATCGCCGCACCCACGCGCAAGCGACCCAACTCATCCTTGCAGGCATGAGGATGTTCGCTGGACTTGAGGATGTCCTTCACGGTAATCAGGCCGCACAAGTCGAACGCATCATTCACCACCAGCACACGCTCGATACGATGTTGATGCATCAATACACGAGCCTCATCGCGGCTCGCATTTTCCTTGACTGTAATCAGCCGCTCGCGCGGTGTCATGATATTGAGGATAGACTGATCGAGATTGGTTTCAAAACGCAGGTCGCGGTTGGTGACAATGCCAACCAGTTGCTTGCCGACCACCACGGGCAGGCCGGAAATCTTGTGCTGGCGGGTGAGGTTCAACACGTCACGCACCGTCATGCCCGGCGCAATAGTGACCGGGTCTTTCACCACCCCGCTCTCGAAACGCTTCACCTTGGAAATTTCCAGCGCCTGCAACTTGGCGGACATGTTCTTGTGCACGATGCCGATGCCGCCTTCCTGCGCCAAGGCAATCGCCAGACGCGCCTCGGTAACGGTGTCCATCGCGGCGGACAACAGTGGAATGTTCAGGGTGATGTTGCGGGTAAGCTGAGTGCGCAGACTGACGTCACGCGGCAGCACGTTGGAATGTGCCGGAACCAGCAGGACATCGTCAAAGGTTAGCGCCTTCTGGGTAATACGCATGGTAAACGTCCTCTGCAAAGCGAGGCATTATAACAATATTACGTCCTTCGTTACTAACCAAAAATTCATGCGAGATTGGCAGTATGCAAGGCAGGCCGATGCTCAGTGAAGCCAATTCTGCTCGAAAACTTTCTTAGACGTATTGTGCGGCAGCCCATTTTGACTGATCTATGCCCCACTTTTCAAAGGATTCATTGGATTTTATTTTGTCATTCGAGGTGGAAAGATCAACCACTTCGGGAGGGATGAAGCATGATTTCTTGCAGTCATAAATCATTTGCACGATGGGTTGCAACAAATTATCCGGCATTACTTCTCGCACGATGGCCAATTTATCACTTTCCATGCGCACAAGCGATCCTGCCGGATAAATACCGATCCCTTTGATAAACGCCTGCACCATCCTGTTGTCGAATTGCGCGCCGCTCCACGCATACAATTTTTTTAAGGCTTCAGCAGGTGGAATTCCCTTATGATAGACACGGAGCGAGGTAATCGCATCGTAGACATCTACAATGGCAAGTATCTGACCGTGTAGACTAATTTGATTGCCTTTCAGACCGTGCGGATAGCCCGATCCATCATGACGTTCATGGTGTTGCGCGGCTGCATTGAAAGTGATCTCGCTGATACCTTTGACATCCTTTAGCAGCTTGGCTGTATGAACTACATGACTTTTCATAATCTCGAATTCTGCGTCATCCAGCTTGCCCGGCTTGTTCAATATGCGCCCCGGTACTAGCGCTTTGCCCACGTCATGGAGAAATCCGCCCAAAGCAATATCCTTGATTTCATCACGCGGCAAATCCAGCACCCGTCCGAACGCAACCGCCAAAGCGGCCACAGCAACCG
>CAYZPM010000038.1:0-30889 GCA_964480365.1 uncultured Gallionellaceae bacterium
CTGGGGGTGAGCGAACGAACCTTATTCAGGAAGCTGGGTAAGCTTGCTTCCTGAGGCAACTATCAGCCCGGAAACGCGATGCTAACCTTGATGCAATGGCTCTATTCAAACCTATCCTTAACGTCAACGCCCTCCCCAATCCCATGGTTCTAGTCCAAAGATTTTCGGGGAGACTGATTACCGCATAACCAGATATGTTGCTTGGTTCTTGAATGGGATATTGGCATTGGTGAGAATATCTTTCTGCAAGACGATGAAATCTTTGGTGGCTTTTGAGTACGCCTGTGCAGCCGCTGTAATTGCCATTAAATCTTTAGAGTTCGCTTTGTTGTGGGACATTTCTACGGCACATTTTAGATCATGCCAATTCTTATAAGTATAGGCTACCGCATCTTTGCTTCTTGTTATCTCATCTTGTTTGCTTCCGGCAAGTGCAATTATTTGAGAGAGCTTTTTAGCATTTGCTGCCTGTTTTTGTTCATTACTTTTTTGAATCATGTTTTCCAAACCTTGGCTTGCCGTTATTGTTGTGTCTGCGATTGCAGCAGATGACAAAAATGATGACAGCCCTACTATTGCAACCAGAATACTACTTTTCATAATCAACCTCCTTAGTTGTGTTGAAATGCATTTCAGATTGAGTTGCTTGATCCTAAGTTTGGCTCTATCGCATCAAGATCGCGGCTCACCATGACGTTATGCCTCACCAATAATAATTTTGTCCGCAGAAACAAATTTGACGGGGGGAACCGACAAATTCTTGGGGGCGGGGCCGTGCAGGATGCGACCACTGTTGTCATACACGCTGCCATGGCAGGGGCACAGCCAGCCATCATCAGTGCGCGAAGGGATACATCCCATATGCGTACAAACCCCAACTACCACCAGCCATTCCGGCTGTATTGCGCGATCTGCATCCGCCTGCGGGTCTTTTCCACCCTGAGAATTTTTCATGGCGGCAATATGTTCGGGGGTGCGATGCACCACGAAAACCGGCTTGCCGCCCCATGACACGGTCTGTGCTTGACCGACCGCAATACCGGAAAGATCGACTTCCGTAGAGGCTTTCTCCAGAGTGTCAGAACTGGGATTCATGCTGCTGATAAAGGGCCAGCAAGCAGCGGCGGCTCCTGCTGCACCGACTACCGTTGTTACTTTCCCTAGAAAATCTCGGCGATCCGCGTTATCCAGTACATTGCTATTCGACATCACTACCCTTCGCCTTAAAATTCCAGAAATTACAAATCACAAAGAACAATCACTATCCGGTTGTATCGCAGGAAAACAGTCTGGCCACTAAAGAAAGACCAGCAAACCTATTCTCGCAACATTGCTTTAGCAGCATGCATGCCATGCCCCAGTTAAATTTTCTAGTGTATTGTTATCTATTGATATATTGTTACCAGCCTGTTGTTTTTGCTGGAATAAAACTTGCAAACTCAAGCCAAAAATGGCAGTTAAGTTTCTAGGGATATCAGTGCAGGCTGCCACTTTTGACATGGCAGTGATTAATGAGGGCGTGCTAAGTTAGCATTGTTGAGCGCCCTGCTGTTTGAAGTTAATTGCCCATGTGTGCGGCATTAACAATTACTAATACTACACGCGGTCATGGCGACAAATCATTCCGATTTGCGCAGCACGATTCCGCGAAACCATCCGTTTGCCAGCATCGGCACATTGCACTCCACTTTCAATTCTGGTGTAGCGCGCAGCACTTCCTCAAAAACTACATCCATGCGGGTAGCAAAACGGCGTGTGATTACGTTGAACAATCTCCGCATCGGCGCACGCTGTTGAGGATGCAGGAATTTATCAAACAGAATGATCGACCCGCCGGGTTTCAGCACCCGCGCCGCTTCGCTCAAGCAACGTTCTGGATCGGGTACGACGGCAACGATAAGATGCAGAACGACATGATCAAACTGCGCATCGGCGAAGGGCAACGCCATGCTGTCGCCCAGCACGAAATCAACTTCTAAATTCTTACCGCGTGGCTTGGCACGCGCCAGCATCGCCGAGTTGAAATCGAGTGCGGTGTAGCGGTGCAACGCAGGCAGCAAAGGCAAGTCTAGCCCCGTGCCCACCCCGCTTACCAGAACATACTTACTCTCAGCTATCGGCAAAAAACCTAGCGATTGCATGCGCGCCTCCCGCATAGGACGCTCGACGAGAGCATCATAAAGCGGGGCAAACAGGCTATAGCTCAAGCGCAATAATGGGTTAGCGAGATAAGGCTGTTTGGAGGGATTCATGGCGGGGGATTTCAGTTATGTCGTCTTGCCAGTTTGAGTTTAATATCATAAGGCAATTTAAAGATCACGTGAATATTCAAATGAAGTCCGCCACACAAAACGATTTCAATCCCACCAGTCATAACGATACCAAACCTGCCAGCAGTTCCAATGTGGTTTCCACCAGCAGGCTGCCCTTAAAAATCTGTTGCTGAGCACCTGCGAATGTAGTAACGTTTCTACCATCATAAAAAGAGAGAAGATTATGACTATCACTACATTATCCAGCCGAGAGTTCAATCAGGATGCCAGCCGGGCAAAAAAAGCCGCCCAATCCGGCCCCGTGTTTATTACAGACCGTGGTCGGCCGGCGCATGTGTTGCTGACCATTGAGGAATATCAGAGGGTCACACGCAGTCAGACGAGCATCGTTGATCTGCTGGCCATGCCTGGTATTGCAGACATTAATTTCGAACCGCCTCGGTTGGGCGATGACACTTACCGTCCAGCGGACTTATCCTGATGTACTTACTTGATACCAATATCGTTTCAGAATTGAGAAAAGCAAAGAGCGGTAAGGCGGATACGAACGTCAAGGCATGGGCGGAAAGCGTCTCGGCAACAAGCCTGTTCCTGTCTGCCATCACCATCCTGGAGTTGGAAGCAGGAATACTCCTTATCGAGAGGCGCGACCCCACGCAAGGAGCCATGCTTCGCGCTTGGCTTGATGGACATGTGTTGCCAGCGTTCTCCGGTCGTATTCTCCCGGTCGATGTTGCCGTTGCGCAGCGTTGTGCAAAACTACATGTACCCGCCCCACGACCACATCGGGATGCACTGATAGCCGCAACAGCGCTGGTTCATGGAATGACGGTTGTAACGCGCAACGTGGTTGATTTCGAGTCTACCGGCGTTGAGATATTTAATCCTTGGTTACCAAGGCACGCCCTGAATAATCCCTGATTCAATCAATCGGAGTGGAGGTTTTGCGAACGTAATCGGTGTTGAGTTTGGCATCGCTATGACTGGCGGGTTTCAATCGTAATCGGTGACGGGTTTTGGGTGTAATACACAGATCACGCTACATAGCTAGGCCTTACCCCGTGCTTTGGGTGGAAGGGGTGGCCGCTTCAGGGATTTGGGCGTTCACGCACCTAGACGTGGTTGGTAAAGAAGGTATGGGCGGTGGGCAGAGCTCCTGGGGGTACTACTTCCTGATATCTGTATTGTTCCGCCCATTCTTGATGGTGCTGTCATTTGTGTTCGCCGTCGAATTCACCAATCTGTTCGGTTGGTATTTTTCACAAATCTTCCTGACGGCCATAGGGGATGCACAAATCAATTCAATGACGGGGCTGTTTTCGATATGCGGCTTTGTTGGGATTTATATCATGGTGTCAACCACGATTATTTCCACCGGTGCAGCCTTGACAAGCATCATACCAAACAAAGTGTTAGCATGGGCTGGCGGTCAAATAAACTCCGATCAAGGGCGTGAACTGATCGGCAAAGTTGAAGGGCTAGGGGGTAAAATGGCAAGTGGCGGCGGAACTACCGTTGGAGGATTTGCCAAGGCATCGAGAGCGGCTGACAGTGCCAAACAAGGTAAGGAATCCAGCGCGGCCGCAGGAAGAGCTAAAATGGGAGAGGCTCATACCGATGCCGATGCTGAGAATCGCCACAGGGATATGATGGCTGCGATGAAGGGTGACCAACCACGATAGGTGACTATCATTACGAGAATTCACAGAAGAGATAAAACGGGATGCATGTAACATATATCCCGTTTTATCTTAAATACAGCTTGTTCTTATATTATTGATGGTTAAATATAGAGTTAGTCGCAAGTGCTTCTTCGGCCAATGCGGCGGCCTTCTGGTTTTTTGTAATGGTTTCAGGGTGAAAAAACGTTTCGACATCGACATCCCCAAGAGTTTGTTTAGCAATATCTTTATCGAAAAATAGCACGTCCTCTTTATAGCTTGACATTTTATTCACGACAGAGATATCCGCCAAAGGGTTTTGAGGTGCTAATTTCGCCAATTCAGCAACCAATACTTCTTCGGTACTAACATGCGCTGCAACGGCAACTCGATTACGATGCAGTGCGGCTTTTAAAGAGGCATTTTGATTCTTCATTTGAAAAGCAGCGACCATCACATCAGCTGTCCGCCCTTCGGCGCTATGTTGTGCATTACGTGCTGATTGACGTGCATTACTAATTTCAACCGCAGCTTTAGCTCTTTCCGCCGATACCGCCGAGTCTAATTCGCCTTGCGCTTTTTTGTTTGCAGCGCTGGTTGCGCCATTAAATAATGATCCGTCATTGCCGAACATAGGTGCTCCTTTAAAGTATAGTTTATGGGTGATTGATGTGATCGGTTTAAATTGTATTAATCACCGGATCAGGTCTTGCATTCACGCTGGAGAAAAATAGGAGGCTGCACACGGCTTGCCGGAACGGCGCGAAAAAAGCAGAAAGGCTTGCAGTCATGTTATTCCCCTTAAACAACAAACTTGCTGATTAGCCATTTCCGGTAGAGCGGGAATTGGCGTAAACACATTATTCTGGTTATCCATTGTACGCGCAAGGGATTCTACATAAGACCTTGGGCTGGGACAAGCGAAAGCTTGAGCCTTGTCATTTTTCTTCAACCTCTCCTCGCCGCTCATTAACCCATCAGGCCGTTTCCAACAGGGCGCGTTTGGGGTAGCGAGCATGGCAAGGGGCTGGAAATATTTTGTGATGCGCTCGTTGCACACCTCCCCTTCCCCCTATGCGCCGCCTCGATCGGGCGCAAGCAGTGGGGATTAAGCCAGCTTCATAGGTCGCACTCCGACCTATGAAGCTCACAAGATTACGAGATAAGTGGATTCCGGGTTGTCCACCAGTGACCGTATATTTTCCAGCTTGTTGCGCAGGATAAATTCGATCTGCCTGGTTGTGCAGTTGCCGCGACGAATCCAGACGACCTTCGGTGGCGATCCATACAGCAGGCTCAACTCGTGAAAATCGGAATCCTTGCTGACCAAAGTGTAGTTGTGTTCCCTGGCATATTCCCACACCTCGCGATCCGGCACTGTATCTAGTCCGATTCGTGCAACATGCTTGGATTGCGGAAAAATATCCGCCAATGCAAAGACAAGGGAGGGGGCGAGATTCTGGTCAAACAGGAGTTTCAAGCGTTCACCGCAAGCTGATGATGCTCACGGTCGGCAGCGTAGGCCAAACAGGCCTGTATATCCTCGGACGTCAAGTAGTCGAATTCCGCGAGGATTTCGGCGGGCGTCATGCCCGACGCCAAGTAATCCAGCACGTCATAAACCGTGATGCGCAACCCGCGTATGCAGGGCTTACCGCCACGTTTCCCCGGCTCTATGGTGATGAGTTCTTTGTAGTTCATACACGCCTCCTGCTTTATCGTTAGAGATTATCCGGCTTTTCGGGCGAGAATAGCAACTCTCATTATGGCAACGCCCACTCGACATGCATCTGCCAGCTACAAACACGCCATCCCCAGCACATTCGCCGCCTTATTAAGGCGCGCATCGAAACAAGCAAAGCAAATGGGCGACTGTGCAATGCGGCCTGTTTCAAACGCAGCCGCAAGCTGGATGCTGTCGTAGCCGCGTAACGCAAAGGTATCGGCATAATCTCCTGCCCGTTCAACCAGAACCTGATCTACTTCCATCACCACGAAACGCGGCCAGTCTTGCGCCAGCGCAGCCTTGGCCTGTTCAATCACCGCTGCATCTCCCGGCACCTCCCGCGCCCGGCGCGAAAGTGCAGCATGAGCTTCCGCCCATGCAACGCGGCACACTGCCACCGCTTCGGCTTCAGTCACTCGCGCTTTCACCACCTCACTGCCAGCCTCTACAATGTAGAGTTTCAACAAGGCGGAGGTATCGCAAAACAATATCATCCGCGATCTTCCAACACCAGCGCAGAAATCGGCTTACCGACCGCCTGCAATTCAAACGCCGCTCCTGTCGGTTTGCCGCCTTGCCAGCTTGCCACACCCGCCGCCAGCAAGCGCGCCACGCCTGCACTATCCGCAGGCGGCACACCCACGATGCGCGCCACCACTTTGCGATGCGAAGTCAACTCAATCAACTGACCGGCTTGCGCCTGTCCGACATATTGCGACAAATGAGACTTGAATTCCTGCATAGACACCTGCATTTCAGACCTCTTTTTAATAATTTATTGCTTGATTGTGTGCTTTTTATGGCAAACATGTCAAGCGGAAGTGGGTAACCAAACAATCTAGCGCACCGGCGAAACAATCAGCGATAAACCCAGATTGTCCGTTAGCACCGTCATTCCCGCGCAGGCGGGAATCCAGGCGATTAAAAATCTCCTGCGAAGCGGGACTACATCGCAGTTTTGTCCGCTTCGCGGGATGTTTATCTTTGCTGGATTCCCGCCTGCGTGGGAATGACGGGCTGATGGGTTAATTAAGTTGAAGAAACTTGCCGCTCTAACGCCCACTCCACATGCTCACGCACCAGCGGCGACGGGTCTTGCGCGCGTGTTAGCAATGCAGTCACTACTTCTGCATCCTTGGGCGCATTGCCCAGCGCCACCGCGATGTTGCGCAACCATTGTTCATGGCCGATGCGATAAATGGCGCTACCGGAAAACTTTTCCTTGAAGATCGTTTCGTCCCATGCAAACAATTCGGTAAGCGCGATATCATCCAGCCCGTGGCGCACGGCGAAATCGGCTTCCATACTGTTGTGTGCAAAGCGGTTCCATGGGCAAACCAGTTGGCAATCGTCGCAGCCATAGATGCGGTTGCCGATGAGCGAACGCAGTTCCAGCGGGATGCTGCCCTTGAGTTCGATGGTGAGATAAGAAATGCAGCGCCGCGCATCCAGTTGGTATGGCGCAATAATGGCCTGCGTGGGACAGATTTCGATGCAGCGCTTGCAGGTGCCGCAGTGATTTTCTTGCGGCACGTTACCCGGTTTATCAACTGGCAGCGGCAGGTCGGTATAGATTTCGCCCAGAAAGAACCACGAGCCATGTTCGCGCGACAGCAGCAGGGTGTGTTTGCCGCGCCAGCCCAGACGCGCCTTGTGCGCCAGTTCTACTTCCATCACCGGGGCGCTGTCGGTGAATACGCGGAAGTTGAAATCGCCCACCTCAGCGCGAATTTTATCCACCAGCTTTTCCAGGCGATTGCGCAGCATCTTGTGGTAATCGCGCCCAAGCGCATAACGCGAGATGAAAGCGCGATTGCCATCCTGCAACACTTCCCAGGCATCTTTCGCATGCGGCGGGTAGTAATCCATGCGCAACGAGATGATGCGCGATGTACCGGGCACCAATTCCGCCGGGCGGCAGCGTTTCACGCCATGTTTTGCCATATAATCCATCTCGCCGTGATGGTCGCGCGCAAGCCATTCCAGCAGGCGCGCTTCGGCATCATCCAGTGCGGTATCGCTGATGCCCACCGCCTGAAAGCCGAGCGCCCTGCCCCACTCCTTGATGCGTAGGGCAAGCGCCGCATAATCAGTTTGAGAGGTTTCCTTTTGCATAAGCCGGATGATAGCCGAATATTCTTGCCCGATGAGGCTGCGACCATCGCCTTTTCCGGAAAACTGGCAGGCGTGCTCAAGGCTGGAATGGTGATTTTTCTGCGCGGCGATCTGGGTGCGGGCAAGACCACGCTGGTGCGCGCGCTACTCCATGCGCTGAATTATACGGGGCGAGTAAAAAGCCCGACTTACACTTTGCTTGAGCAGTATGAAGCGGGCGGGTTACACTTGCGCCACTTCGACCTGTACCGTTTTCAGGATGAGGAAGAATGGGAAACCGCCGGTTTTCGCGACGAATTCGACGGACGTAACGTGTGTTTGGTGGAATGGCCGGAGAAGGCGCATGGCTTGATAGCGCAAGCTGATTTGGAGATCGTGTTTGAAATATTACTCAGTGGCCGAAATATCTCGCTTCGCGCCAACACAGAAACAGGCAGGAAATGCATAACGCAGATTGCACATTAGCCCCGATACAATTTAATTCCCCCTCTTCCGTTCGCCCTGAGCTTGTCGAAGGGCTGGATTGCACTGTGCACGTGGTTCGACAAGCTCACCACGAACGGTCTAGATTTAAACTTGCTGCAAAGTTAATCACGCTGTTCTTTCTGCTGTGGCTGCCTCATGCACAGGCCTCCATCGCCATCAGTTCCGCTCGCGTCTGGCCGGCGCAGGAATACACACGCTTGACGCTGGAATCGAAGCAGCCGATCCACTACAACCTGTTCACCGTGAAAAACCCGGAACGGCTGGTGATCGATCTGGAAGAGGTCGAACTCCATGGTGTGCTCGACGAACTCGCAGCCAAAATCGGCAATGATAATCCCCACATTAAAAGCGTACGCGTAGCTCGCTTCAAACCGGGTGTAGTGCGCTTGGTGCTTGACCTCAAGACCGAGGTCAAGCCGCAATTATTCAACCTCAACCCGGTCGCGGAATACGGTTATCGCTTGGTGCTAGACATCTATCCCGCCGTTCCCGTTGACCCGCTGATGGCGCTGATTCAACAACCGGAAAGCAAGCTGCCGGAAACTCCTGCCGCGCGTGAAGAAAACTTGCCTGCCAGCGCTCCCACCCAGACCAATGTAGCGGAACCGGTCAAAATCGTGGAAGCACCGCGACCCATCGTGCCGGACACCCGCACCAAGCCAGAAAAACCTACTGCAAAAACCATTCCTGAAATCAGCACGCGCACCCTGATCATCGCCATTGATGCCGGGCATGGCGGCGAAGACCCCGGCGCGCACGGACACGGTGGCACGTTCGAGAAAAATGTCACGCTGGCGATTGCGCGCAAACTGAAAGGACTGGTGGATGACACACCGGGAATGCGCGGCGTGCTTATCCGCGACGGTGATTATTTCATCCCGCTCGGCGGACGCGTCGAGAAGGCGCGCAAGGCGCATGCCGACCTGTTCATCTCCATCCATGCCGATGCCTTCATCAAGCCGGATGCGCGCGGCTCCTCGGTATTTGCCCTATCCGAACACGGCGCCACCAGCGCAGCGGCGCGCTGGCTGGCTAAAAATGAAAACGAGGCCGACCTGATCGGTGGCGTAAATATCGCGGTGAAAGACCCTTTCCTCGCGCGCACCCTGCTCGACCTTTCGCAGACAGCCACCATCACCGACAGCCTCAAACTCGGCAAGCACATGCTGAACGAACTGGGCAGCATGAACACCCTGCATCGCGGCTTCGTCGAACAGGCCGGTTTCGCCGTGCTGAAATCGCCCGACATCCCCTCGGTGCTGGTAGAAACCGCCTTCATCAGCAATCCCTCCGAAGAGCGCCGCCTGAACGACGAGGATTATCAGGAAAAACTGGCACACGCCATTCTTGGCGGCATCAAACGCTACTTTGCACAAAACCCCGCACTATCCAAACAACGGCTGACGCAAAACGAATAACCGCCCGCTTACTATTTCGAGCTCTCGACTGCGCTCGGGATAAACTCCACGAAGAATCTTAGAACACCTCACCTCGTTCGGAATAACAACTCACCCCACGCAGCTTGCCCATGAAGAAAGTTACGTCTGAACGCCCATAAGTTTGGAATACGGCATGATGCACTGCTATTTTGTGGGGAATGCTGACATCCCCGCAGCTAGGTTTTCGTGCCTGGCTGCTTTGCCAGCTTACGTTGCAGGGTGCGGCGATGCATATTGAGCGCGCGCGCAGTGGCCGAAATATTGTCCTGATGTTCATGCAGCACACGCCGGATATGCTCCCACTCCAGCCGTTCCACCGTCGTTATTTGCGCATTGAGGGGCAGGTCTGAGCTGGGAATGTGGCCGAACGCCGCCACGATTTCGTCGGCGTTCGCCGGTTTGGAAAGATATTGCGTCGCCCCCAGCTTGATAGCTTCCACCGCCGTAGCGATACTGGCATAACCGGTCAGCACCACTATGCACGTGGCCGGATCGAGTTCATGCAGCGCTTCCACCAGAGTCAAACCAGACGCGCCGTCCATCTTCAAATCCACCACCGCATATTCCGGCGGGTTGGCCTGCGCCAGCGGCATTGCTTGTTCCACGCTGTGCGCCACGGTTACGGTGTAGCCGCGTCTTTCCAGTGCGCGGCTCAGCACCTGACAGAACACAACATCGTCGTCCACCAGCAACAGCGAAGCTTGTTCGTTGAGCGAAGAGTTCATAATTATTTTCCTGACATTCGAATATATAAAGAGTAGCCCACTTCGCAAAATATCACCATGTGACAAATCGTCGCGCGGCATCATGTCACATTCCAAATTATCAAAACATGCATTACATTGCGCTTCGCCAAGCTGACGTCGAGCTCTAATCAGTAGTCTTCATCCCCTCTAATACTGGCTAGTTCCTCACCCCTCCCTATACGTCGGCTTGGCTTTTTTCGACGCTCATATTCTTTGACCAAGCACTTCCTTTTTCTTGGAGGCCATCATGAATAACATTTTCACCGTACATTGTATCGCTTGGCAGGCAGGAGCTACGCTGTTGCAAGACGTTCGTGTAGCGGCAAGCGAGATGGGACTCATGGATAAATCCGAGGCACTGGCCGACAAACTGGATGAACAATGTCGTCACGCACTTGCATTGAGTACCAGCGGCAAAGCGATCGGTTGCGCGCGCATTACGCAGGGTGGTCACGTAGATCGCATGGCGGTACTTCAACATGGACAGCGGGTACAGATCGAAACAGCGCTGATTGAGGTATTGAAAGACTACACATATCAACTCGGGTCTAAAAATCTTCATGTTGCGTGTTCAAAAGGCTAATCGCATTCAAGCAATCTGACTTCCTGATTCGCCTCCTGAATTAAGAAAAGTTCCCCGCAACCACAGGCGCGACAAATTCTCACACTTCAAAAAGTATTTTTCTTTCTATTCGCCTTGTTAGTTTTTACAACCCATTTAAAGGGTCATGAATTGCATGTGGATCTACGGCTGGGTCGATTTTGGCTTGAAGCATTTGATGTTTGCATAGTGATAGTAACAAAAAACTATATAAATTTTAGTATGTCCGTAAACGGTGTTGGTCAAACGGTCTTATGTGGTTTTATACCTAAAACGTACTATCAACAGCGAGGTTTGCAGAGTTGCCAACATTATTAGCGGACAGCGCCTTAGTATTCAATCATCGGTTAACTTTTGTGCCATAAACTTTTCAATTTCGTTTTTTGTCAGCTTACCCTCAGAGCGACCAACGAGCTTGCCGGTTGGAGAGTAGATAAAACTGGTCGGCATGCTGTCCAGCCCACCAAAGTATCCAACAGTATCTTCGTTGCCGAGGACGATTGGGTAGGAAACCGCTTGACTATGCGCTATGTCCATAACCTCCTGTTTCGTGCGATACATCACCGCCACACCGATCACCTGCAAGTTCACATGTTGTTTCTGTAACGAGACAAGTTCTGGCATTTCCTGAATGCACGGAGGACACCAAGGTGCCCAGAAGTTGACCAGCACCCATTTTCCATGCATTCCAGACAAGGTATAGCGCACACCATCCTTGTCCTTGAGCGACCATTCGTCAGCCCAGGCAAATGGGCCTCGCAAGGGCATCACCAGGAGCGTGACGAGTAGCGCCCCTTTGAGTAATCTGTGGCTGTTGTGTAACAACGAAGTTTGTTCGTTAAGAGCAAGGTTCATAATCCTTATATCCGAAATACCAATAGGCAAAGAGTAGCCCACTTCGCAAAATGTCGCCATGCGACAAATTGTCGCGCGGCATCATGTCGCATTCCATATTATTGGAACAAGCATTATGCTTCGAACCGCCAAGTGATGGTGTGTGCGTGCATTGTCTCCTCTCCAAAGTTGATATGACACTACACTTGGCACCAACAAATACTGAATCGGCCATCCATATCGCCATTCTCGGTCGACGTCCGCCAGCAGGCGATGATTAAAACGGGTAATGACCAATGGAAGATATGTGTATGTAGATCACATACTTTCAGTGCTTCAGTCTTGCTGTGCAATGTCATGGCGAATTCACAAGCGATATCAAATTTGGATGAGGCGCATGGTGTCAAAACTGTTTTGCATTGGATCAATCTCAGACGCGACATTTTATAAATTCGACATTCTCATCCGCTGCGCCGATGTACGGTTACACCTCAACTTGACGCGTTAATGATGCGTCAAATTGTCGTGCGTCAATTTGACGCGCGACATCATGTCACATTCCTATTGTTAAAAAAGTGTTTTAGCATTCGCGCCGATTTATCTTTAATCAATAAAATAATTGAAGGGGAGTTAATGAAAAACAATCTCGTTGCCATGAGCGCGATTTCACTCATGCTGTCTATGTCGTTCGCCCAAACTGGCTATGCCGATGATGCGCCTGCTGCCGTCCAATCCGACACCCCCAAAGCGGCTGCGAATATGGATAGCGCCAATGGAACGCAAAGTGGTGTAGCGAATGATGGCACTCAGGTATTGAAGGAAGTCGTTGTAACAGCAACGACTACCGCGCAAACGGTAACTGATGCGCCAGCTAGCGTGAGCGTGGTGACTGCGAAGGATATTGAGGACAAAAATGTTCAGCGCGTCGACGATGCATTGACTACTGTCCCAGGTGTCAATGTCCAGAGTCTTGGGGATGGGATGCCGAGTAATTTTTCAAACCAGATCATGCTGCGTGGATTTTCTTATTACAACCAGACTGCAGTGTTGGTGGATGGACAATCGATTAACGATGCATTCACGGGCGCCGTAGATACCTCTATGATCCCGATCGACACCATCAAGCAGATCGAAGTGGTTCCAGGGCCGTTTTCGGCGCTGTATGGCGGCAATGCTATGGGTGGTGTTGTAAATATTATTACGAAAGAACCGGAGAAGCAGGAATTCAATATCTCCGGCTCGATCGGCACCAATTCTACCCAGCACGAGGCAGCTACGTTTGGGAACAAATGGATTCTGGAAAATGGAGCCAGCTACGGTCTCCTGATATCAGCGGATTATGGGCATAGCAACGGTTACGTCAATGGTTTAGTCACGGCATCTCCAGTGCCTGGCACGGTGTCAGGTGCGCGGCCTTATACGACCTCAACTGGGCAAAATACTTATCTGGTTGGCGATCAGGGCAACATACCATGGGTGTCGGAGAACTTGGGTGGAAAATTATATCTAGATTTCTCGGCAACACAGCAATTGATTCTCGGATTTTCCTACCATGATGGGTATACGCAGCCCGTCCCTGGGAACTCATATTTGCGGGACGCTTCCGGTAATCCAGTCTATTCTCTCCCCGGCTTCGCACTCGATCCAAGTCAATTTCTAAATGGGCCAAACGGACAAGATTCCGAACGTTATACGGCTGACTACACCGCAAAGTTATCAGATGATATAAAACTGAAAGTAAAAGCTAGCGTCATGGATGATCATTATTGGTTTATTCAGCCAACATATGGTTCAGCAACTTCCAGCGGTGGTACAGGTGCTTGGACCGATATTCCCTCTTCGAAAAGCGATGTCAACATTACATTAGAGGGTGCGGTAGGACAGAAGAATTATCTGGTTGGTGGTGTCTATCTTGGCTACGATGGCATGCATCAGAATGCTTATCAAATATCGAATTGGATGACAACCGGGGTACCTACATCCGTGCCTTCAGAACAAATATTCGACGGTTATTCACATTCAAATGCAGTTTTCCTGCAAGACGAATTCGACCTTAACAATAAGTTGACTTTCTATGTCGGTGCTCGGGAAGACTTCTGGGACACAAGTGGTACGGAAGTGATATTGCCGGTAAATGGACAGACTGCGTTGAACCAGCAATATCCGAACCGAAGTGATTCTTCTTTCAACCCGAAAATTTCGGCTGTGTACAAACTGGATACCTCAACAACTCTGCATGCAGCCTGGGGCACGGCGTTTAGAGCGCCTCAAATTAACGAAATGTATTCACCATTCGGGTTTGGTTCGACAATTTATCTCGGCAATCCACAATTGCAACCGGAGCGTACAAGGAGTTGGGAGGTGGGGGCGGAGCATGAGTTTTCAACTCAGACAGATGTTCGCGCGACCTTCTATACGAGCGAGGTTACAAATTTGATCGCTTACAGCGCTTCGAATTTGACTATTCCTGGATACACAACAGTGTTTGCAGAGAGCAATATTGCTTCGGTCACTATTCATGGTTTAGAGGCCGAGGTACGTCAGAAGGATATTTTTGCCCATGTTGATGCTTTCGCCAACTTCACCTACAACGATTCGCAAGTCACATCGGGCCAATATGCCCTCATGCTGGCACCGAGCATGCCAGAGCATATGGCAAATCTAGGTCTCCAAGGAAAAGAAGGTGAATGGTTCGGATCGCTGACAGCTTCTTATAAAGGAAAGGCTTTCGAGAATTCAGATAATTCTGACGCGACCAGCGGTGTCTTCGGGTCCCTTGATCCATATTGGTTGGTCAATGGTCAGATTGGCTATCAGTTGACCAAGAGTCTCAAGTCCTCGATTGCCATAAACAATATGCTGAATAAAACGTACTTTCAATACTACGAGATGCCGGGACGCACTATAACGTTCCGTTTGGCAGCAAAGTTCTAATTGCGTTAGTGTCGCCGACAACCAATAACACCGAATCAATTACTAAGGTGTGGAAGAAAAAAATGTTGAACACAAAATCTGTTTTTCTCGCTGGTTTATATGGCTTGTTGCAATTAACTCTTGTCGGCATTGCTTCTGCCGAAGTCCTCTGGTTATCCGATACGGCACCATCCAAGAGCATATCGACTACTGCAATCCAACCAGATGATGCGCAACATGAGCATCATCAAGGGGCAAAGCAGGAAAAGAGCACGTCAGCACAAAGTGCTGTCGCTCCTGCGACAGCGAGTACGAGTACGAGAAAACACGATCATGCTGGCGGCACGGAAGTTGATGTTAGCGGTGAAGTGGTAGAAAACTCATACAGCGGCAACAAGCATATCTGGTTGCGTCGCGGCAACGATCCGATCAATTCTGTCTATGTGGGAACCGGACGTGACAGTGAAACGCTAACATTGCTTAGTCAAAATGGTCTTTTGCCTGATGCAGTGATGAAGAATGAGAAAGGGATATTGAGTGCCAAATACGAGTTCCCAGAATACGGATTTTACAATGCATACCTGACGCAGCGCATGGTTCATGGCGACATGCTGCATGTGCAGATTGCCAAAGCGGAGTTGTTGCATGGAACCTGTTGTGTCAAAGGGATTGATGACGCGGCTCTCGCCAAGCCCCTCGTTAACATCAGCGTGCCGTTGGAATTGGTTCGAGAGCATTATCCGGAAGAAGGCTTGTTCACTCGTATCGTATCCGGTGACAAGGTGAATTTCACCGCATTGAGTTATGGCAAACCGGTCGCAGGCGCGACGGTCAGCTTGATCACGAACGATGGGTGGAGCAATAGCAGGGTGAGTGATGTGGAAGGTCGTGTTTCGTTCACCCTAATTCGAGATTATTTTCCGACATGGCTAGAGTTCAAGAAATATCACAGGCAGACTTACCTGACGGTGGCCGATCTGGATGTGACGGGTAAAGTCGTGTCCGATGGGTCTGAATATACTTCAGCGCATTACACCAGCACATTAGCCGGAAATTATTATCCGTCACCACACGACTACCGTTCCTACGCATGGGGATTGGGCATCTGTTTATTCGTCATCATATTCGGGGGGGGCGCTATCTATCTTTACCGCCGCCGTCGCCTGAAGCCATTTAAGGAAGAGCGCGTTGATGACAAAGCTTGAGTCTGTCCGTACGGCAGTAAACAACGTCCAATTCAATCGTTTCAGATTCTGGTTGCAGTTGTTCTTCTTTGTGCTGCTGGTCTATGGTGGCTTTCTGGGAGTTGAATTAGGCAAGGAACTGCCGACATTTTCTTGTGGTTACAACAAGGATGGGCACGCTGGCTTGTGCTACCTGATGACGTTCCAGTACCAATTATCATGGCCATGGCAAAAATTGTTCAGTTCGGCTGGGCTGGTGGTGCTTTCAGGTTTCGCTATCTTTTACCTGTGGTTTATCGCCCTGAACAAGGGATGGTGCGGCTTCGTCTGTCCGGTCGGCACGATACAGGACTGGATCACCAGTTTGCGACGTTGGACAGGCATCCGCTATTCCCGTTACTCGTGGGGGCAGTTCAAGTGGCTGGCGCAGATTAAATATCTGCTGCTGGCCTTGATGTTTATTATTCCCTTGGGCATCGGTGCCGGATGGTTCAACAAGGATTTGAAATCACCATTCTGCATGATCTGTCCGGGGAGGACCATTATCCCTTTGTTCACTGGAGACTTTTCACAAGTCTCAATCGACTTTTCTACCAAGACCAACTTGTTGATGACGACTCTTGGTTTGACGGTGACCGGGCTATTTTTCGTTGGCGCTTTCGTCAAGAAAAGGTTCTTCTGTTTCTATTGCCCGATGGGTGCGTTCCACTATCTGCTGTCCAAGCCTGCATTGTTGCGACTGCGGAAAGATGGTTCGAAATGTACTCGATGCGGCGACTGTTACCGCGTCTGCGATCAGGAGATCAAGGACATCGCCGACGTTGTGAGCAAGAAAGAGATCATGACGGACGATTGCATTCTTTGTATGAAATGCGTTGCAGCGTGTCCGGAGAAAGGAGCTTTGAAGGCTACCTTTGCGGGCATCCCTATTTTCGAATCTACCGAAGAGGGATTTATCAAGCGCATGAATAAGGGGCGTACCGATGGAAAATGAATTAGCCAAAGTGATACCAATCCAACCCGCGCCTTTTAGTCGCTCTCGGCAGGCGGGCGAGGCACAGGACGTACTGGATCACATCGTAGAGGACTATCAGGATAACCCCGAGTCGATGCAGTATTTCTATGATTTGTTTCGCCGTGTTTACTGCCACGGCGAAGAATTGAAGCACAAGGGCATGTTGGTCGGGACGACCTGCATCCAGGCACCGGAAGAACTGATCTATGCGTTCGGTGCGACGCCAATGCGATTGTGCAATGGCTCCTATCACTATGATCAGCGGGGGGCGGATTTCATGCCCGCCAAATCTTGTTCACTGGTTAAGGCGACGTTGGGCATGCTCAATTCCGAAACGGTGATCCCGAAGATCGGCAAACCCGACTTGATCGTCAACCCAACCACCTGCGACCAGAAGAAAAAAGCCAGTGTAATGATAGAGGGCATGGGCTACTCAGTGTATGACATGGAGTTCCCCAATATCAAGGAAAGCGAAGCCTCGCGTGTCTATTGGCAACGCTCGGTGCGCCAGTTCGCGGCGCGTCTGCGAGAGTTGACGGGGCGAAAACTGACACGTAAGAACCTGAAAGAGGCGATGAACAAAACCGGTCGCGCCCAGGCAGCGTTCCGCAGGCTACACAACTTTCGCCGCAAATCGCCTTCTTTGATTCTGGGTAAGGATGCCTTTTTGGTAACGAATGCCTATTTCTTCGATGACATTGAGCATTGGACTTCAGCGGTGGAGAAGTTGAACGAAGAACTTGCGCAACGAGATAAAGCGGGATTTAAGGCAGTACAGAGCAAAGCTCCGCGTGTGTTGTTCACCGGCTCACCGCCAATATTTCCCAATCTCAAATTGCCCTTGTTGATTGAAGAGTCTGGAGGTGTGGTGGTATCTGATGAAACATGTTCCGCCAACCGCATGTTGTATGACATGACGGCGGTAGACGAGTGGCTGGTCAATGACATGGTGGATAGTCTGGCCGACAAGTATCTCAAGCCTTGCACTTGTCCGATTTTCACCCGCAATGATGACCGCAAGCGCCGCCTGCTTGATCTTGTCTCCAGTTTTAATGTGGATGGGGTGGTGTATCAGGCTTTCGCGGGTTGTCAGGTGTATGAGATGGAGTACCGCAGTGTGGCTGAGGAATTCAACAAAGCAGGGATTCCCCTGTTATACGTGGAGACCGATTACAGCCCGGATGATAAAGGCCAGTTATCCACCCGTATCGAGGCATTTTTAGAATCACTGAAGAACAGAAGGAAACAACGCGCATGAATTATTTCGCAGGGATTGACGTCGGTTCCACCGCCATCAAGGTTGCAGTGGTGGATGAAAATGGCAAGGTTGCCGGGGTGCATGTCACGCCTTCCGGTAGTTTGTTCCACAAAAACTCGACCGAGGCGCTGAATACGTTACTCAACAAGTTGAGCTTGAAACGCGAGGATGTGCGTTATCTGATTGCCACCGGGTATGGGCGTAAGCTGTTCAAGGACGCGGACGATTCGATCAGCGAGATCACCGCTAATGCCCTCGGTGCATTCGAGGCAGGTAAGGCTTATGGCGGTGTACGTACCATCATAAACATCGGAGGGCAAGACTCAAAAGCGATCCAGATCGACAATACCGGCAACGTCGTCAATTTTGTGATGAACGACAAATGTGCAGCGGGAACCGGGCGCTTCCTGGATGTAGCAGCTCGCAACCTGGAACTGGATCTGGAAGAACTAGGTGACTGTCACTTTAAGGCGACCAGTGCGCCACTCAACATCAACAGCACCTGCACCGTGTTCGCTGAATCCGAGATTATCGGCTTGCTCGCCAAAGGGCATGGCAAGGCCGAGATCATCGCGGGCATTCATTACTCTATCGCTTCGCGTACGGTGCGTTTGGCCAAGCGTGTCGGAATTGAGGATCGAGTGTATTTCGACGGCGGTCCGGCATTGAACAAGGGGTTAGTCGCGGCGATTCAGGACGAGTTGGGCCGCGAACTGGTTGTGCCGGAATACCCCCAGACCACCACAGCGTTCGGAGCGGCGATGTTGGCACGCAGCGAGTTTATGGAAGAACAACCCATGGAGGAAGCATGATTGTTCCGGTCAACATGGTCATTGGAGCACCAATGGCGGCAGCCTTGGGTTTTGCCTATGGATTGGGGCCATGCCTCATTAGCTGTGCACCTTTTCTGGGGCCAGTATTTCTTGCATGCGACGGTGGAGTCAGGAAATCCTGGAAAATCATTCTTCCGCTATCCTTAGGCAGGCTGACCGCGTACAGCAGCTTTGGATTAATTGCAGGCGCTCTTGCTCATTACGTTAAAGATGCCATTGCAACCGACACCGTTCGCGTCGTTATTGGTTGCGCTGCGTTGATGATAGGGCTGGCGTTGTTACTACGCAAACCAGGCAATGCATGTGGTTCTGAACAAGTACAAAGTGTTCCGCTTCAGCGCATGAAAAAAAGAGAAAGCACAGTAGTGCTCATGCCGGTTGGTTTGTTTTTGATGGGGATAAGTATGGCTCTTACGCCCTGCGCACCCTTGGGGATTGTATTGTTCTCGGCGGCCATGACCGGAAGTGCTGCTGGCGGATTATTGTTGGGGATGAGTTTTGGTTTGGGGGCGATTGTAATTCCTGCGATAGTCTACGGCGTGGGTTTGGCGTATTTGGGTACTCGTTTGCGTGAGCAATTGAACAGTTGGCGTCCCATAATCGAACGTATCAGTGCCTTGTTGTTGGTGGCTGTAGGAATCAGCAACTTGGCTAGATGGTGAAGACTATGGCGAAATTCGACGTGGTTGCCGTGGGACTTTTTTGTAACAGTCCGACCATTTTTTAATTAGTCTTTTCACAGTTCATTCAACAAGGAGAGCACCATGTTTCAGCTATTGGTACGTCGTTCCTTAGTCTTCGCGCAGATCGCCGTCGTAATATGTATCCTGGCAATGTCGACCGCACAAGCGCATTCTGACAACCACGTAAATGAGCATAATGTGATGAAGGCAATTGGTGGCGACTTTTTTCTGATGTCGTCCAACGGCCCGGTTGAGTTGAGCGATTTTAGTGGCAAGGTAGTCGCGATCTATTTCGGTTATACCCATTGTACGGACGCATGTCCGCTCGATCTTGGCAAGCTGGGACGCGCACTCAAGTCCATGAAGCCGGATGAAGTTGAACAGATTCAACCTATATTCATTACGTTAGACCCGGCGCGCGACAATGCAAAACGTTTGGCTACCTATAGCGAGTCATTCCATCCCAAACTGATCGGACTTACCAGCTCTGAAACTGAGATTGCAGCAGTTGCAAAGGCCTATGGCGTAAGTTACGAAAAAGGACCGGTCAACTCTGCTGGAGAATATGACATCGAACACCCATCAGACATCTTCCTAGTTGGGAGGGACGGCGCATTGTTGCGCAGCCTGCCCAAAGGCGTCAGCCCAGCGCGTATTGCAGCGGCACTACACAAGGTGCTCCATTCAAAGAAGCCATGAGTGAAAACAACGAATGAATAAGTCGTTGCACTGCTTAAATCGGGAACAGCTGATTGGCTTGCTGTTCGTGCTGGCACTCCATGGAGTGGCGTTGTATGGGCTATGGAGTTATCGCATCATTCCCACCCCGGATGAGGCAATTACTTTGATGGTTAATCTCATTAGTCCATCGCCTCCGGAGCAACCCAAACCGCAGAGACCCGAGCCGCCCAAACCGCCCAAGCCCCAATTTGAGCCACCCAAGCCGCAACAGTTGATGGCTAAAGCGCCGGTGGTGTTGCACGATGAGCCGGTTGCTTATTCACCTCCGTCCCCTCCAACCGTAGTCGAGGCGCCACCGTTGCCGCCGCAGCCGGTGTTGTTATCCGGCGAGTTGTCTGTGGCTTGTCCAGATCGCTCGCCTCCTGACTATCCGTCGCTATCCAAACGCATGAATGAACAGGGCAAGGTGGTGTTGCGGGTCGAGCTTGGTGAGGATGGGCATGTTGCCAATGTGGAAGTGAAAGCAAGCTCGGGTTACCGGCGTCTTGATGATGCTGCGCTGAGTGCGGTAAAGACATGGCGCTGCAAGCCGTCGGTGCGCAATGGTTTGGCAGTGCGTGCCGTGGCTCTGCAACCATTCAATTTTACTTTGGAAAGAAGCTGATATGGAACAGAGTTTTGGATTTGCGCATTTTATTTCGCAATGCGATGCGGTGGGCAAGGGTGTGTTGGCCTTGTTGCTGGTGCTGTCGGTCGCGAGCTGGTATCTGATGGTAACCAAGGCCATCGCCAACATGGGAGCTCGCAAACGAGCGGATGAATTCTTGAAGCAGTTCTGGGAAGCCTCTTCCTTGCAACAGATGCAGTCAACGCTAAATGCGGGCGGTGACGACAACGCCTTTTCTGATTTGGCGCGTCAGGCTCTGACGGTCAACAGTGGCAATCAGCGCGGCGCAGAAAAATTATTGGCGGCGGGCGGAATATCGGAATATCTGACACGCGTTTTGCGCAACGGCATTGATCAGGAAGGGGCCAGGATTGAACACGGACTCACTGTGCTGGCTTCGGCTGGCTCGGCTGCGCCGTTTGTCGGGCTATTCGGCACGGTGTGGGGAATTTATCATGCGCTGGTGCAGATTGGCATGAGCGGTCAAGGGACGCTGGACAAAGTGGCCGGGCCGGTGGGTGAAGCGCTGATTATGACGGCGGTCGGGCTGGCGGTGGCGATCCCGGCAGTGCTTGCATACAACGCGCTCACCCGCCGCAACCGGATTTGGCTGGCGCAACTGGATAACTTTGCGCATGACTTGTATGCGCTGGTGACGGTGGGGGATAAGAAGGTTTGATATGGAGTGCGTAGACTCGTCTACGCAATAAAAAAGCAGCGACATGTCGCCGCACTCCAAAATGATGAATTTATAGAATTGATTGACGGAGAAAATTATGGCATTCGGAAGTTTCGATTCACGCCGCCATCAAGGGCCGATGGCGGAAATTAACGTGGTGCCGCTGGTGGATGTGATGCTGGTGTTGCTGGTGATTTTTATTATCACCGCACCGCTGCTGACCAACTCGGTGAAGATTGATTTGCCGAAAGCATCGAGCAATCCCAACATCACCAAGCCGGATCATATTGAGTTTGCCATTCGCGAGGATGGCAGTTTTTTCTGGAGCGGGGAGAAGGTTGAGGCGGCTTCGTTGCCGGGGCGCTTTGCGCTGGAAGCCAAGAAGCAACCGCAGCCGGAATTGCATATTCGCGCGGATCGCATGGCACATTACGAACTGGTGGCGCAGGTAATGTCCGGCGCGGCAAAGGCAGGATTGACGCGCATCGGTTTCGTGACTGATCCAACGCAATGAATATGGGTATTCCACTTTTGTCTTTAACGCGTTAGCCTGTCAAAGTGATACCATAGAAACGCAGTCCCACAACAAAAATAGTTAACCAAAGGAGATGATTATGAACAGAAGAGAAATGTTGACAAGCGCAGCAGCTATCGTTGCTGCCGCCGCCACAGGAAACGTTTTTGCAGACGATAACGACAAAATGGACATGGGCAATATGGATATGTCTCATGAACACGAACATCATAAATCTACGCGTAACCAGAAACTCCTTGATGCAGCGTCTGACTGTGTGCTCAAGGCGAATATTTGTCTTCAGCACTGCATCGTTGCCATGGGCGAAGGGGACAAGGATCTTGTTGCTTGTGCCAAATCATCGAGCCAGGTCGCGGCTATGTGCGCCGCTTTAGAACAGATGGCGGCGGCTGAGTCCAAGTATTTGCCACAACTAGCCAAGGTGGCGATGGATGTATGCAAAGACTGTGAGGAAGAATGCAAGAAGACCAAGAAACATCCGGAATGTAAGGCGTGCGGCGAAGCCTGTGCGGTGTGCTACAAAGAGTGCAAGGCAATCGCTATTTAAGCTGTTTGATTATTCGCCAAATGGAAAAACAGGCTGGGGAATATGGCCGTATCTGGCACATCCCTGTGAGTTTTGTCATTGACCGCAGCGGTCGCTTGGCCGATAACGGCTGGAACGACGATCAACCAGTATGGACGAAAGAACGGCTACAGCATGTAGTGGATCCCCTTCTGTCGCATAAGGATTGAATACACCGCCAGCGATTTCGATGGGATGACCCGCTAATACAAAACGAAATCGAACAAGCCCTCGAACAAAAACCGGAAGCCGCAGCCCTGTTCACCCGTTAACACTTTGCATTGAAGATCTTGTCAGGCAATAAACAACCCGCCTCAAACCGGAAACACCCCCGTACTCAAATAGCGATCCCCACGGTCACACACGATGAACACGATGGTCGCGTTCTCGACTTGACTGGAAATACGTAGCGCCACGGCCAACGCGCCGCCAGATGAAATGCCGCAGAAGATGCCTTCTTCGCGCGCCAGTCTTCGCGTCATTTCTTCCGCTTCTTGCTGGCTGACGTTCTCCAACCTGTCCACGCGTTTGGGCTCATAAATCTCTGGCAGGTATTCCTGCGTCCATTTGCGGATGCCGGGTATCTGCGCGCCGTCTTCCGGCTGCGCACCAATGATCTGGATATTGGGATTATTTTCCTTGAAGTAACGCGAGCAGCCCATGATAGTGCCAGTGGTGCCCATGCTGCTGACGAAATGGGTTATGCGGCCTTGGGTGTCGCGCCAGATTTCCGGAGCAGTGCCTTCGTAGTGCGATAACGGATTGTCGGGGTTGGCAAATTGATTAAGAATCATGCCGCGCCCTTGGTCGCGCAGCTTATCTGCCGTATCACGCGCGAGTTCCATGCTGCCAGCCTTGGCGGTTAGAACCAGTTCCGCGCCGAACGCACGCATGGTCTGGCAACGTTCCACACTTTGATTCTCGGGCATCACCAAGATCATCTTATAGCCGCGCATCGCCGCCACCATCGCCAGTGCAATACCGGTGTTGCCGCTTGTCGCTTCGATCAAGGTGTCGCCCGGCTTGATGTCGCCGCGTGCCTCAGCATGGGCAATCATCGAGAGCGCCGGACGGTCTTTCACCGAACCTGCTGGATTGTTTCCCTCCAGCTTGGCGAGCAGCACATTCTTGGTGTCGCCGGGTATCCGTTTGAGTTTGACTAAAGGGGTATTGCCAACAAAATCATCTATGGTTTTGTACATCGCCTTGCTTTCATATTGCCGAGTGGCGATATGATAACTGGAATACCCTATCGCCGCACACCTTGGGCCATGGCGGAAGTTTCAGCTCGCACGTAATGGCACATCTAACATTGCCAAACTTCCCGCTAAGCTTCCCGAGCGCCCCGCCGATATTATAGTTACAGGGCCGCGTTTCAAGCCCAATATCAAGGAAGCAGAAGGAGGTGTGTCATGGGTGTCCTTATGAACATGAGCAGTTACGAAATCGAGCATGACGATACGAGGGAGGCCGAATACGGCGAGGAAGTTTTATGCTCCAGTTGGAATCCTGCTGTTGCCTTGGCGTGCCAGCTTCACGGGCTTCCCCTTACTGACAGGCAGATAACGATGCCGTCCAGTCTTGCCACAGTGGATGCGGAAGTGTTCCTGCAAAAGATGTACGCCTGTCAACGCTAACAGCGGCTTATGTCACCGTATTTTGGTGGCTTAGCCGAATGGCTTTTGCAGGTTGGATTAGCCGATGCCCGCACAAGCCGACTGCTATGAAAGCATAGACTGTCATGTCCCCAAGTTGGCAACGAAAACTTTATGCTTTCCCTGCCATTCCTGTGCCAGTTGCCGCGCCTGTTCAACTTGCTCGCGGCTCATTTTATCCTCGATCTGTTTCAAGTCTTTCCGGGCGGTTTTATTGCCCGCTAGCGCAGCCAGGTTAAACCACTTATAAGCTTGCACCAAATCGATCGCGACGCCATTCCCCTCGGCATACATCGTCCCAAGATTGCGTTGCGCCTCTGCAAGTCCCTGTTCGGCTGCTTTGCGATACCACTCTGCCGCCGACTTGTTATCCTGCGGAACCCCCTGCCCCAAAGCGTACATCATCCCAAGATCACTCTGCGCCTCTGCGTTACCAAGCTCGGACGCCTTACGCTGCCATTCCGCCGCAGTCTTGAAGTCCAGCGGTACTCCTTTACCCTGATAATACATCGTCCCAAGTTTTCGCTGTGCTTCTACATATCCGCCATCGGCTGCTTCGCGATAGAGTTCAATAGCTTTATCATGATTCCGGGGCACGCCGTGCCCTAATTCATTCATCACGGCAAGGCCGAACTTGGCTTTGACATTTCCTTGTTCGGCGGCCTTGCGATACCAATCCGCCGCCATTGTGTAGTTCTGAGCAACACCCTTCCCAACGTCGTACATCGCGCCAAGGTTGTACTGTGCCTCAGCATCTCCTTGGGCAGCCGCCTTGCGGTACGAGTTTATCATCGCCTGAGCCTTGGCTTTCGCATCAAACCTGACTTGTTCAGCGGTAAGGGTCTCTACTTTCACCCGCTCCGTCAACCGTGTTCGCTCGGCCATCCTGGCCTCAGCCTCAAATTGAGCTTGTTCCTCTAATTTGGCTTGAGCCAAAGCCAATGCTTCGATCCTGCCTTCTTCCTCCGCTTCAGCTTTCGCTTCCGCCTCAGCTCTTGCTTGTTCGGCGGCCTTAGCTTCCTCAGCCGCAATGAGCTCTGCCGCTGCTTTAGCTTCAGCCTCCTGCTTGATTTGCTCTGCTGTTTTCACTATGGCGGCTTCTTTAGCCTGCTCGGCTGCTTTCGCCTCCATTTCCAGCTTGGCTTGTTTTGCGGCCTCAGCTTCTTTCTTGGCTTGCTCCACAGCATTGGCCTCGGCTGCTATCCTGGCTTGTTCAGCAGCCTTGGCTTCGGCTTCTATTCTGGCTTGCTCAGCCTTGGCCTCGGCCTCTTTCCTGGCTTGCTCTGCGACCTTGGCTTTGGCTTCGTTCTCGATCCTGGCTTGCTCTGCGGCCTTGGCCTCGGCTTCTACTCTGGCTTGTTCAGCAACCCTTGCCTCGGCTGCGGCCTTGGCTTCGGCCTCAATCTTGGCCTGCTCTGCGGCCTTGGCTTCTTCCCGCGCTTGTTCTCTGCCCCTGGCCGCAGCTTCTACTTTAGCTTGCTCCGCAGCTCTGGCTTCGGCCTCTATTCTTAATTTTTCCGTTACCAAAGCTGCGGCTTCCATCCTGGCTTGCTCTGCGGCTTTGGCCGCTGCCTCTTTTCTGGCCTGCTCTGCTGCCTTGGCCCTGGCCTCCATCCTGGCTTGCTCTGCGGCTTTGGCCTCGGCTTCCACTCGGGCCTGCTCAGCAACCTTGGCCTCCGCTTCTCTTCTGGCTTGCTCTGCGGCTTGAGCCTCAGCCTCGATTCTCGCTTGCTCCGCAGCTTTGGCTTCGGCTTCTATCCGGGCTTGTTCAGCAGCCTTAGCTTCTGCTGCCTGGGCTGCTGCGATGGCTTGTGCCTCAATCCTGGCGCGCTCGGCGGCCTTGGCCTCTTCTCGCGCTTCCTCCCTTCCTCTTACCGCTGCTTCTGCCTTAGCGAGTTCCGCCACCCTGGCCTCGGCTTCTATCCTGGCTTGTTCAGCAGCTCTGGCCTTTGCTGCTTGAACTGCCACAATGGCCTCTGCCTCGTTCCTGGACCGCTCGGCGGCCTCGATTTCTTCCCGTGCTTTCTCTTTCCCTCTGATCGCAGCCTGGACTTTTGCTTGTTCCGCAACTCTGGCTTCGGCTTCTCTCTTGGCCTGCTCAGCGGCTTTGGCTTCTGCTTCTTTCTTGGCCTGTTCTGCAGCTTTGGCCTCGGCATCTATTCTGGCTTGCTCAGCAGCCTTGGCCTCTGCTTCTATTCTGGCTTGCTCAACAGTTCTAGCTTTTGCTGCTTGATCTGCAACAATGGCTTCTGCCTCAATTCTGGCCCGCTCTGCGGCCTTGGCCTCTTCCTGTGCTTTCTCCCTGCCCCTGATCGCAGCCTCTGCTTTAGCAAGTTCCGCAGCCCTGGCCTCGGCTTCTATTCTGGCTCGTTCAGCAACTCTGGCCTTTGCTGCTTGAGTTGCCAAAATCGCTTCAGCCTCAATTCTGGCCCGTTCTGCGGCCTTGGCTTCTTCCTGAGCCCTCTCCCTGCCTTTGGCCTCTGCCTCTGCTTTGGCTTGCTCCGCCGCTCTAGCATCGGCTTCTATTTTTGCCTTTTCTGCAACCAATGTTGCGGTCTCAATCCTGGCTTGTTCCGCAGCCTTTGCTTCTGCTTCTCTCCTGACTTTGTCTGCGGCTTTGGCCTTGGCCTCTATTCTGGCTTGCTCTGCCGCCTTGGCCTCGGCTTCTCTCCTGGCTTGTTCGGCAGCCTTGGCTTCTGCTGCTTGAACTGCCGCAATGGCTTCGGCCTCTTTTCTGGCCCGTTCTGCGGCTTTGGCTTCTTCCCGTGCTTTCTCCCTGCCTCTGGCCGCAGCTTCTGCTTTGGCTTGCTCCACCGCTCTGGCTTGGTCTTCGATTGTTGTTCTTTCAGCAGCCAAGGTTGCCGCTTCTATCCTGGCCTGTTCAGCGGCCTTGGCTTCGGCTTCTTTTCTGGCTTGCTCTGCGGCCTTGGCTTTTGCCTCTATCCTGATTTGTTCAGCCGCCTTGGCTTCAGCTTCTATCCGACCTTGTTCAGCAGCCTTGGTTTTTGCAATCGCAATAGCTTCAGCCTCGATTTTGGCTCGTTCTGCGGCCTTGGCTTCAGCCTCTTTCATGGCTTGCTCTGCGGCCTTGGCTTCGGCCTCTCTTCTGGCTAGCTCTGCCGCCTTGAGCTTTGCCTCAATTTTTGCCTGCTCAGCAACCTTGGCCTCTGCCTCGATTCTGGCTTGTTCCGCAGCCCTGACCTTTTCTGCTTGTGCTGCCGCAATGGCTTCGGCCTCTTTTCTGGCTTTTTCTGCAGCCTTAGCCTCTTGCCGTGCTTTCTCCCTGCCCTTGGCCTCTGCATCTGCTTTGGCTTGCTCCGCCGCTCTGGCATCGGCTTCTATTTTTGTTCTTTCTGCAGCCAAGGTTGCGGCTTCTATTCTGGCTTCTTCTGCAGCCCTCGCTTCGACTTCGTTTCTGACTCGCTCAGCGGCTTTGGCTCTGACCTCTAACCTGGCTTGCTCCACAGCCTTGGCCTCCGCTTCTATCCGACCTTGTTCAGCCGCCCTGGCCTCTGCTGCCGCAATGACTTCAGCCTCAATTTTGGCTCGCGCTGCGGCCTTGGCTTCTGCCTCTTTCCTTGCTTGCTCTGCGGCCTTGGACTTGGCCTCGATCTTGGCTTGTTCTGCGGCCTTGGCCTTGGCCTCGATCCTGGCAAGTTCAGCAGCTTTGGCCTCGGCTTCTATCCTGGATTGTTCAACCGCACGGGCTCCTGCTCCTTGAGCTGCCGCAATCGCTTCGGCCTCGATTCTGGCTTGCTCTGCGGCTTTGGCTTCTTTCCGTGCCTTTTCCCTGCCCCTGGTCTCTGCTTCTGCTTTGGCTAGCTCAGCCGCTCTGGCATCGGCTTCTATTCTTGCTTTTTCTGCAGCCACAGCGGCAGCCTCTATCCTGGCTTGTTCCGCAGCCTTGGCTTCAGCTTCTATCCTGGCCCGCTCTGCGACCTTGGCCTCTTCCCGTGCTTTCTCCCTGCCTCTGGCCTCTGCCTCCGCTTTGGCTTGCTCCTCTGCTCTGGCTTCTGCCTCTATCCGAGCTTGTTTCGCAGCCTTCGCGTCCGCTTCCAATTTAGCGCGTAGCCTCTCCCATGCTTGAGCCTTCGCCTTTGCCTTTGCTTCTGCTTGTGCCTCTGTCAGGATCTGCGCCTGTTCCTCCGCATGTGCTTCTGCTTCAAGATTAGCTTCTGCTTCAAGCCGTGCCTCTGCTTCACGTCTGGCCTCATCCTCAATCCTGGCTTGCTCCGCTGCTTTCGTCTCCGCTTCCGTCCTGGCTTGATCGACTGGCCCCGACGTTGCCTCAGCCCCGGACGCAGTCGGTATTTCGGCATATACCACCAAATTAAGCGCGAAAAAACACACAAGCCAAATTGGCTTGAGCATGAGTTTTATCATCGCGTTATTCGGAACCCGTATCATCATGAATCCGTTAAAATCTCACCTTATTCTGCACTCAAACGGGCATGGCACATTGCCGTCCACAAAAAACACTCTCCATGCCCGTTTCCCCCTCCCCATCCCTCCCCCGCAAGCGGTAGAGGGGGACAAGGTCTCGCTGCGCGAGTTTTACATTAAATGACGATGCGCACTTGCGCGAAGCCGCCGTTCACTGTGCGAAAATTGGTCATCTGTCCCTGATACAACCGTGCAGCAATAAGCTGCACCTGCCCATCATAAACATAGCAGCGCACATCCGACTTGAGCACAACCGGCTGTGCGCTTTCCCCGCACACCACACGCTCGCCGGGCAAAGCCATGCGTTGCGCAACATAGCCTCCCTGCATAATCTCGGCAAACACCCGGTGCGTCAGATTAGCGCCACGGTAAGTCCCTCTGCTGCCAAAGCCACTGGCAGGCTTGAAAAACCACTGCTTCCGGTTCTGCCACCACTGCACTTCATCCTCTGTCCTCACTCTTCTTGTTTGCGGGATGCCCACCTGCAAGACAGCAATGTCTGCATCTCCCGCACCCATCGCACGCAAGTTGTCGACACTGGTGAACGCTGTGAGATTATATTTGTTCGCATACAAAGCATAAGCCCAAGGATGGGGCGTAATCACCGCCAAATCGTTGTTTTGAAAAACTGAGCTTAATGCGGCATGCTGTTGCAAGAAGAAATCGGTGAGGCGGTTATAGACGAGATCAACCTTGCGCTCGTGGCAATACAACCCATCCGCACGCGTCTCAAGTTCGGCAGGATCAGCGATCAACGCCGTGATGCCCGCACGTTCAAACATGCGCTGCGCCAGCAAGAATTCGGGATAAAGATATTGCTGCTGAGGGTGTTCATCCACGATGGCGACGGTTTGCAACGGCGCATCACCGCGTTCCAATCGCCATTCGTTGCGGAACATATCGAGAAAAACCTGCTCCAGATTATCCTGCGCCGCAGCCACGCCCGGCAAAGTCACTTCACGCTGGCTTTGCAGCAACAAGTCATTCAGGAAAGCGCCGCCCGCATTGGAGTTGATCTCGATGAGATGCGCGCCGTCGGCATTCAGGTGGAAGTCATAGCCAAAGAACACGCCCTTGGCGCGCGGCTCATGCCGGAAAATTTCAGGAGCCTGTTGCAGCGCAGCATCGCCCCAAGCAGGCAACGCCACAACCCGCTCCACCGCCGCGATCACCGCACGCATCTGCTCCACTTGAGCTGCGGATACAAACAGCGGAACAGCAGCAAATAAATGGGGGCAGTGTTCCGTCACATGCAGGAGAAAATCCTCGCCCTGCCCACGCAGCGCCTGCTCCAGCGCGCCACGATCCACCATGGCCGAATAGCAATCGCCGTTCAGCTTTGCAACAAGTTCGTCAGTCACAGCGCTTCGAAAATGCCAGCCGCGCCCATGCCGGTGCCGATACACATGGTCACCATGCCGTATTTCTGCTTGCGGCGACGCAGGCCATGCAGCAGCGTGGCGGTACGGATTGCGCCGGTCGCACCCAATGGATGACCGAGTGCGATTGCACCGCCGAGCGGATTCACCTTCGCAGGGTCGAGGCCAACATCACCGATCACCGCCAGCGATTGCGCGGCGAAGGCCTCGTTGAGTTCGATCCAGCCCAAGTCATGAAGCGCGAGACCGATCTGGCTCAAGACTCGCGGTATTGCCTCCTTCGGGCCGATGCCCATGATCTCCGGCGGCACGCCCGCCACACTGAAGCCAAGGAATTTTCCGATGGGTGTAAGGTTGTAGCGCTTCAGAGCGGCTTCGCTGCACAGCAGCACCGCGCCCGCCCCATCAGACATCTGCGAACTATTCCCTGCCGTAACCGAACCCTTCTGCGCGAACACCGGCTTGAGCTTGCCCAGCGCCTCAACCGAAGTATCGGCGCGCGGCCCTTCGTCCTGCGA
>CAYZPM010000039.1:0-30774 GCA_964480365.1 uncultured Gallionellaceae bacterium
ATGAGAGGGATGCCGAATATAAAACGAAAGTTAAGTTTACTTCCGCTTCGGGTCGGAAGCGGAAATTCGTAAAGTTCGGCTAATACCTCAACTTTCTCTTATACGATGAAAGAGGAGTTCGTCGACCTCCGGGTCAAAATCTGGTTCCAACGTGTCGTGATACTTCGCCCTCTTCTCATTCAAGAGTGTCTGATGCTCTGCTTCTTCATCTCTAAGGCTCTTGATCAGTTCTCGAACTGCGGCATCCTGAATACCCTGCAAGATGTTGTCATAAAACTCGTAAGCTTTAATTTCAGACTCCATCGCGACTTCCAAGGCGTGCCGTGGGGACATGTAGCGTATTGCTTTCCCAGTATCCGGGGCTTCGATATCGTTCTCAATCATATTCGTCGTGACGCGTGAAGGAGTATCGCCAAAAAGCAAACGTCTTCGTTCTGCAATTTCAATCCCGTGACGCTGCTCGTTTCGAGCCATCATGGTAAAGAAATCTGCCGCATCACCAGGATACCGCTGCCCGAGTTGGTCTGCAAACAAAAGGTAGCGGTCTTCCGCTTCCTTTTCGATCAGCACTGCCATATCAAGTGCATCCTGTAAATCAAGAGTTGAAAAATCAAGTTGAATAGTCATTAGCTTCTCCCAGGGATAGAGGTATTTCCATAAGGAAAGGAAATTCAATTGCGCTTAACAAAAGTATCCACCTGTTTTGTGGTCACAGTCAATCGCCAAATTCCAGTAAAACATTCCTGATTGGATAACAAATTGTGTTTCCATCCCTCAAGTTTCCCTTACGCCATGCAACACTAACATAATTTGATGATGGTCAGATTACATATGTAATTAGGATTGAGACACCGCTTGGGGGCGGAAGCGGAAGTTCGTAATGTTCGGTTTTGTGTAGCAACCGGAACTTCGCGAATGTCTTTCTGGAAGTATAAAATCAAAGCTGAATGTCGCTTCAGTCGATTTTAGACATTCACCACAAATCCAAATCAACCACGAAATACGATTGGACTTCCGAGTGAATTTTTATCCAACAATTCATAATCAACCACAGATTACGAATACCCTAATATAATAATGAAACCCGTTGTGCCCGTTTACTTCTTCGACGTGCTCGGGGCAGGCCAAGCTTCCCCAACAAGAGGGAGCGGGGGCAAGGTCTCGCTACGCGAGTTTCACATTAATAATACTACGTGAGAAATCTATGCAACCCATCATTTGCCTGATAGAAGACGACGAAATAATGGGCGAATCGCTGTGTGATCGCTTCGAATTAGAAGGTTTCCGCGTGGAGTGGCATCACAACGGACTGGAAGGGCTGCGTGCGATCAGCAACAAGAATTACGACCTGATCATGAGCGATATCCACCTACCCGATCTGAACGGTGAAGAAATTTTCGCGCGATTGACTGACGAAAAACGCCAACTTCCTCCCTTTATCTTCATCACTGGCTATGGCTCGATTGACCGCGCAGTGCGATTACTCAAGCTGGGCGCAGCTGATTACATCACCAAACCCTTCGACCTCGACCAACTGGTCGAAAAAGTACATCTGCTCTGCCCCGCACAAGAAAATATCGCCGCAACGGATGCTCCTGGCTCGGATGCTTTGGGAATTTCACCGGTTATGCGGGGTATCGAGCAATCCATCCCGCGTTTGGCAAGATTGGCAAGCACCATTCTGATTACCGGCGAATCCGGTGTAGGCAAGGAGCATGTTGCACAACTTATTCACCGTCATGCGCGCCACGACATTAACGCGCCCTTCGTCGCAATCAACTGCGGTGCGATCACCGAAAGCCTGCTCGAATCTGAATTGTTCGGCCATGAGAAAGGCTCCTTCACCGGCGCGGCTCGAACCCGCAAAGGCGTGTTCGAGCAAGCGAACGGCGGCACGCTGTTTCTTGATGAAATCGGTGAAATGTCGCTCAATATGCAGGTCCGGTTGCTGCGCGCCATTCAAGAGCGCTTCATCGTCCGCGTCGGCGGTGAAACATCTATTTCGGTAGACGTGCGCCTGATCTGTGCCACCAATCGCGACCTGAAAAAAATGGTCGAAGCAAACACCTTCCGCGAAGACCTGTATTACCGCATCCACGTCATTCGGCTGCGTATCCCACCGTTGCGCGAACGCAAGGAAGACATCCTGTGGTTCACACAATTATTTTTAAAAATATGCGCTCAGATAAGTGGCGAAAACCACGTTATCTCACCCGCCGCAGAACGTGCCCTGCTCGAATATAACTGGCCCGGCAACCTGCGCGAACTCAAACACAGCGTGGAGAGAGGCTGCATCCTCTCTCCGACACCGATGCTTGATGCGGAGTCTTTTTTCGATGATGCCGTATTGCCCACGGCACATCCATTTGACAGTGATGAAATCACTACGAATGATGGTACGTTGTCCAACTATCTGCGCGATTGCGAACGCAAATTCATCCTGCAAACACTGGAGCAGCATCAATGGCATTACGGCAACACCGCTGTCGCCCTTGGCATCAGCCGCAAAAACCTGTGGGAAAAGATGAAAAAACTCGACATCCATGCAGACAAAGAGAAAGATATCGAGGATTAACCAAAAAGAACTTAGAGGCGTACGGCATAACCAGCGACTTGGATGGCGTTGTTTGCCAGCTTGGTCGAATGGCTATAACCAATGACTTGCTGCGTTGTTTGCAGCTTAGTCAGATGGCTAGTAGTTTCATCAGTTGTCTCATCTAATATGCTCCAGCATCTTAAACCAGGAAAATTACATGGAGTTACGCCTCAACCATGGTAGCCGCCCCGCAAATATAGATATCCGATTGCAATTGCAGCCATAAATAACAATATTGATCCAATTGTAAAAAGAACATTTCTTGCCATGAACAACCTCCTTAAGTTGTGTTGAGATGCCTTCTGGATTGAGCCACTTGCTACTAAACTTGGTTCCGTCGCATTAAATTAACAATCGCAAAAACTTACCACTACAGCTTGTGTTGCGGGACAACAGTTTCTCAATACACTGACTCGGACATGGCGGATTGCTGCATGACGCAGTTCAGTTTAAAAATATTTTTTTCACAATTCGCTCAGTTGTTCTTTGCACCCCCTGTCCATTCATTTATCAATAGATCCGCTTATCCATTGAAAGCCAGCCTGATACCCAATGGCATGCTGATTGCGTGATCCGCATGCCCGTTAAGCACCGTTGTGTTAGCGAATTTACAAATTGACAGGTTCCGCCTTACTTGGACAAACCCGCAATAAACTCTGATAGCGTCTTGATGTCCGCATCATTTGCCCCCATGCCTTTGGGCGGCATTACTCCAAATTTCCAGCCGAACGAGCCACCTTTGGTAATGCTGGCAGCAATTTTGCTGGCGGCTTGTTCATCGCCCTTGTATTTTGTGGAGACATCCATCCATGCCGGGCCAATGACTTTTTTGTCGATGGCGTGGCATGCACCACACTTGGCCTTGCCCAGCGCTGGCATATCTGTTGCCAGTGCGGAACCTGCAATAATCAGACCTGCTGTTGCAACCATGCTTACGAAAATCGATTTCATACTCTCTCCATTAAATATAAAGTTGGTCTTACTTGTGTGGAACTCAAAAATAAATTGACATTAAATGCAGACTTGCTGCCATGCATGTCCGACGTTTGCCTTGTAACTCATGAAGGGCAGACATATTCAAAATATCCATAGTGTTGTGGCTAGGGGCAAGCTGGAATAATTTGTAGGCTAGACCTTATCCAGCCTTGCCCAAATGCGACCCTTGACAAAGTACAGCATGGTGGTAAAAACAATCAGGTAGCCGATGACGTAATAACCCAAATGCTGGCGCTCTTGCGCGTGTGGATCGGCAGCCCATACCAAAAATGAAGTCACTTCGCGAGCCTTTTGATTAAGCTGTGCGAGTTGCGCAGGATCGGTCACGCCTGCGACAGACAGCACGTCGGGCATTTTTGTGGGCGGGTAATAATGGTTGCCGATCGTGCCTTCAGGCGTGTTGTAGTACCCCAGCAGGTAGGAGTAAATATAATTTGCTTCGCCATCGCGTGCCTTAGCCATCAGGCTGAGGTCGGGCGGCGCCTTACCGAACGCTGCTGCCGCTGCGTCTGCAGGCATCTGGCTGGCGATGCCCGTTCCCATCGGATTGGCGCCGCGCCATGTATCCACCTTGTCTTTGGCAATACCCAATTTAGCCAGTTCGCGGAAGTGGATGTATTTCAAGCTATGGCAACCATTGCAAACCGTCATTACCGTTTCAGCCCCGCGTTCCAAGGTTGGCAGGTCGGTATCCACCTCGACCTTATTCAGCGCAATCTCTGTTTCGCCCCATGCACTGAATGCCAGACAGCACAATGCGAATACGATCAAGCGCTTCATATTGCACCTACTTTTTGCAGTAATTTCGGGCTCGGCAAACTGTCCTCGAACAGTGCTTCCAACTCCGGAGGCAAGCCGCGCGCGCGCATCCAGCGCTCCTCCCATTTGGAGATAAAAGGCAGCAGGAAAAACGTGGCGAAATAAATTAAAGTTGCCACTTGACCAACCAGCACCAATAAACCGGTCGGAGGTTGTGAGCCGACATAACCGAGCAAAAATAAATCGGCTATGAAGATGTAGAACATGGCGCGATAAATTGGACGGTAGCGGGCTCCTCCGGGAATTCTTGTGCGGTCAGCAAACGGCAGAATGGCGAATATCACGACTGAGAGCCCCATCGCCACCACCCCACCCAGCATGTCTGGAACCGACCTCAGGATGGCGTAGAACGGTCGGAAATACCACTCCGGTTCGATATGGGATGGTGTCATCAACTGGTTCGCGGGAATGTTGTTGGCAGATTCGATAAAGCTGCCGGGAACGAAGAACACGAAGGTGCAAAATATGATGAGGTAGGCGCCCAGCCCGAATAAATCCTTGATGGTGAAGTAGGGGTGAAAGGAAATATTGTCCTTGTTGGCGAGGCTGATGCCGGACGGGTTGCTGCTCTTCACGTGGTGCAGCGCGACCAGGTGGATGCCGACCACCCCGAAGATCAGGAACGGAATCAGGTAGTGCAGGGCAAAGAAGCGTGTCAGCGTGGCATCGCCGACCGCGAAGTCGCCGCGCAGCCACATCACGATGCTGTCCCCGATAAACGGCACGACTCCGAACAGGTTGGTGATGACTTGCGCCCCCCAGTAGGACATCTGCCCCCAAGGCAACAGATAGCCCATGAACGCTGTCGCCATGAGCAGCAGCATCAGCCCTTGGCCCGTCCACCACATCAGTTCACGCGGCTTGTGGTAGGAGGCGTAATACAGCGTGCGTGCCATGTGGATATAAATCACCACGAAAAAGGCGGAGGCACCGGTGGAATGAATGTAACGCAGCAGCCATCCGTAGTTTACGTCACGCATGATGTGCTGCACCGAATCGAATGCCATGTTCACGTCCGGTTTGTAATACATTGCGAGGAAGATGCCGGTAGCAAGTTGCAATACCAGCACAAAGCCCGCCAGGAAACCGAAATTCCACCAGTAGTTCAGGTTACGCGGTGTCGGATATTCAGTAAGCCCGTGCTTGACGAAAGGGGTTAAGGGGAAACGCAGGTCGATCCAACCAAGAGCGCGGCGCACCATATGTTATGCCTCACCAATAATAATTCTATCTGCCGCAGCAAACTTGACGGGAGGAACCGACAAATTCTTGGGAGCAGGGCCATGCAGGATGCGGCCACTGTTGTCATACACGCTGCCGTGGCAGGGGCACAGCCAGCCTTCCTCGGTACGCGAAGGGATGCATCCCATGTGCGTACAAGCTCCGACCACTACTAGCCATTCCGGATGCTTGACGCGGTCGGCGTCCGCCTGCGGATCTTTTCCACCTTGGGAATTTTTCATGGAGGCGATTTGCTCGGGCGTGCGATGCACCACGAAAACCGGCTTGCCGCCCCACGCAACGGTATGTGCCTGACCGGGCGCGATGCCGGAAAGATCGACTTCTGTGGATGCTTTCTCCAGCGTATCCGAGCTGGGATTCATGCTGCTGATAAACGGCCAGCAAGCGGTGGCAGCTCCAGCTGCACCGACTGCCGCCGTTGCTTTCCCCAAAAAGTCGCGGCGATCCGCGTTGTCCAGTACCAGTACGTTGCTGTGTGACATAAGCACCTCTGTTTTTAAGATTACGGTTTAAAGCAAATAATTATTCAAATCGGCTTAGGTTTTTTCCTACGACTATGCTTACAGCAATCTTTATGCCATTTTGATTTTTTAAAATCACTACGCCAAAACATCCATTTAAAACAGGAAACGAGGTGGAATTGGTCACTGAAATTGGCTGCTTGTCATAAGCAAGCTTTATTGCCAACATTACCGAATGGTGAGAAAGTCATGACCGGTCGTTACTGTTTGGTAAAACAGTCGGCCATTTAATCCCCCAGTAATTAGGACATTTCTACTCTGGCTTGAGCATGATGGGTTGCTGCATGACGCTGTCGCGAATAGCGGTTGTTGCGTTGCCCCATTGGTCGGCAATCTGATTGGCAATCATGAGATCATTTGCTCCGTACCGCAGCGACTGGCACACGTCCAGCCCATCACTCATAAACAGGTATAAAGCTTGCCTCTTTAGTGGTTCAGATTGATCTGACTGTTGCCGACTTTGTTTTTGCATGCAGCGACACTCATTGTTGCCGTCACGGCTCCACTCGTAACGCGCAGCCCGTGAGCCATTGTGGATGATCGAAACTAAAGGTGGTGGTTCGCCGAGATGGACTCGACCCGGAGATAAAAATTATTCAGAACATAGATTATGTTTCAATTTTTACAGGAGATCTTTTTGCTGATAGATTTACGAGAAATATATTTATTCCTCCCATGTTACCCAATTGGGCTGCATAGTATAGAGTTGACACATCTTTTTCATGCGCCCCGGTTATACAAACGCATGTTGGCTAAAAACATCACTTGCTCGTTTTAATAAATGGATACGATCCAATCAATCATCATAAGTAAAGACGAGATCAGAGGGATCACCAATGTATAGATACGATGAGATTCCCGCAGCAAGATTCTCGCTTTTCACTTGGTTCTACAAATTGACGCTGCAATGGAAGTTGCAGATATTGGTCCAGCCCATACTGTTGGTGTTGTTCAGCATAGTTACACTCGTTCTCGCCGACAACGTAAAAAGCATCGTGGTCAATTCAGCAAAGCAACGCTCCGAATTAATCGCCATTCAGGTGATTGATGGCGCCAACATGCTGATGGTGACCGGGAGAATCAGCGAAGCTAGCAATCGTCAGCTTCTGATCAAAAAAATTTCCAGTTCGGGAAATATCATCGGCCTGCACCTTGTACGCGCCGAGCAGGTGGTTCAGCAATACGGCCCAGGGTTGCCGGAAGAACAAATAAAAGATGAAGTAGAACGGAATGCGATTGCATCCAAAGATTCATCTTACAGCCTTGAAGTGCGGAATGGCGTGCCCGTGTTTCGTGCGGTCACCCCTTACGTGGTCAGCCATGATTTCCATGGTACGGATTGCCTGACCTGCCACCATGTCGAGGATGGCAGTGTCAACGGGGCATCCGACATCGAGATTGATCTGAGTTCTGATTTCAAAAAATTACATGAAATCATTCTGTGGCTGGTCGTTGGTCAGATAGTGGTTCAATTCATCCTGTTTTTCCTTATCAGGTGGGTGGTGAGGCGCTTCGTTGTCGGTCCGTTGAACGAACTTCAACAAGCCTGCCTGCAAGCCCATAGCCAGCGCACCCAATGAGCAGGGCGTTGGCAGTTTCCGATAAAACTACTGATGAGGTTGCTAGATAGTGGAAACTGCGTTCTTCCATCCAGAAGACATGGCAGCACTCGGCACACATACTGAGTGGTTAGGTGAGAAGTTGGCCAAGGCCATATGAATGCTCCCTTGCGCCTGCGAAGCCAGCAAGCGTCGGTTTTTTCCCGTGCATGGGAGTAGCGGCAAATAAAGCAGAGTAACGTGCAACGATGGACTGCACAGGATTTTCCATAACGACTGGATGAAGCTCATGTCACCCACAAAAGCCGCATCGCCGTTGGCTTTGCCTGCACCGTCGTGATAGCGGATGGCGACCGGGCAGATAGTGCTATCGACATCAATAGCACCTTGCAGCAACGATGAATGAAATTGACCAGGAAGCTCACTATCGGTGGAAGTGCCCTCCGGAAACAGGGCGATACATTTTCCCTGTTTGAGGAGCCCCGAAATTTTGAGGTTGATGTTCATACTGTCACGCCTGCTATCGCGATTGATGAACAGGGTGCCGACACGGTGGCACAACCAGCCCAACAGCGGCCAACTCCTGACATCTAATTTTGCGACAAAACATGCAGGAACGACCGCATTCAAGGCAATTACATCCAGCCAGGAAACATGGTTGGCAACCAGCAGACGGCCATGCATGTCAGCGGAATGATGATAACCATGTGCCTCAAACTTCACTCGCAGCATATCCAGTAAGTTACGGGACCAATATCTCACGATGCGCTGCTGCATGTTCGGACTCAGTGCCGAAAAACAGGAAGCAAGCAATAACCCGTAAATGATGTGGCCCATAACGCGCGTGCCGCGAAAACAGGCTGCTAACATAGTCGATATGGGTAGTGCTAGATCCATGTATGGCTACTATTAAGCATGACCAATAAGTAATCGCCCCCGGCGCAAGCGATCAAGCTGCAGCCCCATATGCTCGACTCAATTATTGCATTTCCAAAGCCTTGCCCTGGTCTCTGGCTCATTATGAAAGCCAAACCAGCCATGGCGCCGATCAGAATAAGCAAAAAGGTTAACACTTGTATCAATGAAATATTCATTACGCAATTCTCCTTGTCCAAATGGCAGTTCAAATTCGGCGGGCTGGAAGAAACCGCTCCCCCATACGATCGCTTGATGGATGCTCATTTATATTCCGGATTGATTCACTACGCAAAGGCCAGTATTTTTTAAGCACAAGCCCATCGTTTTATGCCGCCGGTTTCAGCACAGTTTTTGCAGTATAAATTTCTGGCTACAATGCAATCCATCTTGGCACGGGAAAGATTAACCGTTAGTTATGACGATTTTATGAGCGATTTATGTCGTTTCAATTAACTTGGATTATCCTAAAAACAGCAATTCATCCACGAAAAACACGAAAGACACGAAATAAATCAAAATCTTATTTGCGCTCAATCATTCACCTTTCGGGTGATAATCCAACTCTTTCTATCGAGTTGAATTTTTTCGTGTATTTTCGCGCCTTTCGTGGACAACTGCTTTTTCTAGGATTATTCGATAGACAACCAATGCGTCATTCCCGAGAATAACCAGCGACTTGGTTGCAGTTAACCAGATGTTTCGAGGAGCGTTCATCCCGCTAATTACTACGCGAGTTTCACGTTAATGTGAGGGCAGCGGCTGCACCATTGAGGCCGGCGCAATGTTCTCCAGCTTTAGCTGCACATCTGGCATTATCCTGTGTGCGCCCTGCGCCACGGGTGTTGTTTGCTCATCTGTTTTGATTGGCTCGGCCCCCTTGGATTGTTGCTCTGCCGCTTTCGTCATTTCATCATCTATCCGCTTATCCGGCCTTAGATGGTTAGTCGCCCATGCCTTCGCCTGTTCATTGGCCTTGGCCTGCTCTTCAGCCTCCACCTTGGCTTGCTCCTCCGCCTCCAGCTTCGCTTGCTCTGCGACTTGGCGGTACCACAATTCGACTTCCCGATATATTTCCGGGTCTCCCAATTTCAGACGGTACATCTCTGCAAGATCTTGCTGCGCTGCCGGATTCCCCTGTTGAACCGCCTTGAAATACCAGAACACGGCTATTTTGTAGTCCTGCGCAACGCCCTTCCCCAGTCGGTACATATGTCCGAGCTGGAACTGCGCGTCGACATTTCCCCGTTCGGCGGCCTTGAGGTACCAGGATACTGCCTGCTTCTCATCCTTGGCGACCCCAAGCCCGAAAGCATACATCACCCCGAGTCGGTGTTGGGCCAGCACCGAACCTCGCGCGGCGGCCTTCATATACCATACCGTTGCCTGAACGTAATCCTGCGTCACGCCATGCCCCTTGTCGTACATTTCCGCGATGGCAGCCAGCGCTTCCACATGCCCTTGTTCCCCAGCCTTGGTGTACCACGACATGGCCAAAGAATAATTCTGCGGCACGCCATCTCCCTCGCTGTACATCCATCCCACCCAGAATTGCGCAGCCGCATTTCCCTTAGCCCCCAGCGCCTTGAATTCTTTCATCGCAACCGGATAATTGCCGCTCATGTATGCCTTCATTCCATCCTGAAAACCCGCCTGAGCGCCTGCGCTGAGCACAATAAAGACACTGGCTAAAATCAGCCTTAATAAATTTTTCATCATTGCATGGTCATATATTGAGGTTCGCCGACAAAAAGATTATGCCCTTCGTCAGAAGGATCAAATCCTACACTAAATTTTTCCGCTTGGTCGAGATGACAGCAAGGAATTCTGAATGCAAATATGTACAACAAACAAAAAACCAGGGAAGTATCCGGGAGTTATGTGTGCCTAACCTGTGCCTCTTAAGAGTAAAATAATTAAAACCCATTTTCAGTCATAGAGTTAAATTAGGTTGATAGTGCGTCCAGTTTCCGCCAGACGTGCGGCGGAGTACACTGTCCCAAAGCTCTTGCACACACTAGAACGCAACCATGAGACGCCGCAACCACTACCACGTCTATGTAATCGAACTGTCGAAGGATGTTCTTTACGTTGGCAAATTCAAGAAAGCCAACCCGGATTACATTCCAGGCAAGCCATGCGTATATGTTGGCATGACGGGATTAGACCCAGACGTGCGCTTCTACAAACACAAAGCTGGTATCCAATCCAACCGATTTGTTCAACAATTTGGATTGCGGCTGTTGCCTGAACTCTACGAGGTTTATAACCCAATGCCCTATGACGGTGCGCGTGACATGGAAGTGGAGTTGGCGATTGGTCTACAGGAAGCTGGCTATGGGGTTTGGCAGGCGTAGCTGAATACCTCGCATTGTATTGGTTCATTCACTCGTTGGAATTGGCTCGCAATAGGCACAAAAAAGTTTTCTAAGTCGGAAGGGTTAGACGACAAAGACAGGGGGAACCGCAGTTCCCCCTGTCTTTTCACAATTGTACTCTAACGAAACAAACCGGAAAATTACGCGAAATTCTTCGCTGCGAAATCAAAATTCGCCAAATGATTGATGAAATTCTCTACGAACTTGGCACGCAAGTTACGGTAGTCGATGTAGTAAGCGTGTTCCCACACGTCCACGCATAGCAGAGCCTTGTCGCCCGTGGTGAGCGGCGTACCGGCTGCGCCCATGTTGACGATGTCCACTGAACCATCAGCCTTCTTCACCAGCCATGTCCAACCGGAACCGAAGTTGCCGACGGCGGAAGTCTGGAAAACCTTTTTGAATTCGTCGTAGCTGCCCCACTTTTTGTTGATGGCATCGGCCAGTGCGCCGGTTGGAGCCGTGCCGCCGTTCGGCTTCATACAGTTCCAGAAAAACGTGTGATTCCACACTTGTGCGGAATTATTATAAACTCCGCCGGAAGACTTCTTGATGATGTCCTCAAGACTGGCGTTCTCGAATTCAGTACCCTTGATCAGGTTATTAAGATTGGTCACATAGGCCTGATGATGTTTGCCATAGTGGTACTCGAATGTTTCCTTGGAAATGTGCGGTACGAGTGCATCCTGCGCATAAGGCAATGCGGGCAGTTTATGTTCCATTATTTTTCTCCTTGGTAAAATTTCGGGGTCTTCAATTGTAGCCAAATCCCCGGTTGCCTTCAATAGTTGAGCGATTTTATCGCCTAATTGTGCGCTACCGCACAGATTATTCCTTAAAATAAATCCATCTGCCCATTCCGCGATGGAGGCTTGAAGAGCCCTGTAGCAAGCGGCATATCTTCGCGGTTAAACCCCATCCGCTCGCAAGCCATGCGAAAGCGCTGCTCCAGCAGATCGGCAAACAGGCCGTTGCCTCGAAAGCGCGAACCAAATTCCGAATCGTTCTCGCGCCCGCCGCGCATCTCACGCAAGCGACTCATCACATGCTCCGCTTTCAACGGGTAATGCGTCGCCAACCAATCCTTGAACAACTCTTTCAATTCGTAAGGTAAACGCAGCAAGGCATAGCCTGCGCTACGCGCACCGTGACCCTGCGCGGCTTGCAACACATGCTCCAGTTCCGCATCGGTAAGAAAAGGAATCACCGGCGCGACCATCACCCCACACGGAACGCCCGCTTCGTTCAGCCTCTCGATAGCTTGCAGCCTGCGACGCGGCGAGGATGCACGCGGCTCCAATTTTCGCGCAAGCTCCGCGTCCAGTGTAGTAATGGAAATGAACACCTGCACCAGATTGTCCCGCGCCAATTGCGCAAGCAAATCGAGGTCGCGCTCAATCAATGCCGACTTGGTAACGATGGAAAGCGAATGTTTGTATTCCGCCAGCACCTCCAGAATTTTTCGCGTGATTTTCCACTCGCGTTCTATGGGCTGGTAAGGATCGGTGTTGGAACCCAGTGCGATGGGTGAACAGCGATAAGAAGGCTTCGACAATTCCGTGCGCAGCAACTTTGCGGCATCCGGTTTGGCAAACAGCTTCGTCTCGAAATCCAGCCCCGGCGAAAGATTAAGGTAGCCATGCGAAGGCCGCGCATAACAATAAATGCAGCCATGCTCGCAGCCGCGATACGCATTCAGCGACTGCGAAAACGGCAAGTCGGGCGAGTCGTGGCGCTGGATCAAACTCTTCGCTGTCTCCACCGTCACCGAAGTTTTGAATGGCGGCAACTCTTCATCCGCCGATCCCCAGCCATCGTCGATACGCTCGCGCGCCGTACTCTCGAACCGCCCCTCGATTTGTAGTGTTGCACCACGACCTTTTGCTACTTCATGCTTCACGTTCAACTGTCCGAAATATGTCTTGCTCTGATTTTAGGCAATGTTTAAAGTATGCGCCATGTTTATTCGAAGGTCACCCGCCATAGCGGAACGCATAGCGGTTCCGCCTTATAGATTGGAAACACCCGGCGGATCGCCCGCAAGAGGCATCCGCCCTACGAATTCTTAACCGCGAACCAGTGCTTCATAAACCGCACGGAAAAGGCTAGAATTGCACCCTTTGCAACGCTCTTGAGGGAATCTGAATTATGTCCATGTCTGACCGCGACGGTTTTATCTGGTATGACGGCAAACTCGTGCCTTGGCGCGACGCTACCACGCACGTGCTGACCCACACCCTGCACTATGGCATGGGCGTGTTCGAGGGGGTGCGCGCATACAAAACCAACAGCGGCACGGCGATCTTCCGCCTGAAGGAGCACACTGACCGCCTGTTTAACTCGGCCTACATCTTCCAGATGAAGATGCCGTTCGACAAGGAAACGCTGATGGAGGCGCAACGCGAAGTGGTGCGCGCCAACAAGCTTGAATCCTGCTACATCCGCCCCCTCGTGTTCTACGGTTCGGAAGCCATGGGTATCGCCGCGACTACGCTTAGCGTGCATGTCGCCGTCGCAGCCTGGCCGTGGGGTGCATACTTGGGCGAAGAAGGCATGGAGAAAGGCATTCGTGTGAAGACTTCGAGCTTCACCCGCCATCACGTCAACATCAACATGTGCCGCGCCAAATCGGTCGGCTCTTATCCCAACTCCATCCTGGCGCATCAGGAAGTGGCGCACGACGGCTACGATGAGGCGCTGTTGCTGGACGTGGATGGCTACGTTGCCGAAGGCGCGGGCGAAAACATCTTCATCGTGAAGAAAGGCAAGCTGTACACGCCCGACCTGACTTCCTGTCTGGAAGGCATCACGCGCGATTCTATTGTCACGCTGGCCAAAGATCTGGGCATCGAACTGATCGAGAAGCGCATCACGCGCGATGAAGTGTATTGCGCCGACGAGGCCTTCTTCACCGGCACGGCGGCAGAAGTTACGCCGATCCGCGAACTGGACAACCGCACCATCGGCTGCGGTTCGCGCGGGCCGATCACCCACCGTCTGCAAGCGCTGTTTTTCGATTGTGTCAGCGGAAAAAATCCGCAGCATAGCGATTGGCTGGCGCATGTTTAAAAACTAACGTAGGGTGGGCTTTGCCCACCCTAAATAAAGGGCAAACAATGCAAACCGAACACGCCAAGCAACGTTACATCGAAGTCACCGCCGCTGAGTTGCCGCTGTACTGCCCGACGCCGAACATGACCTTGTGGAACGCGCATCCCAAGGTGTACATCCCGGTGGAAAAACTGGGCGAGGCGCGCTGCCCTTATTGCAGCACGCTATATAAGCTCAAAGGCGAATTACCCAAGGGACACCATTAACATGTAGGATGGGTGGAGCGTAGCGATACCCATCATTCTCTTTGATGGGTATCCTTCGTCAACCCATCCTACGATTTCCCCATGACAAAAATCCTCGTCATCGCACCAAGCTGGGTAGGCGACTGCATGTTGATGCAGCCCATGCTGGCGCGTCTCAAGCAGCGCCATCCCGACGCGCAGATAGATCTGTTCGCGCCGCCTTGGACCGCCGCACTGCTGCGCCAGATGCCGGAGGTGCATGAGGTCATCATCAACCCTTTCCCGCATCGCGCATTGCATCTGGTGGCGCGCTATCGCCTCGGTCATCAGTTGCGCGCCACGAATTACGACCAAGCCATCGTGTTACCCAATTCGCTCAAGTCCGCGCTGGTTCCTTTCTTTGCTGGTATTCCGTTGCGTACCGGTTTCGTCGGCGAGATGCGTTACGGTTTGCTCAATGATCTGCGCAGGCTGGACAAGAATGAATTGCCGTTGATGGTGGAACGCTTCGCGCAACTTGCAGAAGCGCCACACGGTGCCATGCAGCGCCCTCTGCCGCAGCCGCGTTTGCGCGTCGCGGTTCCACTGCGCGAACGTGTGCTCGACAGGCTGGGACTAACCCTCAAACAACCCGTTGCCGTGTTTTGTCCCGGCGCGGAATATGGCCCGGCCAAACGCTGGCCGATTCCTTATTTCGCCGAACTGGCGCAGCACATGCGCGATCTCGGCTATAGCGTGTGGCTGATCGGCTCACCCAGAGACAGGGACATTGGTGATAAAATCGTTGCCCTCGGCAACCACACCTGCCACAACCTGTGCGGTGCGACAGACTTGGCGGATGCCATTGCGCTGCTGTCCTGCGCCGATCTGGTGGTGAGCAATGATTCCGGTTTGATGCACATTGCTGCCGCGCTGGATCGCCCGATGCTGGCGCTATATGGCTCCAGTAGCCCGCGCTTCACGCCGCCGCTGTCGGCAAAAGCGCAAGTGCTCAAGCTCGACATGAAGTGCAGCCCGTGCTTCAAACGCGAATGCCCGCTCGGCCACTTCAATTGCATGAAACAATTGACACCCGATCAAGTCGCAAAATTCATTCCCATCGTCCTTCACACAGAGTAAAACCATGCCATCACTACCCAAGGAAATCTTCAAGGCTTACGACATACGCGGCATCGTCGGCAAAACGCTGACAGCGGAAATCGTCGAGGCCATCGGCCACGCTATTGGCTCGGAAGCCATCGCGCGCGGCCAACATACAATTGCAATAGGACGCGATGGACGCCTGTCCGGCCCGGAATTCATCAAGGCATTGGCGCGCGGCATCCAGAAAAGCGGCATCAATGTGATCGATGTGGGCCGCGTCGCCACGCCTATGGTGTATTTCGCCGCTTTCCACCTGAACACGCATTGCGGTGTGATGATTACCGGCAGCCACAATCCACCGGACTACAACGGACTGAAAATGGTGTTGGCGGGCGAAACCCTGTCCGGCGAAACGATACAGTCATTGCGCACCCGCGCCGAGACTGGCGATCTAGTGCACGGGTCGGGCAGCTATGAGCAGCGCGACATCAGCGCCGACTATCTCGCGAGCATCGTCTCCCATATCAAACTGGCACGCCCGATGCGCATCACCGTGGATTGCGGCAACGGCGTGGCGGGAGATTATGCCGCCAACCTGTATCGTCAACTCGGTTGCACCGTACAGGAAATGTATTGCGAAGTGGATGGAAATTTTCCCAACCATCACCCTGACCCTTCCGACCCGCACAATCTGCAAGACCTGATCGCCGCACTGCGCGATAACGATAGCGAACTGGGCCTCGCCTTCGACGGCGACGGCGACCGCCTGGGCGTGGTCACCAAGAACGGAAATATTATTTACCCGGATCGGCAATTGATGCTGTTCGCCGCCGATGTATTAAGCCGCAACCCCGGCGCGGAAATCATCTTCGACGTAAAGTCCACGCGCAACCTTTTTAGCTGGATACGCGAACACGGCGGCAGGCCCACGCTATGGAAAACCGGCCACTCGCTGGTCAAGGCCAAGATGAAAGAAACTGGCGCTCTTCTGGCAGGCGAAATGAGCGGTCACGTGTTTTTCAAGGAACGTTGGTACGGCTTCGACGACGGCCTCTACGCCGGTGCGCGCCTGCTGGAAATTCTGAGCAGGACAGCCGATCCGAGCGCCATGTTGAACAACCTGCCCGACGCGGTCAGCACGCCTGAGTTGCATATCAAACTGAAGGAAGGCGAGAACTACGTATTGATCGAAAAAGTACGCCGGGACGCACAGTTCACCGACTCAAAAGAAATCATCACAATAGACGGCCTGCGCGTGGAATACGCCGATGGGTTTGGCTTGATGCGCTCCAGCAACACCACGCCGGTAATCGTGCTGCGCTTTGAAGCGGGTGATGCGGATGGGCTTGCAAGAATACAGCAGGATTTTCGACGTGTGCTGCTGGATGCCAATCCGGAATTGCAATTGCCGTTTTGAGAGAAAGCGTAGGTTGGGTTAGCGGCTTCATCGCGTAACCCAACATTGCACACGTTGGGTTACGCAAAAAACACTAACCCAACCTACAGAACTACCGGCTACGAGCTACAACTTCTCTTTCACCCACGCCGTAACCGATGCCAGCGCAGCCGCCAGATTAGCCGGTTCGGTGCCGCCAGCCATCGCCATGTCCGGCCTGCCGCCACCCTTGCCGCCGACTTGCTGTGCAACAAAGTTCACCAGATCGCCCGCCTTTACTTTCGCCGTGGCATCCGCCGTCACGCCCGCGATCAGGCTGACCTTGCCGTCGGCAACCGAGGCCAGCACGATGGCTGCCGATTTGAGTTTGTCTTTCAATTTGTCCAGCGTCTCGCGCAACGTCTTGCTGTCCGCGCCTTCCAGCAGCGCGGCCAGCACCTTCACGCCGTTGATATTCACCGCCTGATTCAGCAACTCGTCGCCCTGCGCGGAAGCCAGTTTCGATTTCAGCGCGGCGAGTTCTTTTTCCAGCGCCTTGGCGTTCTCGAGTATCTGCGCCACGCGCGCGGCGGCCTCATGCGGTTGCGCCTTGAGCGCCGCAGCGACTTCCTGCAACTGCTGCTCCTGCTGCTGCACAAACGCTAGCGCGCCCTCGCCCGTCACCGCTTCCACGCGCCGCACGCCTGCCGCCACGCCGCTCTCGGCCAGTATCTTGAATAGGCCAATGTCGCCGGTGCGCTTAACGTGCGTGCCACCACACAACTCAATTGACGAACCGATGTTCAGCACACGCACCACGTCTCCGTATTTCTCGCCAAACAGCATCATCGCACCGGTCTTCTGTGCATCCTCGATGCCCATCTCACGCGCCTGACAGGCGGCATTGGCGAGGATTTCCGCATTGACGATGGCTTCTACCTTGCGGATTTCCGCATCGCTCATCGGCTGCGTATGCACAAAGTCGAAACGCGTCTTGTCCGGATCGACCTGCGAACCTTTTTGCTGCACATGGCTACCCAGCACTTCGCGCAATGCTTTGTGCATCAGGTGAGTGACCGAGTGATTGCGTTCGGTGCGCGCACGCGCCTGCACGTCTACCCGCGCCGAGACGCCGTTGCCTACGCTCAGTTTGCCGGTCTTCACCACGCCGTGATGGCCGAATACGCTGGCTTGTATCTTTTGCGTATCTTCCACCGCGAAGATGCCATGCACGCTGCGCAACTCGCCACGATCACCGACTTGGCCGCCAGACTCGGCGTAAAACGGCGTGTCATCCAGCACCGCCACGCCCATCTCGCCTTCGTTCAACTCGTTGACCGACACGCCATCCTTATACAAAGCCAGCACATTGCCGTTGCTTTCCAATGCCTCATAGCCGTGGAAGGCAGTAGCCGGGCCGGAGTATTCCAGATTCGCCGCCATCTTGAACTTGCCCGCCGCACGCGCCTGATTTTTTTGCTGCGCCATCGCTTTGTCGAAAGCCATAGCGTCAACAGCCACGCCATGCTCGCGGCACACGTCCTGCGTCAGGTCAAGCGGAAAGCCAAAAGTGTCGTGGAGCTTGAAAGCCGTCTCGCCGTTGAATATCGAAATGCCCTGCTTCGCCATCTCGGACAGATCGGCTTCGAGTATTGCCATACCATGTTCAATAGTAGAAAAGAAACGCTCCTCTTCCTGCTTGAGGATTTCCATTACGCGCACTTGCGCCGCCGCCAGGTCAGGGAAAGCCACGCCCATTTCACCCACCAGATCCGGCACCATTTTGTGAAAGAATGCCGCACGTGCTCCCAGTTTGTAGCCGTGGCGGATGGCGCGGCGAATAATCCGGCGCAGCACATAGCCGCGACCTTCATTGCCGGGAATCACGCCGTCGGCAATCAGGAAGGAACAGGCGCGAATATGGTCGGCCAGCACTTTCAGCGAAGGCGAATCCAGATCGGTAGTGTGTGTTTCGCGCGCCGCCGCTTTGATCAAAGTCTGGAATAAGTCGATCTCGTAGTTGGCATGCACATGCTGCAACACCGCCGAGATGCGCTCCAGCCCCATGCCGGTGTCCACCGAAGGCTTGGGCAGCGGATGCATCACGCCCGCCTCGTCGCGGTTGAACTGCATGAACACGTTGTTCCAGATTTCGATGAAGCGGTCGCCGTCCTCGCCGGGAGAGCCGGGCGGGCCACCGGGAATATGTTCGCCGTGGTCGTAAAAAATTTCGGTGCAGGGGCCGCACGGGCCGGTATCGCCCATCATCCAGAAATTGTCCGAAGCGTAGCGCGCACCCTTGTTGTCGCCGATGCGGATCACGCGTTCGGCAGGCATGCCGATCTCTTTCGTCCAGATATCGTAAGCCTCGTCATCCTCGGCATACACGGTAACGGTGAGCTTGTCTTTTGGCAGCTTGAATACCACCGTCAGCAACTCCCACGCATAGTTGATCGCCTCGCGCTTGAAGTAATCGCCGAAGCTGAAGTTGCCCAGCATCTCGAAAAATGTGTGGTGGCGTGCGGTATAACCGACGTTCTCCAGATCGTTATGCTTGCCTCCGGCGCGCACGCATTTCTGCGACGAAGCGGCGCGGGTATAAGGCCGCTTGTCGAAACCGAGAAATACATCCTTGAACTGGTTCATCCCCGCGTTGGTAAACAACAGCGTCGGATCTTCGTGCGGCACCAGCGAACTGGAAGCAACCACGGCATGGCCTTTGGAGGCGAAATAATCTAGAAATTTCTGGCGGATTTCACTGCTTTTCATTGCACACCCTGAATATCAAATGCACCGTTGGACAAGGCGCGCATCATACCATGCAAGGCTCCGGCATCCATACCAAGACCGAGAAGGAAGACAGTCTTCTACGAAGATAAACGATAGTGTCGTTACAAAACGAGTCGTTCGATTTACGGCTTTAGCTTCTCCGCCGCCTGCTTGGGAAATTTTTGGATCAACCACTGCAAAACTTCGAGTTGATCTTGAGATGTTGCGCGGCGAACCTGAATAAGTAACTTTTGTAAATCCGGGCGCGTAAGCGTCGCGTTAGAAGCGCCCTCATTGCAGACGGAACAGATAGCCCGGAGATTGGAGGGGTCGTCCGTACCTCCCATGCTCTTGTCAATGACATGACCGAGATGCAAACGAGTTTTTCTGGTCGAGTCATAGGGGTGCGGCTCACCAGCAACTGCACCACACATTTGGCAAGTAAACCCGTTTCTATCCAGGACATACGCTCTTGTCTCTTTCGATATGGCACGTTCGAAAGCTGGCTGTGGCTTGGGCGTTTCAAGCAAATACTGCCCTGGCTTCAAATCGCTTCTGTCATTGTGGGTGAGGATCAGATAGCCTTCTTCAGTACGCAATTCCCTAACTCGACGCGCCCACTCTGACTGATTATCCACAACCGCGCGCAATTCGTCAGAATTCATAACTCTGCCGATATTTTCCAGAAAATACGCTCGCAGCTTTCCACGAGCACCACCTCTTGGCGATTTCTTCTTTTCCATGACTATGCTCTTTTCAACTTTGATTTTGCGGCAGCATTCAAGGCAGTTTGGATTTGCGTACCCACGGCACAAGCAACGGGTGGAGGAAATGCATTACCAATTTGGCGATAAGCAGCCGTTTTCTTGCCACTAAATTGCCATTGATCGGGGAAACCTTGAATACGAGCAGTCATGCGAACCGTAAGGCGCGGCATACCAATAAAATCTTTTTCTGGTGCTGCATTAGCTATTCCCATGCCATCAACACCAATCGAAGCCCAAGCCTTCTTTGCTCTGGTAGGTCCAAGATCGGGGCCTCCATGTTTTTTACTCCCGCCCACCAATGTTGGAGCTATATCACATGCTCGTTCCCGCCATTGCCTTGCACAGAGCCAACCATTCTCGTCCATCAAGTCAAAAAGCGCCTGCCCGACTGTCGGGGGCGGTGAGATAAGTGCTGACGGCCAATTAAAGTACTCGGCTACATTCTTCTTTAGCGCCACGAAAACAACGCGTGGACGCAATTGAGGAACGCCATAATTGCTTGCATTAAGTAAACGCCATTCGGCGATGTAGCCCAGCTTATTAAGATCCGCGATTATCTTTGCGCGGTATTCATCGAAGACTGAATCAAGAAGGCCACGAACATTTTCAAGCATCACGGCCTGTGGCTTGCACTCAGACACTAGCCGAATAGCTTCCGGGAATAAGTCGCGCTCATCCTGATTGCCAAGTTGTTTACCTGCTTTTGAAAAAGGCGGGCAAGGTACTCCACCCGCTAGAAGTTCAATGCCTTTCCATTTCTCAGCTGAATAGTGGTGCAGATCGCCTTCGGTAACATTCCAGTGTGAACGATTGACTCGAAGAGTTTGGCAGGCATGAGCATCTATCTCAACCAGACTGGCGTGTTCAAAGCCCGCCTGTTCGAGTCCAAGAGCCTGTCCTCCCGCGCCAGCACAAATTTCTATTGAGTTAAGGGACATAGTTGCATTGTTTTGTTATACATCGACGCTTATTATATAGATTAACCGAGACAGCCTACTCCACTTCACTATCAAACCGCAGCACCTTGAAAATCGCGTCCATGGAAAATCCGCGCGATTGCAGAAAGCGAACTTGTTTGGCTTTTTCTTTTTCGTCCTGCGGTGCGGTACCGAATTTCTTTCGCCACACCTCGCGTACCGCTTCCAGTTCGGATTCTTTCAGTTGTGGCAAAGCATCGCTAATCAAACTTTCGGCGATGCCTTTTTGGCGCAGTTCGTGGGCGATACGCTGAGTGCCGAAACGGCTGCGTTTGGCGTGTACCAGTTGTGTGGCAGCGCGCTCATCGGATAACCAACCGCGCGCGGTCAGGTCGTCCAGTAACGCATCCAGAGCGGCGGGCTGTACGGGTTCGCAGTCTTCATCCGCCTGCACATGAGGCAACAACTTGCCGCGCAGTTCAGCGCGGCAGTATTCGCGGCGTGCCAGATACTGCAAGGCACGCGCGCGCAGGCTTAACTCAGGCTTTTTCCTCAACAACGGCTTTCACACTCGCTTTTGCACTGGCCTTGTCAGCAGATTTCGCTGGCGCTTTTACATCGGGAGCGAGCAGCGCCACGCCGACTATTTCGCGCACCTTGTTTTCGATCTCGAAGGCGATTTCCGGGTTGTTCTTCAGGAATTCACGCGCGTTGTCCTTGCCTTGGCCGATCTTTTCGCCCTTGTAGGCGTACCATGCGCCGGATTTTTCCACCAGCTTGTGCAGCACGCCCAAGTCGATGATTTCGCCTTCGCGCGAGATGCCTTCGCCGTACAAAATATCGAACAACGCTTCACGGAATGGAGGCGCGACCTTGTTCTTCACCACCTTGACGCGAGTCTCGTTGCCAATCACTTCGTCGCCTTTTTTGATCGCGCCGATGCGGCGGATATCCAGACGCACCGAGGCGTAGAACTTGAGCGCGTTGCCGCCTGTAGTCGTTTCCGGGTTGCCGAACATCACGCCGATTTTCATGCGTATCTGGTTGATGAAGATGACCAGCGTGTTTGAACGGTTGATATTTCCGGTTAATTTGCGCAACGCTTGCGACATCAGGCGCGCATGCAAGCCCATTTGCGCATCGCCCATTTCGCCTTCGATTTCGGCCTTGGGTGTCAATGCGGCAACCGAGTCAATCACCACCACATCCACCGAAGCGGAACGCACCAGCATGTCGGTAATTTCCAGCGCCTGCTCGCCGTTGTCCGGCTGCGAAATCAGCAAATCCTCAACTTTTACACCCAACTTTTGCGCGTACTGTGGATCGAGCGCATGTTCCGCGTCGATGAAGGCCGCCGTGCCGCCCAGCTTCTGCATTTCGGCGATCACTTGCAAGGCCAGCGTGGTCTTGCCGGACGATTCCGGGCCATAAATTTCGATCACGCGACCGCGCGGCAAACCGCCCACGCCAAGCGCAATGTCCAGCCCCAGCGAACCGGTGGAAACCACCTGTATGTCGCGCGCCACGTCATGTTCGCCCAAGCGCATGATGGAGCCTTTACCAAACTGTTTTTCGATCTGGCTCAATGCAGCCGCGAGTGCCTTGCTTTTGTTGTCATCCATTTTTCTGCTCTCCTTCAAAAGATACGAGATTATGGCATATCAATCTGCCCTTGCATAGAACGATCGTTCTTTTGAGTTAATCGACTGTAAAACCTGAGGATTTTTTGCCGAATTCCCATTGGAATCAATTGGGAATATAAATTATTAAACAGAGCGTTATCCGTGCGCTAGCGCACTAATCGACAATCCAGGCGTTAAACAGCCGCTAAACCGTTTCGGTCAATTGATTCAGCAAATCCACCACGCCCTGCAACGCAATGCGCACCGACTGGGCACGAATTTCCCCACGGTTACCGGCGAGATGATGCAGATGCGCCACACATGTTCTGTCCTTGACGCCCCAGGCAAACCACACCGTGCCGACCGGTTTTTCCGGGGTGCCGCCAGTTGGCCCGGCGATGCCGCTCACCGCCAGCGCGACTTGCGCATGACTGTGATGCAGCGCGCCCACCACCATTTCACGCACTACGGCCTCGCTCACGGCACCATGACGCATCAGAGTGTCCAGCGGCACGCCCAGCATTTCGTGCTTGGCATCGTTGGCATAGGTGATGAATCCACGCTCGAACCAGCCTGAGCTACCGGCGATTTCGGTGATGACCTGTGCCACACCACCGCCGGTACAGGATTCCGCCGTTGCCAGCATCAGGCCGTGCGCCTTGAGCAAACCTCCGACTTGAGCAGCAAGAATGTCCATAACTAACCGTTCAGCCCGCGCGCCAGATCGGCCTGTATATCGCTCACTGCTTCCAGTCCGGCCCCAACGCGCAGCAAGCCCTCTGTGATGCCAGCCGCCGCACGTTGTTCCGGTGTGTTGCGCGCATGGGTGGTGGTAGCCGGATGGGTAAGCGTGGTCTTGGTATCTCCAAGATTAGCGGTGATGGAAACCAGTTTTGCGCTGTCAATCACGCGCCAAGCCGCTTCCCTGCCGCCCGTCACTTCGAACGACACGATGCCACCACCAGTCTTCTGCTGCCTCATCGCCAGTGCATGTTGCGGATGCGATGGTAGGCCGGGATAGAACACGCGCGCCACGTTGGGCTGTACTTCCAACCAGCGCGCTAGCTCAAGCGCATTGGCGCTGTGTGCATCCATGCGAATTTTCAGCGTCTCCAGCCCTTTGAGGAACACCCATGCATTGAACGCGCTCATGGTCGGCCCTGCCGTGCGCAGAAACTGGTACACGCCTTCCAACGTTTTTTTATTGCCCAGTACCGCACCGCCCAGTACCCTGCCCTGCCCGTCGATATACTTGGTGGCAGAGTGGATTACGATATCCGCGCCCAATTCCAAAGGACGTTGCAAAATGGGTGTGCAGAAGCAGTTGTCCACTGCCAGCAGCGCGCCACATTTTTTCGCGATGAGCGCAATCGCCGCGATGTCGGAAATCTCGGTGAGCGGATTGGACGGTGTTTCCAAGAAAAACAATTTGGTTTCCGGGCGCACGGCAGCACTCCATTCGCTCACGTCCGTCGCCGAAACGAAGGTGGTTGCTATGCCGAATTTTTTCAGGATGCCGCCGAACAAATTCACCGTCGCGCCAAACAAACTGCGCGATGCGACAATGTGGTCGCCGCTCTTCAACAAACCCATGCAGCATGCCAGAATCGCCGACATGCCGGAGGCGGTGGCGATGCATTGCTCCGCGCCTTCCATAGCGGCCAAGCGCTCCTCAAACATGGTGATGGTCGGATTAGTAAAGCGCGAATAAATGTTGCCCGGCTCTTCGCCGATGAAGCGCGCGGCGGCTTGTGCGGCGCTGTCAAAGGTGAAGCTGGATGTGAGAAACATCGCCTCGCTGTGCTCGTGGAACTGGCTGCGCGCCGTGCCCGCACGCACGGCGAGCGTTTCTGGTTGATAAGATGATTCAGACATGATTGCCCCTTAAAGTACAAAACCCGGATAGCATGGCGCTAACCAGCGACTTGGCTGTCGTTAACCAGCGGCTTATGTCACCGTATTTTGGTGACTTAGCCGAATGGCTATACAAAGTCTTTTGACAGCCTAGCCGATTGGCTATGCAGAGCTAAACCGGGTTTCCCACGCTTTAGCAGTATTTATTATGCGCCCGCAAGCTGATCCTCAAATCGGCGCAGATCGCAAATTAGCACCTGCTCAACATCATTGTCAAATTACTCTTACTCGTTAATCGCCAGGTTAAGATCCATCTGCCCAATGTCCTCGTCCTTGAGTGCCTTGCCAGCTTCACGCGCCGCCTCAATGGTGTCAAGATATTCAAGTGTAATATCGCCCGTGATGTAATCACCGTCAAAACATGATGCATCAAAATACTTGATGGCCGGATTGACCTTGCGAACGGCTTCCTTGAGGTCGTCCAAATCCTGATAGATCAGCTTGTCGGCGCCGATCTCGCGGCAGATTTCATCGTCGCTACGTCCGGTAGCAATCAGCTCGTGGCGCGAGGGCATATCGATGCCATAAACGTTGGGGAATTTGACCGGCGGAGCGGCGGAAGCAAAATACACTTTGCGCGCCCCGGCATCGCGCGCCATTTGCACAATCTCGCGGCTCGTGGTGCCACGCACGATGGAGTCGTCCACCAGCAGCACGTTCTTGCCCTTGAACTCCATGCCGATCGCGTTCAGTTTCTGGCGTACCGATTTCTTGCGCATCGCCTGCCCCGGCATGATGAAGGTGCGTCCGATATAGCGATTTTTCACGAAGCCTTCGCGGAACGGAATGCCAAGGCGATTGGCCAGTTGCAGGGCGCTGGGGCGGCTGGAATCGGGAATGGGAATTACCACGTCTATGTCCAACTGCGGCCACTCGCGTGCGATCTTGTCGGCCAGATATTCACCCATGTTCAAACGTGTCTCATACACTGAAATGCCGTCGATCACGGAGTCCGGTCGCGCTAAATAAACATACTCGAAGATACAGGGATTAAGCGTGGGATTTTCCGCACATTGCTGGCTATGAAAATTACCGTCGAAATCAATGAACACCGCCTCGCCCGGCTCGATGTCGCGCAAAAACTTGAAACCCAGCGTATCCAGCGCCACGCTTTCCGAAGCCACCAAATATTCCGCGCCATGGTCAGTTATATTGGCTCCCACCACCAACGGGCGGATGCCATAGGTATCGCGGAACGCCAACAAGCCATAACCGGCAATCATTGCCACTACCGCGTAAGCTCCCTTGCAACGGCGATGAACGCCGGACACGGCGGAGAAAATGGACTTGATGTCGAGACGATACTTTTTAGTATTGTCCTGCAATTCGTGCGCCAGAACGTTGAGCAGCACTTCTGAATCGGAATTGGTGTTCACATGGCGGCGATCTTCCAGAAATAATTCCTGTTGTAGCTGCTCGGTGTTGGTCAGGTTGCCATTATGTCCAAGCACAATACCGTAGGGTGAATTGACATAGAACGGCTGCGCTTCGTTGTGGTCAATTGCTGAACCGGCAGTGGGATAGCGCACATGTGCGATGCCCGCATTGCCCAGCAGGATACGCATGTTGCGGGTGCGGAACACATCTCGCACCAGACCGTTGTCCTTGTGCAAGTGAAAGGTGTTGCCGTCTATAGTAGCGATACCCGCAGCATCCTGCCCACGATGCTGCAATACCTGCAATCCGTCATACAGCAACTGGTTGACCGGCGATTGCGAAACGACGCCTAAAATTCCACACATAACTTAATCCCAATGTTCAATTTCGAGGCACCCTGAATCTAACGGTCACGGTAGTTTGCCACCCCAATGATGAAGCTCGCCATGCCCGTTTCCCCCTCTCCATCTCTCCCCCGGTGGGAGAGAGTGATGAGGTATCGCTACGCGATGTTCACGTTAATAATGCACACGTTGCGCCACACTATCCGGCAACCAAGAATGAATAGCCAGAGCCATGCTTTCCAACGGTTTGCTCGACCACGCATTGCGCCAAAACGGCTCCTGCGGCAAGCTGGTCATGCCAGCCAATACCACCAGCACCAACACCACCAGCCCGCCGCGCAACATTCCGAACGACAAACCCAGCAAGCCGTCCAGCCAGCCGAGGCCGACCCACTTGACCAGTTTTGACAGCATCCACGCAACGATACCGCCGACAATCAACGTAACGACAAACAATGCGACAAAAGCCGCAGCAGTCCTGGCAGATCCCGCCCCTAACACGGTAGGCATGTAGGGCGCGACGCTCGTGGCAAACAGCCGCGCCACCATCCCGGCTGCTATCCAACCCAGTAGCGACAAGACTTCGTATACAAAACCGCGCCACCATCCCAGCAATGCCGACAACAGGATTATGACGAAGACGGTGTAATCAAACCCCGTCATTTAGAGGTACCCATAATAAATTAATCCAGTTCAACAATATTCGAATGCAAACCCTTCGTCTCCAGCTTGTGACGCGCCTTATTCGCCTCTTCACGCGTGGAATAAGGCCCGATACGCACCCGTATCTTGTTGCCAACTTTTTCGGTATAAGTTTTGAAACCCTGCTGGTTCAAATTTTTCTGCCAGCTATGTGCGGTATCGGCATTGGCAAATGCACCAATCTGCACCACAAAACCGGTTCGCGGCACAGACTGTTCCTGTTCCTTACGCATAGCCCCCGCCGGCTTGACATGATCCGGCTTGTGTTCAGGCGCAATTACAGCCGTTTTCGCGGGGGATAACGCAGGCTTGATGTCTGGCGCAACCGCCGGTGCCGCAGCTACTTGCGAAACAGGCGGGCTAACCATAACGGGCGCGGGAACAGCCACAACAGGGGAGGCGGAATTCGTAGCAATAGGCGCACTGGCGGGTGGCAAATCAATCTTGGGGGCGAACACGCCAACCTTGTCCTTGTCCGGAATGCGTAACTCGATATTCTGCCCGACCGGCCTGGGCTCGCTATCCAGCACCATGGGCAGCACCACTACAATTGCGGTGGTGAGCGCCACCGCTCCGATCAGCCTCCGCCGCGCCTGCCGCTTCAACCTGTCCCCATCATCCGTGATCTGTTTTGCCATCATGCGTCCCCGCGCCTTCTTACTTCCCGGTTAACAGGCATGGCAAGTGTGCCGCCCCTGATAATGAAACTTGCGATTCCCGTTTCCCCTCTCCATCTCTCCCCCGGAGGGAGAGAGTGATGAGGTATCGCTACGCAAGTTTCACGTTAAAGCTCAGGCGGTGCGCAGGCCGCGCACACGCATCACTTCCGCTACTGTATAAAATGAACCGAAGGCTGCGATTCTATCATTTTCAGAGGCCTCATTACAGGCATGCTGCAATGCATTTTCTATCGAAGAAAACTCCCGCACTGCCCCCGTTACCCCCTCGGCGACCAGCACCCGAGCCACTTCTGCGGCTGTCGCCCCGCGCGGCGCATTGATACCCGCCACCAGCCACACATCCACATGATCCTTGAGCGCCCGCGCCACACCGGCAATATCCTTGTCCTTGAGCATGGCGAATACCGCGAAAGTCCGCGCGTGCGGCAGCGCAACCAAATTCTGGGCCAGCGAACGCGCCGCGTGAGGATTGTGCGCCACATCCAGAATCAATTGCGGACTGCCCGGCAGCACCTGAAAACGTCCCGACAAACAGACTTCGACCAGCCCACGCCGCGCCGCCTCCATACTCACCGGCAATTTATCTTTTAGCACATCAAGTGCCGCCAGCGCCGCGCTGGCATTGTTGAGTTGGTAAGCACCGCGCAAGGCGGGATAGGGCAAGGAATTACGTGCGCCACTTACACCATAGTAGTCCCATTGCATCAGTTCCCGCTCCCCTTGGGGGATAACCAGCGACTCGGCGGACGTTGTTTGTCCGCCTAGTCGAATGGCTAGTTGTTCTTTCAGGGCTAGGGAGGGGGCGGCTCTTTCCATGAGCGTTCCCCCTTCCCCCGCCCTTTCCCCGGTGGGAGAAGGGAGTTGAAAACCAAACTCCCTTCCTATCCGCCACAGCTCAACCCCAATTTTCTCGGCATAATCTACAATCGCCTGTGGCACATCCACATCTGCACAAATTGCCACCTTCCCCGACCGAAAAATCCCCGCCTTCTCAAACGCAATCTGCTCGCGTGTGTCCCCCAGATAATCGGTGTGGTCTATGTCCACGCTGGTCACCACCGCGCAATCGTTGTCGAACACATTCACCGCATCCAGCCTGCCTCCAAGTCCCACTTCAAGAATGGCGACATCCACTTTATGCTCGATAAAACCCAGCATCGCCGCCAGCGTGCCAAACTCGAAATAGGTTAAGGGGATGTCACCACGTATCTTTTCAATCTGCGCTAACGAAACGCATAACTCAGTATCGCTCGCCTGTTTTTTTCCGATGCGCACGCGTTCGTTATAGTCCCGCAGGTGCGGTGAAGTGTAGCAACCGACTCGATATCCGGCAGCGTGCAGCATGCTTTCCAGCATCGCGCACACCGAACCTTTGCCGTTGGTGCCGCCGACCACGATGATGGGGAAATCTGGTTGAAGATTCAGTCGCTGTTTGACTTGCGCCACGCGCTCCAAACCGAGCGCAATGGTTTTAGGGTGCAGGGATTCGAGGTAGGTTAGCCAGTCGGCCAGAGTGTTGGGCATTTCAATGATTCAGCGATTACAACTGCACCCCGAATTTTCGCAACACTGGCAGCATAGTCAAGTAACAGGCTGAGGTAACTGCAACAGAAATTGTTAGGCTCAACCAAAAACCGAGACCTTGTTTAATCAACAACGGTAGAAGCAAAAACAAGACTAATGATGGCAACACCAGCCAAAATATTTGGCTGGAAAGCTCCGCAATGCGCACTGGCTCTGCACCCTCAAAGTGCATCCACATAAACGCTAGTAAAGAGGTGAGCGGCAAGGCGGCAAGCAGCGCGGCAAAACCGCTACTACGCTTTGCGATTTCCGTGATTGCCACGATGACGAATGCTGAAACTCCAACTTTTAGCGCGTAGTAGAACATTAAGTTTAAGCGGCTTCTATCTCCATCACCGCTGGCTGTTTGGTCAGCAGCGTAATCAGCGTCGCTAATTGCTTGCGCATTTCGCGTCTATCCACAATCATGTCTATCGCACCATGCGCCAGCAGGAATTCCGCGCGCTGGAAGCCCTCCGGTAAAGTCTCGCGCACCGTTTGCTGAATCACGCGCGCACCGGCGAAGCCGATCAGCGCGCCGGGCTCGGCAATGACCACGTCGCCCATGAAAGCGAAGCTGGCGGAGACACCGCCCATGGTGGGGTCGGTCAGCACCGAAATAAACGGCAACCTGGCTTGGCTCAACTGGGTCAGCGCGGCGCAGGTCTTGGCCATTTGCATCAGCGACAGCAAACCTTCCTGCATACGCGCCCCTCCGCTGGCGGCGAAACATACGAAGGGCATGTTCTGCTCGGTGGCGAGTTGCACGCCGCGCACGAAGCGCTCGCCCACCACCGAACCCATCGAGCCGCCCATGAAGCTGAATTCAAATACCGCCGCCACCAGCGGAATGGCATGCACGCTGCCCTGCATTACTACCATCGCATCAGTCTCGCCAGTATCTCGTTGCGCTACGGTCAGACGCTCGCTGTATTTGCGGCTATCCCTGAATTTCAAGGTATCCAGCGGCTGCACCTCGGCGCCAATCTCGAAACGTCCCTCACCATCAAGCAACCAATCCAGCCGGGTGCGCGCCGTGATGCGATGGTGATGGTTGCACTTGGGGCAAACGCTGAAATTCTTTTCCAGGTCGGAGTGGTATAACACCGCCTGGCAGGATGGGCATTTGTGCCACAAGCCTTCGGGCATGTTCTTCTTGCTCTCATCGCCCAATTCGCGGCGCTTGATCTTGGGAGGTAATAATTTTTGAAACCAGCTCATTTCATGCTCTCCTATAATCCCGTAGGTTGGGTTAGCGTTTTTTGCGTAACCCAACCGTGGGAAGATGTTGTTTTGGCAAAAAAACACAAAAAAAAAAACCTATTTTTTTTCTGTTGTA
>CAYZPM010000040.1:0-30348 GCA_964480365.1 uncultured Gallionellaceae bacterium
TCGGTTCGGGCATGAATGATGCATGAATATTTCTAATGGACAATCTGGGTTTAATCTATCCTTTGCAGCCTTGCTCCAAGGAACAATGTGACTAGCGATAAGAAGTTCGGGAACATCTATTTTCGTTATGCAACACGAAAAGTTATACGCGGATAATACAGCTTGGCGGAAAAAGTTTTGATTTACCCTCATTTTTACCAAGCGCTCTTTTTCGATGCCATCCGTAATAAGAAAATCCTCGGCTACGTCCTGCGATTTTTCTAAAATATTTCTTCCCTCGAAATTAGAAAGTATTTTCTCACTTTCGAAGGCAAGGTCTTCCCAGTTTTGATTAAACTCATCCCATACGGCTTCATCTAATTTGCTGGCGTTGGAGAGTCCTACAATTCCTCGCCTCCTTAATTCGGGATCAAAACTTCCGAAGTTTCCAATCTTCATTTTTACCGAATTTATACTTCGCCCAATGATTTTTGCAATTCTTTGTATTTCAGGATGCCTTGAGGTAACTTTATTAAATGGAATCTTGCAGTACAGATTAAAGGCTACAATCGTCTGATCCCTTGTCCATCGTTGATCATCTTTTTTCATAATCTGCCGCGTCCAGTTAATTCATCCGTCACTAAACTCTACGCTGAGTTTTTATTGGAGTCTTTGACGGCATCAAAGCCTTGCCCGGTACGGCTGTCTCGCATCAACAGAATCGCTGTGCGCGCCCAATCTGCTCGCCAGTTCACGGCCTATTGTTTCGCCTAGCAATACAGGAACCGCATTCCCGATCTGGCGCATGGCTTCGCCCCATGCTCCTTTTATGACGAAACTGTCCGGGAACGTCTGAATTCGTTTCGCTTCACACACCGTAAAGTAGCGGACGCTGCCATCCGGATAGCGGATCATGTTTTCTCCGCCGGGAACTCCATGGCCTCCCGCCTTGATAGTTTTTGCAGGCCAGTCAATATCGCTGCCGGTGTGGCCGGGATAGGTGCGCGCACCGCCATGAAAAACATGATCGTCAATGCCGTGCTGAGTCTCTGGGTCAGGGATGCCTTGCAGCGCGTCCCTGACCGTGCGCCAAGGCAATTGCTCCGGCTCGAACATGCCGTATTTGTCTTTTAAGCGAGCAACCTTCTCTTGCAGAAGCGCGGTTATTGGTGCGCGTTCCGATTTCGGTACAGGGTGACGTTCCCAATATTCGCCTGAAACATACATTTCCCACAGCAACCGGTCTTCGGAATGGGTTTCTGCGGGGAACGACCAGGACACGCCCAGATCAACTCTTGTGCCTACGATAACAACCCGTTCCCGCGTTTGTGGGACACCATAATTTGCTGCATTGATTAATTTGAACGAGACATCATATTTCGTTCCAGCATAGGGAAGCGACCCAATGCTGCGCAGCTCAGACAAATGCTCCTTCCAGTTCACACCTTGCTTCGCAATAAATCCGGGGTAGGTCAATCGCAGGATGATGTATTCGAAGTAATCCGCGAAGGATGCTCTGAGCAAGCCTTTGACGTTCTCGAATACAAAAGCTTTTGGGGTGAGTTGTTCAATCGCCCGAATTGCATAGGGAAACATGTCGCGGCTATCTTGATCCGCCCCATGTTTGCCGCCCAATGAAAAGGGCTGGCAAGGCGGGCCTCCCGCCACAATATCAACCTCACCTATGGCATTAAGGTCAAAATTTCTAATGTCGCCAAAGAAAACTTTTTTCGCCTCAAAATTTTCATACAGCGATGCGCAGGCATGCTTGTTGAATTCCACAAATGCGGAATGCTGAAAACCGGCAAGTTCCAGCCCCTTAGCCAATCCGCCCGCCCCAGAAAATATCTCCAGTGACTTCATGACGTATGTCCAATATTTTTGAAATGATTCTTTATTTTGGAAAGGATCGCGCTTTCTTCGGTATGAGCGCCATTGCATTTTTCTGCCCAAGCTCGACCGGGATGAATTACATCCCAATCTGATTTTGCTTGCTCATAGCGCCCGCTGCCGGGGTCGTGGTTGCCGAAGCCATCCATGTAGGTTGGGTTAGCGGCATTATCGCGTAACCCAACAAACCCGTTCCGCAAAACCAATGGATGGGCAGCACACATCAACACTGGCATTGTTGGGTTACGGCGCAACAACCGCGCCTAACCCAACCTACAGACAGTCGGTTCAGCTCGGCATATTTCTTGTATGCAGGATTTTTGCCGGTGTAATAGATGGCGTAAACCCCTGTGCCACGGAAAGACTCCGGCGGGGGCAGCGTATGAACAGGCGTACCATTAAAGAACCTGACGGCGTCTTTGACAAGCTCGGCAAAAGCGTCGTTTTTGTATACGTGTTCACTTCTGTCGAACACTTTTGATTTCATAAATCAACGACGCTAGCCATGGTAAACAACCTGCCCATCCACCAGCGTGTAGCGCACCTTGCCTTGCAACTCCAGACCAAGGAACGGTGTGTTCTTGCCTTGGCTCTTCAATGCTGCCGACTCGATCTTCCAATACGCCTCGGGATCGAATACGCACACGTCGGCGGCGCTGCCGACGGATAAATGTCCTGCATCCAAGCCCAGTATGTGCGCGGGTTGCGCCGTTACTTTGGCAAGCGCGGCGCTTAATGCATTCTGCCCCGCCCATTTGAGCGCCAGCGGCAGCAGCAATTCCAGACCCGTGGCGCCTGCTTCCGCTTCGGCGAACGGCAGTTGCTTGGCGTCTTCGTCTACAGGTGAGTGGTCTGAGCAGATCGCGTCTATGGTGCCATCAAGCAGCCCGGCGCGCAGCGCATCACGGTCGCGCTGGCTGCGGAGCGGCGGGGTCAGGTGGCAGTTGGCATCGAAGAAGCCAATGTCCATTTCGGACAGGTGTACGTGGTTGGCCGATACGTCGCAGGTGAGTGGCAGGCATTGCTGTTTGGCGGCACGCACCAGTGCTACACCCGCTTCGGACGAGATGCGGCAGACGTGCAGGCGTACGCCGGTCGCTTTAGCCAGTTGCAGCATGGTCGCCAGCGCGATGGTTTCCGCGCATACCGGGATGGCGGGCAGGCCCAAACGGGTCGCCACTTCGCCGTCGTGCGCCACGCCGTCGCGCGCCAGAAAGCTGTCCTGCGGACGCAGCCACACGGAAAAACCGAAAGTGGCGGCATACTGCATCGCGCGCATCAGCACGCGCGTGTCGGTAAGTGGGGCATCGGCCTGGCTGAACGCCACGCAACCGGCATCGGCCAGTTCCGCCATTTCGGTGAGTTCCGCGCCCTTCAGAGCTTGGGTGAGCGCGCCTACCGGATACACATGCGCTTGGTTCAATGTCTTGGCGCGGTGCTTGAGCATTTCCACCAACCCCGGTTCGTCCAACGGCGGATCGGTGTCGGGTGGGCAAGCCAGCGAGGTGACGCCGCCCGCCACCGCCGCGTCCATTTCCGATTCCAGCGTGGCGCGATATTCGTAGCCCGGCTCGCGCAGGCGCGCGGCGAGGTCTATCAGGCCGGGCGCTACTACCAATCCGCAGGCATCAATAATCTTGTCCGCGACGAATCCTGTCGGGGCGTTTCCGACAGCGGCCACCTTGCCTGCCACGATATACAAATCCTGCTTTGCGTCGATCCCGTTCTTCGGGTCTATCAGGCGACCACCCTTAATTTGAATATTCATTTCGCCCCCGCCAGCATACTCATAACCGCCATGCGCACCGCAATGCCGAAGGTGACCTGCGGAAGTATCACCGAGTGCGATCCGTCCGCTACGCTGGAATCAATTTCCACGCCGCGATTCATCGGCCCCGGATGCATAACGATGGCATCCGGCCTCGCCAGCGCCAGCTTGTCCTGGGTCAATCCGTAATACTTGAAATATTCCTGTGCGCTAGGCAAGAGTGCGCCCTGCATGCGCTCGTTTTGCAGGCGCAGCATCATCACCACATCGACGTCGCGCAGACCCAGCGCCATGTCGTGATAGACCTGCACGCCCAAGTGTTCGACGAGAGTAGGTAGCAGCGTCTTGGGCGCGATCACGCGCACTTCCGGCACGCCTAGCGTAGTCAGCGCGTGAATCTGCGAACGCGCCACGCGCGAGTGCAGGACATCGCCGACGATGGCGACGCGCAGATTGTGGAATTCTTTTTTGTAGTGGCGGATGGTGAACATATCGAGCAACGCCTGTGTGGGATGCGCATGGCGTCCGTCGCCGGCGTTGATGACGTGTATCTGCGGCGCGACGTGTCGAGCGATAAGGTGTACCGCGCCGCTCTGCGAGTGGCGCACCACGAACATGTCAGCATGCATCGCACAGAGGTTGTCTACGGTGTCGAGCAGGGTCTCGCCCTTGCTGGTGGAGGACGAGCCGATGTTGAGGTTGACTACGTCGGCGGACAGGCGCTTGGCAGCGATCTCGAAGGTGGTACGGGTGCGCGTACTGTTTTCGAAGAAGATGTTGAATACCGCCTTGCCGTGCAGCAGCGGGATTTTTTTGATTTCCTTTCCCTCTGCCACGTTTACGAAGGAAGCGGCGCGATCCAGAATATCGCGCAAGATTGGCGCGGGCAGGCCATCGGTGGTAAGCAGATGTTGCAGCTCGCCATGTTTATTAAGTTGTGGGTTATTCATTCAAAAACCTCACCCGCCATGGATGAGCGCGAATCTAAACGTATAAAACCATTCATAGTAGAAATGTCCATCCAAGAAAACATGCTTTCATCCGTGATTATCTGAGTTAACCCGAGGCTAAGAAAATTTAGCAGGCTCATGTGATCTGTCCTGATGAAGGTTCATTGAAGTACGCTTGTAATATTTGCTGCGCGGCAACCTGATCGAGCAGCGGCTTTTGCTTGATGCCGCGTATCCCTGCCTCATTCAGTTGCGAACTGGCGGCGGCGGAAGTATAGCGCTCATCCACCAGGATGGCAGGTAAATCAAAGCGCCCCTTGAGGCGATTGGCGAAGCGGCGGCACAATCGTGTCATCTCGTGCGGCGTGCCGTCGTCGTTGCACGGCAGTCCCACCACCAGCGCCGCCGGTTGCCATTCGCGGATCAGTGTCTCGATGGCCGTGAAGCGCTGTTCGTTCTGTTCTCCATGCAGGGTGGTCAGCGGCTGTGCAGTGCCGGAGATTGAATTGCCGACTGCCACGCCGATGCGTTTAGTGCCAAAATCGAATGCCAAAAAAGTGCCTTGTACTGTGGTCGTTTTGCTGCCGTCAGGCATGTCCCGCTTCCTCTGAAAGCGTTGCGTAATCCACACCTAACAACGCCATTGCGGCATATAAACGTTCTTCTGCGGGCAACTCGAACAGGATGTGTTCGGATGCCGCCATGCTGAGCCAGGCATTTTGCGCCAGTTCGTGTTCCAGTTGACCTGGTTCCCAGCCAGCATAACCCAGAGTCACCAATATATTGTGCGGCCCCTGCCCGTCTCCCACCGCTTCCAGAATATCCTTGGAAGTCGTCAGGCCAACCTTGTCATTGATGGACAAGGTGGATTGCCACTGGCCTATCGGGTCATGCAGCACGAATCCACGGTCGGTTTGCACCGGGCCGCCGAAAAGCACCGGCAGATTTTTCAATTCAGTCTGCTCCAGCGGAACCTTGATCTGTGCGAATAATTCGCCCAGCGTAAGCGTGATCGGGCGATTAACAATGATGCCCAGCGCCCCCTGCTCGTTGTGTTCACAGATGTAGATAAGCGACTTGGCAAAAGTGGATTCAACCATGGCGGGCATGGCGATGAGAAATTGGTGGCTGAGATTTAGTTGTGACATGGTCGTTATTGTAAACCCAAGAAGCGGCCTTCACAATTTTGTTCGTCTAGTCAGGCAGCCCTATTAGTTACATGGGTAAGTGGCAAGCGGATAATAAAACAAGTGCCTTCTCCTCGCCTCGATAGTACGGCTATGCGCCCGCCCAAGGCGGCAATTTCGCTACGCACCACATCCATGCCCACGCCGCGCCCCGAAATTGACGTGACTTCCGTTGCGGTAGTGAGCCCCGGAGCAAAAATCAGCTGCATGACCTGCCCGTCATTGGCCTCAGCACCTGTATGCAGCAAGCCCATTTTTACGGCCTTGCGGCGCAGCCCATCAACATCCAGACCAACACCATCATCCATGAACTCAAACACCGCCTCATTATTTTCCCGGCGCAACGACAAGCGGATGTCACCGATAGGCGGCTTACCCGCAGAATCGCGCTGTTGAGGGCATTCCAGCCCGTGCGCTATGGCATTGCGCAACAGGTGCTCGAATGGTGCAGTCATTTTTTCCAGCACGTTGCGTTCCAGCTCCACCTCCGTACCGCTCAATTCCAGGTTGGCTTTCTTGCCCAGCTCCTTGCCAGTCTGCCGCACGATACGATACAGTCGTTTGGCGATACTGGCGAACGGTACCCGCTGTCCTGTGCTTTCTTCCACCGTGGCGGCAACGGCTTCTGCCGTAATATCTGTGCGCAAAAGCGCTATCATTTTGCCGATACGTTCGAACTGGATTTGCAGCTCATCCCAGAACTCGGTTGAGCGTTGCGTTCCGCTTGCGGCTACAAGCTCTTCCATACGGTGTACCAGTTCACCCACACGCATAGCGCCAGCCATGCGGGCGCTACCCTTGAATGTGTGCAGGCTACGTTGTAATTTGCGCGTCAGCAGCGCATCAGCGGATTGTTCACGCCAAGCATGCAAGGTATTGCCGATTTGCGGATACAGTTCGTCAGCCTCTTCCAGAAAGAGGGGTAGTAACTCCTGATCTATATCGTCTTGTACGGTTTCCATTATTTATCGCCGCCAAAAATGCGGCGTAAAAATAATCAACAGAGTGAAAATTTCCAGACGTCCTGCCAGCATCGCCAAGGTGCACATCCAAGTCTGAAAATCTGTCAGCACGCCAAAATTGCTGGCCGGACCGACCACGCCCAAACCCGGTCCCGCATTGTTGATGCAGCCAATTATGGCAGAAAGCGATGAAATAAAATCCAGTCCGCTTGCCATCAATGTGAAGGTCAGAGTGGCCACGGTCATGAAATAAAGGAAAATGAATCCGAGCACCGCGAACACGATGTTGTTGGGCACTACCTGCCCGCCGATTTTCATCGGGTTCACCGCTGCCGGATGCAACAGCTTTACAAACTCGCGCCCGGCCTGCTTGAATAAAATCAGCGTGCGTATCATTTTGATGCCTCCACCGGTGGAGCCGGAACTGGCTGTGATGCAACTGAGAAACAGCATCCACATCGGCGCGAAGATCGGCCACTGGTTGTAATCCACGCTGGAAAAACCGCAGTCGGTCGCTATGGACACCAGATTGAAACTGGCGTGACGCAAGGAAGTCCAGAAACTCGGATATACCCCCTTCCACCACAGGAACAGCGCGATACCCAGACAGCTTGCCAATATCAGCATAACCGTGGCGATGGCCTCGGTATCGCGCAGGTACATCTTCACGCTTTTCTCACGCCACGCCAAAAAATGGGTGGCAAAATTCATTGCTGCCAACAACATAAATACGATGAGTACGAATTCGATGGCGGGCGAATTGAAATAGCCGACACTGGCATCGTGCGTGGAAAATCCGCCCAACCCCATCGCCGAAAAAGCATGGCAGATCGCGTCAAGCCAGTTCATGCCCACCGCCTTGAGCGATAAAATACAGGCCGCAGTGATACAGAGGTATACCAGCCACAGATTGCGCGCCGTCTCGGTGATGCGCGGGGTCAGCGCGGAATCCTTCATCGGTCCCGGCGTTTCCGCCTTGAACAACTGGCGTCCGCCGACGCCCAGCAAGGGCAGGACGGCCACTGCCAGTACGATGATGCCCATGCCACCCAACCAATGCAATTCGTGCCGCCAGATATTGATGGCGGGGGGCAAGTTGTCAAGCCCGGTCAGCACCGTTGCGCCGGTAGTGGTGATGCCGGACATGGTTTCAAAATAAGCATCGGTGAATGACAGGCGATCTATCACCATTAGCAGCGGCAGCGTTGCAACGGCGGGCATTGCTGTCCACATGCCGATTACCAGCAAATAACCGTGGCGAATGGACAGCTCGCCCTTGTAGCGGCGTGTCAGCATCCACATCAGCACGCCCGTAGCGGCGGTCATCACCATCGCCAGTGCGAAATTGATCAACGTGCCGTCAGCGTAAATCAACGAGGCCGCAATTGGCATCAGGTAGGCCGCGCTGAACACCACTAGCATCAGGCCCAGCGCGTGAATGACGGTGAATATGCGATGCATCTAAAAGAACCCGATCCCTACCTGAAACAGTCGCTCGACCTTGTGGATCATTTTCTTGTTGATTACGAAAACGATGACGTGGTCATCAGGCTCAATTAATTGGTCGCGATGGCCCATGATGACCTCGGCACCGCGCACGATGGCGCCGATGGTGGCGCCTTTGGGCAGGTCTATCTCGTCTATGCGCCGTCCCACGACTCTGGAAGATTGGCGGTCACCGTGTGCGATCAGTTCCAGCGCTTCCGCCGCGCCGCGCCGCAACGAGTGGACTACGGCCACATCACCTTGGCGCACATATGCCAGCAGTGAGCCTATGGTCACATGGGCGGGCGATACCGCGATGTCGATCTTGCCGCCCTGCACCAAGCCAACGTAAGCGTTGCGGTTGATCAGTGCAATCACCTTGCGCGCACCGTCGCGCTTGGCGAGCAACGTGGACATGATGTTGTTCTCGTCGTCGTTGGTTAGCGCGCAGAACACATCCACATCCGCCACATGCTCGGTAGCCAACAGGTTTTCATCGGTGCCGTCGCCGTGCAATACCAGCGTATGTTTCAATTCACTGGCCAGTTGTTCACAGGCTTTCTTGTTGTATTCGATCAGCTTAACCTGATAATCGCGCTCTAGAGAGAGCGCAAGGCGGCGCCCGATATTGCCACCGCCCACTATCATCACGCGCTTGGTCGGTTTGTCCATGCGGCGCAATTCCTTCAGCACGCTGCGGATGCTCTCGGTGGCGGCGATGAAAAACACCTCGTCGCCCGCCTCGATTACTGTATCGCCTTCCGGGATGATCGGCCTGTCTTGCCGGAAAATCGCGGCGACACGCGTATCGACCTGCGGCATGTGGCTACGCAAGAAGCTCAGTGGCTTGTCCACCAGAGGGCCATCCTCGAACACCTTTACTGCCACTAGCGACACGCGTCCATTGGCGAACTCCAGCACTTGCAACGCCTCGGGAAATTCGATCAGCTTGCGGATATAATCGGTAAGTATCTGCTCGGGACAAATGGAGAAGTCCACGCAGAAATTTGCGGGGCTGAAAATCTCGGGATGATCCAGATAACCGGTAGCGCGTATCCGCGCGATTTTGGTTGGTGTGTTGTACAGACTGGCGGCCAGTTTGCAGGCCACCATATTAACTTCGTCGCTTTGTGTAACCGCAAGCAGGATGTCGGCGTCGGCAATACCGGCGTGTTCCAGCGTGGAAGGATGAGAAGCGTTTCCCACCAGCGTGCGCAGGTCGAAACGGTCTTGCAGCAGCCGGAGCTTTTCCGCGTTGGTGTCCACCACGGTAATATCGTTAGCCTCGCTGACCAGGCTTTCCGCCACCGTCGAACCGACCTGTCCAGCCCCGAGTATCAGTATCTTCACGCCTGTCCCCTAGGTTATTGCTGCGCGCGTATCCAGTTCTTCCATTCGTCGAACAGTTTTTTGTCGTGCGCCGCAATAACCGAACGTTGCCAGATGTCGCCCTGTGAAAAATCGTCATTCTCGATACAGCAGGTATGACCGCCAGCCTCCCACAAAATCAGCGTACCGGCGGCATAATCCCATAATTTTTGCCCGCCGTGCAGATACACGTCATAGCGCCCGGTGGCGGTATAACACCAGTCCAGCGCGCTGGCACCAAAGTTGCGTTGCGAACTATAGGGCGGATGGGTCGCCAGTTGTGCGACCAACTCGGTGCTCAACCGTTTCATATCTACATTCGCCAACGCCAGATTCAGAGATTCAGCAGTTTCCCGCACGATCAGCCGCTCGCTGTTCAGGAAGGTACCCTTGCCCTTTTCTGCGGCAAATGCCTCGTCCGCCACCGGATCGTATACGACGCCCAGTACGCTTTTGCCCTCGCGCAGCAGCGCAACGGACACTGCAAAATATGGCAGGCCGCGCACAAAGTTGGACGTGCCATCTATCGGGTCGATGCACCACAAGCCTTCATTGCCGGCTTGCCAAATCGCATGCTGCTCCTCGGCGGGCATTTCTTCGCCTAGCACCGGCACGTTAAGAATGGCTTGCAGTTTTTTGGCCAAGGCGAGTTGCGCTGCCATGTCGGCCTCGGTGCACAGGCTGCCGTCGCTCTTGCGCTGGTGCGCCACCTTCATGTAGCGCGGCATGATTTCTTCCGCCGCCACCAGCTTGACTGCCGCGACCACCGCTTTCAGCATCGCGCCCATGGTTTTGGAACGCGGCGTGCTGCGTTTTTCAACATGCTGTATCACGCTTCATCCCTCCACTTAATGGAACAGCCCATGCTGGCAATCTGTCCGCGCGGCCCTTGCCCGGTTTGTGCCACTTGCACCATGGCGTTGAACAGGTCGCGCGGCGCATCCGGTACCGCTTCTCTGCGCGAGGCATCCAAACGTCCGCGATACTGCAATTCGAGATCGGCATTAAAGCCGAAGAAATCCGGAGTGCACACCGCGCCGTAATCTCTGGCGACCTGCTGCGTTTCGTCCCATACATAAGGAAAAGGAAAATTAAGCTCGCGCGCTACCGCTTTCATGTTGTCGAAAGAGTCTTCCGCATACTCGGCAGGGTCGTTCGACATGATGGCGATGCTGTTGATGCCATATTGCTGCAATTCCCTGGCATCGCGGATGATGCGATCGCGGATGGATTTCACATAGGGGCAATGGTTGCAGATAAACATCACCAGCAAGCCGTTCTTGCCGCGCGCGGTTTCCAGTGTGTAACGCTTGCCGTCCACGCCCGGCAAGTCGAACTCACGTGCTTTCCAACCGAAATTGCAGAGTGGCGGTTGCAGGCTGACCATAATTCTCCTAACGGGCATGGCAAATGTGTCGCCCTGATAATGAAATTCGTTATGTCCGTTTCCCCCTCTACATTTTTCCCTCGGTGGTGGAGAGGGATAAGGTCTCGCTACGCGAGTTTCAGGTTAAGACACATTTTTTATTTGGAACGTTATATTATCATGCCAAGCTACCTACCTACCCTAAAACCCGACCATGTCCGCCCCGCGCTTTTATTGCTCCCCTCCCGTGATCTTCGGTGACACCTTTGAACTCCCGCCGGAAGCCGCCCACCATGCCAACCGTGTATTGCGCCTGCGAGTGAGCGATCCAGTGCAGGTATTCGATGGCGAAGGCAATGCGCTCGACGCTACCATCTGCGAAATCAACGGCAAGCGCGTTGTGCTGGGCAAGCTGAAGCCTTGTGCCGCCGAGCTTCAGCCGCCCTTGCACATTGTTCTGGCACAAGCGATGTGCAACAGCGAAAAAATGGATTGGGTGGTGCAAAAAGCCACCGAACTCGGTGTAGCGGAAATCCAGCCGGTGCAGACCCAACGCAGCGTGGCCAGGCTATCCAGCGAACGCGCCGAGAAGCGCACTGAACACTGGCGTAGCGTCACCATCGCCGCCTGCGAACAATGCGGACGAAATACACTGCCGCAAGCCCTTGCGCCGCAGGAACTGAGCACTTGGCTGGCGCAGATGCGCGATAACACTAGCGCCAAATTTATCTTGCAACCCGAAGGTGCCACCACGCTACACAAACAACCTCAACCGCAAGGCGAGATAACCCTGCTGATCGGCCCTGAGGGGGGGTTCAGTGCAGACGAAGTGCTTATGGCGGAACAGGTTGGATTCGTTGCCATCCTGCTAGGCCCGCGCGTGCTGCGCACCGAAACGGCGGCATTGGCAGGCATCACCGCATTGCAAACCCTGTGGGGCGATTTCAGTTAGGATGCAAACCAGTTGGACAAATTGAAAGCAAACAGAAAAACGAAAGAAGGATTACATGAATACAAAGATTACATTGGTGGTAGTCATAGTGGCAGCCTTGTCAGCCTGCGAGCAAACCAAGACCCAAGAATACTACATGTCTCATCCCGACGAATTGGCCGTCGACCAGGCTGAATGCAAACAACTTAACAAGAACACGTTCAATTGCAATGAGGCAGCCAAAGCCTCAGCGATACTTAAGAAAAAATAATTGTTTAATCCGGAAACTAATAACGCCGCATTTAGCGGCGCTATGTGTTGGCTTATGGGATGCCAACTTGGTCAGCACGAATGCTGATGGAGCAACAGCTACAGATAGTCAGTCGTTGCGGTCTCGATAAGCGTCTCCCTATAATGGTTAACCTTTCCAAACCTGTGGTTTTAAGAATAACCACAATTATTTTATACTCTTAATCCTTGGCGAATTCAACCTGAAAATTATGCGCGAATACCGTTGACAAGATTTGGATACTTTTACTGCGGCTGCGCAAGGCCGCAAATTATCGGTAATCAGGAGGGACACTTATGAACAAGATATTGTTTTTACTCATACTATCTTTTTTTGTATCAGCGACTTCCGTCTTTGCGGGCGAAGAGCCCTCCGTGGTTTATTGGAATTCGGAGGCAGGCAAGACATTGCGCGCGCGCATTCCGGCGGATGCGGATTACTGGCAGCTTAGTCCGACGTTCGCCATGCAGAACACACAGACCTATTGCTCCGTAGCCAGCGCCATCACCGTGCTCAATGCCATGCCGATCAAGAAGCCGGTTGATCCAGCTTATGCTCCCTATGCCTACTTTACCCAGAGCAACTATTTCACGCCTGAAGTCACGAAAGCAATCAGCCCGCAGACCGTGCTGGCTATGGGAATGACACGGGCGCAGATGGCCGAAACGCTGGCTCTTCACGGCGTCAAAGTGAAATCCATCGCTGGAGACACCGTGAGCGATGAAGAGCTACGCACTTTGCTGCAAAAAGCGCTGGGTGGTGATGGGCAGTTTGTGCTGGTCAATTATTTGCGCGCAAATCTTGGGCAGGTAGGTGGCGGGCATTGGTCAGTATTGGCAGCTTATGACGTGCAGACTGACAGCGTGCTGATACTTGATGTGGCAAAGTACAAATATCTCCCGGTATGGGTAGGTATCAGCACCCTGCGAAAAGCGATTGACACCATCGACACCACCAGCAATAAAGCGAGAGGACTGGTTATCGTTTCGCAGTGACGAGGATCGATCGTGATCCAACAATGCACGCAACGCAAGCAAGCGCGGTTTGGCTGGTTGCAAAAGCCAGAGCTGCCGTTCACCTGCCAGTAACTTTGAGCGACAAGATAAGAACGGCGGGTAATCAAAATTATTGCTCAATGCTAATTTGAGGAGTAGCGTTGCTTCTTGGATTTTCTCATAATTCACTTAAGGGTCTATATGTCCATAACATTACCCAATTTCGAAGCATTAGCCTCCCCGGCAATGCCAGATGGTGTTATGCAAGACATCTCTTTGATTCAGGAGAAGTTTCCCCATATTGGAATAAAAATCAAACAATTACCATGGGGTTCTGCCGAGTTGCAGAAATTCCTTACAACAATCATTTTCGACGAACGAGGTGGTCGCCAAGGCTTCCCCAATACAATTGCCTCCGCGCTGCTGCGGATATACGATGTCCACAGCAAGTTAGCACCATCAACTAACGAGGGTGATATTTGGGATCTGATTATAAAAAGGATAGGAACTTAAGGTGAGTTGCTACTAATTTATAGGGTTTGGAGAACGGGCTGGTTATTTAGATTATGCTGCGGAATGCTGCCTTAAGGTGTAAAGCGTGTTAGCGAAATCAGCGGATACTTGATTGCAAATTTTCGCATGAATTTGAGTTCAATCGTAAAAAACTGAGGTCTCTTAGCCACCCATTGTAGGCTGACTCCGGTAGTCTGGAATTCAAGGCGCGCCTACAAAAAATGGCTTTCAGGGACGAAGTATTAGTTCCATTATGCTTTGTATTTCGCTACCGACTGCCGCAGACTTGCGGCCAATCCATTCGCTGTCTTGTAGTGTCAGCGGTAGCGGTCGCCGAAGTGCTGTTTTATTTGATCATCTGGGCGGTCTTCTCGATCTGATTGGCCATGTCATCCTTACTTTCGGACACTTACATATTCCGAAATTGCAGATCGCGGGTGCCTGCAAGTCCCCAAGGATCGTTGGCGCCAGATTTTAATACAGTGCGTGAACGCTCATGCACTAGGCTAAGCCGAAATATTTCGGCAGCCACTTGAGGTGGAAAGCCCTGACGTCCGCCGCGTTTGTCGACCATCAGGTCGAGGAAATACTCACCTGCCTGTGGGGTATGCCACAATTCAAATATTTTGCTCATGACGCGCAGGTACTGCTTTTCCAGCTCATGAGGGTATAAAAACTCTTTGCCTTGCAAAATGCCTAATATTTTTTTATTCATGTCTTTTTAGATGCTTCAGAGTTAAAAAACTATCCAGATTAAACTGCAAAAGTGCCGACGCCGATGAAATCATAAGAGCCGACATGCTGGTTGTATGACATGGTAATTAGCCTATTCTCTTCCCCTGATATTTTCACGGTCTTACGAACTTCGTAATCTACTAATTTTGAAAATATTTTGGAAACCACTACCATACCTTGCATGTGTGCATAATACACACGATTTTGTGAATGTTATATGTATTTATTTGACACGTCAATGTGAATTTCGCCCCACTGCGAACTGCGTATTCTGGTGAAGTGCGAATCGATTGTGAGTCATCAAGCCGGCCAAGAACAGCCAGTCGAGCAATCAACGGGTTATTGATTGCAGTGCAATCGTTTCTTTGGTACATTGCTATCAATGATTGCAAATAAGGAGGCAAATGTGGCTACCAATCTTGTTGTTCGCAATGTCGATGAGGATATTGCACTAGCACTAAAGCAACTGGCTGCATCTCATGGAAGAAGTGCCGAGGCTGAGCATCGTGAAATTCTGAAAACAGTTCTGCAACGCCCGAAACGTCGATCTGTTGCAGAGATTCTGTCCAGCATGCCAAATGTTGGTGAAGACACCGACTTCAATTTCAGGAACGTATAGGAGCACGCGTGTATTTGGTTGATACCAATGTCATCAGCGAGGCTCGTAAGAGTTCAAAAGCTAATCCTGGAGTTCGGGAATTTTTCCAGACAACTGATGCCATGGATATCTATCTCTCTGTCCAAACGATTGGAGAAATTCGGCGTGGGCTGGAGAACATTAGGCATCGAGGCGATCTTTCTCAAGCAAAAAAACTTGAGAAATGGCTTGATCAGATTGTGGATGATTACGCTGATAGGATTCTAGGTTTTGATGAAGAATGCGCTCAAGTGTGGGGGCGGTTAATGTCGCCACACCATCAACATCCAATAGACAAACAGATTGCCGCAATAGCATTGATTCACGATCTGATAGTGGTAACCCGCAACACAGATGATTTTCGAGGAACAGGGGTAGGTCTCAATAACCCCTTCATTTGAATATGGCCGATATCGAGTAGTGAGGAAGAGACGGTGGTGTTAGCAGAGACGAACAGACCGAGGTTGGCCAGCTACGGTCACTCAGAAAATTTCCGCATAGCGGACAATCACCAATGAATTTCATCGCCAAAGGGGGCTGAATGAAACGAATCGTATTGTTTATTCTAATCTGGCTGGCATTGGTGACAACTGCACAGTCGGCAAGCTTTGATTGTAGGCAAGCTTCATCATCTCTTGAAAAAACGATCTGTACTGATTCAGAGATTTCGTTGCTTGATGAAACCTTGGCTAAAAGCTACGACAATGCCTTAAAGGTGCTTTCAAGTGATGGGAATATAATTTTGCGTGACGGCCAAAGACGTTGGCTCCATTTTATTAATGACGTCTGCTTCAACTATAAAAACAACCGAGGTGGATCTACTTGTGTGAATGAGCTTTATAAACGCCGAATAAAGGATATGGAAACAGAAGCTATTCAGATTGGTCCCTTTCTATTTAGTCGAATTGATTATTTCTTTTCCAAAAGTGATGACGAGTTCGGCAGGCCATATCAGGGGCAAACATCTTATCCTCGAATAGATAGCCCATTATCTGAGAACGTAAAAATATGGAATGCCAAAATGGCCAAGAAATCCGAAGCCGAAGGTGATGATTGGTGTGATGGAAGGCCAGGAGATATAGGTATTGGATTTGTAATTAAGTCAGCAACTGAATCCATCATAAGCGCCCAACTTGGCAATTGGATGTATTGTCATGGGGCTAATCATGGATACGGTGGAAGTCACACCATTACTTTTGTTTTAACACCGCAGTTTCATTTATTACAATCTTACGATCTATTTGCAAGTGATAAAGAATGGGCTGAATTCTTGGCAAATCGCAGTTTTAATGTGCTCGATAAAGCAGTTGATATCGGAAGATCATCAAGTGATCCGCAAATTGATCGAGATGCAATGCGTGAACAAATTTTAGCAATCGTTTCAGATACAGGGTCTTGGTCCTTTACAAAAGATTCACTTGTAATTACGTTTTGTGCAGGGACAGTTATTGGTTTTGGTTCTGCAGGAGGCGATCAAACGGTGACGATTCCATGGGATGATTTAAAGCCATATCTGGTTCCTAATAATCCAATAGTACAGACAGGTATTCATGAAGATATGCCTAAGAGCGATATTGAAATCGCTGACTCAAAATATTCGAACAAAGATTATTCCGGTGCGATTATCTTATATAAAAAATTAGCAGAAGCAGGCAATTCTTTAGTTGCATTGAAGTTGGGTGATATGTACTACAGAGGAATAGGCACGGCTCCTGAACATGCCAGTGCATTTTATTGGTATAAAAAGGCTGCGGAGAATGGCAATAAGATTGCTCAAAAACATATAGCTGCAATGTATGAGATGGGCGATGGCACAAAAGTGAACAAAGGCGAAGCTGATATTTGGCAGAAAAAAGCCGATCAAATAAATAGGTAGCGCTTGTTCCGTTAGCTCGGACAATGCCGCTTATGGGAGTTGCGACGGTCGCAAATGGGTTAAAAGCTGCCCTGCGAACATTGCCGCTGGAGGTCGCGAAATCAGTAAAATCACGAATGCAAAGTTGAATCACGAAAGTTGACGAGCGGGGCGACAATTTGAAAGAGAATGTTCAAACAATTGTTTGGGTACTTGAATTTGTAACGTTCGCGACTGCGATGGCGATTGCCTGGTTTGTTTGGCGCGTCAGCACGCGGGATAGCAAAAACAAAAAATCAAAGCAGGACAAATCATAAGATGGAAATGTAACGCTGATTTCCACACACTGAATCCACCTGCCCACTAAATTAATTTCTCAGGAGGCCACTATGCCTTACGTTAATATTCGCATTGCCGGTAGCCTTAGTCGGGAACAGAAAGCGCAGATCGCGGCAGAAATCACTGACACGCTGGAGCGCATCGCGCACAAACCGAAGTCCTATACCTACATCGCCTTCGACGAATTGCCGGACGAGAACTGGGCGATTGCGGGACGGTTGCTGGATGAGGAATAAGCCATGCGTTGTTGCCGTCATCGGCGGTGGGCCTGCCGGGCTGATGGCGGCGGAGGTGTTGATTCAGGGCGGTGCGCGGGTCGATCTTTACGATGCTATGCCAACCGTGGGACGCAAGTTTCTGATGGCGGGCAAGGGCGGCATGAACATCACGCACGCCGAGCCTGCGGAAGCTTTTCTCTCGCGCTACGGCGCACGTCGCGCGCAGATCAAGCCGCTGCTTGACGCCTTTGGGCCGGAGGCGTTGCGGGAATGGGTGCACGGACTCGGTATAACGACATTCGTTGGCACCTCCGGGCGCGTATTCCCGGCTGACATGAAGGCCGCACCGCTGTTGCGCGCCTGGCTGCACCGTTTGCGCAAGGCTGGGTTACATTTTCACATGCGCCATCGCTGGTGCGGATGGGATGAAGAAAGTAGGAGCGGCAGAAAAGATGGCGTGTTGCGTTTTTCCACCGCACAGGGCGAGCGCACCGTGCATGCCGATGCGGTGGTTCTGGCGCTGGGTGGGGGAAGTTGGGCAAAGCTCGGCTCCGATGGCGCATGGGCAGCATTGCTCACGCAACGCGGCATTCCAGTCGCGCCATTACGGCCCGCGAACTGCGGTTTCGATGTCGGCTGGAGCGAGCATTTCGCCAAAAAATTCGCCGGTCATCCGCTTAAATCGGTGACGGTGACCTTTACCGATGCGGCGGGAACCTCCCATCGTCGGCAAGGTGATCTCATGGTGACGGCGAACGGAGTTGAAGGCGGCCTGATCTACGCCTTGTCCGCACTTTTGCGGGATGGGATTGCCGCTACGGGCGCAGCCGTCATTTACCTCGACCTAGCAGCCGGAAAAGACCTGTCGCGCGTCATCACCGAGGTGGCGCATCCGCGCGGCTCCCGCTCGATGGCAAGCCACTTGCAGAGCCGGGCGAACATTAAGGGGGTGAAGACCGGGTTGTTGCGCGAACTGCTGCGTCCAGCAGACTTCGACTATCCTGAACGCCTGGCGGCGGCGATCAAATCATTGCCGCTACGGCTAATCGCACCTCGCCCGCTGGATGAAGCCATCAGCAGCGCAGGCGGCGTCGCCTTCGAGGCGCTGGATGAACATTTGATGGTGCGCGCCATGCCCGGCGTGTTCTGTGCGGGCGAGATGCTGGACTGGGAAGCGCCCACTGGCGGTTACCTCCTGACCGCTTGTTTCGCAAGCGGGCGTAGCGCAGGCATGGGAGCGCAGGCTTGGCTCGAATGCATGTACAATTCCAGCTTGACCGAAGGCCTCAAATAAATTGATTTAATCTGCTTGTTGGTACGGGGCAACACGGAACTAACGACGTAATTAGCAGTTCTACATAAGCGTGTTTGTTAAGACGCCCAGCGGAGAGATATTAAGCGTGCTGAAAAAAATTAATGTTAATGATGTCACACTCGGGATGTACATCAATGAAGTCTGCGGGAGTTGGATGGATCACCCCTTTTGGAGGAATTCGTTCAACCTGTCCACTTCCAAGCAGTTAAAAACACTACAGGAATGCGGTATCGATGAGGTATGGATCGACACCGATAAAGGTCTGGATGTCGAAGTCAGCACCTCGGTAGTCACCAAAGAAGAAGAAAACCAAAAGATAGATGATGTGTTGCTGGAGGCGACCGGCTATGCACGCAAGGAACTGCCGCCGGTTGTTCCCTTGCATGAAGAACTCGACCGCGCTCGCAAAGTCCATCACAAAGCCAAAGCAGCCGTCATGTCCATGTTTCATGACGTGCGCATGGGCAAGGCATTGCAAGCCCAAGAGACGCTTACGCTGGTGGATAACATCACCCAGTCTCTTGCACGCAACTCAAATGCTTTCTTAAGCCTGTCGCGGCTGAAAGAAAAGGACAATCATACTTACCTGCATTCTGTTGCGGTCTGCGCCTTGATGATCGCCGTGGGCAAGCAATTTGGCATTGAAGGGGAGGAACTGCGGAACCTGGGAGTAGCCGGGTTGCTGCATGACGCAGGCATGATTCAGATTCCCGACAGGATACTCAACAAAACCAGTAACCTTACGAACGAGGAATTCAATATCATCAAAGCGCATCCAAAACTTGGCTGGGCGATATTGCATGACTCGCCGGAGATGAACGAGATGGTATTGGATGTCTGCCTGCATCATCACGAACGGATGGATGGAGAGGGTTATCCGGATAAACTGCCGGGGGAGGAGCTGTCGCTGTTCACAAAAATATGCACGGTGTGCGATGTTTATGACACGATCACCTCCGACCGCTGTTACAAAAATGGCTATGTCCCTGCCGAAGCCATTCGTAAAATGACGGCATGGCAACCTGGGCATTTCGATTTGACAGTGTTTCATGCCTTCGTAAAAACCGTGGGCATATATCCTGTGGGCACTCTGGTTAAGCTGAAATCGGGGCGCTTGGCCGTAGTAACGGATCAGGTAACTAAAAGTTTGCTTACCCCGATAGTGAAGGTTTTCTTTTCAACAAAGCTCGACGCCCCCATTTTTATGGAACTGGTTGACCTTTCCAAAGTGCCAGACTCTATCGTCAGCGTAGAGAATCCGCAAAAACTGGGACTGAATATGAAAATGTTCTCAAGCATTTGACTCTTCAACAGCCATGCCAAGCTGTAATCCGGTTTCGCGCTTTGTGAGACTATGGACGACAAAGAAGCTCTATAATCGCCCCTCATGTTGCTTACAACCTCCCTCGCCGCCCTTTTTTCTTATCTGCTCATGCTGGCAGCGTATTTTCTGCCGCGCCAGCGCTTTTTTCACATTCCAGTGATGATCGCCATCATGGTTTTCGACGTGGCGCTGCCGATTTACCTGTACCTGCACCGCAACTGGTGGCATCGTTTGATCGAGCAACAGGATATTTTTTCTTCCTTGGTGTGGATGCACTTCATCTTGCTGATCACGATGTACGCGCTGGACATCGTCCAAATAAACTCCGCCCGCAAAATATTGAAAGGTGACCGCGCCGCCCGAGACGACCATCATACCCAGGGCAAGACACTGCTGATTGTGCGCGGCCTGCTGATTTTGAGCGGCGCGATATTGGCAAATCCGGAGTAAGGAATACCAGAATGTCCATAACAATAAAACATCGGCTTTACATAAGGTGAAGCGGTTTATATACTGGACTACATAAACCAATTAATAAACTTATGCCACAACTACCTTCTCTTGCCCCTGCCGAATTTGTTGCTTGGTTCCGTTCGGTCGCACCATACATCAACGCTTTCCGTGGCCGCACCTTCGTGGTGGCTTTCGGCGGCGAAGTAGTGGCGGACGGTAAATTCGTCGAGTTGACACACGATCTCAACCTGCTCGCCAGTCTGGGCGTGCGGCTGGTGTTGGTACACGGCGCGCGTCCGCAGATCGAGCAACACCTTGCGCGCAACAACATCGAGGACCGCTACCACCAGAACATCCGCCTGACCGATGCGGAAACCATGCAATGCGTGAAGGAAGCCGTGGGGCGGGTGCGAGTGGAGATTGAAGCGCTATTGTCTATGGGGCTGGTGAATTCGCCAATGGCCAATGCCGACATCCGCGTGGCGGGAGGCAATTTCATTACCGCCCAGCCGATAGGCGTGATTAACGGCGTAGATTTGCTGCACACCGGCAGGGTGCGCAAGGTGGATGTGGCCGCCATCAAGGATCGGCTTGCCTTCAACGAGGTGGTGCTGCTGTCGCCGCTGGGTTATTCGCCCACCGGCGAGGTGTTCAATCTCACGCTGGAAGATGTGGCGACGCAGACCGCCATCGCGCTGGATGCGGATAAGCTGATATTCCTGATGGATCATGATGGAGTGCATGACAAGAAGGGAAAGTTACTGAGCGAACTGACTGTAGCCGACGCCGACAAACTCCTGGCCGGGAAACGTGCGCTACCGGACGATGTCAGCCTGTTTCTGCCTTGCGCGGTACACGCTTGCGAAGAGGGCGTGGCGCGCTCGCACCTGATCAGCCGCCATGTGGACGGCGCGATATTGCAGGAATTATTTTCCGATATCGGCATCGGCAGCATGGTGGTGGAAAGCACGCTGAACACCTTGCGTGACGCCACCATCAACGATGTCGGCGGCATCCTGCAACTGCTGCACCCGCTGGAAGAAGAGGGCATACTGGTACGGCGTAACCGCGAACTGCTGGAGTGCGAAATAGATCGCTTCGTGGTGCTGGAACATGACCACCGCATCGTCGGCTGCGCCGCGTTGTACCCGTTCGCTGACGAAAAGGCCGCCGAACTTGCCTGCCTCGCGGTGCAACCCGGCAACCGTCGGCACGGCTATGGTGATGTCCTGCTTAAACATATTGCTGCGGAGGCTCTGGCAAAAGGTTTGAGCAGGCTGTTCGTGCTGACCACGCGCACTGCGCACTGGTTCATCGAACGCGGTTTCGAGGAAGTCGATATCGGGCAATTGCCTGCACAGAAGAAATCTTTATACAACTACCAACGGCGCTCCAAGGTGTTTGTAAAGGCTTTGTAACAACCGAACTTTAAACTGGATACTGGAGAATTAGTCATGGCAAGAATGGTGCACTGCGTAAAACTCGGGCGCGAATCGGAAGGTCTGGATCGCCCGCCCTATCCCGGCCCGTTGGGCCAGCGCATTTTTGAAAATGTATCGAAGGAGGCGTGGCAGGGCTGGATTCGATTCCAGACCATGCTGGTAAACGAGAATCGCCTCAACCTCGCCGATATCCAGGCACGCAAATATCTAGCCGGGCAGATGGAAAATTACTTTTTCGGCGATGGGACGCAAATGCCTGAGGGCTACGTGCCACAAAAATAATCAGGACATCCGCACAGTGGTCAAAAAATTTCCCGCACAGCATTTTCTCAACCGTGAACTGGGGCAACTGGAATTCAACCATCGCGTGCTGGCGCAGGCGGAGGATGCCAGCGTCCCGTTGCTGGAACGGTTGAAATACCTGTGCATCGTCAGCAGCAATCTGGATGAGTTTTTCGAGATACGCGTCGCCGGGCTGAAGGAACAAATCGATCTTGCCGGGGTTCCCGCCGGAGCGGATGGTATGGATGCGCGGCAGACCCTGAAGCTGGTGCGCGAACAGGCGCACCAGATCATCTCGCGGCAATATCAGGTTCTCAACGAAGAAATCCTGCCCGCTCTCGACTTGGAAGACGTCCGTTTCCTGCGTCGAACCAGATGGAATGATGCGCAGCGCGCCTGGGTGCAGGAATTTTTCTTCAATGAAGTGATGCCGGTGCTGACCCCGATCGGACTTGATCCGTCGCATCCCTTCCCTCGCGTACTCAATAAGAGCCTGAACTTTGCGGTGGAGTTGCAAGGCAAGGATGCTTTTGGGCGCAATTCCGCCAAGGCCATCGTGCAAGCGCCGCGCGTGCTGCCGCGTACCATCTCGCTGCCCCCAGAAATCAGCGGTTGTGCACACGGCTTCGTGTTCCTGTCTTCGATCCTGCACGCCCATGTTGGCGAGTTGTTCGGCGGAATGGAGGTGCTGAGCTGCCACCAGTTCCGCGTCACGCGTAACAGCAACCTGTTCGTGGATGAAGAGGAAGTAAAAAACCTGCGCACCAGTTTGCAGGGCGAATTGCCGCATCGCCACTTCGGCAATGCGGTGCGGCTGGAGGTCACCGACAACTGCGCGCCGCAGGTGGCTGAGTATTTGTTGCAGCAATTCGAGCTGGGGCCGGAGGACTTGTATCGCGTGGACGGGCCGGTCAATCTGGTGCGCTTGATGGACATTCCCGGCAGGGTGGTGCGCGGCGACCTGAAATTCCCGCTCTTTACACCCGGCGTGCCCAGCGTATTACAAAAGAAAGGCGCGGACATGTTCAAGGTGATCCGCAAGGGCGATGTATTGCTGCACCATCCTTTTCAGTCGTTCAAACCGGTTCTCGATTTTATCCATCAAGCGTCTACCGACCCGAAAGTAGTTGCCATCAAGCAGACGGTATACCGCACCGGTGTAGATTCCGAGCTGATGGAAGCGCTGATCGCCGCCACCCAGCTTGGCAAGGAAGTCACGGTAGTGGTGGAACTGCTCGCGCGTTTCGACGAGGAGGCCAACATCAACTGGGCCAGCAAACTGGAAGAGGTCGGCGCACATGTGGTCTATGGCGTGGTCGGGCACAAGACCCACGCCAAGATGTTGATGGTGGTGCGGCGCGAGGACGGCAAGCTGCGTCGCTACGTGCACCTCGGCACTGGCAACTACCACCCGCGCACCGCGCGGCTCTATACCGACTTCGGTCTGTTCACCGCCAACGAAGAAATTTGCGCCGACGTAAACGAAGTATTCGGCCAACTCACCAGCCTGGGCAAGGCGGGCAAGCTGCGCCACTTGTGGCAATCGCCGTTCTCTCTGCACAGCCAAGTGTTAAGCGCCATCCGTAATGAGACTAAAATCGCCCGAGCGGGCAAGCCCGCCCACATCATCGCCAAGATGAACGCCCTGCTGGAACCGGAAACCATCATGGCACTGTATGAAGCCTCTCAAGCAGGTGTGAAAGTGGATCTCATCGTGCGCGGTGTGTGCGCGCTGCGTCCCGGCGTGCCGGGACTGTCCGAAAACATCCGCGTATACTCGGTGATTGGCCGCTTCCTCGAACACACGCGCATCTTTTACTTCCGTAACGACCTCGCGCATGACGTATATCTCGCCAGCGCCGACTGGATGGATCGAAACTTCTTCCGCCGCATCGAAGTATGTTTCCCGGTACTCGATACCAAACTTAAAAAGCGCGTTCTTGAAGAGGGGCTGAAGATATATTTGCTGGACAACTGCCAAGCGTGGGACATGGATGCGGACGGCCACTACCGCCGCAAAACCCCGCGTCGCGCCGTGGCTAAGAGTGCGCAGGCTATGCTGTTGCAGGAGTTGGCGGGGCAGTCGGTTGAGCAAGGGGTATAACCAGCAACTTGGTTAAAAGTGGATTGGCTATAGCCAATCCACTACGCAGCATGCTGCGTGTGGAGTTAGCACTAAGGGGCTAATAACAAAGTCGGGCAATCCGTAACCCGCCAAATGCTGGACGGAATTGACACAGCCCCAACAACACAGGCAGGCTGGTTATCGTTGCGCGAGTTTCACGTTTAACGCCCATGAAAAAAGTAGGCGATCAGGACGATGCCCAACAAAGCGACCACCAGGTTAGTGATGACTCCCGGATTGGTTCGATAACCTTCCGGAATTTCAACCGGCTTTAAGGTCTTGAGCAGCTTGCGGTACTGTATGGTCGAATTTGCGGCAACCCATGCGCCCAGCAGGACGAAAGCTAGTCCCGTCCAGAACGAAATGCCGCGCTGCAAGGGCGCGGTGTGTTGAGGCATTAGAATGTAAATAAACAGGCCGAAGCGCTCAATGACGAAGCCAAAAGCCATTAGGGAAAGGCTAGTGCGGTTCCACGCCAGCAGCGTTCGCTCTGCGGCGAAAAATACTCTGGGGTCATTGAGGTCGGACATGGCTTCCTTGCTATATTCTCGAATTTTGTAGCGATTGCAAGAACTGTGGAGCGTCCTGATAACCCGTCACACGAAAATCGGACTGTTCCTTGCCTTGCTTGTCGTAGAACAGGATGGCGGGCGGGCCGAACAGGTGGTAGCGCGCCAGTAGAGATTTATCGTCCTCGCTGTTGGCGGTGACATCTGCTTGCAGCAGCAGTGTGTTTTTTAACCTTGCCTGCACCTTGAGATCAGAAAAAGTATTGTGTTCCATTTCCTTGCAAGATACGCACCAATCGGCATAGAAATCCAGCATCACGGGCTTGCCGCCTGCCTGGGCGATGCGGGCATCCAGTTCGGCAACGTTCTTCACCCGCGCAAATTGCAGGCTAGTGGAAGTTCCCGCTTGAGCGCTGCCAATTCCGCCCAGCGGGCGCAAAATGTCGCGCGCGCCGGAAAGCGCGCCGATGAGGTAGGCGATGCCGAGCAGCAGCGCAAGGATGCCGATGCCTTTCCATAGCTTGTGCCAGTTGGACGCAGTGTGCGGCAGCGCGTCCAGCGCATGCAGGTAAACCGCAGACAGTATCAACAGCACCGCCCACAGCAGCATTTGCACGCTGACCGGAATCAGCGATGAGATGAGCCAGATGGCGACGGCCAGCAACATCACGCCAAAGAGACGTTTGACCGATTCCATCCAAGACCCGGCTTTAGGCAAAAGTGTTCCGGCGGAGGCGCCGATCAGCAGCAGCGGCACGCCCATGCCCAGCGCCATGGAGAACAGCGCGGTGCCGCCGAGAAAGGCATCGTGCGTCTGCCCGATGTATAGCAGCGCGCCAGCGAGAGGGGCGGCGACGCACGGGCCGACGATGATGGCGGACAGCGCACCCATCACGAATACCCCGCTGAGATGTCCACCATGCAGCTTGTTGCTGGTGTCAGTAAGACGGCTTTGCAGAGCGGAGGGCAGTTGCAGTTCGTAGAAGCCAAACATGGACAGGGACAGAAGCACGAATATCCCGGAAAAACTGCCCAGCACCCACGGGGTTTGCAGGGCGTTGGACAGCAGCGTGCCGGAAAGCCCCGCCGCCACGCCGACGGCGGCATAGGTCAGGGCCATGCCCATCACATAGGCCAGCGACAGGATGAACCCGTGCATATGTGTGATCTTGTGGCCCCGGCCAACGATGATGCCGGACAGGATTGGCATCATGGGGAACATGCAAGGAGTGAAGGCGAGCAGCAGCCCTGCGCCGAAGAAGAACGACATGATCAGCCAGAAGCTGCCTTGCTTGAACAGCACGGCGATCTGGCTATTGTCATTCTGACTATTTTCGTTAGCAGTGGCGGGCTGTGATGGGGACTCAGCCTGTGTTTGAGGTATTTCCGGTGGCAAGGGTGTTACCGTAACCTCCGCTTCCGGAGCAAACTTGTTGGTTGCAGCCTGAGGTGCCGCAGGTGCTGCGGGAAGTGCGATATTGATTTGTTTTTTGATCGGCGGATAACACAGCCCCTTCTCGCTGCAACCCTGATAGCTGGCATCCAGCGTAATGTTCCGCGCCGCATTGTTGCCTCGCTCCAATGTGATAAGCGCTTGGAAGGGGTTGTGGTACACCTCCATGTCGCCGAAATTGGCGTCATGTTTTAACTCACCTTTTGGCAAGGATACGTTGCTGATCTTGACGCCCAAGTCCTCCGTACTGAAAGTGACCTTGTCGCGGTACAGATAGTATTCAGGCGTAACTCTGAAACTGGCGATCAAGGTATGTGCGTCGCGCACCGAAACTTCCAGCCCGAAAGCCTGATCCGGCTGTAAGAAGGTCGGTTGCTTTGCACCGCCCAGCGACGGCAACCGATCCAGAAAACCTTCCGCGTGGGAGAGCGGGGCAAGGCATAACAATATTATCAACAACAAGCGCATCGTCATTTATTCCTCAGTTACCTTCATTTTCCGGTATTTGGGTTTCCTGTACCACCCATTGCAAATAACCGGGAAAGCCGATATCAACAGGGACAGCGATGATTTCAGGAAGTTCATACGGATGGTGCGCGCGTATGGTTGCTTCGAGGTGTGGATAAGCGGCGCGGGTGGTTTTAATCAGCAGCGGTATTTCGCTGATCGTTTCTATTTTCCCCTGCCAGCGATAAATCGAACTGCATGCGGCCATGATATTCACACAGGCAGCGGTGCGGCTCTCAATCAGCGCATCGGCCACGCGCTGGGCGCTGTCGCGGTCTGGCAGGTTGGTTAGCACTAACAACGTTTTTTCGCTCATGCCGCCCCCGCCCGTGCGCAACGCACGCCCAGTTGCAGCAACTCGCTCCACACATCACCGTCGCGCAGACCTTTTATCACCTTGTCCACATGCGCCGCCTGACGCAATGCGCGCTCCGCGATGATCGGTTTGAAGCGCCGCACCGCGCGTTCCACCAGCTTTTGGCGCACGCCCCACACGCGTGCTTCGCGCAAGGCATTAGCCAAATTGCCGCCGCCCTGCATGGCGCGCGACACCTTGGCGAGCGCGCGGATGTCCTCAGACAGTGCCCATAGGATCAGCACCGTAGCCTCGCCTTCAGCGCGCAGGCCGTCGAGGATGCGCGCATAACGCGCGGCGTCGCCCGCGAGCATGGCTTCGGACAATTTAAATACGTCGTAGCGCGCCACATCCATCACCGCATCTTTCACCTGTTCGAAGGAAAGCGGCCCGGCGGGAAACAGCAGGGCCAGCTTCTGGATTTCCTGAAAAGCCGCCAGCAGATTGCCTTCCACGCGCTCCGCAAGAAAACGCAAGGTATCCATGTCGGTGGATTGTCCCTGACGTTGCAAGCGTCCTGCAATCCAATTGGGCAAAGCATTCAGTGCAATCTCTTCAGTGGCGATGACCACGCCGTGTTCCGTCAGCGCGGTGAACCACTTGCTTTTCTGCCCCGTGCTGTCGAGCTTCGGCAGCGTGACCACCGTAACCGTATCGGCATTAAGTTGTGCGCAATAATCCTGTATGGCCTGCGCGCCTTCCACGCCGGGCTTTCCCGTCGGGATGCGCAGCTCCACCAGCTTGCGCGAGGAGAATAGTGACAAACTCAGCGCGCTATTGCGCAACTCTGCCCACTTGAAACCCTGTTCGACAGTCAGCACCTCGCGCTCGTCATATCCAGCCGCGCGTGCCGCTGCGCGGATGGCGTCCGCCGCCTCGATGGACAGCAGCAACGCCTCACCGTGAATAACGTACAGCGGCGCAAGCCCCTTGGCGAGATGGCGCGGCAGGTCTTCAGCGGAGAGTTTCATCTCAAATAATCCATTAGCCCGTCATTCCCGCGCAGGCGGGGATCCAGCAAAGATAAAAATCTCGCGAAGCGGACAAAGCCGTGGTGTTGTCTCGCTTCGCGGCTGCTTTTTTAATCATCTGGATTCCCGCCTGCGCGGGAATGACGAGTTTGGGGTCTAATAAATAATTTGGGTTCATTGCTGCGTATCCGGGAGCGGTGGATGGGCGTGATCCAGGCGGCGCAACACCTGCTGCACCGCGTCGCTGCGCATGTTCTGGTAGAGCAGGGCTTCTTCCTGCATCATGGCGAGCACTTTGGTATTGTCATAGGAATAATCGCGCCGCAGCTTGATTTCTTGCGGGACAATCCATTCCTGCTGCTTCTGGTCATAGGCGCGCAACGAGACGCGGTACCCCAAGGTGTATTGAAGCACTTGACCACCGCCGCTCAGGGAAAGAATCTGCTTGTCCGTCACTTCGGAAACGATCTGTAGCGTCAGTTGCGCCTGATCAGGCGTATTGGTGATCTGCACACCATTTGCCTGGATGGCGCTCTTCAACTCAATGATGAAAGGCGCATAGGCATTGGCCGACTGCACATACAGCTTCTGGATCTGTAGCGTAAAGGGACTCTGCCCACGTAAGTGAAAGCCGCAAGCCGCAAGCAGCAGGGAAAGCATCAGCACTATCAGCAAGTTTGCGCGCATCGGCATTTTCATTTGGTCAAATCACCACGTTAATCAAGCGCCCCGGCACCACGATGACTTTTTTAGCCGTGCCGCCCGCCAGCAATTTCTGTACGGCCTCGTGTGACAGCGCCAGTTGTTCCAGTGCAGTCTTTTCCGCATCTTTTGCCACGCGCAGACTGCCACGCAGTTTGCCGTTGACCTGGATCATTAGCTCGACCTCATCTTGCACCAGAGCGGCTTCGTCTACTTCGGGCCATGGGGCAGAGAGGATGTCTTCGCCGTAGCCGAGTTCTTTCCACAATGTTTGCGTGATGTGGGGAGCGATGGGCGAAAGCAGGCGCAGCAGGATAGACAGACCCTCCGAAATAACTGCGCAATAGATTTCTCGATTTTGCTGGATACCATCTCGTAATCGTTGCTCTGCATTCTCGTCGTCACCTGAAACAGCGTCGGAATTGCCACTAGGAATTCCTAATAGTTCCGTTTCAAGTAAATTGAGTAACTTCATCCCTGCCGAAACGACGGTATTAAATTGTTTCCGATTAAAGTCAAAATTTGCCTGATTCAGAATTAGGTAATGATTTCTTCTAGCATCCCGTTGTTTAGGGTTGATAATTTGTTCTTGGGAAATATCAAGTTTTAAAATTTGAAGATCAAAATTATTTATGCGTTCAGAAAACGCTAAGCTAAAATTCCACACCCGCTTCAAGAAGCGGAACGATCCCTCTACTCCGCTATCCGACCATTCCAGTTGCTGGTCAGGCGGAGCGGCGAACATCATGAACAGACGCGCGGTGTCGGCGCCGTACTGGTCGATGATGGCTTGCGGATCGACGCCGTTGTTTTTCGATTTTGACATCTTCTCGGTGCCGCCGATGACTACCGGCTGGCCGTCAGTGCGCAGCTTCGCGCCGATGGGGCGCGCTTTCGCATCAACCTCTACATCCACATCTGCGGGATTGATCCACAGCTTCTTGCCATTGCTTTCTTCGCGGTAAAACGTCGGTGCGATCACCATGCCCTGAGTCAATAAATTCTTGAACGGCTCATCGCCTTGTACCAGACCTTCGTCGCGCATCAGCTTGTGGAAGAAGCGCGCATACAGCAGATGCAAAATTGCATGTTCGATGCCGCCGATGTATTGATCCACCGGCAGCCATTGTTGTGCGGCCTGTTTGTCTACCATGCCGGTGGTGAAGTTTGGGCTGGCGTAACGTGCGTAATACCAGGACGATTCCACGAAGGTATCCATGGTGTCCGTCTCGCGTCGCGATTTTCCGCCGCATTTCGGGCAAGCGCATTCGTAGAATTCTGGCATTTTCGCCAAGGGCGACCCTGCGCCGTCCGGCACCACGTTCTCCGGCAGCTTCACCGGCAACTGATCGTCCGGCACCGGCACGTCGCCGCAACTTGGGCAATGGATGATCGGGATCGGGCAGCCCCAATAGCGCTGGCGCGAGATGCCCCAGTCGCGCA
>CAYZPM010000041.1:0-30289 GCA_964480365.1 uncultured Gallionellaceae bacterium
AGCGACTGCCCGAAGCCGAAGCGTCCTACCGCCGTGCGCTGGAACTCAAGCCGGATTACGCCGAAGCCCATAACAACTTGGGCCTCACCCTCAAGGAATTGAGCCGGTTAGATGAAGCAGAAGGCAGCTACCGAAAAGCGCTACAGATCAGGCCGGATTATGCTGAGGCGCATTGCAACCTTGGAGTTACACTTCATGAGTTGGGCAGGCTGAACGAGACTGAAGTGAGTTTTCGGCGGGCGCTACAGATCAAGTCTGATTACGCTGAGGCGCATTGCAACTTGGGTATCATTCTCAAGGAGACGTGCCGACTAGATGAGGCTGAGGCTAGCTATCGTCGGGCACTGGAAATTAAACCGGATTTCGCTATAGTGCATAGCCATCTAGGTGACACACTACGAAATCTAGGTCGCTTGACTGAAGCCGAGGTCAGTTATCGTCGGGCGCTAGAGACAAAGCCTGATAACGCGTCGATATCTCAGCTCATATTTTCTAATTATGGACGATGGCTATATGGGCGCGGTCTTCATAGGGAGTCTGTCCACTACTTTCAGCAAGCATTTGCACAACGTGTTGGATGGCATCACGATAGTGATAAAGACCTGTCATCTGGCTTGGTACATGCATATATTGAATTGACCAATAAATGCAATTTCCATTGTGATTTTTGCCCGTCTGATTCTCAGCAGAGAAACAAGCATTTTATGAGCATGGGATTGGTACAGCAACTTTATGACGAATTTGCGGAAAATAGCTTGGCACAACAAGTCCACCTGCACTTGATGGGGGAACCATCCCTGCACCCTGGCTTGGTGGATGTACTTGCTTATGCATCTTCAAAAAACATTAAAACCAGCATTGTCACCAATGGGAGTACGCTGAATTCGAAAACTATTCCAATAATTCTCGATGCTCTTTATGGGATTCTCGCTGTAAGCTTGCAGACACCCACGCGAGAAACCTTTAAACATCGTGGTAACACAGGGCTTAGCTGGGATCGGTATATCGAAAACATTAGATTGCTCGTACGTGAATATTTGAAACGTATCGCATCAAAACGTACGTGCAGGAGCACCCTTGAATTACGGGTGATGGTTACCAAAGACTCTAAACTGCCCGCGAATATCATTGAGTCTCCTGATGATATTCGTGGCGTTATGAATGAGTGGCGTGATTTTGTTGCCGAGATTGAGATTGAATTCGGATTGACTCCTTTTAGGCGCAAAGAGTCATTCCCCGAAACACTTGCAACACTGACTGCGCAAGCCGAGATGAAATACCCTCTGCAACAAGGAGTAACACTTTCATTTTGGCAGGGTTTCACCTTTGCAAACTCAATGTTAAGCAGTGCGTATTCACTTGAAAACAAAAAATCAACTTCATTTTGCAGCCGTCCATTCATTGATGTGGCGGTTCTTTCGAATGGAGACGTTACGTTATGTTGCCTGGATTACGATGGAAAACTGGCGGTCGGCAATGTGAAAGACAGCACTATCAAGGCTGTTTTGAATGAAAAACCGACGATGGATTTACGAGCTGCCATGCTTGGACATCATCCGCTGCCACCATTCTGCCAACAATGTCAGGCGGAAACCGTGATTAAATCGCCGAAATAGTGCATATCGAACCGGCTTGCCTTTAGGGGAGCTCATTAAGAAAGGAAGCGGGTTTTGTTCGTAAGACTAAAGATGCTTATCGCAGGATGCAGTAAACCTGGTGCGCGAAGCATGCCACAATCAACTCAGACAAGGATTTTACACGTGCAAGGGCACTATGTTAAATCAGCGCTCCCCTAACATTAGTTTTGTTTTTCGATTACAAGGCAATCTGAACGAGGCTGTAGCATTTTGCTACAAAGCTGTCCTGATCACTGGATTGCAGAAACTCAGAACCAATGCGTCGAACTTGCCATTCAAAGTGCAAACGACTTGCAGTCCTTGGACGCACTTCGTCAACAACTGAGGAGTATTTTTACTTCATCGATAATAGGCGATCAAGTAGCTTATGTGCGAGCCGTGGAACAGGAATACCGGCAACTGTGGCGGGAGTGGTGTGCAAGCTGTTCCCCTATGATAAAACGGCCAACCTAACCTTCATGGCTGATAGCCAGGAATTTTGCTTACATCCACTTCATCTTTCTGCTCTGGGTCGAGGAACCGCTCCGCGTATGTCTGATAAACTTTTTCGCGCACAAAAACATCGAACAAATCGGGGTCTATGTGTCCGCCCAGTTTGAACTTACCCATGATGGCGAGCGATTCTGTGAGGGTTTTGCCATTTTTGTAGGGGCGATCTTTGGCGGTGAGCGCTTCGAAAATGTCGGCTATGCCCATCATGCGCGCCTGCCATGACATCTGCTCGCGCGTCAGATGATTCGGATAGCCCTTGCCATCCATGCGCTCGTGGTGTCCACCGGCATATTCAGTCACGCGCTTGAGGTGTTTCGGCCAAGGCAGCGATTTCAGCATTTTGATGGTGACCTTAATATGGTCGTTGATTTTTTCGCGTTCGGTCGCAGTGAGCGTACCAAAAGGAATGTTGAGGTTTTCCAGTTCATCCGCGCTGAGAAAGTCGCTCTGCTGGCCCGCCTCATTGCGCCACTGATATGCGGCAATACTGCGCACGTGGGCCTGGTCGGCCTCTGCCATTTTTTCCGAACCGACGTTGCAATGACGCAAAAATTCGCGGTCATCATCCAGTTGCCTAATCCGCGCATCGAACTCGGCGCGGATGGCTTCAGCATCCTCTGTCCCTTGATGCTCGCTTAAAGCACGCAGCATCGTGATCTCGGCGTCGCGCTTTAGCACTTCGAAGCGCGTGTCCAGCAGATGGATGCGGTCGAACAGGGTCTGTAGTTTGGTGGACTTATCCACCACATGCACCGGGGTGGTGATCTTGCCGCAATCGTGCAGCAATCCCGCAATCTTGAGTTCGTACCGATCCCGGTCTGTCATCGAAAAATCTTTGAGCGGCCCCTGATCGGTGCGGTTGACCGCTTCGGCCAGCAGCATGGTCAGCACCGGCACGCGCTCGCAATGGCCGCTGGTATAGGGTGACTTTTCGTCAATCGCAATGTTGATGAGGCTGATGAAAGATTCGAACAGGTCTTCCAGTTGTTTAATCAGACGCTTGTTGGTGAGCGCAATCGCGGCCTGCGAAGAAAGGGATTCCGTCAGGTGCACATCATCCTTGTTGAAAGAAATGATGGCGCCATTTTTCCGATCCAGCGCATTGATAAGCTGCAACACGCCGATGATTTCGCCTTCGTGGTCACGCATCGGTATCGTAAGAAACGAGGTGGAGATATAGTTGTTCTGCTGGTCAAATTTTCTGGTGCCGGAAAAATCATAGCCCTCTTCAGTATAGGCATCATGAATGTTGACCGTTTTGCCGCTCAATGCAGCGTAAGCCGCCACATTCGCAAGATTGGGTTTGCCCGCTTCATCGTAAAGGCGAACTGCAGGGAACGAGATAGGTACGCCGCTCGTACCGCCCATCGCAATGCCCAATGAATCGGTACGGATAATCTCGAACCGCAACACCTGCTGCTCCGCATCGTGCAAGTACAAAGTCCCTGCATCCGCATGGGTGATGCGTTTCGCTGCCTCCAGAATAATTTCCAGCAAGCGGTTGATATCGTGCTCGTTGGAGAGCGCAACACCAATGTCATTTAATTCATCCAGCCGTTGTAGCAGATCGTTGTCTTGTGTCATGTTATTAACCTCTAGTTATTAGTCGTTAGCCGTCGCTAGTTGGTTTTGTCGCGGAGCCTGCCCTGAGCGTAGCCGAAGGGCGGGTTTGCTTTAACTAATAACTAACATCTAACGACTAACAACTCGGTTTTAGGCTATTTAATGCAGACCGCGCGCACTTGATGAATGTCGGTGATACCCAATAGCACTTTCTCGATACCGTCCTGTTTCAGGGTGCGCATCCCCTCCTCCAGCGCAATCGCAAACAGTTCCGCGACACGTGCGTGTTCCTGTATGCTTTTCTTTATGACATCCGTGCCGACCAGCAACTCATGCAGGCCGACCCGGCCACGGTAACCAGTGCCCGAACATTTTTCGCAACCAACCGATTCGTACAAGGTAATCTGTCCCTTCTCATCCGCGAACAGTTTAACCCACTCGGAATAGAGTGCCTTGTATGCGGCACTGGAATCTTTTTTCCAGGTTTCGGTGGTCATCAGCTCTGCGGCATATTCAGTGAGCAGCAGCTTGATCTCTTCCTGGGTGGCAATGTGCGGTTTTTTGCAATCCTTACACAGACGTTTTGCCAGGCGTTGCGCCAGTATGCCCAGCAGGGCATCGGCAAAATTGAAGGGATCCATGCCCATATCCAGCAAACGGTTGATGGATTCCGGCGCACTGTTGGTATGCAGCGTGGCGAACACCAAGTGGCCGGTCAGCGAGGCTTCGATGCCGATTGATACGGTTTCCTTGTCGCGCATTTCGCCCACCATAATCACGTCCGGATCGGCACGCAGAAAGGCACGCATTATGGTGGCAAAATCCAGGCCAGCTTTCTTGTTGATTTGCACTTGGCGCAAACCCTTTTGGGTGATTTCCACCGGGTCTTCCGCCGTCCAGATTTTGGTATCTGGCGTGTTGATAAATTTGAGGATGGAATGCAGCGTGGTGGTCTTGCCGGAACCAGTCGGGCCGCACACGAAAAACAAGCCGTAAGGTTTGGTCACTATCTTCTTGATCAGTTCCAGATTGCGCACCGAGAAGCCCATATTTTCGATCGGGATCGGTTCGCCCGACGCCAGGATACGCATCACCACATCCTCCACCCCGCCCTGCGATGGCATAGTGGCAACACGCAACTCGATGTCCAGCGGGCCGAATTTCTTGAACTTGATCTTGCCGTCCTGCGGTTTGCGCTTCTCCGAAATATCCAGGTCGCACATAATCTTGATACGCGTTACCAGAGCATTGCGGTAGGTGGAGGGTATCTCGATATATTTCATCAGCGAGCCGTCCTTGCGCAAACGTACTCCCGTCTTGCCCTTGCCCGGCATGGGCTCGATGTGAATATCGGATGCGCCCATCTTGTAGGCATCAATGATGATCTTGTTGACCAGTTTGACCAGTTCATTGTCGGCTGCGGCGCTGACTTCCTCTTGGCTGACGCCTCCTGCTTCCTCGTCATCTCCCCCCAAGGCGGAGAGCATGTCGTCCATCGTGCCCAAATCCATTTCATGCCCGCCACCCTCATCGCCCGATCCGCCATAAAACATATCCAGCGTAGCCTTGAACTCGCGTTGCGGGCAAACCCTGTAGGCCAAGCGGCTTCTGGGGAAAATATTATTCACCACCCGCGAAGCCTGGATACGCTCCGGGTCGGTAGTCAATATCACCAAGCCTTCTGGTGTATCGTCTATCGGCACCCAACAGTTGCTTTCAACATATTCGCGTTTCAGATTCTTGAGCAGTTCTGCCGGCTTGATACGATCCGACTTGTATGGCTCATAGGGTACGCCGAAGAAGGTGGAAAGCGCCTTGCCCAACGCGTGCGGGGTGACCTGAAACTCATCGATCAATACGTCCTCTATATCGATCCCTTTGCGCCGTGCGGTACGGGTGGCCAACTCAAATTCGGCTGCGGAAATAACTGCGTCCTCCACCAAATCGTCGTATTTGGTTTTGGCGATCGTCTGTTGCTGGCGCTGGCGAAATGCCACCGCCAAAGTCTGCGCCAGTTCCTGCACTCCATCTGCCACCGTGACAGGGAAAGGTTGGTTGGCCTTATTGTTAATGACCTGGATGACACCGACCAATTCATCGGTACCCCCATCGATAATAGGCGCCACCAACATTTGCTTGGTGCGGTAACCGGTGCGCTTATCGACATCCTGCAAAAAACGCAAGTGCGTACTGTAAGTGGCCAACTCCTTCTCGTCGTACACATCCTTGAGGTTGAGTATCTTCTTGTTCAGCGCGGCGTAGCCAGCGATACTCTGTTCGGCGATGGGCAGCTTGAGATCCTTGAATGAGTTCAGTCCCGTCTTGACCTTGGAAATCAGTGAGGACTTGTCCTCACCCACCACGTAGATGGTAAGGCGGTCAGCGTTGAACAGGTTGCAGATATCCTTGCTGACATCCAGCATGATTTCATCAATATTGCTGGTAGCATGTATCTTGTTGGTGACGTGGTTGAGGTTCTTGGTGAACTCAAGCCGCACCTCCATATCGCCAAGATTGCCTGTTGTTACGTTATTCATCTATCACTCCTAATGCAGTTTTTAGTCGTTAGTCGTTAGTTGGTTTTGTCCGCCGGTGAAACTTCTAGCCATTCGACTAAGCTGGCAAACTACGCCAGCAAAGTCGCTGGTTATACGCGGGTTTGTTTTAAACTAAAAACTAACGACTAACTACTAGGTTTAACATTAAAACTCGAACACCTGCCCATTTTGTAACATTCTGGGCGAAAATCCATGTACGCATTCCCCGATTTCCTGCATGATCAAGTCAACCTCACCCGGCTTCAGATGGGTAATGTAGATCTCAGGATTGAGCTTGAGCTTGAGCAGGTCTCCAGCCAGCAAAGTGGGGCAAAAATGCTTGGATCGCACCGCCAAATCTCGCTCCACATTGGGAAACGCGGTTTCAACGATAAGATAACGCAGGTTGCCTATACGGTTGATCTCATCCCACATCGCATCATTCGTCGTTGTATCTCCGCTAAAAACAAGGCTGCCAACCCCGCTGTCAAGCTGAAAACCCACCGCCGGCACTACATGATTGGCCGGCAATGCCGTAATCCTGCGCCCCTCCAGCTCCACGGCCTGTCCCAGTTGTATCGTGTGATAGCGCATAAATGGCTGCTGCGCATTTGGGATCTGGGTAAAGTCCGGCCAAATTTTCCAGTTAAACACATGCTTCCTGATAATATCCAGCGTCGCTTCGGCAGCATGAACAGTCAATGGCTGGTCGCGCATAAACCCGACACTGTCCATCAGCAACGGAATACAGGCAATGTGATCCAGGTGGGAGTGCGTAATAAAAACATGGTCAATCAAACTCAATTCGGACAAACTGAGGTCACCCACCCCCGTGCCTGCGTCGATCAACACATCGTGATCCAACAGCATGGAGGTGGTGCGCGCGTTACCCCCTATGCCGCCGCTACAGCCTAATATCCGGAGTTTCATTATCGCCCATCCAGACTGGTTCTGGTTTGACCGCCAGTTGACTTACTCATCATTTCGTTAGAAAGTCAAACACGCCGTCCCAGTCGGCGCCCGGTGGGTTGTTCCGGAAATAAGCAACCCGCTCGGCATACACATGGTACAGCTTGCATTCCGGGTACATACGCTGCAAATTGTACAACTGCAATTCTGCCTGATCCCAATCCTGCTTGCGGTACATCTTCAGCGCCTGTTGGAACATCTTGAGTTCTTCCAGCACCGCCTTATCCACCTCGCCATTCAGGCCTATCGGCTCATAAATGGCGATCGGTTCATGTTTGCCTTTTACGCGCACCTGGTCGAGTTCACGGTAAACAAAATCCGGCACGGCATTTTTGGTGTTTTCACCCACCATCACACCCACACCATATTGTTTGGTAATTCCTTCCAGGCGGGAAGCCAGGTTGACCGCATCGCCCATGACCGTATAAGCAACACGCACTTCCGATCCCATGTTGCCCACGCTTACCTTGCCGGTATTGATGCCCACCCCGACATGTATTTCCGGCCAACCGCGTTTCTTGAAGTCCGGTTGCAATTCCTGCAATTTCTTTTGCATTTCAATACCGGCCATTATGGCATTGCGCGCATGGTCAGGTTCGGGCATAGGCGCTCCCCAGAATGCCATGATGCAGTCGCCCATGTACTTATCCACCTTGCCGTGATGTTTGTTGATCACGGCTGAAAGCGGACTGAGAAACGCATTCATCAACTGGCTCAATTCCTTGGGATCCAGCCCCTCTGAAATAGTAGTAAAGCCGCGCACATCAGAGAACAGAATGGTCATTTCGCGGCTTTCGCCCTCCATGGAAACAACCTGCTCAGGATTCTTGCTCATTTCCTCCACTAATTCGGTTGGCACATACTTTCCAAATAAACTGGTAATTTGCCGCTTGGTACGCGCTTCAATCAAATATCCATAGGACATGTCCAGGATAAACAGTCCCAGAATCATCAACAGCCCGCTGGCCAAAGGCATAGCCAGATTAGCGTAATGCCAGATCGCCATATTTCCTGCCACCGCCCCCCCCAATGCAACTATCGTCAGCAACGTGGCTTGCGCCGGGGTTAACAATGGCAACAGCAAACTCAGCGCCACGCCGGAGATCAATAGCAGTACCAATTCAGCACCCGTCACATAGGGCGGTTTTTCCTTAAGGTTATGATCGAGAATACCGGCAATCATGTTGGCGTGAATTTCCACCCCCGGATATACCGAATCAACCGGCGTGGAGCGCAAATCCAGCAGCCCTTGAGCGGAGGTGCCAACCAGCACAATCTTGCCTTTCAACTCATTCAGGGGGGTGCGCCCGTGTAATACATCGGAAATGGAAATATAGCGGAAACTGCCCCGTTCGCCACGGTAAGGTATCAAAGTACTCACGTCCTCATCCACAGGGATTGTGAAATTGCCCTGCACACTTGTCAGGTCGAGCCATTCAAGCCCTGCATAGTCAGAACTCTTGCCCGTTGCATAGCCCGGCGTCAGCTTGGTCGTGCCCAGCAGGGTGCGAACCATGGCCAGGGACAAAGATTCATAGAAAGCGCCGTTGTATTCCACGATCATCGGTACGCGCCGCACCACGCCATCGGAATCGGGTGCCTGGGTAAAATGCCCCGCGCTGGCCGCGTTTTTTTGCAGCTCGGGCAGGTTGCCTCCATAGCCGTCAACCTGCATAAAGCTGACCGGGCGCCCATTAAACGTACCGGGTGCGAACACCGATTCAGGCAACGCGCCGGAAACACTCTTCTCAGTCCCCTTTGAGCTATTGGTGAAGAAATATCCCAACACTACATTGCGGTTCTTAAGTTTGTCGGCAAACAAATTATCATAATCCAGCTGCGGCCTGATTTGCGCCAGCGTAGACTGAAACTGTGGAATGTCCTTGAGCTGGTTGCGCCCCAACTCCTGCAATACCTTGAGCCCGGAGCTTTCATCCTTTTCCGCAAACACCACGTCGAATCCCGCAACTGCAACACCGTAGTAGTCGAACAGCTTGTCCATCAGCAATGCCAAGCGGTTCCGACTCCAGGGCCAGCGCCCCTCTTCCTTGAGGCTTTTTTCGTCAATGTCGAGAATGACAATGCGATCATCTACCCCCTGCGGCATGGTTAGCTGCAAGCGGTAATCGTAGAGTATGTTATCCAACTGCTGGATGAAGCCGATTTGGTAAAATTTCGCGGCACTGCCGAGAAACACCAGCACCAGAGCCAAGCCAAGTCCGATTAATAGTGCGTGTCGTTTCAACCGGCTCCCCTAAAAACCTAGTTGGTAGTTGATAGTTGGCAGTCGGTAATTATTGCTGTCCGCTGGTGAAACTTCTAGCCATTCGACTAAGCTGGCAAACTACGCCAGCAAAGTCGCTGGTTATACACGGCTCTGCTTTAACTAACGACTAGCGACTAATGACTAAAAACCACATTTAATCTTTAAAGTAAAACTCCATCTTGATTCCTGCCAACTCGATGATATCGTGATTACTCAGTTTATTCGGTTGCTCGTTCAGCGCGTTGCCATTGAGAGAGGGGTAATTCGCTCCTTCCACATGGGTAATGAAGTAGCCGTGCGGACGGCGCGTCAACACCGCCACCTGCACACCTGGCTTGCCCAGTGTGGTAAGGCTTTTCACCAAGTCGAGCTCCCTGCCTGCATTCGGCCCACTCAATATTTGCAGGGCCGCCAAAGGAATTGCAGCGCCAGGCTGTGGCGCAGACTGTGCAGCGGGCTGTGCTGGCGAGGGCTGTACTGGCGAGGACTGTACTGGCGAGGGAGCAATTGATTGCGGCGCTGGCGCGGCAAACACCCCCGTCGCCACATGATGTTCCGCAGCAGGCGCTGGACTTGCCGCTACTGAACGCATTGTGTTGCCCGCTTCAGCCGCACTGGCTGGAGGCACACCGGCCTGTGGCTTGACAGGTGCGCGCAACACCATGGTTCTCTCGAAATCCTCCGCCGTAACTTGTGCCCCTTGCTGTTCATTAATGTATTTCAGCTTGTACTTGCCAATCTCAATCACGTCGTTGTTCTGCAAGAAATGCTTCTTGATTGTCGCGCCGTTCACCACCACTCCGTTGGTACTGTCCAAATCCTCCAGGAACGAGTCATTGAGTATGGTCACTACTACCGCATGCTCACCGCTGACGGCGAGATTATCAATCACCACATCGTTGTGCGGTTTACGCCCTATCGTCATGCGCTCCTTGTTCAGGACGTATTCATGCAGCACCACACCTTCCATGCTGAGTATTAGCTTCGCCATATCGTCGATCTCCGTAACTTAACTCTTGAACCAGGATAATAATTTTACCAGCCAGCCACGCGGCACAGCAAAATCGCCGTTAATCTTGACCAGTATCACCGACACGTTGTCACGCCCGCCATTATCGTTCGCCAACTCGATTAACTGTGTCGCAGCCAGCGGCAGGTTGGCCTTCAACATCCCTAGGGTGGTACCGATTTCCTCGTCCTCCACCATGTCGTTCAGCCCATCCGAACATAGCAGGTAAACATCTCCCACTTGCGTTTCATGGACATGCGTCTCCACCTCCACCTCGGCGTCGATACCGACTGCTCGCGTCACCAAGTTCTTGTTCCTGGACAAACGCGCATCTTCCTTGCTGATCATGCCGCCATCAATCTGCTCTTGCAGCAGCGAGTGGTCGCGCGTAATAGTCTCGAAGGAATCGCCGCGCAGGCGGTACATGCGCGAATCGCCAACATGCGCTACAGCCACGCGATTATCATAGAACAAGGCGGACACCACTGTCGTGCCCATTCCGGCATACTGCGGCTGGCTCTGAGCCGCACTGAAGATGGCGGCATTAGCTTTTTCCACATTTTCGCGCAACAGCGCCACGCCGACGTCCTCGCCGTTCTCGTTCTTGTCTTCCGGACGCACACTGCCCAGTCTGTGCTTGATCTCGGTGGACATGACCGAAATGGTGATGCCACTCGCCACCTCCCCGGCATTATAACCGCCCATGCCGTCGGCCAGCACTACCAAGCCACAAGACGCATCGAAAGCCACACTATCCTCGTTGTGCGACCGCACCATACCGGAGTGAGTTTGGCTGACTATTTCGAGCGCTTCTTGAATGTCCATATCCTAATCCTGCCCTCTATTACTGCAAATTGGCCGCACACTGGCGGATTGCCTCGGCCATTTCACTGCCAGTCTGATAGCGTTCTTCCACTTTCTTCGTCAGCGCCTTGTTGATGATTGCCACTACGCATGGCGGCACATCCGGTCTGACAGTCAAAATATCGGTATGCGGCTCGTTGGCGATGCGAAACATGAGTTGCGCCATCGAATTACCATCAAACGGCAGCTTACCACACACCATTTGATACAGGCTCACCCCCAGCGAAAACAAATCGGACGCGCCCTCGATTTTTGCGCCGGACAATTGTTCCGGCGACATATACGACGGTGTACCCAGCACCATGCCCGTTTTGGTCTTGGAAGAATCGGTGATGCGCGCGATGCCGAAGTCAGTGACCTTCACCGTATCGCTTTCCATGTCATACATGATGTTGGCCGGCTTGATGTCGCGGTGCACCACGTTCAAGGTATGCGCATAACCCAGCGCATCCGCCACACGCGCTACTATGCTCAACACCTTGGGTAACGGAAGCAAATTATCCGGCTTGGTATAGGGCACCAGATCCTTGCCCTTGAGGAATTCCATCGCAATGTAGGCGAGGTCATGCTCCTCACCCGCATCGTACATGGTCACAATGTTCGGATGGTTCAGGCGACCAGCAGATTCGGCTTCGCGGAAGAAACGGGCTTTCACGTCTTCCAGTTCGTCTGCTTCAAACTCCTGTGCCAACGACATGGTCTTGATCGCCACGACGCGACCGATTTTCGGGTCTTTGCCGAGATACACCACACCCATCGCGCCCTTGCCCAACTCTTTTTCGACCTGATAGCGCCCCAGCATCGGCTTGGATACCCCGGCTCTGTCCAATTGCATCGTGCTATCGTTGCTCTTGCCGGAAGATCCGCCGAGTATCACTGTCTCCGACATCGCCTTGGACTGCGCCAAGCGCGCCTCCAGATCGCGGAATTTAGGATTGAATTTCGCCATGTACCCGAACACCGACTCCGCCTTGTTGAACTGGCGCTTGCGCTCGAAATCCAGTCCAAGGTTGTAAAGAACCTCCATCATGCTGTCATCGAGGGGCGCCTTGCGAAATTTGTCGAAAGCCATATCCAGTTGCCCCTGCCCCTGAAACGCCAAGCCCAACATACGGTTGCTTTCCGCCGAATCGGCATCGGATTTGATCTTGCCTTGTTCCGTGACCAAAAAATGCTTGGTGGTCAACAACAAATGTCCAACCAACAACAGTGATGCGGGCAGCATCAATTGCAGCCATAAAGCTTGCGTAGTCATCAACACATAATGGGTAGCCAGCAAAGCAACAAACAAGGCTGCGGTAATTGCCGCACCGATGCCCGCTTTCAGACGCGGCAGCAGCACGATAAGGTACAAGGCAACCGCCAGGAAGACGCCGCTCTGTGCCCAGAACCCCCAGCTTGGCGCGACAAAGAAATCCTGCCTGAGTATGCTGGAAACCGAATGCGCCAAGGTCAGAACCGGCGCCATTCCGGACGAGATCGGCGTCACTTGCATGGCGCCCACTCCGGCCGCAGTCGCACCGATCAGCACGATCTTGTCGCGATATTTTTCCGCCGGAATCTTGCCGGTCAACACATCGTAAAACGAGTCCACCTGAAAAGCGGGCTTGCCGTCACGGTCAGCGTAAAAATAAGTATGCATGCGCAAGTCAGGATCAGTGGCAATATTCAGGTTGCCCACTTTCACGCCTTGTCCAATGTTCACCTGAATATCCTTAGGCTCAAGGTTCAAGCTCTTCGCGGCCAGCAACAATGAGAGCGACGGGTAATGCTGATCGAAATAGCTCACCACCAGCGGCTCGGTGCGGATGCCCCCATCTACGTCGGGAGTGGTGTTCAGATGACCGATGCCAACAGCGCTGGCGCCCAATATTTCAATAGGAAACTGCACGGCAGCGGCAAGCAACGGTACCTCACCCGCAGCCCCTACCTTGACGTTGCTCAGGTTGTTCTTCAACACATAGCCGGGCAGAGACTGATCAGGTTTGCCTTGCGGTTCACCCAGTTCGAAATACATGGCGAGCAGCACATTATTAGCTTTCGCCATGCTCTCGCTGAGCTTCTTGTCGTTGTCAAGATTCTGCACCGCCTCCTGCAACAACGCGGCAAGCTGGGCTAACTCGGCCTGGTGCGTGGGGTCGGGGCTATTCTTCAGCGTGGAGGCATCGAGCAAAGCGCCGATCTTGTAAATGTATTCCAGCCCGGCATCGACCTGCGGCTCGAAAAAAAACGCCGTATTGCCCACCACCTTGGCATGTCCGGCAGCCAGTATATCCAACATCTTGGCTTGGGTCGCACGCGGCCACGGCCAGCGCCCCAAATTGGCAATGCTCTGGTCGTCAATCGCAATCACCGCGATCTTATCGCTTGGAATTCGGGAGGAAGCGCGCACACCCAAGTCATAAGCCTTGCGCTCAAGGCTTTGCATTAGATCGCTATTAGCGCTGAACAGAAACAGCAATGCCACCAGCAACCCAACAAACCAATCCGCTTTCCAGAACAATTTATTTTTCATGTCGCTTTAGGGGCCTGAGTTTTTCAATTTTTGGAAGCTTATTGGGCGAATATTAAAACATTTTTCAAAATCAAACCATAACCCTTTTAATTTATTGCAAATCAGTTGGGGCGAGATATCAATATGGCGGGTTAAACTTTACGGACTTTATCTGTGTGAAGCCGTCAAATGCCAAGTCGTTTAGACTAACTATATTTATGCACTCAGGCAACAAATTGCAGCATAATCTTAAGAATCTAGCCCACCCACTTAACCAGCCCAGCCCATACTGCCACGAATTGCAAAGCCAACAAATTCTCTCAGGAAAACATAATGATAGTATTAATCCCCATAGATGGTTCCAACAGCGCTATACGCGCAGTTGAGCATGTGATTGCCAGCACGAACTGGCTGAGGGAAACACCGCAGGTGTTCCTGCTCAACGTACAGTGGAAGCTCGCTTCCAGCAACGTGAAGCTGTTCATCAATCCAGAAACCCTCAATGAATATTACCGTGAGCAGGGCATGGAGGCATTGGCTGCGGCACGCAAAAAGCTGGATGATGCCAATCTGGCGTACACCTACCACATCAGCATCGGCACCCCAGCAGAGGCCATCGTGCAGTATGCGCATGAACAGAAGGTTGACCAGATTGTCATGGGTGCGCAAGGGCAGGACACGCTGTCCGCCTTGTTATTGGGTTCGGTGGTGAGCAAGGTGTTGCGCCTCGCCACCATGCCGGTTCTGCTTATCAAATAAGAAGTGATTGCAATTCTCGTATTGTGCGTGCGAATCCCCACGGGGTGCAATATCCAATGACTTGCCGGCGTTAACCAACAACTTGCCAGCGCTTTTGCTGGCTTAGTCGATTGGCTATTCAGCCCTCAGCGCGGTGAGTTTTCACCTTCGCCGCATTAAGTAGCCAGCATTGGAATTATTCCAGCATTCCATCCGGATTATTTTTGACACACCGGACAGTAAAAACTCGACCTTTGCCCCTGCTTGATTTGTTTGATAGGCGTACCACATGCATGACACGGTTCACCCGACCGCCCATACACCCAATAATGCTGCTGAAAATAACCGGGTTTGCCGTCGCTGTGTACAAAATCGCGCAGACTGCTGCCACCTAGCGCGATGGCCTCCGTCAACGTCTCCCGTATGGTTTTCACCAACCGCGCGCAGCGCGGCTTGCTCAACTTGTCGGCGGCCATTTGAGGGCGAATACCGGCGCGGAACAGAGCTTCGTTGGCGTAGATGTTGCCCACGCCCACCACCATATGGCTGTCCATGATGACGAGCTTGATTGCTGCGCTACGATGGCGCGTGGCACGGTAGAGATAGCCCGCATCAAAATTTTCTTGCAGCGGCTCCGGCCCGAGTTGAGCCAGCAGCGGATGTTGCGCAGGATCACCGTCGCACCACAACACTGCGCCGAAACGACGCGGGTCGCGCAGCCGCATCAACATACCATTTGTTAGCAGCAGATCGAAGTGGTCGTGCTTTTCTATCGCCGTATCGGCAGGCAGAATGCGCAGGCTACCGCTCATACCGAGGTGGAGAATGAGCGTGCCACTACCGCATGCGACTAGCAGGTATTTGGCCCGGCGTGAGATGGAATGGATGGTTAATCCGCGCAGTAGTTTTGGCAGGTTTTTGGGAATAGGCCAGCGCAGGTGCGGGTGGCGAATTTCCACGCCGGAGATGCGTTGCCCGAGCAAATGCGGAGCGAGTCCGCGCAGGGTGGTTTCGACTTCTGGTAGTTCAGGCATAGAAATTATTCAGGAATGGAGTAAAGCGTATCAATCCAGCCTTTACCTGATAAATAGTGTTTACCCAACTTCTGAGCTCTGCTTCAACAGTGCCTCAAACTGCTCGATCGGCACAGGCTTGCTAAACAGGTAGCCTTGAAAATTCGTGCATCCCTTTTCCATGAGAAGCTTTTGCTGTTCTTTAGTCTCCACGCCTTCTGCGATTATTGACAGGTTCAGACTCTGTGCCATGGCTATGATGGTTTGCACAATCGCTCTGTCGTTGCTATCAATAGCAATATCGCGTACGAACGATTGGTCAATCTTGAGCTGGTCGAGCGGCAGCCGTTTGAGGTATTGCAAGGATGAATAGCCGGTGCCGAAATCATCCAGGGAGAACTGAACTCCGATTTCTTTCAGTTCACTCATGGTTACAATGGTGTCCTCAATATTTTCCAGTAACATGCTTTCGGTAAGTTCCAGCTTGAGCAGTTTTGGATTGATGGCGTGGAACTGTACGAGAGATTGCACCTGCGCCACGAAATCAGCCTGGTGAAGTTGCTTGGCACTAATGTTCACCGACAGGACGAGATCACGGGTTAGCACATCCAGCTGCCACGCCTTGAGACGGATGCAAGCGGTCTCAAGCACCCATTGCCCGATGGGTACTATCAATCCGGTTTCTTCTGAAATAGGGATGAATTGCGCAGGGGACACCAAACCGCGCTCAGGGTGTATCCAGCGTATCAATGCCTCTGCGCCTATTGATCTGCGGGAGCTATCCACCTGTATCTGGTAATACAAATTGAATTGCCGGTTTTCAATGGCCTTTCGCAATTCGTCCTCAATATCGGCGCGAGAATTGACGATATCCTGCATCTTCTGATCGAAGAATCGCAGGGTGTTGCGGCCGGAGTTCTTGGCCTGATACATGGCGATGTCGGCTTGTTTCAACAGCTCATCTATAGAATTTTGCTTTTCGTTAAGCAGGGTAACGCCGATGCTGATGGTGCAGTGATATTCGTACGCGGCGAGATGATAAAGCTGATTGAGAGCGGCAATAATTTTCTCGCCAACAGCTTCCGTCTGAGCAGCCGCTTCAAGGACTTCTTCGCTCAAGTCTTCCAGAATCACCACAAACTCGTCACCACCAAAACGGGACAAGGTGTCACCTTCGCGCACACATGACCCCAGACGTTGCGCAACCTGCTGCAGCAGCAAGTCACCTATGGCATGACCAAGTGTATCGTTGAGTGATTTAAAATTGTCCAAGTCAATGAACAGCAGCGCACCCTGCCGACCGCTACGAGCACTGGAAGCCAATGTCTGCCTGAGCCTATCCTGCAGAAGTCTCCGGTTAGGCAGCTTGGTGAGGGGATCATAGAACGCCAGATACTGAATTTCTTCCTCAGCGGCCTTACGCAAAGTGATATCGGAGAGTGAGGCAACGTAATTGGTGACAACACCATCACGGTTTTTCACTGCGGTGACAGAAAGGTGCTCTGGATAAATTTCGCCATTCTTGCGCCGGTTCCAGATTTCGCCTCCCCATGTACCAGTTTTATTGATAGCCCTCCACATGGCCGCATAGAAATCTGCATCCTGACGCCCAGAACTAAGTATGCGCGGGTTCTTGCCGATGACCTCTTCAGCGGTATAGCCAGTAATGGCAGTAAATGCCTGGTTAACGCGAAGGATTACGTTGTTGGCATCGGAGATCAGCATGCCTTCCTGAGATTCAAAGGCGGTGGCAGCGATGCGAAGTTCTTTCTCGTTTTTTTTGCGTTCGGTGATATCACGCACCAGCCCCATAGCGAAACAAATTCCATCGTATTCAAAATAATTGGCACTGACTTCAACTGGTAAAACGCGTCCATGCCTAGTAAGTTGGCTACCTTCGAAAATGATCGATTTACGACTTTTGACATCCTGCCAATGTTCCTTCCACTTCTCATACGACCATCCCGGGCCTATGTCTGGAAGCCCCATACCATCAAGAAACTCCTCACGGGTATAGCCAAGAACTCGGCAAGCTTCATCGTTCACATACAAAAAATGTCCATCTTCATCCAGCAGAAAGACTGATTCATTTACGTGGTTCATGGCAAAGCTCATTTGCTTCAACTGCCATTCCTGCTTCTTGTACTCGGTTATATCTTCGGAAGTGATAATTACTCCGCCGATCATTCCATATTCATCGACCCACGGCGATACCTCCCAACGTAGCCACTGTTTATTGCCATCAGCATGTATCCACAAATCCTCATTATTCTTCACGGTAGCCCCGGTCAGAGCCTGCTGATGGGCAATCTTCCACTTGTTGGGCGTATCCGGATTGACCTCGTAATGATTGCGCCCGACTATGTCGGTATTGCCAAGTGCGTGTTCAGTTACCCAGCGGTCACTGGTGGCCAGATAGTTCATGTCCCGGTCAAACATGGCAATACGAATTGGAGCGTGCTGGATGAAAGACTTCAACTGTTCACGAGATTTTCTGAGTATCTCCTCGGCTTTTTTGCGCTCGGTGATGTCGCGTGAAGAGTTAAACATCACTGGCTTGCCGTCTAACTCAAGGGGGAAGCCGCTGACCTCGACATCAAAAATGGTTCCATCTTTGCGCCGGTGAAGGGTCTCGAACTGGGAGCGTTCTGGTCGTGCGAACTGTTGCCTGAATACTTGGGTGATTTCGGTGGCGCTAAATTTAGCATCCCATTGCGAAACGTTCATACCGATCATCTCGTCACGTCGATAGCCGAGCATGGTGCAAAATGAGTCGCTGACCTCGATGATATTGCCGTCTGCATTCAGGATGTGAATGCCATCGCTGGCGTTGCGCAAAAGTACAAGGTTTTTCTCGCTTTCTCTTTTCAGAGCTATTTCAGCCTGCTTATGCGCCGTAATATCTTTAATCTGACTAATCAGATTTAGCGGATCGCCCGACGAATCGCGCTGCAAGGACGTGTCCACCTGCGCCCAGACTGTATGTCCGTCTTTGTGAAAATAGCGTTTTTCTATCCGATAGAAATTAATTTTCCCGGCTATCAGCTTCTGTATGTTTTCGAGGCTAATGTTAATGTCGTCCGGATGGGTGATCGCATTAAACGACAAGTTTTCGAGTGCCTCTTTCGGATACCCGACAATGTCACAAAAAGCCTGATTGACCTGAATGAAACGGCCATCGAGCGTCAGCGTCACCATACCAAGCGGCGCATGTTCAATGATGTCGCGAAAATGCTTTTCGCTTTCGCGTAATGCGTTTTCCATCCGCTTGATTTCGGTCAGATCGGTCATGGTGGCGATATAGCCCATGAGTCCACCCTGCTCATTCTGGAAAGGCGAAACCTTGAGCAGGATGGGAATAATTCTGCCGTCCTTGGTACGCCGTCTGACCTCGTCATGAAAAGCGCCCTGCTTCAACGCGTCAGCGATGGTCTGCCGGACAGTCGCTCCGGAAATATCTTCTGGCGGCATTAGTAAACTGATGGATTTCCCCATCAATTCATGCAGTTCATATCCGAAGAGTTTGCAGAAAGCCGGGTTGGCGTAAATGTAGCGCGCTTCCTCATCGGTCAGCGCAACAGGCTCATCCGACTGCATCAAGGCCGCGCTCAATCTGCGGTGATCTTCTTCGACTGTTTGACGGGTTTTAGGAGTGAGCGTCACAATTTTTCTTGCCTAAACTAACAGTATTGACGGTCATTATGCTTTTGTATGAAGCGTGGCTGCAACAAATTAAAATAACATAGACAAGTGATTGAGCAGGCTCGATGCAGAATTGACACCGTGCTGACTCTGGATCGCCCAAGTGTCAATTTCACATCCGGCTTGCCGGATAGTAGATTAACTGCTTTTGGTGCAAAGGGGACTCCTAAAAAGCCCGAACACCATAGGGGTTATTGCCTTCTGCGCCACCACAGCACACCACCCACCAGCATTAGCAGCGCGGGCAAGGCAAGCAGAAAACTGCCGCTGATGATAGCCAGCCTGGTTTTGCTCAGGGTAACGGTGCTGTCTTTTACCGCACGCGGCTGTGTGGCGATGAGTTTTTCTTCGTTGGCAAGCCAGTTCACCATGTTGACACCCAGATCAATATTGCCGCCGTTGCCTGAATAGACGTTAGCGAGAAATGAACCACTGCCGACGACGACGATACGCTGGTCGCGGTCATTCACGTCGCGTTGCAAGGCGAGTGCAATGGTTGCCGGGCCGGGTACGTCATGGTTTTTGTCGAAGCTCGGCTTGCCTTGCACGGCGCGGCTACTCACCCAGCCGCGCGGTGCGGCTTCTACCAGCGTGGTACGCTGCCATGCTTCATTTTCTTCCGAGCCGATGGCGCGTGCGAAGGGAAATACGGTAATCAGATTGAAGTTGTGGGTGACGGGGTGCGGCGGATAACCTGCGGCCAGCGCCCAGTTCGCCGGGGCGCGCATTTCTTCTGCGGCGGGGTCAATCACGATGCCGGGTGTAAGCAGCAGACCGAGCTTTTCGGCGAGCGGTTCCAGCCCGTGCAACGGCTCGGCATCCACCAGCCACATGATGTTTCCGCCCTGCGCAACATAGCGCAGCAGTTTATCCACTTCACCCGGCAGCAGGTCGATCTGCGGCTGTGTGATAAGCAACATGCTGGCGTTGCTTGGCACATCCTGCGCAATGGTCAGGTTTAAGCTGCTGATGCGGTAGCCATTCTGTTCCAGCCGTTTGCCAAATTCGCCCAGGTCGTGATTAGCGATCCCATCCAGCTTGCGTTCGCCATGCCCGTCCAGATACATCAGTAGTTTGTCTTTGCTGTGCGCGAGGCGTAGCAGCGCGCTAGTGAGCTCCTGCTCGCTGAGTACAGTGAGGTGCTCGACGCGCCCGCCGTATTGCACCAGCATCTCGCCGTTAGCCTGGATGTTGACCTTGCGCGCTTCTTCCGGCTGTTTTACCGGATCAACAAAGGTGAGCGAAATGTCCGGCTTGTAACGCTGATACAAGGCGACGAAATCGCGAATTAGTTTGTGTATGTCCCCCAGATTGGCGTCCTGATCGGTGGCATACACCGTCAACTTGATTTCGCCGGGCAGTTGTTGCAGCACATCCACGCTGCTGGCTTGCAGGGTGTTGCTGGCGCTTTGCGTGAAGTCCCATTGCATTGGATAGCGCGCGGCGAGCTGGTACAGCGCGAGCGCCGCCACGAGCAACGCTAAGGCAAAGACTATGTTCTTGAACAACAATTTGGACTGAAAATATTTCATATCAGCCGTAAATCCGGTTGTTGTGTATGCGACGTATGGTCAGCAGCAGGAAAACTGCGCAGAACACCACGAAATAAACCATGTCGATGCTATTGATCAGGCCGATGTTGAAGTTCTGGAAGTGGCTGGTCGGGACAGCCATGCGCCATGCAATGTCGTTATCCACCGCGCTGACTTCTATCAACCACAATCCGAACAGCGCGGCCAGCGCGGCGATGGCTGCGACCACCGGTTGCGCGGTGAGGGAGGAAATATATAGCCCAAGCGCGGCGTAGCTGGAAGCAAGCAGCAGCAAGCCCAACGCGTTGCTGAGCAGCAGGCCTATATCCAATTGCGTGCCTGCAGCCAGTGACAGCACCATCAACGCGCAGCTTGCAACTATCAGCAACAGCAACAACATCAGGCCGAAAAACTTGCCTAGCACGATGTGCGTGCCGGAGACCGGTGCGGTCATCAACAGCGCCAGAGTCTGGTTGCGCCGTTCCTCGGCGAACAGGCGCATGGTGAACACCGGCACCAGCATCATCAGGATCAACGCGAGGGTGCCGAACAACGGAGCGACAACCGCCAATGTAGCTCCCGGCGCATTGGCGATTTGCGATAGTTGCGCCTGCACTTGCAGAAACGCATCCAGCCGCGCCAGGAAGAACCAGGCGAAGATGAATTGCAGCGCCCCAAGAATCAGCCACGTCGAGGGGGTGGCGAACAGGCTGCGAAATTCCTTGTAGGCGATAGTAAAGATCATGTTGTCTCAGCCTCGCCTTGGGTAATCTGCACGAACACATCTTCCAGCCGCGCTTGCAGCGGCACCAGTTGTTCCGCCTGCCAGCCGTGCTGCGCGGCGAGCGCGAGCAGTGCTGCCGCCGGATTAGCATCAGCCGCGTAGAGCATGCGGAATTGCGTGGCGGAGAGTTGTTCGACTTGCTGCACCCCGGCGATGGCTTGCAGTTCGACCAGTCCGGGCGGCGACAGCAGAGTAACGATGAAACCAGGCTGGTAACCATACAGCTTCATCCGCAAGCTACTATCACCGTAAATGATGCGTCCGTGATGGATGATCTCGACGCGGTCGCAAATACTCTCCACTTCGCTCAACAAGTGGGTGGATAAAATAACACTGTGCGCATCACCCAACTCGCGGATGAGCGCGCGGATGTCGCGGATCTGCGACGGATCGAGGCCGACAGTGGGTTCGTCGAGGATAATGACATCCGGCTTGTGGATAATAGCCTGCGCGATGCCGACGCGCTGCTGATAGCCTTTGGAAAGCATGCCGATGATTTTATTGCCGTTGTTCTGCAAGCCGCAACGGCGCTTGGTTTCAGCCAAGTCATTGGCAATTTGCGCGCGTGGCACCCGATGCAGTTTGGCGGCGAACAGCAGGTAATCGTCCACGCGCATTTCGCGATACAGCGGCGGGATTTCCGGCAAAAAGCCGACGTGCGCCTTGGCCTGTACGGGTTGGCGCGAGAGATCGTAGCCGCATATTTCAATGTGTCCCGAATGCGGCAATAGCGCACCGGTGAGCATTTGCAGTGTGGTGCTCTTGCCCGCGCCATTGTGGCCGAGCAGGCCAAGCACCTCGCCGTGCCTGAGTTCCAGCGACAAGTCGCGGACAATCTCGCGCTGGCCGGAACGGCGGCACAGGTTGCGGGCGGACAAGGTTAATGGGGCGATGGCGGTCATGCATGCGATAGCGGGTTGTTATGGAGGCCCAATATAACCTAATATGGGCGCCTCTAAAAACTCAAAGTTGAATTTTTTACTTGAGCCGGGGTCGAACTGCCGCTCTATATACAACATACCAGACAAACATGCCAAACATTATGATTTTCAAACGTAGCGCTATTTTTCTCCCCCTGTTTCTGGTTGCCTGTGCGCATGCTCCTCAGCATGTTGCCATTGAGCAGTCGGAACAGGAGGAGACATCGCAGGCTCCCGTGGCGGAACAGCAGCTGAATTTGCCCAAGCTGGAATTGACCGGGGATATGCTTTATGAATTCCTGCTGGGCGATGTGGCCAACCAGCGTGGCAATCCAGAGTTGGCCGCACAGGTTTATATGGACTTGGCCAATGACACGCAAGACCCGCGTGTGGCGCGCCGCGCCGCGCAGTTGGCTTTCGATGCTCACGAGATGGACAAATCGGTGGAAGCGCTCAATTTATGGTTGAAGCTGGAGCCATCATCGCACCAGGCAAAACAGTTGCTGACCACGGTTCTGCTAAGCGGGGGAAGGCTGGACGAGGCGCGTCCCTATCTGGTGGAAATACTGGCGGCCTATCCGGATCAGGCAGGAAATACGTTCACGCAGATTTACTCTTTGCTGGTGCGCTATCCTGACAAAGACGCTGTCTTTAAGCTGTTGCATGAACTGGCGCAGCCCTATCCGCGCGTTGCAGAGGGGCATCTGGTGCAGGCTCAGGCTGCCGCCTTGGCAGGCAAGCGTGAAAGCGCTCTGGAAGAGGTGCGTCAAGCACGCACCTTGCGGCCCGAATGGGAGTTGGCGGCACTACTTGAGGTGCAATTACTGCAACTGGAGTCTCCGCAACAAGCGTTGGCGCTGCTGAAAAAATATCTTGCGGCGTATCCCGATGCCGCTGAAGCGCGTTTACTTTACGCGCGCATGTTGCTGGAGCAAAAACAGTATGTGGAAGCACGCACAGAATTTCAGCGCCTGCTCGGTATGCATCCTGATAGTGCCGATCTTGCATTCGCAGTGGCGATGCTGTCTCTCGAATTAGGAGAGCTGGATCGGGCGGAAAGTGAGTTGCGGCAGGCGCTCACCAATGGCAAAAAAGATGAAAGCACGGTGTATTACTACCTTGGGCAGTTGAACGAGGCGAAGAAACAAGACGAAGCTGCGCTGCAAAATTATCGCAAGGTACCGGATGGCGAATATGCTTATGCCGCACGCCTGCGTGTGGCGTATCTGCTCTACAAGACGGGCAAGCTGGATGAGGCGCGCGAGTATTTGCACCAGACCAACGCGCAGAACAATCAGCAGCGCGTACAGCTTCTGTCAATCGAAGCGGAATTGTTGCGCGATGCAAAACAGACCGAAACAGCTTATCAAGTGTTAACGCAAGGCCTGGAAAAACTTCCCAACCATCCTGATTTGCTGTACGAAGCCGCAATGTTGGCAGACCAGCTCGGCAAACATGATGCTTTTGAGCAAATGATGCGCAAAGTGATTGAGATCAGGCCCGACTATGCGCAAGCCTACAACGCGCTGGGCTACAGCCTGCTGGATCGCAACGAGCGCATACCGGAAGCAATGCAACTGGTAGAGAAGGCCATCCAGCTCGCCCCGGACGATGCGAGCATCATCGACAGCGTGGGCTGGGGACATTACCGCATGGGCAATCTGGACAAGAGCCTGGAGTTCCTGCATCGCGCCTATAACGCCAATCCCGACCCGGAAATTGCCGCGCATCTGGGCGAGGTGCTGTGGGCGCAAGGTGCAAAAGAACAGGCGAAGAAAGTATGGGGTGACGCACTGAAAGCGCATCCTGATAACGCTGCATTGCAGGACACGATGAAGAAATTTATTCCGTGATTCCAAATAACCCATTAGGCGCGATACGATATGATTTGCCTGTATCCGTTCGTCCTGAGCTTGTCGAAGGACTCTGGTTGCGTAGCTGGCGGTTCGACAAGCTCACCACGAACGGCCTAATGGATTATTTGGGATAATTACAGCATGATGTGCCGGTTATTCCTGTTGCTAACGTTGCTATTGGCTGGCTGCGCGAGCGCTCCGCCGACGACCCAGCCTGTGGCGCGTCCGGCAGGAGCTGAACAGAAGCCTTTTGTGTTGAACGGGCGGATCGCCATCAAGCATGACGATGATCGGTCTTCCGCCAATATACGCTGGACGCATCGCGCCGAAGACGACGATATATTGCTGCTTGCCCCGTTTGGTCAGACCGTGGCGCACATCCACAGTGATACACAGGAAGTGGTGCTGGATACGGCGGACAAACATTACACCGCCCAAGACACCGAGGAATTAACACAGCAAGTGCTTGGCTGGCATCTGCCGCTGGCGGGGCTGCGCTATTGGGTGTTGGCGTTGCCAGCACCAGAGAGCAAAGCCAGCGTCGAGCGTGATGCGAACGGGCAAGTAAACATCATGCGGCAGGATGGCTGGAAAATAAATTACACCCGTTATGCCACGCAAACACCGGACAGTTTGCCCCTGCGCATAAGCCTGCAACGCGCGGGGCTGGAACTTCAATTGGTGATCGACGAATGGGAAATAAAATAGGTTTTTGAGTAGGTGCGAATTCATTCGCACACAGCTCTTTGGGCGGTGTGCCCAGGTTATCAAATTCGCCGTTGGCAGATTCGGATAGCTCATTATAGAGTCGGTCAGATTATGTTTGAAGTCCGTTCGCCCTGAGCTTGTCGAAGGGTTTATTCTACAGCGCAAGGTTTTGGGTTAAAACTTCACCGTGCCAGATTATTAGTAAGGACTAAATAACCACTGTGCAGCCATAACCGGACGGGCAGCAGCAACTTTCATTGCATGGCAAAATTTGACAATTACGGCAAACAGCCGTACATTATCAAAAAGGAGGTTTCGCCATGACCACAGCTATTCCAACCGCCCGTCTCGAAGCTCGGATTAGTACCGAACTGCACGTCAAGCTAAAGCGCGCCGCTGAAATTGAGGGGCGTACCATGACTGATTTCGTCGTCGCTGCCGTACAAGACGCAGCCCAGCGTGCCATCGAACAGTCTAGTGTTATTAGATTGTCACTAGCTGATCAGGAATGTTTTGCGGCGGCATTGCTATCCCCACCCAAGCCAACAGCGGCATTAAAACGCGCTTTTGCACGTCGTAAAAAGTTGTTGGGCGCTGAATGAGCAAAGCCAATTTGCGAGTTTTTCCGCTTGATACAATACATGACCGCACCACGTTTAACTGCGGTTCAGAACCCTTGGATCGCTACTTGCAGCAGCAAGTCACGCAAGATATCCGGCGCAGGGTGACTGCATGTTTTGTGGCACTAACAAGTGAGCAAGTCGTCGTGGGCTACTATACGCTGGCGGCAACAAGTGTCCCGCTGATCGGCCTTCCATCTGGTGCAGCTAAAAAATTGCCCCGCTATCCCTTGGTGCCGGCAGTACGAATGGGGCGCTTGGCCGTTGATCAAAATCTCAAGGGACTGGGGCTCGGCGGTGCATTGCTTGCGGATGCGTTGAACCGTGCGCTTGTCTCAGATATAGCAGCCTACGCCATGTTGGTTGATGCCAAGGATGACAAGGCCGCAGCCTTCTATAAACATCACGGTTTTATTCCACTGCCAGATTCACCGTTGTCGTTATTTTTGCCGTTGGCTACCGCATCTGCGATCAAATTTTGATGATTCCTTATCTCTCGGTATGAGTAGATGGGCGGGAAAAACCCAATGACTGCTTTTGCTCTGGCAATAACCACGTCCGGAGATCAGCAAGGTGCCATTAGTGTAATTTGGTTTTCTCTGTTAAATTGCCTCGTTATATATTTGTAGCCCCCCGTGTTACTTGAACGGGGATAATAATCTGCCGCTTTGCCATCTATTTTATGTTAGCAGTGTTGACCATGGATCTATCCTTTCTTACCTCATTAATAGAAAGGCTTCGCATCGAAGCTGTAGGTGATCCCGAGTGGATTCCGTCAAAGAGCGTTTTTGAGTACGCCAACCAAAGTTTAGAACTCGTCGTTGTTCTTAAGCTAGTCAGAGCCGGGCAGGGAGTTCACGCCATGGATTTGCTTTGCCGAAACGGACTCTTTGTTGATATGGGGGCAATCTATCGATGCATCAATGACTGCATATGGGAGGTCTATTTTCTCTTGGAAAAATATCCGAAGAAATCAGACAACGTTGAGAAGTTTGTGAAGGAGTTCTTCTCGCAGACCATTGATGGACATCTTTCCAGCGACGAAAAGCACATTCAGACCAAGAAGATTCACTCAGCAGTTGTTCGGTCGCTCACTGGTCGCGAAAAAGATGAGCGCATCAAGACGCACCTCACGAATGTGTACAAAACCTTTTCTGGTTACATTCATGCGGGGTACGCCCATATCATGCAGATGTTTGGGCCACCGCAACACGGGAGTTTCAACATCTCAGGTATACCATCCCAGCTAGAGAAGGCTAAGCACTTACAACTCGTGGAAGAATCATATAAATCACTTCTTCTTGCTATTTTGGAAGCATCAGGGGCATTCGGTCTCTTGGAAATTCATCGTGACGTTAAGGCCATGTCTATACATGAATAGTGATTTATCAAAACCCTATCGAGAAATGTTGGTGGCTCAATCAAATGCAGTCGTCCGGGGAGTCCTGATATACACTGTCAATGGGCTTAGCAAATTGCAATTTAACGAACAACTATCCAAAAAAATTAAGAAAGCAGCAGACGAAAGCAACCCCCATCGTATTGCCGCAAGTGCTGCTGAAATTGCAGCTACCGGAATTATGATAAAAGCAGCACCGGAAATTGTAGCTGGACATGGCACTGTCATTGCCGATACAGCAAGCAATGAGCAGCTATCAATGGCTGGGGTGGTTTGTGGATTAACCATTTATACATTTACAACACTTGCTGATGTATTTATACAGGTTGGGCTATTACCCGCTCCAGACAACCCAATTCTTATGGAAGCTCTAGTTTCCATCGTAGACAATCTATTTCCATTCTCTACGCCTCAACAGCGCCTAACAATCTTCAACCTTGGAGAACGAATGCTGAAGGGGCTTTCGACAAGGCCGGGTAGTGATGGTCAGAGATTTTTAGACGATTTCAGCAAAGCTATTTTAAGCATGGCAGCAAACTGGGATTTAAGGAAAATGCATGAAAATGAACTGCAAAATTTGATAAATCATTTGACACACCAACTTCTAACTTTCAGATAGCCCGGTAGGATGCGGTGACAACCGCATCGTTCGCGATTGATGCGGTTCGCAAGCTCACCACATCCTACGTTCATTTATCGTGCGACAACCAGCGTAGCTTGACTACGCTGTCAACGAAAGACAAGTAACTAGCCGTCGGGCTACCCCCGACAAACCATGCGCCCCTCCAGCCAAGATTTATGCAAGAATTACAAAAATGAACCCAACAACCCTTACCTGCCCCGCCCCCGCCAAACTCAACCTGTTCCTGCACGTAGTGGGGCGGCGGGATGACGGTTACCACCTGTTGCAAACCCTGTTCCGCTTTATCGACTTCAGCGACACGCTGCATTTCACCCTGCGTGAAGACGGCGCAATACGCCGCATCAACGAAATAGACGGCGTACCGCAAGAACAGGATTTGTGTGTCCGCGCCGCGCGCCTGTTGCAGCAGGAATGCAACTGCCATCTGGGTGCAGACATCACAATAGAAAAACGCATCCCGATGGGCGGCGGCTTGGGTGGCGGCAGTTCCGATGCGGCCACTACGCTGCTGGCGCTAAACCGCCTGTGGAATCTGGGTTTGTCGCGCGAACGACTGATGCAGATCGGTTTGTCGCTTGGCGCGGATGTGCCGGTATTCGTGTTCGGCGAGAACGCCTTTGCCGAAGGCGTGGGCGAACAGTTGCAGGCTTATGCCCTGCCGGAGGCGTGGTATGTCGTGCTGTTTCCGCCAGTACATGTCGCCACGGCACAGATTTTTGCGCGTCCGGAATTGACACGGAATACGTTTTCCCTCACAATTCGCGCCCTTCCGATGGGGCAGTTGCACAATGACTTGCAGCCAGTGGTATGCAACTTATACCCGGAAGTGGCGCGGCACCTTGTTTGGCTGGGCCAGTTTGCGCAGGCGCGGATGACCGGTTCTGGGGCATGCGTGTTTGCCGAATTTGCCGACAAGAAACAAGCGCAGGCTGCATTAAGCCAATTGCCAGCTGACATGCGCGGCATTGTGGCGCGCGGTTTGCAGTGCCACCCGCTACGATATTTTTGTATATAGCGAAATAAAGTTTATTGGGGAGTCGCCAAGTGGTAAGGCACCGGATTTTGATTCCGGCATCCGAAGGTTCGATCCCTTCCTCCCCAGCCAGTTTGCAAGTTGCACTAGGGCGCTTGCGCCCGTTTTTAATTTTGCCCATTCTAAACCTTAGGGGTTAACGTGTCCCACGACAGCTTGATGGTGTTCACCGGCAATGCCAATCCCAAGTTCGCAGAAGATGTGGCGCGGCATCTTGGCACCCGCCTCGGACGAGCCACCGTCGGTCGTTTTTCCGATGGCGAGGTCATGGTCGAAATACTCGAACATGTGCGCGGCAACGATGTGTTTGTGCTGCAATCCACCTGCGCCCCGACCAACGATAGCCTGATGGAAGTGCTGGTAATGGTGGATGCACTGAAACGTGCTTCTGCCGGGCGCATCACTGCCGCGCTGCCTTACATGGGCTACGCCAGGCAGGATCGCCGCCCGCGTTCCGCACGCGTAGCGATCACCGCCAAGGTAGTGGCGAACATGTTAACCGGCGTAGGCGTAGATCGTGTGTTGACCATGGATTTGCACGCGGATCAGATTCAGGGATTTTTCGACATCCCGGTGGATAACATCTACGCCAGTCCAATTTTGCTGTCCGACGTATGGAAATGCAATTACGACAATCTGGTGGTGGTGTCGCCGGACGTGGGCGGCGTGGTGCGCGCCCGCGCGCTGGCGAAACAGATGGATGCGGATTTGGCGATCATCGACAAGCGTCGCCCCAAACCGAATGTAGCCAAGGTGATGAACATCATCGGCGATGTGGCAGGCCGCACCTGCCTCATTATGGACGACATGGTGGATACCGCCAATACCTTGTGCGAAGCGGCAGCAGCGTTGAAAGAAAAAGGGGCGGAGCGGGTAATTGCATATTGTACGCACCCGGTATTGTCCGGCCCCGCGATTGGGCGCATCGAGAATTCTGCGCTTGACGAACTGGTAGTAACCGACACTATCCCATTGCGGGAAGAAGCGCGTGCCTGCAAAAAAATTCGCCAGTTGAGCGTGGCAGAGCTAATGGCAGAAACTATGCGCCGCATCAATGCGGAAGAGTCCGTCAGTTCGCTGTTTGTAGATTAGTTTTTGTGGCAGCCATTTTGGCTGCTGCGCAACCTGGAACCCCTGGTCGCGGGTGGTTCCGAATTGAAGTGGAGAAGTAAAATGACAACTGAAATAGCCGCAACAACTCGCAAGGCGCAAGGAACGGGTGCGAGCCGCCGTCTGCGCAAGGCAGGCCGTGTTCCCGGTATTGTTTATGGCGAACGCGAACCCGTACTGATCGACATCGACCAGAATAACCTGTATCACAGTCTGCGCAAAGAAACCTTCCACGCCTCGGTGTTAACACTCGATCTGGACGGCAAAAAAGAACAAGTGCTGCTGCGCGATTTCGTCATGCACCCGTTCCGCCAGCAAGTCCAGCACATCGATTTTCAGCGCGTTTCCAAGGACAAAAAGATCCACATGAAAGTGCCGTTGCACTTCACCAATGCCGAGA
>CAYZPM010000042.1:0-30197 GCA_964480365.1 uncultured Gallionellaceae bacterium
AGGTTACCCTCTTAAACTCGATGCATTATTGTCTTGACGGAGGGGTCCACTGTACCCAACGTTTGCCATCTGGCAACTGAAAACCAGTAACCAAATCATCCACTCGTATTGCCTGCCCATTCTGGAAACGCACCACTACAAGCTTCGGCGGGCGGCGCGTAGCTGGATCGCCCATGGAATCCCCATTAGGCTGTGTGCCCCACGAGCCGTGTAGAGCAACGATTGCATCCAGTGCCAATTGCTTGTCCATAGCACCATCAGGCACAAAAGTCATTCCCAGCGGGGCGTTGCGCGCAGGGAAAGTCGCAGCGGGCAACGTTACTTCGTTGATAGCACGAGGGGGCACGCTCGAAACACAATCATCACGCTGTATCTGTTTGCCATTAAACTGAAACCACGGCATACCATGAAAGGAACTGGCAGTGAGCTTGCTGAAATATTCTGGCGGTTGATCGTATCCAAGATGATCCGGCCCGTTGTTGCTGGCGTAAAGGATACCGGTATTCGGTTGCCAGTCAAACCCTACTGGGTTACGCAGGCCCGAAGCAAACGGCTCCCAACTTGCCTTGCCGCCGCTTTCGCGCAATACCAGCACCCCGCCACGTTGTTCATCGAACGGGTAACCCTCGCCCAAATATTGGTCGCTGCAATCGCTCTGGATGCCCAAGCTCAGATACACTCGCCCGTCTGGCCCTACCTCGACTGTTCGACTGACATGTCCGCCTCCACTAGGCAAGGCAGCAAGCAAGACCACGGAATCCGCCGCAATCTTTTCCTGCCCGATTCGATACGGCGCCCGATACAAACCATTCGTCCGAGCGATCAAAATTTCATTCTGTCGAAACGCCACACTGTGGGGATAGCCATCCAACTTCACTAACACTTCCGGCTCGGTATAGGGAGGGGGTAATCGATACACTTTGCCGGACTGTGACCCAGCAAACAAGTCACCGTTGCTGGCAAAAGTGAGCATGCGCGGTGTTTCCAGGCGGGTAAGCAACTCCAGTCGGTAATCCTTGGGCACGTGAACAGTCCTGTGCTCACCACCCAATGTCAGAGTCTGCTCCTCATAGGCCAACGCTCCCGTTCCTGCACATGCAGACGCAAGGGCAAAGCACAACAGAATCAGCAGACCAACTCTTCCGTAAGTATTCATGTGGGTGACCACCCTCTACATCGGATCGAAATTCATCTCAATATCCGGCCATCACCGATGTTTCATTTTGTGGTTTGGCGGTTTATTTTCCTGCTGGAACTGGTTTTGGCTGAGGCTTCTTACCCTTTGATTCTTTCTTCTTATCTTTGCTTCCCATGGCACTCTCCCTAAGTTTTATTGCCAAGCATATGTGCCTACCTCAGACACATCCTACCAAGTTTGCGGACTATCGCAACGTAATCCAAACCGGACATAGCGGCTTCCCAGGCAATTAACGGTCGCGTTATGGTCAAGTGAAAACGATCTAGATCAATCCTTTAACAAGCGAAGAACTAACCAAGTTGCGGCCGCCGTTAACATTATCGATAGTATAAATATATAAAAGAAGCCATCGGTACTATCTTTAAATGGAATACCGCCAACATTCATGCCAAACAGTGCCGCCACTATGGTCATTGGTAATGCTATAACTGTAACCGACGTCAGGATGAAAAGGCTTCGGTTGGTCTTTTCACCGACACGCGCCACGATTTCATCCTCCAACAGCTCGATCCGTTCTTGAAGACTAGCCATGTCTCTCAAAGCAATGGAAAAGTTTTCTGTGGCCAGATGTAGATAGTCGATATCTTCTTCTCTAACCCATTTGGGCGGGCGGCTTAGAAGTCTAAACAGTGATGATGGCTCCGGTGCCAGAAGCCTTTGCAAACGAATAAGGTCACGACGCATTCCACCTAACGATGCTCGTTTTGGAAGCTCACCAGCGGCCAATTTTTCTTCAATACTGTTTGCTGTGATCGATGTGTTCCGTAAAATATTTGCTAGTACATCTGCCTGATGGGACAAAAGTTGAATGACTAATGTCAATGGATTTTGGAAAATTTGCTCAGATGAGATTAATGCCAACAGCTGCTCTACCGAACGCAAGGGGTTATCCCATGCGCTAAGAAGCCACCGCTGTCTAATGCTCACCCACAAAGTTGAAATTTCAGGATGTTTTCTATGGGTAGGATCGTAAGTGACGTCATTCATTACTGCAAATAGCCCATGATGAGAATGAGATAGACGTGACGAACGTCTTTCATCATGTAGCACCCCCTTAAAAGCTATAGGTAGCTCTATATATTGAAGCCAGTTTTTGCCAATACCATGAGGACTACTAAAGTGCAGCCAGATGAATTCTGAAGTGGAGTTATTTGTATTTTTTAACCATTCAAGAGCGGACTCCGCATCAACTTGTTTCCCTATGCCATCGGCGCTAAACAAATGCGCATGAATAAGTTCTGCTTGTATGTCTGGATGATCTATCGGAGTCATGTATCAATTATACCTACGAGCACCTTATTGAAGATAATAACCGGCAATGAGGGAGTAAGAAATTTTATGTATTTCGTAAATAGCCAGTAATTTCACTTTGACGAAATTCACTCGTCCTCTATTATCAGCGGTTCATTGCCCATCTGTTTTTAGTCAGTTGAACTAGCCATTGCCACATTGCAAACCCCACAAACGATTTTGGTTTCTGGTGCAGCCCAAGCTTTGATCCCACACTGCGGGCAAACCAGCACGACTCGTGTCGGAGCCTTTTTTGGTGTTGGTCGAAAAACAGTGGTCTTGCCATTTATTGCTTCTGACAGCTTGAATACAGGCGGGGGTGAAACATCATATTCGACGCCCGCAGCCTTTAACTTCTGTACTACCTCGACCTGGCTTTCAGGTTCCGCTGGCAAATGCCTGTCCAGCCATGGAATGACAAACCCGCCCTCTAGTAGCTTTCGGCATGACGCCAGAAATATGCCATCGGGCAGGATATAGTGACTTAATGACCGCCCTGTTCTCTTTCCATTGGGTAGACCCGTGTCCGATGGCATCAGTCCCAATGACTCCATCTTCCTAGCCCACTCCTGATTGTGGGCATTGGAAGCCGATGGTGTGCCGAAGTGCTCCTGCCAGTGATGCACCATTTCATGTACCAACGTCGACAGTACCGACTCAACGGGACGCAGGGTAAAAAATCCTGGGTGCAACCCCAGTTCGTCAATCTGTTCCCCCTTGAGCGAGATAAACCGACCTGCATGGTGATAACCATAGACACGACTGGCCGACCGCAGGGTAATCAGGCAAGGCGGCAGCTTGCCCTCAAATAGGTTGGCATTGAAGTGGTCAAATGCGCTTTGGAGTGCGGCATAGAAACTGGCTGTGGGTGAGGGTTGCGGGTCCATTCGATTCAATGCGCTTGCCGCCCATTATTAACCGCTATGGTGGCATCAGCCGATGCACGATATAAGGCAACCAAAATCCAAACTTCCGCCTTGCGTAGAGCATTGTGCTTGCTTTTGATGTTTTCCTCAGTCACTCCCATTGAGCACTGAAGTAAGACACTAATTGCTTCTTTCTTCGCTTCTAAAGAGAGGGGGCGATTTTCCACGAAGGTGCCATATGTAAGTGCTATGCATTCCCAGATAAGTAATTCCAGTTCAGGACGACTGTCGCACTCGAAGCCATTCACCCACTCGTCTAAAGACCTCGGATAGACTTCATCGACTACAGACATAATTATTCTGATACGCTCAACAAAGCCACTGGGCAGTGATGACATTTTTGCTATTCCTTGTGGGTACGATTACTGCACCAGAGGCTACCCCGCCAGAACGACTCTTCCGACATGCCCATGGCTTACTCTTTTGCGTTAAATTCATTGCTGCGACGCTTTTTCTTTTCGCTATCCAGCTTGCTGAAACGCCATATAAACACGGCAATCACCAGTGCAACGGCAAGTGATCCAAATTCAACCATCCTAGAAATGCTTTGAACATCCTCCCGGTCTTGCATACTTATGGCAATGGCGTTGCCCACTAGCAACGCCATCCCGCTAAAAGCAAGAGCCAGTGTCCATGCGAACCTTTTATGCCACATAACAACCTCCAAACATTAAGCGCCACAAGGTGGACCCAAAGTGACCGGTTAGTAATCAACCAAGACATGCTATCACCAATTTACTCACGGTCGCTACGCGGACTCTTTGAGATTCATAGTTGCGTTCGTTCGGGTTCAAGTTCAATCTTCAATTAACGGCTAACTGATATCACATAGTAATCTTAGTGGCGTACCTGCACCCGATAACTCAGCGTGGTGCTGCCTTCCGCAGGAACTGAGATGTGCCAGACAGCGGTGTTGCTGGCAACCTTTTCGTGCGGGTGGCTTTCCTTCAGCATTTCCCAGTCGCCAGGTATTGGCTCCTGCACGGTGACAGTGACGGCTTCCTTTTTGGCGTTCTTGAGCACAAGTTCGAAGGCGCTTTCGTAGATATAGTTATAGCGGGTACCTCCGCCCATTTTTTTGAAATCAGTTTGTTTCTTGTCTGCCGTTACGTCGAAGGCTTCGCCAAGTTTGAGACGTACTTTCTCATTCTTGGGCGTATGGTCGATACGATCCTCGCCGACGAACTGGGCATTGCCCGCGCCATCCTTTTTGTAGACGCGGATCACGCCCTTTGGCAGAGGCATGCCGAGGTGTGCGCTTTCCTTGTTGTTGAATTCGACGAACACGCCAACCTTTATCTTCTGGCCCAAATTCCCGTAGCTGTTTTGATAATAATAATCGGCACCGCTCAACAACAATTCCTTGCGTGACGGCACATCGGAGGCGGAGAGGAGAGACACCTGCTTGGTTTGGTTCTCGGCAATGGTGGTGGGGTGGTCCAGAGTGTAGAGGTGATATTCCAGCAGGGATTCCTCTGCCATACGCGGTGCCGCTGCGGGAGTCGTCGCGCCTAACGCTTTCGCGAAGGCCATGGGACGCATTTCTTCATGCACCTGGTTGACATCCCCAGCCACCAGTTGCAGTTTGGCATTGTTGTAGCGGGCTCCACTGGTATTGGTCAGCGTTACCCAGCCGGACAGATCCAGTTTATCGTCCGTCGCGTTTAATTCCGCGACATAATCCGTTTTCCATGCCAGCCCGCCTGTGAGATAGGAAAGCTCCACTTCCTGCTGCGTAGCTCCGCCGTTATTAAGCGCCATCACCAGCGTCGGCCTATCGCGCAAGTTGGCGGGAACATCCGGATAAACAATGCGACCTGGAATGCCGGTTTCGATGCGGTCGCCGATCTTCATCACCACGCCATTATTGGCGGACAACACCTGTGCCTGTTCGGTGGTCTCAATTCCCGTGGCAGGATTGGTGCGAATGACGTTGACGCTTTTGCCAACGTATTTTTCCAGCAGCTTCTCTGGTGTAAGCAGATCGAAATCGAAGTTCTGCTCGATGACGGACAGATTGCCGGGGCTGGTCAGACTACGCAGCAATGCAGTTTCAGGGCGCATCCGCGCACTAACATCGCGAAAAGCCAATATATTCAGTCCGCTATTCAATTGGATTTTGCGCTGGTCTTTTACCAGTGCAAGATTTTCGTTGTAAATGGTGACGGCAACGTTTTGCTGGTCTTTCAGAGTGCTGCGGAGTTCTTCCGTCGCCTCTGCGGCCAAACAGGGCAGCACAGCAAACAGGCAAATTGTCATTGTGCTGAATTTACGTAATAGCATGATTATCTCCGGTTGATAGTCTTGCGTCCGACAAAAGCGCTCACGATACGTTGGCTTGCCTATAGCTACTTCTTTACAACTTGTAGTGATAAATCCACAGGCGTATGCTTCCCGCATGAGTAAGAAGCCAAAGCAGTCGGGTCGCACTCGCGAAGGGCAGATGAAACTGATCGCGTTACTCTTGTACTTAGCTGAACAAAAACAAAAGAGCCTCGACACTGCGGAGCAGCTATTAAGACGTTTGATGCTGGCAAGCAAGGACTGATTAATAGCATACTGTAAGATCTTCAGCCCTCGAATGGCCGTTCCTGACCGTAGTTCGCATTCGGTATTCTACTCGTCGAACGACCGCTCCACTGAAGATAGCAGACCTTCAATTTCAGATATGTGAAATTACGGCTTATGGCACACAGCTATCTTTGACAGTCGAATCGATTCCTTCTTTCTGCGCTCTATCTGCTACGGATTACTTCCGACCGTCGAAATTGTTACTTTACTGCTCTTTATTTAGCCAGATCTAGGACAAACTGAATTAGCCCCTTGATATCGTCTTGCTTCTTGCCAGTTGTGTCGTTAGCGATCATAGCAGCAGTACCCCAGTTGCCGTTGCCGCCCCTGGATACTTTAGTGAGCAACCAGTCTGCAGGAGCCTTGCCGCCAGTTGCTTCCTTCACGGTTTTACCAGCAGCCGATTTTTCCATTTTGCCGTTGTAGAACTTGGACACATCCATCCATGCCGGGCCAACTACTTTCTTGTTAATTGCATGGCAAGCGGTACAGCCATTTTTCTTGGCGGCATCAGGCATATCAGTTGCCAGAACGCTACCTGCAACCATCAGACCCGCTGCTGCAAACATGCTAACGATGATAGATTTCATAATTATTTTGCATCCACTTTTGAATTAATTAGGGAAACATTAATCACGTCTTCAAGCTGACGGACATTACGTTACCTTGTTATATATAGCTGAACGGCGCAGGCCCACTTTTTTCTGATTTTATGTACTACAGATTAAAATGCATTATGACGGCATGGTGGATTTAATAACATCGGTGTTTGTCTTATGCCTGCTCAAAGGGCTATAACCCTTAAAGATCAATATCAGGGTCTATCTATAGGACAAACACCGATGAATTATTGCTACATTTTCTTAGCCGATATCGAGCAAAGCACTGATGTTTTAATAATAACCACACTATTAAAATGCAGCGGCTACTTCATAACTCCACTACTAATTTCAGTGGTCGTTCAATAGTGGGTTATACCTAACGCACTTAACGTGCATGAGTCAACACATGAAAATCAAGGTCAATTATGAATAAACTTGCTGAAGCAGAAATAATCGAATTTCGTAGCAATAATGAGCCGGATGAGTCGAAGTCGATTGCCGAGCAGCAGTTGACTTTTATCAAACTTATGCGAGGAGGTGATTCCAAAGCAAAGCAAAACGCAATCGCTAAGCACATGGATTTGGTATTTGATGTCGCAAAGGGGTATGAGAATACGGGGGTGCCCATTTTTGGACTGATTATGGAAGGCTGTTTCGGCCTCATTCATTCGCTAGAGACATTTGACCTGGAGGGGGGGGGGCCTTTTTTGAATTACGCCAGATTAAACATACGTGAAAGCATTGAGAAAGTCATTAACATCCAGCATGACCCAGAACAATTCAGCGTTTGGCATGCTTATCAACAGGCCAATGTAAACGCCTTATTACAGGGAATAATTTTCTTAAAAAATTTCCGCAGTTAATGTTTTCAAATTTGCGCCATCCCAAATTGAATAATTATTCAATTTGGGAGTGACCGTTAAGAAATGAATATCGCATTACATCATCTCTTGGCTCGACAGCTGCGCAAATATGGCATTGATGCGCAACATCCTCCAGAGGGTGTGGCATGGCCTGAATTCCTGTCTGTCATAGATCAACACTATCACGACTCAGATATGGATCGTGGTATGTTGGAGCGCGCTCTTGATATTTCCTCAAAGGAGATGCGAGCATTACACCAGAAGCAGAAATCTTCCTATGAAGCGCGCCTGAAAACGATATTTTCGACGATACAAGATTTGATCTGGTTAAAAGACCCGAATGGTGTTTATCTTTCCTGCAATCCCATGTTCGAACATTTTTGTGGTTCCTGCGAGGCTGATGTTGTCGGCAAGACGGATTTTGACTTCATGGATAGGGAACTTGCTGATTCATTCCGTGAATGCGATTGCGAAACCCTCGATAAAGGCAAACCTACCATTAATGAGAAATGGGCGATTTTCGCAAGTAATGAGAGACGTGTCTGTTTGGAAACCATCAGGACACCAATGTTCGATGAGTCTGGGCAGTTAATTGGTGTACTGGGAATTGCTCGGGACATTTCTGAACGCAAACAATCCGAAATTGAGCTTAAACTCGCTGCGGCTGCATTTGATGCTAATGAAGGCATCATTATAACGGATGCTCAAGGCGTGATTCTGCGCGTAAATCAGGCGTTCACTGAAACCACCGGCTATACGTCAGAAGAAGTGGTAGGACAAACGCCACGTCTACTTAAATCGGGACGCCACGATAAAGCTTTTTATGATGCAATGTGGGATATCGTCAACAAAACAGGTGGTTGGAAAGGAGAGATATGGGATCGTCGTAAAAATGGCGAAATCTTTCCAAAATGGTTGACCATCACAGCTATAAAAGATGCAAACGGAAGTGTCACTCACTACGTTGGTACTCATACCGATATTACTGAACGTAAGGCTGCCGAAGATGAAATTAAGCTTTTGGCTTATTTCGACCCACTGACGCAATTACCCAACCGTCGTCTTCTGCAAGATCGGTTACAGCAGTGTTTGGATTCCATTGCGCGCAGTGGTCGACAAGGAGCGCTACTATTCATCGACCTTGATAATTTCAAGACACTCAATGATACCTGGGGCCATGCCATGGGTGACATGCTGCTGCAACAGGTCGCCCAACGTCTGAAGTCCTGTGTGCGAGACGGAGACACCATTGCTCGTCTGGGCGGTGACGAATTTGTGGTAATGCTGGAAGATTTGAGCGCACATTCCCTTGAGGCGGCGACACAGACTGAGGTCGTGGGCAAGAAAATTCTCGCTACACTAAATCAGCCTTACCAACTTGCCACCCGCGAGTACCACAGCTCTCCCAGCATCGGTGCCACTCTTTTTAGCGATGATGGTCGGTCGCGGGAAGAACTGCTAAAACATGCCGATATCGCTATGTATCAGGCCAAGAATTCCGGTCGAAATGCCTTGTGTTTCTTCGATCCAAAGATACAGGAATCCATTAATACCCGCGCATTCCTCGAAGGTGATTTGCGCAAAGCACTTGAAAGGCAGCAATTTCAACTGTATTACCAGGTTCAGGTAGACAGTTCGTTCCGTCCATGTGGCGCGGAGGCATTGATCCGCTGGATACATCCTGAACGTAGCATGGTGTCTCCCGCAGAATTTATTCCATTAGCGGAAGAAACAGGTTTGATATTGCCCATCGGGCTCTGGGTGCTGGAGACGGCTTGCGCCCGACTTAAGGAATGGGAACAAGATCCGCTAACCCGCAACCTCACTTTATCGGTGAATGTGAGTGTCAAACAATTGCGCCAACCCGAGTTCCTTGCTCAAGTACAAGATGTCGTGCAACGCTATGCCATCAACCCGAAACTGCTCAAGCTGGAGCTTACGGAAAGCATGTTGCTGGAAAACATCAAGGACACGATTGCAACCATAATCATATTGAAGGAGATCGGTGTCCAGTTCTCACTGGACGATTTCGGTACCGGTTATTCATCCCTGCAATACCTCAAGCAGCTACCGCTCGATCAGCTAAAAATTGACCAGTCGTTCGTACGCGACCTTTCATCCAGTAACAACGATAGAGCGATTGTGCGTACCATCATAGCTATGGCAGAAATCCTGGAGCTGGGAGTCATTGCCGAAGGGGTCGAGACGGAAGAGCAACGACAGCTTCTCCTAAACAATGGCTGTACTCACTACCAAGGATATTTGTTCAGTAAGCCTGTACCGATTGAGCAATTCGAAATGCAACTAAAGTATGGATATGCGCCGGGCAGCTTTGACTTTTCACGCCAATTTGCAACTTTATTCTAAAGCACTGCCGCTGCCTTTTGCGAGGATGGTGCATCCAGAGATCATATTTTATAGAACAGCTACATAATTGATGTGAGCACCATCGCGGGTTGGCTTCATATTCAGGATATCGGCGCTGGTGCGGAATATCGAAATATGTTCATGTGAGAATTGCGAGACTAAGGAAGAAATTAAATCATGATAATCGAACAGCAATACTGGACTGTCGGCGAAGGCTGGCAAAATGAACTGGCAACTCATCTCGATGGAAATGCATCATTGGTACTGGTTTTCGGTGCTACCCATGTTCTTGGCGACAAGTCCAGAATGGATGAGGTTCGTGCACGTTATCCCGGCGCGCCAATTGTCGGCTGTTCCACATCGGGCGAGATTTGTGCAACCCGCGTGCGCGACGACTCCCTCGCCGTAACGGCCATGCGGTTCGAACATACCGCGATCCAACTGGTGCGGACATCCATAGGGGAAAACGATGACAGCCTGAGCGCCGGTAAACGTCTGGCGCAAGCACTCTCACACGAACAACTGGTGCATGTGTTGGTGTTTTCGGACGGATTAAAGATAAACGGCACCGAGCTAGCGCGTGGCCTGCGTGAAAATTTGCCAGGAAACGTGGCGGTGACCGGCGGACTGGCTGGGGATGGCGCAAATTTCAAACAAACTTATGTGTGCGCAGATGGTGAGCCTGCTGAAGGATTGGTCGCCGCACTAGGTTTCTACGGTAACCGCCTCAAGGTAGGTTACGGCTCTCTCGGTGGCTGGGATACCTTTGGTGTTGAACGACTGATCACGCGCTCAAATGGCAATATTCTGTATGAACTGGACGGGCGCTCGGCGCTGGAATTGTATAAGGAATATCTAGGCGATCATACCGCCGGATTACCGTCCACTGCGCTGCTGTATCCGTTGGCATTGCATACCGGCAAGGATGATTACAGTCTGGTACGCACGGTGTTGAGCGTCAATGAGAATGAACAGAGTATGACATTCGCCGGGGACATGCCGGAAGGCAGCTATGCCCGCTTGATGAAGGCCAACTTCGACCGCCTCCTCGACGGAGCAGCGGGGGCGGCGCGAGCCAGTTACGAAACCCTCGGCTCGGTCGAGCCTGAACTGGCCCTGCTAATCAGTTGCGTCGGGCGCAAGCTGGTGCTGAAGCAACGTATTGAGGAGGAAGTCGAAAGAGTGCGCGAGGTATTGGGGAAAAATGCGGTGCTTACCGGCTTCTACTCCTATGGCGAAATTTGTCCGCACAGCAATGTCACCCAATGCGAACTACATAACCAAACCATGACCATCACCACATTTTCGGAGCGATAATCCAGCTACGCGCAGGCCACCGAAACGTGCGGTGGTTCGTTCCCAGAAGTTGTAAGCAATACGCGTGGATAATTTGGTAACTGAGCAGCCCCAGTGATAAATATAGCGGCAATCACCAATGCGCAGGGGGTACCGATTGTCCCGCAGCATGTTCCTTATGCACTGTCCACAGACGGGCAATTTGATTCAAACTTAAGCCAGCATTGAACTGAGTGATTGAGTACCAATCTCTTGCACATCGCTCTCGTCTTTCAATGCCACGCCGGAAATTTGCAGATTCGTGGCTTCTTTTGCCAGCCAAATTAATTTCTTTGCTGCTGCGGTATATTGCAAACCTTCAGGACGCACATTGGAAATGCAATTGCGGTCAGAGTCGCTGCAATCTATTTTTGGCGAGTAGGTTAGATAAATCCCTAAACTATCCGGAGAACTCAGACCCGGACGTTCGCCGATCAATATAGCGACCATGCGTGCTCCCAGGCTTTCCGCCACTTCATCCGCCAGTGCTACACGAGCCTGTCTGGCAATAACGACGGGCCCCACGTTCCACGATTCTGGAATGAATTTCTTAAGTTCTGACAACAAAGGCACCGCATGGCGTTGAATAGCCAACGATGACAAGCCATCGCCAACCACGATTATAAAGTCGAAGCGGTTTGATGGCTTGATGGATTGCAGATGCCGCCTACTTTCCTCATTTAGCCTTCGCCCATAATCAGGCCTCAATAAATAGGCGTGACGATCCGTCGCCCTGCTGTGCACATGCAGGGTTGAAAACCCAAGAGCCCGGATACTCGCATCCAAGGTCTCGGTATCCAGCGGGAGATGAACGGCATCCCGCGCCATAGCATGAGATAGGCCAAAGTCCAGCACCTCTTTGGTTGACAGGCTGCTGCCCACTCGTCCCAAAGCAATGCGGGCGCGAGTAAATCTTTTAAGCTCTTGCCACGGGTCGTCTGTTAGTAGTGGTTTTACGCGAGCGACAGCAGATTTTTCGGCATGCTCTTCAGCATGCTGTGAGTCTGAGTCACTGGCTGGACCTGTCCTTTGCTGTTCATGATGCTCATAGCTTTTAGCCATTTCTCAAACTCCGGCGCGGCCTTCAGGCCGAGTAACTTGCGTAAATAAAGTATGTCATGGAAAGAAGTCGTTTGATAATTCAGCATGATGTCATCTGCACCTGGGATGCCCATGATGAAAGTCAAACCGGCATTAGCAAGCAGCGTCATCAAGGTGTCCATATCATCCTGATCCGCCTCTGCATGGTTGGTGTAACACACATCGCAACCCAGTGGCACGCCCAGTAGTTTTCCACAGAAGTGATCCTCCAGACCGGCGCGGATAATCTGTTTGCCATCGTATAGATATTCCGGCCCGATAAAGCCCACCACGGTATTGGTCAGTAACGGTGAAAAATGCCGGGCAACGGCATAGGCACGTGCTTCGCAGGTTTGCTGATCCACTCCAAAATTTGCATTTGCAGAAAGTACGGAACCTTGACCCGTTTCAAAATACATCACGTTATTACCCACTGTGCCACGGTTCAACGAAAATGCGGCTTGCTGTGCTTCTTTCAAAATATCCAGATTAATGCCGAAGCTTTTGTTGGCTTTCTCGGTTCCCGCAATGGATTGAAAAACCAAATCAACGGGTGCCCCTTTTTCAATGAGCTGAATTTGGTTGGTGACGTGCGTCAGAATGCAGGATTGCGTAGGAATGCCATACTGATTGATGACCTCATCTACCATGCAATACAGATTCATGAGCACAGGAATGCTATCCGTGGCAGGGTTAATCCCGATAACCGCGTCACCGGCACCATACAGCAGACCATCCAGCATCGATGCCGCAATTCCACGTAGGTCATCTGTCGGATGGTTAGGTTGCAGGCGCGATGACAGGTGACCAGGCAATCCAATGGTGTCCCGAAATGCCGTAACGACATGGCATTTTTTAGCGACCAAAATCAAATCCTGATTGCGCATCAACTTGCTGACGGCTGCCGCCATTTCGGGCGTGACTCCAATAGCTATTCTCTTTAATGCGTCAGTATCTGAAGCATCTGAAAGCAACCAGTCACGAAAATCCCCCACAGTGAGATGACTGATCTCAGCGAACGCTTGCGGATCATGGCTGTCAATAATCAGACGCGTGACTTCGTCAGACTCATAAGGAATCAGCAGCTCTTCGAGGAAGAGTTTGAGTGGGATAGCCGCCAGACACATTCTGGCCGCCATACGCTCGGCATAAGTTTCGGCGGCCACCCCTGCCAGGTAATCTCCTGAGCGCGCAGGGGTGGCTTTCGCCATGACACTTTTTAACGAACTAAAACGGTAGTTCGTTGCACCCACAACATGTTGATACGCCATGTTCTCTCCAAGGATGCTGATTCATTTTCTTATCCGCAGAATGACTTTCCATCGGTACTTTTGCTTATGGGACGGGCAGTATTCAAAAACAGTTGACGATGCAAGTGAACAACTTCTATCCCGAGATCATTTTTTGAAAACATAAAAGCGGTAAACAGCTTCATAGGGAATTCGCACTTCTTTGCCTAACTGGGTTTGATTGCAAACTTCAGTTGGAGCTTGACCGCCTTCGGTGTTTATACGTTGAATACTTGTTATCTGTGAGAAGGTACCGACAGCAGAGCCGGATTTTGCACTCAACAGCAACCATGGGATTGACTTCGCATCAGGAACACTGTATTTCTCCTTTACCTCACCGACTACCTTGCTACCATCATTTGATTCCCAAGTAGGGCCTGCATAATGACGAGCAATTATTTTTCCATCCGTATCATATAAATCAGCCTCAGGTGCTTTGAATTTCCATTCGAACTTCAATGAATCATTTTGTTGTGTTTTACATTCATAAATCTGGACGCCTTCGGCTTTGGCTTCAAGCAAGACAATTTGATTAGGCGGGGTCTTGAGAATATCTGGTACCTCAATATTAGCTGCAAAACATACAACAGCATTGACTGCAAAGATAGTCGTAAATAATGGCTTATAAAATATTGGGACAAGTTTTGAGTTCATTCAATTCTCTCCTTACCGATATATAAAGTCTCAACCATCTGTTTTGTGATCATGACCGCTACCCTCACACTCCTCACAGACCCCACCGTGCGGGACTACCGCACTGGGCTCGTCAGGCTGATCTACCGTTTTGACCACGCATGAGTGATGCGCGAACGCAGCAAAGGATAGCGTCTTGCTACACGCCTTTTGTTCAGCAACTTTTCCAATATTCCAGGCAGTCACTGTACGCTCCTTTTGTTCTGCGGCATCCATTTTCTGATGGAGTTTAAAGATGTTGAACGTCTTCGACTATCGTTAGGTAATCAAAAAATGGGTTCTGTCACTCTGATTCCTTGGGTAGCACGGCAACCCCTATCCAGTATTCTTTAAGCCGAGCAATAGCCTCGATAAATCCAGTAAAATCAACCGGCTTTTGCACATAAGAATTCGCGCCAGCATCGTAGCATCGAGTTATATCCTGCCTTGCATAAGATGTTGTCAGCACAACGACCGGAATCTGGCGCAATCGTGGGTCGGACTTGACCACGCGTAGCACTTCTCGTCCATCTGTTCCGGGCAGGTTCAAGTCGAGCAGAATAATGCCGGGTCGGGGAGCCTTGCCGGGGTCAGAAAACTCGCCGCGTTGAAAAAGATAATCGAGTGCCTGATCGCCATTGGTGCAACGCTGAACCGGATTGGCCAGATTTGCTTTTTTAAAGGCGCGCATGGTGGAAATAAAATCGTCGTCGTTGTCCTCGACAATCAAAATGGTTAGTGACTCGTTCATTGCCATTATTCTTCCCCGTTCAAAGTAATAAAACACCGATCCCTAAGGTTATGAACGGACGTATTTATATGCTTGCTTGTACTCAATTCTGCAAATTTACACTTACATGTTCCATACCGAGGAAACAGGATAATGATAAATTCAAGAAAATACGTTTTACTTTTTCTTGATTCAGATTAACCATACAAGTTGATCTGCTACTGAATAGTTGCCCTCTCTGACAGATGGTGTTTGTTCTTGATGAAATAGGCACTGAGCAAGAGATCAGAATAATAGTCGAAGCGCTCAAACTTGAGGCCGCACAAGGAGTTGTAGTCGCGGGCATTGACCCGGCAGACAACTGCACTCCCCATGAATCTGATATTCAAGCGAATGCAAAGCTTCGTTCCCTCTTTTAAGGACGGGGGAGCAAAAAATTCCGCCAAGGCGCCCCCCAGAGAAACATCCTGCGTTTTTAGGCCAACATTGTTGCCATTGATAATTGCACAGCCTAGCAATTCCAATTGAAACCGCTCTGCGATTCGTCGTTCTTGAATGTGCATAATTTATAATTCCCTTCTGAGATCAGTTCCCTGTACAGGGCTTAAGGTGGACTAATGCAATTCTGACAGTGCGGATATTTTTAAATATCAGCGCTTCACTTGATAAGCGTTCAGGAAATGAGGAAATAACCCATCCGTGTTTGTCCTATGTCGCAGGTTCTGAAATGGAGGGAATATTACGGCGATGCCTGAATATAAGGGATAACTTTCCCCGGTGGAATAGTAGAAATGGCTTTTTATAGATGTATGGATCATTGGACGTCGGAAATGCAGGTAACGGTTCGAAAATCCCGTCGGGCCGGGATTTTAAGGGGGTAGGGGGCTCAACGTATCGCGTATTAACTTTTCGCGCATTTGCGCAGGTCTCTGCGATTAGTTATAATGAAACGGTTCGCAAAGCTGCATTCTAGTTAAACTGAGTGTTTTTTTTGGGAACAGTGACGGGAACATTTTTCCGTGTTCCTAAAAATATTGCTTTATAATCTCATGGTTGAAAGATGGTTCGGAGCTCGTTTCCCGCTCCAAATTTTTCTGGGAAGGCGCCTGCTTTCCCTTTATTTTTCAACTTCTGGTATTCTCTTAGCTTCTGGCAATTTCCAGCACGGCGGGGTAGCAAAATGGTTATGCAGCGGATTGCAAATCCGTTAACGCCGGTTCGATTCCGACCCCCGCCTCCAGTAACCATACGGCTTGCAGCGATGTAGGCTTTTTTTACGCCCCACCAATTTTCCACAAGAAGACGCAGGAGAGGTGGTGATTCAAGGTTGCCTACTTCGTGGTGGAATACATCGGTTCGATCCCAGTACCGCCCGCCAAATCACGCTAATGCCCGACGCAGTTCTCCACGATGAAGGCGCACTGCTCACCTTTCGTGAGAACTCCACCAGTGCGGCCCTGATAGTTGACCTTTTGTACTACGTTATCCTTGAGTACGAATGTTGCCTCGCAGTATCGGCGATTTGATCTACCTACCGCAACCGCAGTATTTGAAGAGGTGTTCATAGCAACGGCACCGCCTACATTGTCACCGCCTCCAGCGTAGGAAAGAAACTCAAGGTCTTCTACTCGTTCCTGCCGTACTGGAACCCCAGCACAAAGAAACAAATCCTTTTTTGACATGCCGACCATTTCAGTTTGGGCGCGCCCTGCAACTTCGGCGCGTTGCTGAACTGCGCACCCACATAGCGCGAGCCCGCACAAAACTATCAAAATTAGTTTATGCATTGCGTCCTATGGTTTCTGTCCTAAATGCCATTTTTCTAAAACTATCCCCTGAGCTTTGCACAGCATTGGCGGTAGCTAGGCTTTGAGGCTTGGCATTAACGCTTTTCTACGGCGCACCGTGAAACCCATCAAACCAAGACCAGCCAGCATCATGGCGTAGCTTTCGGGTTCGGGGACGGGAAGTGCAGTATTATTATTTGCACTCGTTTGAGCCAGCAACAATCCATCTGCAGCACTGCTAGTTGAGTTAGTGACAGTGAGACCAAGCAGTTCAGAATACGTGACATTTTGTGGTGGAACATTTCCAGGAGGATTTCCACAACATAATGATCCCTGATAACCTGCGTTCGCAGTCAAAGCAGTGGAATAATCAAGTGCACTTCCATCCTCATGGAAAGTCATTATACTAACTTGCGAACTCGCACCTTCGGCCCCCCCTATCGTCGTAGTGGCTGACAGGGTGGCACTTGCCGTAAAAGTAGCAACAGTATTCGCACTCAGCGTAAAACCTTCAGCAAACAATGCAGAAGCGTTGAAGTTGTTGTTTGGGTAAGATGGGTTGACCAAAGTTGCGCTACCCTTCGAGCTAATGGTGATAGGAAAATTAACTCCCCCGTTTGTCCCAATAACTGATGCACTGGAATATGCATTTGGAGCGGTAACCGATTTACTGACATCTCCGGAACCAGACAACTGATAGCTGCCGCCCGTTGTTGTAACATTGTTAGCCCAAGAATAGGCCGTTGAAGTGACATTATTAGAATCCGTTCCATAAAAGGTTATGGTAGGGGTTCCACCATCCAATGAAGTTAAAGTCACCGTCAGGTTGCTCAAGTTTGCACTAGCTGAAGTATCTGCATACGCCGAAGATGTAACAAAGACTATAACTAATCCGACAGAAAGCGCCAATGCTGCTGATTTGGTATGGAACATTACCTCTCCCTATTTGCCTTGTTAAAATTATGGTTATTGTGGACTTGTAAGGAATTTAAGCAATAGTCCATTCGGACTAGACCGAAATGCATAGGTATTCTTAAAAACTGCTTATATCTAATGTCGGCGAATAATGTTCGCAGCATGCAACTCAAGAAAGCCCTCGTCATTTTTCCTCCACAACTTCCACCCCCGGCGCTTCCTCAGTTAAAGGTGGCAAGCACTTCCTGATTATGCTTCTGCAACAATTCCTTGATTTCGTCCGCTTTGGACGGGTCAATGCCCAGTGCTAGCCATTCCTCATTGCTGATGTCTGGCGGAGTATGCTCGAATATCCCGAATGTAGGCAGCAGCTTTTCTGCCATGTTGACCATCCTGACTAAAGGCTGCCCAAAAGTGGCTCGCGGATCGTTGGGCTGATGATGGTAACGCAGCACGGCGACGATGGCCTCGGGCAAGCTCCAGTAGCGCCCTAATTCCGCGCCCAATTCGCCGTGGCCCATCTCCAGCATCTCCGCTTCGATTGCTTCCACTGGCCGTTCAACTTCGGCGGCCAGACGGGCGTGAAATTTATTGCTGAGTTTGGGGTTGATGTGGTTCAGAACCAGGAAACCGATGTCGTGCAACAATCCGGCGAGGAAGATTTCATCCTCCAAAGGGCGCATATCGCTGGGCATGGCACTGGATAAGGTGTGCATCGCCATGGCGACAGTCAGGCTGTGTTGCCACAAGTTTTGCACATTTAGCAAACCGGTCAGCCCTCGCGTCATTGAGGACATCATAGCGAAGCTCAATGCGATCATTTTGACGCGTTTGATCCCAAGTACGGTAACGGCATCCCTTACTGTCATTATTTTTTTTGCTGCCCCAAACAGGGATGCATTGGAAAGGCCGATGACTTTGGCTGAAAGCAACGGATCGTGTTCGATCAGCTTGAGAAGCGCGCGTTCACCTTCTTCCGAAATCAGTTTCAATGACAGAATTTCCTGCGCAATCTTTGGAATGGCTGGCAACGCATTCAGATGGCTGACTGCGTCGCGCAGGTTTTCTGAGGGGCTCATGGGATTATTCATCATTTCTGTTTGTACGACCTGTCATTGGTTTTATTTGCCACATTCCATGACAACAAATTACTAGCGGGCATGGGGCGCGCTATGCCATAGCCTTGGCCGATGTCGCATCCCATGTCCAATAACGCCTGATAATGTTCTTCTGTCTCAATTCCTTCAGCCACGGTATTGAGTTCAAAAGCTCGGGCCAAGGCAATAATGCCTTGGACGATGACCCTGTCTCCCTTATCTTCCAGCATTCCACGGACAAAGGATTGGTCGATCTTTAATGTATCCACGGGAAGATGGCTCAAATATAACAACGAAGAGTAGCCGGTGCCGAAATCATCCAAGGCAAAGCCTACACCGATACTGCTGCACGCCTCGATTATTTTTGAGACCTTGACTACATCCTCAAGCGCCGCTGTTTCCAGCACCTCAATCTGAAAACGTCCGGCAGGCAGGTCGGGGTAATGTGACAGATGTTGTTGCAGCTTCTCAACAAAACGGGATGATTCAAGGTGATGCGCCGATATGTTGATGCTGACTTCAATATCCAGCCCGGCAAGCCGCCATTGCTTAACCTGATCAAGCGCAGTAGCGATGACCCAATCACCTATTTCGAGATCAAGCTCGGTATTTTCGATAGGCCTCAGAAATTCGGCGGGCGGAAGCAAACCTCGTTCTGGATGGCGCCAGCGGATTAGCGCTTCCGCCCCGACCAGCCGCTTGGAGCGCATATCGACCTTAGGCTGATAGAATAGCTCGAATTGGTTATGAAGCAACCCTTGTTTAATATGCCCCCGTATTGCCTGATGTTCGCGGGTGCGCTGTTCTTGCTCGGTATCGTGGAGGCAGTAACGGTTCTTGCCGGACAGCTTGGCGGCATACATCGCCTGGTCGGCATGGCGCAGCAGGGTGTCGATATCCTCATTGTCCAGCGGGTAGATGCTGACCCCGATGCTGGCACTCAAGAATAATGAATTTCCATTAATGGAAATTGGTTGCGAAATGGCCTCAAGCAGGCGTTCCATCGTGTTTACGCATTCGTTCCCCCGCTCCAGTCCAAGCAGCAGCACCACGAACTCGTCCCCGCCCAGGCGAGCGACGGTGTCGCCGCCACGTATTGTGTTCTCGATACGTTTGGAGATTTCAACCAGTACCTGGTCGCCTGTTTTGTGCCCGAATTGATCATTGATGGGTTTGAAACCATCAAGGTCGAGGTAGCAAACTGCCAGCATGTTCTTTTCGCGGACGGTTTGCGCCATCGCCTGCTTCATCCGGTCGGCCAGCAGCACCCGGTTGGGAATCCCCGTCAAAGCATCGTAATGGGCGATACGATCGAGCTGTTCCTCGTGCTGCTTGTGGCTGGTGATGTCTTCTACGATGGACCAGATGTATTGCTGTCCATCCTTGCCAGTGACAAGCATGCCGTTAAGTCGGATAGGGATTAGCTTTCCATTTTTCTGGCGATATGTTTTCTCGTAAGGGCCATACTGGCCTGTTGTGGAGAGCGATTCCAGTTGCTTGGCCTCTTGCGCTTCATAATCTTTCGGCGTCAGCGTCCAGTAATCCAGCTTCTTCAACTCATCCTCTGGGTAGCCGCAAATCTGCAGGAACGCCTCGTTAAATTCAACGTATCGACCGTCCATATCCGTCAATGCGATCCCGAGGGGAGAAAGTTCATACAAGCCACGCAACTTTTCCTCACTCATGCGCAGATGCTGTTCTGCGGAATTTTTTTCAGAAATATCAATCGTTGCGCAAATTAAATAAAGCGGATTGCCCGCTGCGTCATACATTGGTTTCTTGAAGGTATGGCCGATACGATTTTCCTGTAGCTTGGCGCTCCAGAACGTTTCCACAAAATCAATTTGACGCCCGCCTTTGAAAACCTCCTGATCCCTGGACAGGAACCGTTTCATTTGGTCGGGCGGAAAGAACTGACTGGCATCGGTACCGCGCAATTCGGCAAAGGACATCCCAAACTGTTGTTCGCACGCCGTATTCATCAACAAGAATTTGCTGTTGCGATCCTTGACAAAAATAGCGACAGGCAAAGCATCAAAGAGATCCTTGATGCGGATTTCAACAGCATTGCTTTCAATAGAATCCGGCAATGTCTCGTGGGAGTTTTGTTCTTTGTCGGATAACACGTTGTTCATTCCTGCCCATTCAGTGTTCGCCATTTACTGCTGCGGATAGAGGCTGATTTCGTGTGCGCTGATTATTCTACGCGCGAATCGAAGGAGTGTCAGTTTTTGGGAGCGCACAGTGTAAAAGATTCGTTGTTCAGTGGGTAGAAACAACGAACCGTACACTGGTTCAGTGCAAAGCCTGCTTGAACTCTTCGTGAAAATGACGGAAGGCGCTGTCGAGTAGTAGCACTGCGCCGTTGACGAGATGGCAGCGACCGCTGCCGGGCAGCATGGTGCAGAGGTTTTTCAGGGTATTGAGGTCGGCTGCGGTGCCGTGTCCGGTGTCTATGCGATCCAGCAGACGGCTCATGGTGGCGGTGCCAGTTTTGCACGATGGGCATTGGCCGCAGGAGGAATGGGCGAAGAAGCGCATGTATTCGGCCACGCGTTTGACGATGCCGGTACCCTCCGAAACGACGATCATCGCGCCTGTGCCCAGACTGCTTCCGCGCGCTCGCACCGATTCGAAATCCAAAGCCACGTCTAGGTCAACGGGCGTCAGCAGGTTACTTGAAGGCCCACCGGTAAACACTGCCTTGAGCGGCTTGCCGGACAACAGGCCTCCGCCATGGACGAAAATGAGTTCGCGCAGTGACGTGCCCATGGGCAGTTCAAACACGCCGGGATGCAACACGTCGCCGCTCAGGGAATAAAGTTTGGTGCCGCTGCCAGCGCCTTTGCCGAGTGCCTTGAACCATGCACCACCACGATTCACGATATGTGATACATGCGCCAGCGTTTCGACGTTGTTGATTACCGTCGGGTTGCCGTACACGCCTGCTTGCGCCGGATAAGGCGGCTTGCCGCGCGGGAAGGGGAACCGCCCCTCGATCCATTCCATCGCCGCCGTTTCTTCACCGCCGATGTAGTGCCCGGAACCGGGGCACAGAGCAAGCTGCAGCGGTTTGCCGAGTGCGGTCGAGGCGAGTGCCAACAGATCCGAAGCTTGCCATTGATCGAGTGCTGATCTCATCGCGGCAAGGGAGCGCTTAATGTCGGGATTGATGTAGAACACGATGCGATTGGCACCGACCGCCAGCGCTGCCACCACCGCGCCTTCGATTACCTGATGCGGCGTTTCTTCCAGCAGCAGTCGATCCTTGAAGGTGCCGGGCTCGTCCTCGTTGCCGTTGACTACTAGATACTTGTCCGGTTTGGGCAATTCGTTAACGGTGGCCTCCCATTTGCGCCACACCGGAAAACCGCTACCACCCAGGCCGCGTAAATCGGAAAGACGGACTTCTTCACGCACGGCGGCGGGGTCTTGCGCGGCACGGACAAGTGCTGCGCTGCCGCCAGACTTGCGCCAACGAACCATGTCGGCGCCGACACGCTGATCTGGATGAAGTAAAACTAATGGTGTTTCAATATTATTCATTTTAGATTTCAGCGTTTCCATGCGCCTCCCGCTGCGTAATCCGGCAAGAGCTGAGGCGAACGATGCGTCAAGGGCATTCCGGCAATAGTCAGAGCGCGGCGCAGCCGGTTCACATGTTCCAGTGTGACCTTTTTGGGGCCGCGATCTCGATTGGAAGTGGCCGCAGCACCGGCGCGCCGCCCGAAGCTGATGATCTCAAGCAGGGCGTTGCCCATGATGCGGTTGCGTCCGTGGATGCCTCCCGATACTTCGCCCACCGCGTACAGGCCGGGCACCGTGGTGGCGCCGTTGATATCAATGACCACACCGCCGTTTTGGTAGTGCAGGGTTGGATGTACCAGCAAAGGCTCGACACGCGGGTCTATGCCAGCGATCCGGGTGCGTGTCATCAGGTTGGGAAATTGTTTTTCCAGCAGGCCCGGATTGGCGCGTTCCAGACGCGGGGTGTCCAGCCACACACCGACGCGCTGGTCGTCAACGCGGATGCCGCGTCCCTCGCCGCATTCGCGCAGGATGGCGGCGCAAACCACATCGCGCGGCTGCAACTCGTCAATGAAGCGGTTACCTAGAGCGTTCACCAGCAGCGTGCCTGCTGCACGCACACCTTCGGTTACTAACTTGCCGGATAAATGAGAGGGATGCAGCAAACCCGTTGGGTGATACTGGAAGGAATCCAGTTCACGAAGTTGCGCACCAATGCGATACGCCAGCACCAGTCCATCGCCCGTTGCGCCCAGATGATTGGAAGTCGGAAAACCGTTCAGATGCAGTCGTCCCAGCCCGCCGGTGGCAAGGATGACGGAACGGGTGCGAACGATGCGCAACCGGTCGTCAAGTAGCGAGGTAAGCACCGCACCAACACATTTCTGTCCGGTTTCGTTAGACAGCAGCTCGACGGCAGGACTCTGTTCCCACACCTCGATGCTGCGATGCTGGATGACCGCTTCGCGCAACACACGCATCATTTCCAGGCCGGTATAGTCGCGGCAATGCACCAAGCGCGGGGAACTCATGCCGCCCGCGCGCCGCGTATGCAGGTCGCCGCTGGGAGTCTGTTCGAACTGCATGCCTTGCTGTATCAGCCAGCGCAACACATCCGGGCCGTCCTCGGCCATGGCGGACACCAGTGCCGGGTCGCCCGCATGGTGACCTCCGCGCAACGTGTCCTGAATATGTCGCTGGATAGAATCGTCCGGTTCGATGGCGGCTTGAATGCCACCTTCGGCCATCACCGTGTTGCTGTCGCCAAGACGCAACTTGGTGGCCAGCAGCACGCGCGCACCCTTCTCGGCGGCCATCAGCGCTGCCGCGCAACCCGCGCCGCCGCCGCCGATCACCAGCACATCAACATCGGTCACCGGGGTGCCGGCCAAGTCGGCCTCGTCTATAAAAGCTTCGGATTGTAAGAGTTCGGCCAGTTCGCGCTGGCAACTGTCGCCCGCATTCGCACCCACCGTCAGCTTGACCACGCTGTCGCGCAAGTGGTCTGGGTGGTAGGTATTGAGCAATGTGTCAACATCGCTTAACTCGGGCACCGGCCCGAGTTCTGCGTCAGGGCGGTAGCGTGTCAGCGCCTCCGCCATGGAGATGCTGTTACTCATCTTTTTCTTCCTGAGTCGTTCTTGATGTATCTTGTCCATCTTTATCTTGACGCAATTCTTCCAGTCGGTGGATCAGGTTGGGTGGGCGCAGGTGAAAATGCGCCGTCACGCGTCGGCTGAACAGCCCCACATGCGCCGGTGCAATCAGTTCTGGGCAGGCACCATCGCACAGTTCGCACATGACGCACTCGAAGAATATCTCTCCCGCATCGCGGAAGCGGCCCGCAGCAGCCTGGGCGACGCCTTCTTCGACTTTAATCCCCTTGGGGCAGGAAACGTCACAGCCGTGACAATGCCGACAACGCGCCGCTTCGGGAAAAATATTCTGAAAACGCGCGTGGATGTCCCAGCCGTCCTTGAAATCACTGAGCTCGTAATTATGCATGGGCGCCGACGCCGGGGGCAGGAAGATGACCTCGACGCCGTTCTCGACAAAGGTCTGGCAGGCAAGACCCACCGACACTTGTTTGTCGCGCCGCAGCATGATACGGCAGGAACCGCATACACCTTCCATGCAGCCAACCCCGGTTACCCGAGGTACGCCGCCGTGCCAGGCGGCTTCGACCACAGTCATGCCCGCGTGGGCGTTAACCGCCATGCCGTTGATGGTCAGGGCAATAGGCTGATTCTCGTCAACTTTGCTTGCCAAGGTATTCTTTGTGGTCATGGACGCGCCAGATCAATGACCTTGCGCAGATCATAATCCTTGTGTCCGCCGACGCGCGTCACCAGTTCGGCCATACGCTCGTCCAGCGTCGGACGTTGAGCCTTGTAAAGCAACCCGGTAGGCAAGCGTCCTTCTTTCTTAGCCGTGTTGACCGCGTGCATGGCTGCATCCAGGTCAGCCACATCGTGACCAACATCCAATTGCTCGCAAGAACTCTTGAATGTCTTGGCAGTGTCGATCTCGTTAAAGGTAGGGCAGTGGGAAAGCAGGTTGATGAAGGCGAAACCCTTGTGCTCCATCCCATCCTTAATCAACTGGGATGCCAGTTTGACGTTGCCGGCAAAGGCTTGTGCAACATAAGTCGCGCCGTAGGTCAGCATGTAGAGTATCGGGTCCATGGGTTCTTCCAGACCACCGTAAGGGGTGGTGGAGGTCTTCATGATCTGCTGGGAAGTAGGCGATACCTGCCCCTTGGTCAAACCGTAAACGTGGTTGTCCATCAGGATGTAAGTCATGTTGACGTTCTTGCGCGCCATGTGCGGCATGTGTCCGCCGCCGATGGAGAAGCCGTCGCCATCGCCGCCTGTGACCACCACGGCGAGGTCGGGCCGCGCCAACTGGGTTCCCGTTGCAACCGGACCCGCACGTCCATGCAGGGTATGCATCTTGTAGGAGCGCACAAAATACGGCAGGCGCGAAGAACAGCCGATACCTGAAATACTCACCAAATTTTGCGGATCGACGCCGATTTCTGAAAGTCCGCGCAGCAGCGAAGTCAATACTCCGTTATGGCCGCAACCGGGGCACCAGAAAGATGCGACGCCGTCGCGATAATCCTTGGGTTCGAGTTGGACTTGGTGGAAGCGATCTTGAAGTTGAATGGGTGCGTTCATGCCAGCATCTCCCGTACTCGGTTAACAATCATCTCGGGCGTGAAAGGCAGCCCGCCGCAAATGGTGTAGGACTCGGGGCGCAACGAAGTTTCCGCGCGCACAAAGTGGGCCAGTTGGCCTTGGAAATTGACTTCGGGCAACATGATGCGTTTGCAGGTCGCGCCAAAATCCTCGAACTGCTGCACCGGCAAGGGATTCAGCAGCTTGGGGTAGAAGCCTTTGACTTTAAAGCCCTCGGCACGCAGGCGTTGCAGCGCCTCGCGCACCACGCCGATAGTGCTGCCCCACGCGATCACGCCGATATCCGCAGCGCCCTCGCCATCCACTTCAGTCGGAGGAACGTCATTGACCACGGCTTTAAGCTTGTTGAAGCGCTTGGCCTGCATGGTCTCATGGTTGGCTCCCGCGTAACTGGGTATGCCGGACTCGTTATGTTCGAGACCGGTGGCGATATGCATGCCGTTGGGCGTGCCCGGATCGACCATCGGCGAAATGCCGCTTTCGGTCAGTGCGTAGCGCTTATATTCGCCTTCACCGTCCCAACGCAAACGATTCACGATGGTGTAGTCATCCGGGTTCGGATAAGGAATGCTCTGCGTCGAGAACGCCAGCGAGCCGTCGGAAAGCAGCAGTACCGGGCATTGATACTTCTCCGCCAGGTTGAAGGCTGTCACCGTCAGCCCGATACAGTCATGCACGTTTTCAACGGACAGCACGATGCGCCCGGAATCGCCATGGGCGCCGTGAACCGCCAGGAACAAATCCGACTGCTCATGTTTGGTCGGCAAGCCGGTGGACGGCCCGCCGCGTTGCACGTCCGCCACCACGCAAGGGGTCTCGCTCATGAACGCCATGCCCAGCATTTCGCTCATCAGCGAAAGTCCGGGGCCGGAGGTGGAGGTCATCGCCTTCTTGCCCGCATAAGAGGCACCGACGACTTGAGAGATGGCGGCGATTTCGTCCTCTGCCTGAATCAGGGTGCCGCCGCGCTTGGGCAGATGCTTCGCCACATAGATTGCAATTTCTGTCGCCGGTGTGATGGGATAAGCGGCAAAGAAATCCAGTCCTGCGATTAGGGCGCCGAGGCCGATAGCGTTGTTGCCAGACATTACGATGACATCGCGCTTGGCTTCTTTCGGCGTGCCGATGACCCATGGATCGATCTTTTTCAATGCCGCCGCCAGTTCGCGGCCACGCTCGAATGCAGCCAGGTTGCCTTGTACCACGGCTTCGCCACGGCGCGTGAATTTGGTCTCAATGACCTCGCGTAAAGCAGCCTCGGGAATATTGAACAGAATCGACAATGCTCCCATCGCCACCATGTTCTTGGCGCGTGGATTGTTCATCGCCTTCGCCGTCTGGGTCATGGGAATGGGGTAGGCAAATACGCCAGCGGGTATCTCGGGTTCGAAGTCGCCGGGGCAGTCATAGACCAGAGCATTGCCCGGCTTCAGGTGCGCTTTGTTGAGATCGTATGCCTCGCCATTGAACACACACAGGACATCAAAGATGTCTCCTTGGTTATAGAGCTGTTCGGTGCTGGCGCGCACCTGATACATGGCGTACCCGCCCTTGATTTCAGCGGGAAAGGTCTTGAAAGTGTAAACATCGAGTCCCGCGCGTGCGCAGGCTTGGGTAATCATGTCGCCGACAGAGATAATGCCTTCGCCGCCTTCGCCGCCGACGCGGATGATAAGATCATTTTTATTCAAGTTTCTACCTCTACTTAATGGTGAAATTTATACTTAATCCATGGTCAGCTTGAGATAGACCACGACCTTGAGCAACCGTTCCAGAATGTTTCGGTTCTGGCACCTATATTCTTTCCTGACCGGTTTACCTCAGCTTAAACCAAGTGCGCGCAGTTTCCCCATCCCGTCAATGCGCGCGACAAATCTGCGCCCTTACCGAGAAATACATCACGTACCTAAGGTGGGTTTGCCGACCTGCCGGAGGTTCAACAAAATCAGAAAACGCGACAATTCGCGCAGCCGACCAAGAAGTTGAGAACATTTTTACTCTGGTATGGCTTGGCAGGCACGTCGGAATTTTAATTGATAAGCTCCAAAAGCTCAATGGGACGCTGTCTATGTCATTGCTTACAACATGGTTTTTTACGGAATTGGCAGCAAACGCACTGATGGGCCGGACAGATGTGATGCGAATTGAAATACCAGATTTAATTCTTGGACGCTCACCTTACTTTGCTCACTATGTTAGTCAGGGGCTCGGCGCAGACGCGAGAACAACTTATGATGTCGTATCACGTATCTCTGGTGTGGTTATTTTGCTATGATGTCAATGGCTTGAATCCATGCACTCAAGCCAGAAATACCGGCGGTTTCATGGCAAATCAAGTTAATACGCGAAAGGGGATTGAAATGTCATTAGTGCTTGATACGTTGCGCATCTCAACGATTACCGAGGAATTGACCGATGCCGAACTGGAGATTTTTGAGGAATTATTTGATGTCAAAAACTATAAAGCAGGCGATCTGATTATTCATCCTGGAGGTAAGGAACCTGACAACTTATACATCCTTGCACAGGGCGAAATACAGGTGAAGATTCGCAGCAGCGATGGAGATACCTTGATTCATGTGCTTAAACCAGGCGACCTGGCTGGCATAATCACCTTCGCTGGCGGTGCGCCTTCGCAGCACAGTGCGGCGCTTTACTCGATAGGCGAAACCAAGGTATTAAGCATGCCAAGCGCCAAGTTTGATTCGCTGGTTTGCTCTCGTCCGATGACTGCACACAAAGTAATGCGCGGCATAGTGCGCTATGTGCATGGCATTGTACGTAACATGAATGCCAGGTCTTCTGAACTGAGCAATTACATTTATCGCAATGGCGGCGGATACTAAGCGTTAGCTGGTAGCCGGTAGCAAAGTCAGCCTGCGACAAGGTGGTTTCAAGCTGACAATAACTTTCGGCGATTTTGAAATCCTCAACGGGTACGCCTCGCCCGGACTTTTTTCGAGCTACGGAGCGAGGCAATTCCTTGTGCGTTGACGTTTATCAGATCAAGTGAGTATCGATTTCACCAAAGTAAGGCTATCGCGTACGCAATCTGCAGTTGAGTTTGGTCAAGAACTGTTTTGCATAAAATTTTGCATTCGTGCTGATTTGCTATGATTATGGGGTCGCAGTTTCGTCCACCGTTCAATTTTCTCAACGAAAAATATATGAATCTGCGATGATGAACACGTTTGTTTTCCCCCATTTGTAATTCGTGTAATTGATGCGTCTGTTATTAACGGTCACATTGGCCAGATGAGGAGTCGAGGATGCTTACAAATATCGATTCAAGATTGGATGCACGGGGGGTGTGTTGTCCTCTTCCTCTGATCCAGATTGCCAAGTCCGTCATGATTCTCAAACCAGGACAGACGCTTGAGATCATCGGCAACGACCCCATATTTGAACCCTCCATCCGCGATTTTTGCCAAGCCAACGGCCATGCTGTGCTTGAAGTAACAACCGACGATAAACATAGCGTGACTATTCTGATCAGGGTGGGAGGATGATCATGGAATGTGCGCAAATAGCTTCGCCTCAGCCAGAAGGATCAGCCAAGGCCAAAAAGAAGGGCACTATCTTGCTGGCCAGCGGCGAATTGGACAAGGCAATCCTGGCCTTCGAGATCGCTGCCGGTTTTCAGGCGATGGGCATGGAAATGAGCATGTGGTTCGTGCTCTATGGCGCTAACTGTCTACGCAAGCCACGTTCGTTTTTCTCGCTGGACAAGTGGTTTGGCAAGATGCGTGGAGGGCCGGGACGAACACCGGAAACCGATGTTGAACTGCAACGGGTGGTGCGCGGCCTCAACCATGATGGCGCCTGCAACCTGCCGCTCTCGCAACTCAATTACGGTGGTGTCGGGCCGATGATTTTTCGCCACATCATGCGCCGCAAGGGCATGGCTCAAGTCGAGGATTTGGTTTTTCTTGCCCGCGATCTGGGCGTCCGTTTTACCATCTGCCAAATTTGCGTCGATGCCATGGCGTTTTCTGTACCCGAAGACCTCATAGTCGAATCCGAGGTTAAGGGCGTCAGCGCTTATTTCCTCGAAGTGGCAGCGGCCAATTATAACGTTACGTTCTGAGAGCGGATGTTTCCGCCGATATTTTAAGGCACCAACTTCCTCCAATGGACGCACTTGGCGACAAAACCATCCTTCCCGATCTTAGCCACGAAGAGCTGACACTTTTGCTTGAACTCGGAGAGCGCCTGGTTTCTGAGCTGGATCTGGAAAAAGTAATGACGCTGGTGGCTGAGAAGGCATGCCAAGTCGTCCATGCAGAGACGCTAGTCGTACCAATAATAGATTCAGATCGACAGACGTTTACTTATCGTGCTGCGAGTGGCAAATATGCCCAAATAATTCTTGGGCAGACATTTCCTATCGATGAGGGTACTTGTGGTTGGGTGATCCAACATCAACGACCACTTCTATTTGGCGAGGGTGACAGTTTCGACTTGGCTGCTAACGCCAGTTGGCAACCGGGTATGGCATCAAGTCTCCTGGTGCCACTGATTTGCCGTGGCATCATCGCAGGAGGCTTGTCGGCGATGGGCAAGCAAGGAGGTGGCGCCTTCAATCAACGTGATTTGGCGGTGCTAACCTTGTTTGCCAATCAGGCTAGTATCGCTTTCGACAACGCGAGACTATTTCAGAATCTGAGTGAAGAAAAGGCGACGGTTATTCAACTCAACCGCGAACTGGAGCGGCGGGTGATCGAGCGGACGGCGCAACTCGAAGCGG
>CAYZPM010000043.1:0-29276 GCA_964480365.1 uncultured Gallionellaceae bacterium
AACACCCGAGCACACATACCCACACTCGTCGGTTGTCTGTAAACTTTTAAAGAACTGGGTTGCCGTGGCAACGAGAGGGGCGCATTATACAGATCGATTTCGCTGCGTCAACCTGTATTTTTCGGGCTCATTTGCTGCAACCCTTTACTTCCCTCACCTCCTGCTGAAGCAGCAGAAGGGGGCGCATTATAGCCAGCTAGAAAAAACCGTCAATACCTTTTTGAAATTATCATGACTTATTTGTTAAATAATTTTTGCAGCCTCGCGCAAACCCAATAGAACCGTACAATGCACGCCTGATCTGATTATGGCTTTCTCATCGTGAAATTAATTCTTGGCATCGAATCATCGTGTGACGAAACCGGTGTTGCGCTCTACCACATCGAACGCGGCTTGCTCGCGCACGCGCTGCATACGCAGATCGCACTGCACAGCGAATACGGCGGCGTGGTGCCCGAACTGGCTTCGCGCGACCACATCCGCCGCGCCCTGCCGCTGATCCGTGAGGTGGTTAAACAGGCGAACTGCACTCTGCAGGACATCGACGCCATCGCCTATACTCAAGGGCCAGGCTTATCCGGTGCGTTGCTAGTGGGCGCCAGCATTGGTTGCGCGCTGGCCTATGCGCTGGATGTCCCCGCCATCGGCATCCACCACCTCGAAGGGCATCTGCTCTCGCCCCTGCTGTCCACCCCTGCACCGGAATTCCCGTTCGTCGCCTTATTAGTCTCCGGCGGCCATACCCAGCTCATGCGCGTGGATGGAGTGGGGCAATATATTCTTCTAGGAGAAACGCTGGACGATGCTGCTGGCGAAGCTTTCGACAAGAGTGCGAAACTGCTGGGGCTGGATTATCCCGGCGGCGCCATTCTCTCCGTGCTGGCGCAACGAGGAACACCTGGACGCTTCAAGCTGCCGCGCCCGATGCTGCACAGCGGCGATCTGGACTTCAGTTTCAGCGGACTGAAGACCGCCGTGCTCACCCTCGCCCGCCAACATGAACTGAATGGACAACGCATGGATGAACAAACGCGCGCCGACATTGCCCACGCAACACAGGAAGCCATCGTGGACGTGCTGGTCGCCAAAGCGCTCGCCGCGCTCAAACAGACCGGGCTCAAGCAACTGGTGGTCGCAGGCGGAGTAGGCGCAAACCAGCAACTGCGCGCGCAACTCAACCAGGCCGCAGACAAGCGCGGCTTGCGCGTGTTCTATCCCGACCTGGAATTCTGTACCGACAACGGCGCGATGATTGCCTTCGCCGGCGCGCTAAGACTGCAACAACAGCAAGGCAAACCCGATTACCGCTTCAACGTGAAGCCGCGCTGGGATTTGCAGGAAATGAATACGGCGGCATAATCACCCTGTAGGTGCGAATTCATTCGCACGCACTTTGAATGATGTGCGAATGAATTCGCACCTACGTCCCCATCAATTGCTTTCTGCTGCCTGATTCTCGGACTTCTTGCTGCCGATCCTGCTTTCTTTTCCAGCCAGCAGATTCCGAATATTGCTCTGGTGCCGCCAGAACAGCAGCAACGTCATGATGCCCGATGCCAGCACCCACTCATGCGGCAAACCCAGCAGCAGCGCGTAAATCGGCGCACCCGCCGCCGCGACCAGCGCCGACAACGAAGACAAACGGAACACCAGCGCCACCACCAGCCAGGTCGCCAAGGTCGCCAGTCCCAACCAGCCGCTTAACGCCAGCAACACCCCCAGTGCCGTCGCCACGCCCTTGCCGCCCTTGAAGCGCAGGAAAATCGGGAACACGTGGCCGAGAAACACGGCCAGCAACACCGCCGCTACCAGCAACACGCCTTGCTCGTCTTGCGGCCCAAAGCGCATCGCCAAGGCGACCGCTACCCAACCCTTCGCCGCATCGCCCAGCAAAGTCAGCGCCGCCGCTGCCTTCTTGCCGCTGCGCAACACGTTGGTCGCACCCGGATTGCCGGAACCATAAGTCCTGGGATCGTCCAGACCGAATGCCTTACTCATCAATACCGCAAAAGAAACCGAGCCCAACAGATAGGCACACACAACAAAAGCTAGGGTCATCATCTGTAATATCTTAAAATGCGCGAAAGGCGAATTTTACGCCATTAATTACCGACAGCGATGGACATCATTTTTCTGCGCGAACTCAAGATCGACACACTCATCGGTGTGTACGAATGGGAAAAGCGCGTGCCGCAAACCCTGCAATTCGATTTGGAGATCGCCCTGCCCGACAGCCGCGCCTGCCAGACCGATAACATCAAGGACGCCCTCAACTACGCCGACATCGTGCGTGACATCCAGCGCGTGCTAAGTACCCGCCATTTCAACCTGCTGGAAGCGCTCGCCGAACACATCGCGCAAATACTGCTTAATGACTTCAAAGCGCCGTGGGTGAAGATCAGCGTTGCTAAGTTGAATGCGATCAGGGGGAGCAAGATGGTGGGGATCAGTATTGAGCGGGGCAGCAAAGGGTAGCGCCGAGGGCGCTAGCGGGGGCGACCCCGCAGCCGCTTTACTCCGTTCGTGGTGAGCTTGTCGAACCACAAGCCACTAAGCAAAAGGCAAACCAAGCAACTTCGCCGGTGGCAGACCGGCAACTGATTACTTTACTTTGTGCGGCCAAAAGAAAGTATTCAAAGAAACGCCGCCCCACCGCGCCAGCCTGCGGCTTCCTTCGGCTGAATAAATCCATCGGGCGTCTGCGCAACTCGCCCTGGCTGGGCGCACACCCCGCGCCCAACTGCGGAGCTCAAACAGTGCTCGCCGAAAACTCCCGATGGATGCATTCAACCGAAGTGGCGCAGAAGGGGAAGAAAAAGCGAAGATCAAAAACCATTCGCCAGCCTCCGCTACGCCTCTTTACTGATATTCACTTTCGCTGAAACCGGACATTCAGCTTTAATATTTGTGTGCGCAATGAGATAAATCTGGGCACTGGAAAAAAATAATTCCAATTCCATAATACCGCCGATCACTCAAACTAATTTCTAACCTTGGCCTCTTTTAATTTAGCTTTCATTGATTTTATCTCTTCTAAGTAACGACCATTTACATTTAAAGTTTCAATCCGCTCTATTGTTTTATTAAATCTCTTTTCCAAATCATTATGCTCTTCATCATTTTCAAAATCAGGTTGTTTCAATTTTGGAAGAGTCTCGATAATTAACCTCACAACTCTTTTCATGTTTAACTCATCTTTTGACTTAACATAATCGGAAGCTGCAATTAAATAATCCACCAATGCAGAAGCATAACGTCCTTCTGCTTTCTTTTTATTACCCTGAGATTGATGAGCTTTCGCATTAACACCTGCTGATTTTTCGTTAATATTTTCGATTAGTTCAGCTTTAATTTCAGAAATATTTTTTTCGAGGCTTTCAAAATCAGTTGCCAAATCTTTTTTAATGCTTCCCACAAGCGCATCTTGTGCTGCTACTATTTTTGAATTAATTAAGTCAGTTAGCTCTTTTTGGTTATTTTTTAATTTCTTGTTTTGGTAACGTGTGAGAGCAATAGGAAAAGCTATTCCGCCTAGAGTCACCAAAACCGCAACAAATGTGAAGATATTGTTGTACAGCGAGTTGATGTTGCTAATTATTGTGGTGGTTGCATATGAATCCATTACAACTTGCGCTACCACTGCTGATGCTGCTGGCATATCCATCTCCACAAGTCCCAATGAAATTAATCCCCCTATCCAAGCAACATGGGGGCTACGGATACATGGGGCAGCAATTTAGCAGCAAATTCCCACATTAGCCATAAGGAAAAATGCATAGGCCGTTTCCAACAAGGCGGGGGCTGGGGTGGGGGCATGGCAAGGGGCGGGAAATATTTTGTGATGCGCTCGTTGCACACCTCCCCTTCCCCTGTGCGCCGCCTCAGCCTCGTAGGATGCGGTGAGGTACGAACCGCATCGTTCGCGTCATTCCCCACCCTCAATCTCATCCATGCCACCGCACCAATCCTCTGTATAAACTCCGCGACGCACGTATTCATGAAAGCTTGAATGCGGCCAATCGGCGACACGGTGTACCCAGCCATGTTTTACCGGATTCCAATGAATGTAATCCGCGTGGCGATTGAAATCTTCCTGGTCGCGAATCAAAGCACGGGGTCAGGTCTAGCTTTGTAGCATAGCGATGCTAAAGCTATAACCACGACCAGCCCGCTTAGCGTCAAAGGCTGCGGATATGGCACGCGGATACATGGGGCAGCAATTTAGCAGCAAATTCCCACATTAGCCATAAGGAAAAATATCTAGGCCGTTTCCAACAGGGCGGGGGCTGGGGTGGTGGACATGGCAAGGGACTGGAAATGTTTTGTGATGCGCTCGTTGCGCACCTCACCATTCCCCTATACGCCGCCTCGATCAGGCGCAGACTTTGCGTAAATCAGCAAACTACCAGATGCAGCGAATACCGTAGTCGGATAAAACGGTATCTGCGGTAACCAAGGTCATCCGTTCGGTCTTGGCTTGGGTGACTAGCAGGTGGTCAAACGGGTCACGATGATGCAATGCCAGACTTTCGACTTTGGCGACATGACGCAATTCGATGTTGAGCAGCAAGAAACCATTTTGCTGCATCTGTTCCGAGATGAAACGTTCAACGGGTTTCTTGAGCTTGAGTTTGCCAATACTGGATTTGATGGACAGCTCCCAACAGCTCGCCAAACTCAGGTAGCAGGTGTTGCCCGGATCGGAAATGGCTACACGCGCAGCATCAGACAGATCCGGCGCATCGCTTACCCACCACAGAAAAACGTGGGTATCGAGTAGTAATTTCATTTAGACGTAATCCGCAAACTCACTCAGCGGTGCATCAAAGTCTTCCGCGACATAAAGCACTTCGCCTTTGGCTGAGCCAGGCTGGCGACGAGCGGATGAGCCAACGGGTACCAGTTTGAGCAGAGGCTTGTTGTCACGGGCGATCACGACCTCTTCGCCAAGCAGTGCCTTATCGACCAACTCAGAAAAACGTGACTTGGCTTGAGCAATGTTGAACTGACTCATATTGACCTCCATGTTGGTCATGTTAGATGACCAATCTTAACCTATTTTTAGCATCATAGGAAGGAGCATCTTTGGTCATATCCCTTGCTCACCCCCTTGGATGATGCTGCGCATGCAGCTGCTTCAACCGCTCACGCGCCACATGGGTATAAATCTGCGTGGTGGAAATATCCGCATGGCCCAATAACATCTGCACCACGCGCAAGTCCGCGCCGTGGTTGAGCAGGTGGGTGGCGAAGGCGTGGCGCAGGGTGTGCGGGGAAAGCGATTTGTTCAGCCCACCATGCTTGGCGTGCTTTTTGATCAGATACCAGAACATCTGGCGCGACATGCTTTCGGCGCGCGCAGTGACAAACAGAGCATCGCTGAGTTTGCCCGTCAGCAGCGCCGGGCGGCCTTCGGCGAGGTAGCGCCTGATCCAGTCCAACGCCTCTTCGCCCAGCGGCACCAGACGCTCTTTGCTGCCCTTGCCCATCACGCGCACCACGCCCATGTCGAGGCTGACCTGCGCCACGCTTAGGGTGACCAGCTCGGACACGCGCAGGCCGGTGGCGTACAGCACTTCCAGCATGGTGCGGTCACGCAGGCCCAGCGGAGTTTGCACATCCGCTGCCTCCAGTAGCAGTTCGACATCCTGCTCGGTAAGGCTCTTGGGCAGGCTGCGTGGCAGCTTGGGCGGGGCGATTTGCAGCGTGGGGTCGGTGGCTATCTTGTTTTGGCGCAGCAGGTAGCGGAACAGGCGCTTGAGGCTGGAGATGGCGCGTCCGGTGCTGGTGGACTTGGCTTTCTGATCGAATAGATGCGCGAGGAAGCCTTGTATGTCGGCATGCGTGGTTTCCAGTATTGGAACATTGCGCTGCTGCTCCAGCCAAGCGGCGAATTTATTCAGATCGCGGCGGTAGCTTTCCAGCGTGTTGCGCGACAGGCCGTCCTCCAGCCACAGGCTGTCGCTGAATTCGTCGAGGAGGTCGGTGTTGTTCATTTTGGTTTTGTCATTCCGGGCTTGACCCGGAATCCAGCGCTTTTATTGGACTGGATTCCCGCCTTCGCGGGAACGACGGACTCTGGTTCTGTTACTTTTTCATGCATCAACAGCCAGCGCTTGATGTCCAGCGCATCACCGCCGCTGTGGTGCATGAAGCCGCCCATGCCGGACTTGCCCACTACGCGATGGCAGGGAATGATCACGGGAATGGGATTGTTGCCGCACGCCTGGCCGACCGCACGCGGACTGGAGCCGATCTGTGCGGCGAGGTCGCCATAAGTTTGCACTTGCCCACGCGGAATGCCGCACATCGCCTGCCATACTTTGTTCTGGTGCGCCGTGCCTCCTGGCTTAAGAGGAAGCTCAAAACGAAAATCCGCATCGGCAAAGTACGCGAGTAATTGCTCGCATACCTTTTGCGCAAAGACATTGCGCGGCGGCTGCGGCCTTGTACCCAGCGCAAGGAATTCGATGCCGGTCAACACTTCATCCGTGCAGAGAATGCCGAGCACACCGAACGGTGTTTTGAGTTTTGTCTGATAGTCCATGCGGCAATGATAGCGCAATAAAAAACGGGAGGCATGTGCCTCCCGTTTTTTCTGGAACCCGCCGGAGCTTACGCTGCGACTTTGGTGCTGCGGGCTGCCAGCTTTTCTTTGATACGTGCCGACTTGCCGGAACGGTCGCGCAGGTAGTAGAGCTTGGCGCGGCGCACGTCGCCACGACGCTTCACTTCGATACTGGCGATGCTCGGGGAATAGGTCTGGAAGGTACGTTCCACGCCTTCGCCGGCGGAAACTTTACGCACGATGAACGAAGAGTTAAGTCCCTTGTTGCGTTTGGCGATAACCACACCTTCGTAGGCCTGCGCACGCTTGCGCTCGCCTTCGACCACGTTCACGTTGACGATCACGGTGTCGCCGGGGCTGAAGTTCGGTATCGTTTTACCCAGACGGGCAATTTCTTCTTGCTCAAGTATTGCGATCAGATTCATTTTGTTTCCTCTTGTTGTACGGATGCTTGTTCCTGCTGGTACTCTGCCAGTAGCCGAGCTTCCTGTTTTGTTAACTGGCGCAATGCCAGCAAATCCGGGCGACGTTCCGCAGTCCTGCCTAATGCCTGCTTCAATCGCCACTTTTCTATCTCGGCGTGGTGCCCGGACATCAATACTTCCGGAACATCTTCGCCGTTATAAATCTCAGGCCGCGTGTAGTGCGGACAATCGAGCAGACCATTTACAAATGAGTCCTGCTGCGCCGATGCGTCATCGCCCAATACACCGGGGATTTGCCGCACCAGACTATCCATCAACACCATCGCTGCCAACTCGCCACCGGACAACACGTAGTCGCCGATGGAAAGCTCTTCATCTACCTGCTGCCGGATCAGGCGCTCATCCACGCCTTCGTAACGGCTCGCCAGCAAAATCAATCCTGCGTCGCGCGCCAGCAGTTCCATCACCACTTCATGGGTGAGCGGCCTGCCTTGCGGCGAGAGATGAATCACGCAACTCTGCGCCACGCCCGCTTGCGCTTGACCTTGCTTCGCGGCGTTGATCGCCTGCGCCAGCGGCTCCGCCAGCATTACCATCCCTGGGCCGCCGCCATATGGGCGATCATCCACAGTACGGTAATTGTCTGACGTAAAATCGCGCGGATTCCACGTCTGCAATACAAACTTGCCCTGCTCCGCCGCGCGTCGCGTCACACCATACTGGGTAATCGCGCCGAACATTTCGGGGAACAACGTAATGACATCAAACCTCATTTTCGGGGCACTTCCATAAATCCAGATTTCATTTCAACTGCGGCGTTGCTCAAAAATTTCCTTGCTCACATATATTAATATGCAGCGCTGCGTAAATTTTATCGCGCCTTGCATTTGAGCGAAATCTGAACTTCTGGAAGTACCCCGCTCAGTGTTTCTCTGCCCAATCCGCAGCCCAGTCAACCCGGATCACTTTGTCCGCGAGGCTCACTTGCTTGATGGCGCTGGCGATGAACGGGATCAATATCTCACCGCTCGCTCCCCGCACACACAGCACCTGATTGGAGCCGGTATCCATCAAATTATCTACTGTGCCCAAGCTTTCGCCTGCAACATTCACTACATCTAGGCCGATCAGATCAGCCCAGTAATATTCATCTTCAGCCTGTTGCGGCAGGCTGCTGCGCGGCACTGCCACCAGCAAGCCCCGGTATTTTTCGGCGGCGGTGCGGTCGTTGCAGTCCGGAAACTTGGCGATCAGGCCTTTGCTTTGTACCGCAAATTTTTCCACGCTGACCTCGCGCCAGGGATGTTTGTCATCCCCCAGCCACCAGACCGGAAATTCGGCAAGACTATCCGCGAACTCGGTGTAAGTTTTAAGCTTCACCCAGCCGAGTATGCCCTGCGCACCCGCCACCCGCCCCATGATTACCATGGGGTCTGTTTCGTTACGCTTTGGCTGCAGCACCAGCAGCGCGCTTAACCAGCTTGGCAACGGCGTCGCTTATTTGCGCGCCCTTTTCCTGCCAGTGCGCTACGCGATCCAACTGGATACGCATGCCGTCTGCGCCTTCAGGAGCAACCGGGTTGTAAAAACCGATGCGCTCGATGAAACGACCATCACGGCGATTGCGCGAATCCGCTACAACCACATTAAAGAATGGACGGTTCTTGGAACCGCCGCGTGCAAATCGAATGACAACCATATAGTTAACCTACTTTTCGTTAGCGAATATCTTCTTAGCGAATGCCAAGGGGGCGCGATTCTACGACATTTTTCCGGGTTATGGCAACAAGATATAACGCATTGGGTATAGGTTCAGTTTGACAATAGCCCCTGAATCCGCCCCTTATCGTAGGTAAAACCCAGTGCAGCACTCATTCCGCCAAAGTCGGGTACAACCTCACTGCAACGAATAGCAGGGCAGCGAACACCGCGAGCAAGACCCCGAAATCAACTGTGTAACCATGGACGCTTTCCCCTCCTGTGATCATGAGTCCGCGCAGTGCGTCGATCAAATAGGTGAGTGGATTAATCTGTGCAACGACCCTCAGCCAGCCTGGCATAATCTCCAGCGGATAGATTGCGTTGCTCGCAAAAAACATGGGCATGGTCAGGAGTTGCCCAATGCCCATGAAACGTTCACGCGTTTTTACGATACACGCGATGATGAGCGAAAAAGTGGCAAATATCCCCGAACCTAGCATCACACCGGCCAGCACCGCAATGATTGCCAGCGGATCGAGCCTGAGCGAAACATGCATAATCAGCGCGACGAGATAGATGACAACCGCCTGCACAAGGCCGCGAAATCCGGCTGCGACCGCTTTACCAAAAACCAGAGAGCTGCGCCGGGCAGGGCTCACCAGAAGCTTATGTACCACGCCAAGGTCGCGCTCCCAGATGATTGCAATGCCATAGAAGATCGCGCTGAACAGGACGCTTTGCGCGAGGATTCCCGGCGTGATAAACGCAAGGTAACTCAACTGCCCGGTGTGGATGCCGCGAACCTGGGCGAGAACCTGCCCGAACACCACCAGCCACAGCACGGGTTGCACCGCACGCGAGATGATTTCGGTCGGGTCGCGGACGAGTTTGATCAGCTCGACTTCTACAATTGCGGCTGTTTCGCGGATGAATTTTTTCATCTGTATTCTCGATTAACCAAGACGGTGAGCCGTCCTGCGGGTCTGGGAGACCTCGCGGAACGTCCCTCCTTCGTGTATCGAGCCTCCTGCGAAATGTACGAACACGTCATCCATGGTCGCGTCCGCCCCGAGTCCCGCGCGCAATTCGGCAGGCTTGCCGACTATGCCTACTCGCCCCGCGTGCAGAATCGCCAAGGTGTCGCAAAGCGTCTCGGCTTCTTCCATATCGTGCGTGGTGATGAGAACCGTCATGCCATAGTCGCGCCGGAGATCCAGCAACCGATCCCACACCATGCGGCGCGCAACCGGATCAAGTCCAATCGTCGGCTCGTCCAGGAACAGGATCGCCGGGCGATGCAACATGGCCTGGGCCAGTTCAAGCCTGCGGATCATGCCGCCGGAGTAGGTGCGCACCAGCTTGTGCGCCGAATCGCTAAGGCCCATGAAGTCCAGTGCATCAGCCATGCGCGCGCTTCGCTCTGTCTTGGGCAAACCATATAGTTTGGCTGACAGGCGCAGATTCTCGTAGCCGGTCAGGGCTCCATCGGCTGACACGAGTTGCGACACGTAACCGATGCGTTTTCTGACCTCTCCCGGAGATTGAATGATGTCGAACCCCCCGACTTCGGCGGCCCCGGATGTGGGCGACAACAGAGTCGTGAGCATCTTGATCATCGTGCTTTTCCCCGCACCGTTTGCACCGAGCAAGCCGAAAACTTCCCCATAGGAAACCCGCAACTCGATATGATCCACCGCAGTCAAAGACCCGAACTGGCGTGTCAGTCCAGACGTATGGATGGCAAAGTTGTCGGATGCGGCTGTGTTCATATTGTGAAGATGGCCTGTGGATACAGAACGGCAGTATACGTCGTGGTTGTTGGGGCTAATAACAAAGTCAGGCAATCCGTAACCAGCCAAAGGCTGGACGGAATTGACACAGCACCAGCAACACACGCAGGCTGGTTAGCGCCCCGTTGAACCCGGCGGCGCGGCGCGCAGATATTGTTGTGGCCAAGATGTCGACTGCCCCAGTTCTTGGGCTGCACCCAGAGGCCAGTAAGGGTTGCGCAGGATTTCACGACCGAGCAGCACCATATCGGCTTGCCCGGTGCGGATAATGTGATCGGCCTGCGCTGGCGAGGTGATCAGGCCGACGGCGGCAGTGGGGATGCCAGCCTCATGGCGCACCCGCGCGGCGAACTCGGTCTGGAATCCAGGTCCAGCGGGGATTTTCGCCGTCGGCACCAGACCGGCGGTTGAGACATCCACCAGATCGACACCGAGTCCCTTCAACGCGCGGCACAGTTCGACCGTCTCGTCCGCGTTCCAGCCGCCATCGACCCAATCAGTAGCCGACAGGCGGATCAGCAGGGGGAGTCCTTCCGGCCATTCGGTGCGAATAGCGGCGACCACTTCCCGCACCAGTCGGGTTCGGTTCTCGAAGCTACCGCCATAGGCATCGGTACGGCGGTTGGATAACGGCGACAGAAACTGGTGCAGCAAGTAGCCGTGCGCCGCATGTATCTCAACCGTCTGAAAACCGGCTTCGCGCGCACGGCGAGCGCCCGCCGCAAACTGGGCGATCACTTGACGGATGGCAGCCTCGTCTAGTTCACTTGGCACTGCATAACCTTCACCGAAGGATATAGGCGACGGGGCGACAATTTTCCAGCCACCTTCGCTCTCTCTCAGCGTGCTTTGCGCCTGCCAACCGAGCCCGATGCTTCCCTTGCGACCAGCGTGAGCCAACTGTACGGCGGCCACGCAACCCTGCTCCTGCGCGAAGCGTGCGATGCGCGCCAGCGGCTCGATATGTTTATCGTCCCAGATGCCGAGATCGCCCGGACTGATTCGTCCACCCGGCGTCACTGCCGTTGCCTCAAGGATCATCAGCGCAGCACCACCGACCGCGCGGCTGCCGTAATGCACAAAATGCCAGTCCGCCGCCACCCCGTCGCGCGCCGCATACTGGCACATGGGCGGGATGCCGATACGGTTGCCCAGAACAACGTCACGCAGCTTGAGGGGTTCGAATAGATGGGCCATGGTTTGACTCCTGATGAAAGGGTTAGGGAAGTTTACCATCTGGCAGTCTAACGTACAGCACGGGTTAATTCTTGGATGTAATACGCATTCAGCCTCGTTGCAATTTCCATAAGGCTTGCATGCCCTGCCGCACCAGCGCACCGATCGCATAAATAGCCAGCAGCGGGTCGAGCAGATAATCCCATAGATTATTGGACTCATACCAGCCAACGCCCCACGCAAGCACGGCCAGCGCGATAACGAGTGCTACCAGCGGGAGTCGCCGGAAACAGGCTGCTAGCGCTAGCAACAGCAATCCGCCCATGAACCACGGATTGCCGTATCCCAGCCGATAAGGGTCGAAGTAGCCTATACCCAGGGCCATTGGGTATAGGCCCAAGGCGGCAAGGGCGATTATAAAAAATAACGTGTATTTGCTATGAGCGTTCCCCCACCCCAGCCCTCTGATGGAACTACTGATAGGACTACTAGCCATCTGACTACCCCAGCAAAGTACGCTGGGTAAGTCATTGGTTACCCCGGCGGGAGAGGGAGCATTAAACGGCCAGCCGAGCAGCGGCCTTAATATTGCCGACGTTAGCAACACCAGCGAAGTGATGCTCAGGTCCCCCATCCAGCCGCGCACATAGGCCGCGAGCGGCAGGCCGCCGAACGGAATCAGCACCACGATGGCGATAGCGCATACCAGCAACGCAAAATGAACCCTTTGCAGACGCGCCACACCGGGCAACATAACGACCATCGCAATCATTGCGACGGTGCTGCTTGCCAACCCTGTGATGTCGGTAAAATTAATCATGACCAGTCTCTTTCAGGCGCTGATCCAGCCAGGCTTGGGTAAACCATACGTGTTTGATGAAGCTTCTGTTCCAGGTATAGACGAGGTGAAAATCTCCACCTTGCGTCTGAATCAGGTAGGGATAAGAGAACTCGAAGCGGCAATCGTTTCCTGTACACATGGGCGCTTTGGCGGATTCCACATATTCGCCGACATCGGTTGCAACCATATTTTTGGCCAGGCCCGCAACCGTCTTGAGGTAATGCGCCTCATCCAGTTTTTCATTCCGCTGATTTTCGAGTTGATAAACATTTTTCCAGGTGCTGCCGCCATCCGCTGAAATCATCAGCGACAATACATCGCGCCTCTGCTCCTGATTGTTCAGCACTGCCAGGATGCGCCCATCCGGCAGAACCACCGCCGAAAGGGCTGCATCGGGACTCGACAATACAGACTTCTCGGGCGCAGTCCAGTGTTGCCCTCCATCGCTGGTCGAGACGCTGATTACCTTGCGGTGAACATCTCCGGTGTGGCGCATCAGTACCAGCGCCTCGTTCGCATTCTTGACTAACAATACCGGCTGCAGGCCGTGATCCTTTCCTGCGCTCAGGCGCTGCTTGTCTATTAGCTTTCCGGTCGGGTCGAAATGCAGAATCTCGCCGAACTTGCCGATGAACTCATGATAAACGGGGAGTCCCATCGTGCCGTCGCTGTAAAGAAACGGTGCGCCCTTGACCAGGGTGCTGATATTCAGGAAAGGAGACGTAATCAGGCGTCGCGCAGGACTCCACGTTGCGCCCTCATCCACCGAGGTCATCGCCGTGATCGAACTGCCCGCCCAACCGCCCATCGACACGGTCACGTAATATAGCCACAGCGTGCCGTCAACCGCGCGACCTGCCACAGGATTGCCCAGCTTGCTGATATAGCGCATCACCGATTGCTCGGTGCCTTCGCGCGTGGCTACGGTTTGTTCGTCGCTCCACAGCCCGCGCGCAGGATCGAACACCGAGCTGTGTATCTCAACATCCTTCGCGCCTTCACGGCTGCCCGAGAACCAGAATGCGCGGATGCGTCCATCTTTCAGTTCGATCTCGGAAGCGGCGTGGGTTTGAATATGCAGCCTGGAAGAAGCGAAGCGGCTCTGAAACTTCACATCGCCATTGCTTGCTACAGTTTTCGAAGGCACTTGAAATCCTGTTGATACGTGATATTGGGACACCTTGAAAGCTCCGACGCCGAATGCGAGCAGAATAAGACCAAGCAACAAGCGGTTCATCAGCGGCACCCCTCTGCGGCGACCACAGTCGAATTCACCCCCGGCACTTCAATCAAAAGTTCTTTGACGAACAGGTGCTGGAATACTTCGCCTTTGAGCATTTGTTTAAGTTCGCTTTCGCTTTGGCGACTGCGAATATCCAGACGCTGACCGAGTATTTTGCAATTAGCACAGCCCACATTCTGCAACGGCACTTGCACCGCAAACAGACTATATTTTGCGGCCAGCCCTGCGGCGCTCAAACCCAGGTCTTCGTGATAGCCATGAACCTGCGCGCCCGGCAGGATAAAGCGATAGCCCTCCTCCTTCGCCCTGAAGTTACACGGTACCCAAACATCTTTGCCCTTGGCGTAATGCTGAACATCCGCGCTGTAGTTGCCGAAAGCGCCATCGAAGGGGCGCAGGAAAGCAGCAAAGCAAAGCAGCACCAGCAGCGCCGCAACGTTGACGATGGCTGGCGTGAATTTCGGGACGAACAACGCGATCAATATCAGTGCGGCGCTTAGCGCCAGCAACGACCAGTATGCCAGCCCATACAATTCTGCGCCGTGCATTTCCTGCTGCAAATGCACGGAAAGGAAGGCAAAAAATGCCAGCACGCAACCCATCATGAGCAGGCTGACGACAAACACTTTACGGCTGATGCGGTGCCAGTTAAGCGCGCACAGCACCGCCAGCCCCGGCATGGCTTCCAGCAGGTATCGCGCCGAACGCTGGCTGGGCAGGCAAAACACGATGAACAACGCGGCCATCCATATCCACAGCATTTTTTCCGCGTCGATCAGTAGCACGCGCCGTCGGTAAGCGATGAAAAACACCGCAGCCACGGGAGCGGCCAATAGCCCCGCGTTCATAGGGTAACCGATCACCAGCGCCCATACGCTGCTGCCGCCCCATAAAAAATTCAGCAGATAATTCCCGCGCGCATCGAATTTTCCGGCGTTCTCCCCGACGATGAATTCGCGCCATACCCCCTGCGGATCGGGGTCGAGCAAAAACCACAACCCGAACAACGCCAGTGCCACCACCACCGTAACCGCCACCTTCACCGCATCTTTGCGCAGGCAGTAAAACCAGCGGTATTCGCGGTAATGCAGATACCACCAGACGAGGCATAATCCCACCGGCGCAATTAACGCGAAGGACTTATACAACAAGCCGATGCCGACTTCGATGCCCAGCAAAAGCGGCACCCAAAAACGCGATTCAAAAGTGACAGATTTCCAGTACAGCAACGTAAAGAAAGGCAGGAAAAACCAGAACACCTCCGCCGGGTTGATCAGGAAGGGACGCCCGTAGCGATAGGTACTGAAGAAGGCAAGATAAGTCAGCAGCGCGATGAAGCCCGTTTCCAACTTTCGCGACACTTTCCAGCCCAGCAGGAAAGTCAGCCCAGCCGTGAGCAAGGTGTAAATCACACTCGGATAGCGCAGGTCCCACAATGTCCAGTCCTGCCCCCCGTGGGTAGAAGCGATGCCCTGCCAGAACAAGAGCGGCGGCTTGGTGTTGCGCATATTGTCCAATTGAGATTGCAGCGGCAACAGATGGCCGCTGTCCGCCGTCAACCGCGTGATGTGCTCGTACGGGTATTCGTCGCCGTTCTTCGGGATGTGCTGGCTGTCGAGGCCGTAGAAATAGGTGAACACTGCAAGCAGCGTGGCCAGCACGTACCAAGCCAAACGCAAACGGGAGTCAGCAGGTTGCCTGAACATGGCTATTCCTTGGCGGGGTTGGATGCATGTATCGCCGACAACTTCAGCCGCCCGAATGTCCAGATATCGTTCAGCACAAAATTAAGCACGCTAGTCACCGCGATAGCAGCCATATTGGCGATCAGATAATAAATGTGCGGGGCCAGCAGGTTGGTAAAAATGGCTTGCAGCAAGATACTGAGCCAGCAGGCCAGCGTGTATTGGCCGAACTGGACAATAAAAGGCCGGTGGTGATGCTGCTTGCGATCTGCCCACGTCCACATCCGGTTCCAGATGAAATTATTCAGGGTGGCAAAAAAAATCGCCAGCGCAAGCGACAGGTTAAGCTTTATCTCGGTCTGCTGAACAGCATTAAAGATGTGTTCCTGGGCGACATACAGCAAGCCCATATTCACTACCATCCCGGAAACACCCACGGTGCCGAACTTCAGGAAGCGCCGCGAAAATATCCGGCGCAACAACGAACCGATGGAGATCCGTATATCCAGCTTCATGCGAGCTTACTTGACGACTCGGCCTCAAGCACCTCACGCGCCTTTGCCAGTACCCGTGCGGAGGTGATCTGCTTCAGGCATTGGTTGTCGCCATCACAGGGCGAAGAGCGGTGGTTGTAGGCGGTCAGGCACGGTGAACAGGACAGGGAAGAATAAAAATATTGGGCATTCTTGCTGAGCGAGCTATACAACTGCGGCGTTTCTGGGCCGAAAAAGATTAGCGAAGGAATCGGAGTGAGTGCCGCAAACTGGCCGGGGCCGCCATCATTGGTTATCAGCAATGAAGCCCGATGAAAGATCGCCAGAAGGTGACGCACCGTTTTTGTATATCCCGCCAGATTGACGCAATATTCGCTCTGGCAATGCTCCACCAAAGTTTGAGCCAGCGGCTTGTCGTCCTTGAGGCCGATCACCCCGACCGCATACCCATCGCCGAGCAGTCCATTGCATAGCTGAAGGTAGTTTTCCAGCGGCCATGCGCGTATCGGTAAAATGCCGCCGCTGGGATAGACAAGCACCAATTTCCTGTTCTTGGTGGAGGGGAAATCGGCATACAACTGTGCGGCAACCCGCTGCAATTCTTTCTCCGGGAAGGCCAGCATGGGAGGATTACTCACATCTGCCACCGGCGCCTCTTTCGAAGTTGGCACTGTATGGGAATCAATCGCCGAAACCATGGTTAAAAGTTGCTGCGACAAGTGCCGGTAAGGGTTATACAACACCGGGCGGTTGATGAACGAGCCGCGATACAGCCCTTCCTGAGTGTGCGGATGGAAACCGACGCGAACCGGCGCACCGGACAGATATGAGAAGATACTGCTCACGCGGGAAAACAACTCACAATCGATCACCACATCGAATTTCAGCGCACGCATTTTTTGTATGGCGTTAAGGCTATCGGTGGCGAATTCAATCAACGAGCGGTCATCGATGGTCAGCACGTTTTCTTCCGGGATCACCCCGAGCAAGTCGAGCACTTCGCGGTTTTTACGGAACAGCATGATGTGCAACGATGCATCGGGATATTGCTGCTTCAGTCGCGCAAACATTGGGTGGGCGAGAACCAGGCTGCCCATTTCCGAAAGCAGGATAATCAGAATCCGGCGCGGCGGGGATGCCGGGGAGGCGACACCCAAGACATGGCGAAGGCGATCAACCAGAGAGAGCAGCGCACAAATCGGCACGCCCGCAAGACGGTCAACCGCACGTTGGAATTTGATGTTCAATAGCACTTCCGAAATAAGCACTCTTCACAGAAGAGCAGAACCACCGCTGGGCGCGGCATTATCGGTCAAAGCTCCGTTTTCAACAAGTCGCGGTATCATGCCGAAGTTGCGTCTGTCACCCCGACGACGACTGCAACATCACTTGTCATAAGTTAGATAAAGGTAAAGCATGTCCTGGTTCTTCACCAACCTGATCAGCGCATTCCTGCTCCCGCCGCTCAGCCTGCTGCTTGCCGCGCTGGTCGGGCTGCTCTTTAGCCGTTCACGCCCGCGCCTCGGGCGCGCCCTGCTTGTCGGCTCGCTCGCGCTGCTATGGTTGTGCGCCACGCCTTATGTTGCCAGTGGCGCGCTACGCATGCTGGAAGGCAATACCAAAGCCGTCGATTCCATAACCCAACCCGCTGACGCCATCGTCGTATTGGGCGGCGGCACTTATTTCAAGGCACCGGAATATGGCGGGATAGATACCGTGGGCGATTCTTCATTGGTGCGCCTGCGCTACGCCGCCAAACTGCAACGCGAAACCGGCAAGCCTATCTTGGTCACGGGCGGCAAGCCGCTCGGCAACAACCTCTCCGAGGCGCAGCAAATGAAGGCCGTACTGGAGAAAGAATTCAATGTTCCGGTACAATGGACGGAAGATGCCTCCGATAATACACTGGAGAATGCGCGCTACAGCTATCAACTGTTGCAAAAGGTAGGCATCAAACGCATCTATCTGGTCACCCATGCCTGGCACATGCCACGTTCGGTCATGGCATTTCAGGCAGCCGGGTTCGATGTCATCCCCGCCCCCTCCGCCTTTACCACTCGTTATCAGACTGACCTGCTCAGTTTCATTCCTAACGCCGAAAGCCTGAACGACAGCAGAATTTTCATGCACGAGCTTATCGGGTTACTGTGGTATCGGGTAGAATCCTGACATTAGATTAACGGGACACCTCATGAAAGCACGCATCAAATGGGTAGAGCAGGTTTCATTTTTAGGTGAAACTGAAAGCGGCCATGCTGTTCTTATGGATGGCGCACCGGCAGCAGGTGGACGCAATCTGGGTCCGCGTCCGATGGAAATGCTGCTGCTGGGCGCGGGGGGCTGTACCAGTTTCGATGTGATCTCCATCCTGAAAAAAAGCCGTCAGGCAGTTTCCGATTGCTACGTGGAATTGAGTGCTGAGCGCGCCGAAGAAGACCCCAAGGTATTCACCAAGATTCACATGCATTTCGTGGTGAAGGGAAAGGAAATCAAGCCAGAATTGGTCGAACGCGCCATCAAGCTATCAGCGGAAAAATACTGCTCGGCGTCCATCATGCTGGGCAAGATGGCGGACATAACTCACGATTTTGAAGTGGTGCAGGAGTAAAAGCTGTAAAGGGGGAAGGGATCGCACTTTTGGTGCTCAAGGGGCAAAACCCACCCTTCAACCCTTCTCCCTTAAACCCTTCATGTTCCGCGAACCATAATCTTGCCGTCATCCAGAATCATAATCTTGCCACAAAAAGAGTTTTCACTGCACTTCTGAAGTTTCAGTCCTGCCATCCGGAAAGCATAATTTTGCCAAACATGCCATTTCGGAACCAAAACATTGCCGGACTAGCTTCTGCCTGAACAGTTGATATAGCAGACACGCAATTCTACCGGGGATTGATTGTGCAGTGCCTATGTGTCCTTTGGACTGCCTATGTATTTACATGAAATATATAGGCCTTTCTACATATTGTCAGTTTTCATTATTAATAGTAGGGTAATACTTCGGCCTTCGGGCATCAGAGATGTCTACACGCCCGATGCGGCAGATGTCATGACTCAATGCAGCTAAATATGAACTGGTAAATATAGAACTTACATAACCAGAAAATTGTTTCGGGATTTCTCATCTAAGGGAACAGAAAATGCCTAACTCGAAAAATACTGGATCGCGATTTTTATTTGTGTTTTTGTGCCTTTGGGGATTCTTGGCAGCCAGTTCTCCTGTTTGGGGTGCGGCAGTTGAGAATCCCAAGACTGATGATTGTGGTTATGGGGCAGGAGGAAAGGATGCTAACGATGCACTACTTAATGTTATGGTTGCAATTAGAGAATTGTACGAAAAAGGGACGGATACCACTAGCCTTAGGGCTAGCCTATTTGATCTACAAACGATTCCACAGCCAACTCCGACCAATTTGTGCTCACGATCTCCTTTCGTCAATATGTATTATCAAGAGGATCTTTCTGACACACATCATAGTAAGAAAATGCCTGATCTGAATAAGGATAAATGCGATGACTACAAAACCAACGATTATTACTACAACGACGAAACTGTTCTTACTTATGCCGTTAAGATTCAATTTTGTTTAAATAAAACGGGCAATAATGGCAATAAAGTGAACGTGCTAGGCTTGGTTTTGAAGGCCGTAAATGCATCAAACGGAAATGTCGATGCAAGTAACTTCAAGGGTCGTACGCCATATCAAATTGTTGCGGACAAGCGTAGTTATTTTTTTAAGGAGGAAGGTAACAGCATTCGATGTGCACTGATTAAGGACAAAGCGAGTCTATCTATCACGGATGCCGACAACAAAATATGCAATCAAGGCAAATCGAATAAACCGTCTAAACTAACCACGATTACTTCCCGTTTATCAGGTTGGGATGCAACCAGCCCAGCAACTCCAGATACAGTCGACAAACAGGCCGATATTCCAGATTATGTGTCAACCTTGCTTTCTAGCAACCAAGGAGTCACTGTCAATGTCAAGGATGTTAGTGGAGCGTCACAACCGAGTGTCGCAGGAGAAGTTCGATACACGATGGATACCATCAATTCCCCATTTAACTATACCGACTTTCGTGAAGGCTTGAGTTCTGGTGTAAATCACTATTTCTTATTCGCTGGGGCAAATATCAGTCCCCAGTCGACGAAACTACAACAACTAAAACCAGAATGGGCAAGTTGGGGGTCTGGTGTGAATCAAGTTTTCTACCCCACCCCAAGATCACCAGAGGATTTTAACGAGGGAGTCACAAGTTGGGTTTCAACTACCGAACGAATTGGCAGGTTGGAGAGCCGGGTGCGCGTGGAAAACCAGCTCTACAACTTTGCATCGCTCTCGATATCCGAATTCAGCCCAATGCTCCCGTCAAGATGGACTGGAAAGAACCATCCAGTATATTTCAGCGCCACTGCAGGGGAACAAATACAGTATGGAGATAGTAATGCAAGTCCTGTGGCTGGCGTCACAGGCTCAAGTTCTATGCCTATGGTAGCCCCCCCACGTAGCTACAAATATGCTCGTTTAGATATTTATGCCTACCCATGCGAATTGTTTGGAACGATCAAAACTCCCGTAACCTCAGTGACGATGCACTTATCAAGTCAGGTAGTGAATGATGATGCGGGTCATTTAAATGAGATGGATTTATCATGGCAATTAACAAAGTCCGTATCACTTTCGGTCTCACGATCAATTGGAATTCAAGATCCACTCACGACGTTTGGTATCATTCCAACCGCGACAGCGGTCACCTCATTTGGACTGAAGATTAAGTAAGGGTGTTGTGTATTCCAATGAATTCATAACCAAATGAATGTACACGGCACAGATCTTTTATGCAGCCTTGAGATTCGCCGGATTCTTCACATCAGGAATAATTAGCTGCTTACTGAAAAACATGGCTTCAGCTCCTTCGTAACGGTCTTGTGCGCTGTAATTGATGCCATAGGTTATGGTCGGACACCCTTTGTACATCTCAATAATTTCTGGAGCATGATCGTATGAAACTATCCAGTGATGTTTTATTTGTTTCTTGACCAGCTTGGCGATGCTTACATGATCATCATGAAAATAGTGGTTTTCATAAAGCCCTTGACCTTTGACATAATAGGGAGGGTCAAGGTAGACAATTGTCTTTTTGGGCAGTGTTGGTAATATGGTTTTAATTAATTCTGCAGCGTCGAGGTTGTATAGACGAATCCGCGAACGGTACAATGCAATCTTCTCGATCCGACGAATCAAATCATCCTTGTTAAAGCGTGCATCAAGCTTCCAGGTGCCATCCTGATTTTTACCACCGATAACTCCTCCCCAAATGATTCCTGAACGATTAGTTCGATTTAAAAAAAAGGTTGAGAAGCCAATTTCAAGCGGACTGTGATTGGCATGATCATTTAGAATAGCTTTTTGCCGGTGCCATTCATTCATTGTCACCTTGACATCGCGAATAGCCTTGCAGAGAGCGTCTGGCTGATTGATGACGCTGTGCCAGAAACCGTATACGGCAGGATTGAGATCATTCAAATGTATGCAAGATGCATAACTGTGGGTAAGTAAATTTAGAGCTATGGCTGCCCCGCCAGCGTATGGTTCAACATAATGACCGTCAAGCAAATCATTCTGCTCAAAAATCATTTTAAGGAAACCTGTCAGTTTCCCTTTTCCTCCAGGGTAACGCAGGGGGGTGTTGAATTTCATAGTCCGCTCCATCGCTGATTTGGCGCGATGATAGAGATTTTATTCAGTTTTGGCCAGCATTATTTACGGATTGCCACATTCGTTCAATCATAAGCTGGGCATTGTTCCAAGTGATTTTCAAACGTAATGGATCAGGATTCATCCACTCACTATGGACATAGGCATTTAACGTGACAGGCGAGAGAAGTGAATTTTTGTCTGCCAACTCAGTTTTGGTGCCAGCCAACTCTTTCTTGCTCATCAAGTTATTATTTTCTAGCAAACCAATGACAAGGTTGAGCTTGTCCAGTAGTGAATCTTTTTTCCCTTGGGCAGGCATAGAATTTTGACTTTTCAAAAAGCTGTCCACGGAAAGCTCATAAAAAACTCGGAACAAAACGGATACCGCATGGCGGTGAGTCACTACATCTAATTTCTTAAGTTCCACAAAAACATCGTTTATTTTTCCAGCAGGCAATTCAAGCTTGAATTTTCTTGGGATCAAGTTAGGTTGATCTTCCGTGGACGGAGTGCCTTTAATGCTGGATGTTTTTAGCGACTTTGTGGTTGCGGTAATTGCCTTTGGATTGCCACTGACAATCCATGCTTTATTGGCTTTCTTTTTCCCGTGATGGTCTGCAATCACATCCGCAACAAATGCTTGACGTTTTTCTTGGCTATCAATACTTCGTTCCGTGAATTTCACGCCCGCGCGTTCACCGTTAGCGATAGTTGTGACGAAATCGGTAAGCACTTTTTGTAGCCAGTCTTTGTCATAGCTTGACACAAGCTCGCCGTTGTCAATCGTCAAACCAGTGGCAGCTTGCAGTTCCTTGGTGGTAATGAGACGCTGTAAAGTTGTCAAATTGAATCCTGCGCCTTCCAGATATGTTCTCAGCCCATCATCCATAGAAGGATTGCTTAGAACAAAATTAACCACATCCAAATCTGGGCGAGGGATACCCTGTTCGACATCTGCACGAGCCTTTGCCATCGCAGTCCAAGGCTCTGTTCCCGCCCCCTCTAGACCATTAGCGTGCTTCCGGTTAATCCAAACCAACGCAGATGACTTGTTCGGTGCAATCACGCAATTTAGTACCTTGGGGATCGCGTCAGTATATTTTTTGCTTAATCTAGAAAATGTCTTGTACACAGGGGTGCCCTTTGCCAATTCTGGGTCGAGTAGAAGACTGATGGCGGTCAATCGCCTATTTCCTTCCACGACAATGTAGTTCTGATTTCCATCCTCGGCATCAATAACCATAGGCAGATCAAAGGGATTCAAGCCATGCTCAATAATGTCTTCCGCAAGCTTAATTAATTTTTTGCCTTGCTCCGCAATGATTGCATCTCTCGCGCCTTTCTGGCTTGCCTGCTTTACGATTCGATAGTTGCTCGCGTCTAAAAGTAGATTACCTACGCTGATTCCCTGAGTGATGTCCATAACTTTCCTTATAGGTATTTCGTTGATGGCTGAATTATTGCTTAAGAGACCCCAAGCCATGTTTTGTAACAAGGTCAAGAACCTTACCGCCAGGCACAAGACTGATAGAAGCGTGACGATGCGCCAACGCAACTGGGACTACCGCATTCTCATATAAATCAAGCTCGAAATACTGAATTAGATCGAATGATCGAGATAGCAAATCTCCATAATTTGCAGGATTACTTTTCCTAACGGCAAAATCAGCACGGGGCTGCTTATCGTGAAAGGGATATGGAATTCCTACCGTGAAAATGCGGCCAGATTCCGTTTTTAAGATGAAGTCTTGCCCGTAATAGGTTTCATGCCCAAAGTTTGTGTTCTGAACTTCACAGATGTATTTCCCGCGATAAGTATCGTCCACAACTTTGTAGGCAGATTTTTTTGCAAAAAGATTGTTTAAAAATGGCGCAAGTGATCTTGCGTGTTCCATTACTTGCCCATCTTTTTGGAGTCCAATAATCACAGGTGGCCGCAAGTTGCGACTTTTTTGTTTTTCTGCGACCTCGTTATATAAGGCCATTAGTCTTTTGTGAACATCCGCCGGCTGACCAAATATGGCTAGCGGCCCGTCAAGAACAAATCCCATATTCGACAAAGCTTCGGGCTGATATTTTGCAAGCATACGGATTAAACTTGCGACCAAGAGGTGTTCGGTAACATTCATGAAACGAGTGATGGCTGATGCGCAATCCCCATAGTCGCTAACCTGTTCATGGAGACGCAAGTCATCAGTGACATATATATCGGCATGGCAACTGTTGCAAGTTGTGACTAAGTTATTGTCGTCAAATGCAAAATCTGTATCAGGATATTCACCACAAGAAGGACATTTCTTGAAGGATATTTTCCCTCCATTAATCGCAAGCAAAGTGTCGCACAGTGAATATTTTTCCCCTTTGGCAAAATTAGTACGTGCATCTGAGTATTGATCGAAAACCGCCAGTCGGAAACCATCCTTAACAGTGCTAGCATTTTTGTAGCGGATATTGCTGCCTGGTAGAGTGAAGGAAATTGCGCTTGCGTTACGATGCATTGCTGCAACTTTAAATGGGTCAACGTAACGTGATCCGGGCTCGGTTAGGCTAGCAAATTCTTTTAGATCTACAAGCACCAAACTAACTTTTACATATCCAACTTGAGTGCTGGGAAACCGTCCGCTGATTGCCTCTGAATATGTGCTGGCATCCGAAGCAATCACCTTGAGTGGCAATCCCGTGCCGCTGGGAGCGTCTCTAAAGGATGATGCGATATTTGCCCCTTCCTGATCGCTGGGCTCGCGCATGTAACTGCAGTTCTCCAGAAATTCAGCAACATCTGGATTTCGAACCAGATCAGCATGCCCGCTCTTTCCAGCCCTTTCTCGGTTATAAGGCATTTTTACTCTTGCTTACCGCCAGCTATTGACAGCAAAGCAGCTTTCAAATCCTCCGGTGTGAACCGATCAATTTGTGTTGGCACGACAAATGGTGATGAGAGTGTCTTGATGCGTGCAAACCCCACATCCTGCGCAGTCTTTAATGAATCATGGAAATCTGCGAAGTCATAAAATTTGCCAAGAGCCCGTAGCTCGTCATCGTTATTGAGGTGTGTAACAAACCAATTTTCAGTATTGGCCAAAATGTTCGGATGGATGGAGGATGGTTCTTGCGTGGCATAGACAAAAGCAATTTTTGCTTTTGCACCTTCCTTCGCAATTCTTGGCCACGTTGAGGTCAACGCTTCCTTTTTTCCGATAAGGTTATGTGCCTCTTCAACATAAATAACCATATTTTGAGGAACTTGTCCGGCATTCATAACCGCAAAGGACCGTTCGAAAATTTGGCGAGCGATGCGCTCGGAAAGCACCGTGCGAACCTCAACAGGCCCAGCCGACAAGTCAAGTATGACAATCTTTCCATTCAGTAGATGGTTAATGATTTCATCCACAACATCAGCCTGCCTTCGGGGCGAATGGTAATCGACATAAGGGATAAGTGCCCTGTGTCCGCGAACGGATGTGCCAGTAATATTCTCGCGTGCGAGCACGTTTAAATAAGATTCGGTCATCGGGTCGATCCATGGATTACCAGAAGATGACGCAAAACCCGTCACCGACTGATTGCTAGCCTTCTGTTGGGTTCTCATTTCATAGTTCAAGCGACGGGCTTGCTGAAACCAATTGCTAGCGTCCTTCAAGGACATTGAAACATATCCCTTGCCAGATGGAGTGGGTGATGGCGCGCCAGGAACAGCGGAAACAGTCGTAAGAATTGCCTGGTTGAGGGGAAAACGCACGGCAAAACCTGCCGGTGCTTTATATCCGGCCGCATAGAGAATGGATTGAAAAACTGCACGACGAACCTCCCATCGTTTATGTGCTGATATATCAGTAGCATCAGGCTCTTCAAGGCCGCTGTCCAGAAACTGCTGTAGGTCAGTCTGATTGCGAAATGGATCGTCTGCCGTCAGCTTCGTCAACAAGTTCAAACCATCAGCGCATTCTTGATAGAAATTGGTGCGAAGGTCTTCAAAGCCAGGGGTGTCGATTGCGCGATAACGCACGCAGTCTGCTCCGAAAACGTCAGCAATTGAACTGCCATCATCCTGATGATTGGCGTTGGCATACTCGCCATTGATGTCGAAAATAATCTGGCCAATTTTTATATTATCCTTGAGCGCAGCCATCTTAACCGCAGCAACTGTTGTCTTCACGGTGTTCGATTTGCCGGTTCTCGTCATGCCAAGAACCGCTGTTCGGCGTGCTAGAAAGTCAGAAGGTTGGATCATCACCGGCACCAGCGGCTCTCCTTGCCCACGATGGAGTCGTGCGGTAGAGGTGTATCGAATAGTGCCAATCTGTATTGGCGATGGAAGCCCGGTGAAACCGGATTTTTTTGCCTCATCCAATGATTTATTTAGTATTTCTGGGTTGATATGATTAACAATGCGCTCCAACGCTGACGCTCTTGGTTTGAACACGCGCAACCTGGTTGAGCACATGAAGTTTTCTAGATCGCTGCCCAGCCGTAGCAACCCACTGTCAATGTAGAAAGTGCCGAGGATGCGACACCTGAGCCCGCCATATTGAAGTTCGGCATGGGTGAGAGGGTCAAGCCCATCATGAACGTCTGGCACGAATAATTCATCAGCGGTGCGACGTTGATTGTGCTCGATCCTTGTCTTAAGTAGATCAGCATCTTGTGGAAGATTGGCAGGTTCAAGGACACGAAGAAGTACAATTTCCTTATCAAACTCAAGGGTATCTGCCATTTTCTCTGGGTTAAATGACGCTGCGACCAAAAAACTATTGTGCGGAATGCCTGCAACTCTCTCTTTCCAAGCATCATTGGTCAATACCAAGGCATCAGTGAATCCCATTGTGTAAACGTAGCCCACATGGCTGGTTTCGTGGTCGGACAGAAGGGCTGCAAGTGGATTCATATCCGCCATGACTTTGTTCATGATGTCCATCAAAGACCCTCTCGGTTATACGTAAGTTGATTACTTCGCCCTCAAACTGACTGTACACTCAATGCCAAGAAATCTCCTCACGCACGCAACTCCAGTCGGATAGCTGGGCGCGATTAATCGTGCGGTGAAGCCTGATCAGTTCAATGCCGAAATTGTTATCTCAGTCACCGCAGTACCAACAGTTTAAAACCTGCACCAGCATTGATTCTACTAGAGATTGCTAGTGCTGCACCCATTTAATTTTGCCGAAATATCTATGTATTTTAGATAAATGCATAGATATTTCGGCATATTGTTCAATTCCAATTTTAGGTGCATGTTCACTGCATGAATTTATTGCATCAGGGAATAGGCGGCATATATCGGTAATGCCATATGAGGCATAATGAACATTTAGAGGGATGGCACAATGCAGTGAAATACCTGCGCAAGGGGGCGTGGTGGCAAAACGAGTCGTAATCACGATCCACGGTATCAGAACCCGTGGGGCTTGGCAGAAGGATTTGGCAACGGTTCTGTCCAAGAACGATATGGTGCCGTACCCTCTCGACTATGGTCGGTTAGGCGTGCTCGGGTTTCTTACGCCTTGTGTACGTGCGTCCAAGTTGGATTGGTTTCACCGCGAGTATGATCGCATTCGTAAGCAGGAAAATGTAAAACGGCCTTCAATCATTGCCCACAGCTTCGGCACCTACTTGGTCGCAGAATTGCTCAGCAACTATCCCGAGGTGAAATTCGACAAGGTCATCTTTGCTGGCGGTCTTGCGCCGAAGGATTTTGATTGGAAGACAAAATTCCATAATGGGCAGGTGCTTCATGTTTTGAACGAGGTGGCAAAAAAGGACATCTGGCCAGCAGTTGCTAAGAGGGTGATTCCACGCGCAGGCTGTTCTGGCTCATCAGGTTTCTGTTCGCAAATACCGGACGTTGAGCAGAACTTCTCGCCAATTGGACACAGTGGCACTTTCTTCGAGGGGCGTTACGATGAGTGGGCTCGCTGCATCAATATGCCACTACTTGCACCGTCCGATGCCAAGGACATCCGCGACATCCTGAGCATTGCCACTCAACAAGTGGCGAGCTTTCTTAACGTTCCTTTAACGCAAATCCGTGCCAACCTGTTTGTCCCCATCGGGGACGTTCTCATAATTCCCCAAGGTGCCAGTGTTAACATGGATGGACACCCAGATGAGTCTATTCGAATTACAAAAGGAAGGGGGGCGACAGGACATGTGTTCAAGAATCTCAAATTCCGCGATCCATATATCGTCATGTTTAATGGAGGCTGGGGCAGCAACACTCTGCCGGCAGGAGAATTGAGGAAGGTTCACCCTGATCTCAAATGGATTATGTCGTTTCCGTTGACTGATCCTGAAGATGGACAGTTGTTCGGCGTGATGAATTTAGATGGCCTTTATAATGGGTTGGATTATAATTTAATTAATGGTGCAACTGGTCAGAAACTTCTGAGCGATCTTGAGTTATCCGCCGATATTTTGGCCGATAAGTTGTGCACCCTAGAACACGGGAGAATGTGATGCGCTACAAACTTGAACTTGTTGGACAGAAAACGGATGTCACAGCACAGGCCGTAGTCGGTAGTGCGAAGTGTGGTGACTTTCAAGTGTTTCGAGTGCAGCGACTTGCTCATGGCGAAGATTATGCACCCAGCATCGAACTCACAAACGCGTTTTCCAATGCGTCCGAGGAACTGCAAGCCGTTTTCTCCAAGGTTGTCGCTCAACGTGACTGATCCGACACCCAATATGTCAGGCATCAACGTGGAAGCTCTGCTTGCAACCGCGCGCGGTGTTCTAGTGAATTCCTACGCTCCATACTCCAAGATTCGCGTCGCTGCCGCCATTCTATTTGAAGATGATTCAGTCGTTACTGGTGTAAACGTTGAAAATGCTTCCTACGGATTGACGATCTGCGCTGAGCAATCTGCGATGGTAAGCGCGGTCAGTCAAGGGAAATGTCAGTTCAAGGCTGTTGCCATCACAACTAACGGGCAAAAACCTATTTCCCCATGTGGGGCGTGCCGCCAAATATTGTCCGAATTTGCCATGTTGAATGCAGTTGCAATATTAGACACGGGTGAAGGACATCCGCCAATCGTGTACGCGTTGTCAGAGTTGCTACCAGCAGCATTCAAGCCGACACACCTCCTTAAAACTCCTATCTAACGGCCTAAGACGGGAGTAGGAACCCAAATGAAGAACTTATGCATCGACATTGACAATGTCATCGCTCGCACTGACGAAGTGATGCGTCGAGTGATTGCCGAGCATACGGTCGGGCGTGTCCAACTCGCCTATGAGGACGTAAAAGATTTCAACTATTATGAATGCAAAGATAGCACGGGAAATAGTATCAGCAAGGAAGAATGGAGGCATATCCACGAGCTCTTCTCGGAACCGAGGTATCTCTGGTTGATTCAACCTTTTCCAGATGCAGTCGATGGGCTTCGTCAATTGGCGAAGAAGTACACGCTTCATTTCGCCACTTCCCGCATGCCAAAAGCGCGGCGCGTAACGGTGGAATGGCTGGAGAGTCACGGATTTCCATCACACGACTTACACTTTTTAAAGCATAGAGAGAAGCACATGTCTTTTCGCCCGTTTAGTGCGGCGGTCGAGGATGACTACGATCAGGCAAAAGCATTTGTGAATGATTGCGGTTATAGTGGACCCCGATTTTCAGACAATAAATTAAGGTGGTAACCTGCTGCAATTG
>CAYZPM010000044.1:0-28949 GCA_964480365.1 uncultured Gallionellaceae bacterium
TTGCAGGTGGAGAAGAAGCACGGCAAGAACATTCCGCCCGCGCAGTTCCGCGAACTGTGCCGCGCTTATGCCGCCGAGCAGATTGAACGGCAAAAAAAGGATTTTATTCGCCTCGGCGTGTTGGGCGATTGGGATCATTCCTACCTGACCATGGACTTCAAGACCGAGGCGGACATCATTCGCACCCTCGGCAAAATTTTCGAGCGCGGTTATTTATACCAAGGCCGCAAGCCGGTGAACTGGTGTCTGGATTGCCAGTCGGCACTAGCCGAAGCGGAAGTGGAATATGAGGATAAGGTTTCGCCCGCAATTGATGTGGCGTTCGAGTTTTCCCAAGAAAGCATAAGGGAGTTACACAACAGAAAAATTCTAGGCGAATATACGATAGATCGTCCGGTATTCGCCGTTATTTGGACGACGACACCGTGGACGCTTCCTGCTAACCAAGCGGTTTGTGTGCATCCTGTATATCGCTATGACATTGTTAAAACTGATCGAGCTTTTCTTGTGTTGTGTAGCGAGTTGCGTACCAAGACGCTTGAGCGTTATGGGTTTGATGTGAATTCTCTCGTTGTTGGTGGTGGGCATGGAAGTAGTTTTGAAGGATTGTATTTGCAGCACCCATTCAATGATCGCATCGTTCCCATCATCTGCGGCGAGCATGTTACGCTGGAAGCGGGTACGGGCTTGGTGCATACCGCTCCGGCGCACGGTCTGGACGACTACTTCGTCGGGCAGAAATACGATCTGCCGAACGACAATCCGGTGGGCGACGACGGCAAGTTTATTTCCACCACGCCTCCTGCCGGTGAGACCGCTTTGGCGGGTCTGTTCGTGTGGAAGGCAAACGACGTGGTGATAGATGCGCTCAAGGCCGGCGGACATTTGTTGCACATCGAGAAAATACAGCACAGCTACCCGCATTGCTGGCGGCACAAGACGCCGATCATTTTTCGTTCCACTCCGCAGTGGTTCATCGGTATGGATAATGTTGCCTATCCTGTGGCAGAGGATGTGGAAAAGCTGGTGCGAGAAGGGCGTTCTCAGCATATTCATGATGGCTTAAGCCTGCGCGACCTCGCCAACCAGGCCGTCGCAGCTACTGAATTCTTCCCATCCTGGGGACGTGCCCGCCTCGAAGCGATGATCAAAAATCGTCCCGACTGGTGCGTGTCGCGCCAGCGCAACTGGGGTGTGCCGATGCCGTTCTTCGTGCATAAAGAAAGCATGCAACTGCACCCGCGTACGCCGGAGTTGCTGGAACAAGTAGCGCAGCGTGTGGAGCAATCCGGCATCGAGGCTTGGTTCAGCCTGAGTCCCGTGGAACTGCTCGGTGAAGAAGCAGATGACTACAAAAAGCTTAGCCATACACTGGATGTGTGGTTCGATTCCGGCGCGACCCATGCCGCTGTGCTGGCGAAACGCGAAGAATTGCATTTTCCCGCTGACCTGTATCTGGAAGGCTCCGACCAGCATCGCGGCTGGTTCCAGTCTTCGCTGCTGACCTCGTGCGCCGTCAATGGACGTGCGCCTTACGATGCGCTGCTCACCCACGGCTTCGTGGTGGATGGAAACGGCCACAAGATGTCGAAATCCAAGGGTAATGTCATCGCGCCGCAGAAGATTTTTGATACGCTGGGGGCGGATATCTTGCGTCTGTGGACGGCGTCCACCGATTACTCCGGCGAACTGACTATTTCCGACGAAATACTCAAGCGTGTGGTGGAAAGCTATCGGCGCATTCGCAACACCTTGCGCTTCTTGCTGGCGAACATTGCTGACTTCGATGTGGCAAAACATTCCTTACCTGTCGAACAATGGCTGGAGATAGACCGCTATGCATTGGCGTTGATGCAGAAATTGCAGGACGACATTTGTGCGGATTATGCTCGCTACGAGTTCCATTTGGTGGTGCAGAAGCTGCAAGGTTTTTGTTCCGAAGACTTGGGCGGCTTCTACCTCGACATTCTGAAAGACCGGCTGTACACCGCAGGAGAAAACTCGTCTGCGCGCCGCTCGGCGCAAAATGCGCTGTATCACATTGCCCACAGCATGGTGCGTTTGATGGCGCCGATACTCAGTTTCACTGCCGAAGAAGTGTGGGCAACATTGGGTGGAAAAGCAGAGGCCAGCGTGTTCGAGCAACAATGGTATGCGCTTCCTGATTCCGGGCTGAGCGGCACAGAAGTCAGTATTTGGTGGGACATACGCAACATTCGTGAATCGGTGAACAAGAAACTGGAAGAGCAGCGTGCGGCTGGCGCGATAGGCTCGGCGCTGGCTGCCGAAGTGGATATCTATGCGGTTGATGCAGACTACGATGCGCTGGCGCGTTTGGGTGACGATCTGCGCCTGGTACTGATAACTTCGCGTGCTACGGTGCATCGTGTTACGACGGGAACGGAACTTGGCATCGAAGTCACGCCCAGCACCCACGCCAAGTGCGAGCGCTGCTGGCATTACCGCGCCGATGTCGGTGCAGATGCACAGCATCCGACGCTGTGCGGTCGTTGTGTGAGCAATCTGTTCGGTAGCGGCGAGGCAAGGAAATATGCGTGATGTTGTAGGGCGGGTTCTGCCCGCCGTTAATAAAAATTGTCGGGCGGAGCCCGACCTACATTGGGTTCCGGCTCGTCCGGCTTAGGTTTCTGAGATCGCGCATGACACTCCCAAAATGGCTCTCTTTAAGTGCGTTAGTCATCCTCCTTGATCAGATAAGCAAGGCGTGGATCAGCAGCCATTTTGTCTACGGCGAAAGCATGCCTGTTACCTCGTACTTCAATCTGGTGCTGGCGCACAATCAAGGCGCGGCGTTCAGTTTTCTCAACGATGCCGGTGGCTGGCAGCGCTGGATGTTCAGCGCGATTGCACTTATCGCTTCGGCATGGATCATCTGGCTGCTGCGCAAGCATAGTGTGCAGAAATTGTTTTGCTTCGGGCTGGCAATGATACTGGGCGGCGCACTCGGCAATCTGATAGACCGCGTCGCATACGGCTATGTGGTGGATTTTCTCGATTTCTACTGGATTGCGAATCACTTTCCCGCCTTCAATCTCGCGGATTCCGCCATCACCTGTGGCGCGGCGTTGTTGTTGTGGGATAGTTTTGTGGATAAACCGGAGAAGGCTTGATGAACATCCTGCTCGCCAATCCGCGCGGTTTCTGTGCTGGCGTTGATCGCGCCATCGAAATCGTTGAACGTGCGTTAGCGCTGCATGGCGCGCCCATCTATGTGCGCCACGAGGTGGTGCACAACAAATTCGTGGTGGAAAATTTGCGAGCAAAAGGCGCAGTGTTCATCGAAGATGTCGCCGACGTGCCGTCCGGCGGTATCCTGATTTTCAGCGCGCACGGCGTGCCGCAATCGGTGCGGCGCGAGGCCGAGGCGCGCGGCTTAACGGTGTTCGACGCCACCTGTCCGCTGGTGACTAAGGTACATATCGAGGTCGCGCGGCTGCGCGAACGCGGCAAGGAAATTATCATGATTGGCCATGCCGGGCATCCCGAAGTGGAAGGCACCATGGGGCAGGCAGAGGGCGGCATGTATCTGGTCGAATCGCCCGCCGACGTGCAATATCTTGTGGTGCAGGATGAGAACAATTTAGCCTTTGTCACCCAGACCACGCTCTCGATGGACGATGCGGAAGCTATTATCACTGCGCTGAAGGCGCGCTTCCCCAGCATAACCGGCCCGAAGAAAGATGACATCTGCTATGCCACGCAAAACCGCCAGGACGCAGTCAAGTTACTGGCGAAGCAGTGCGACGTGGTGATTGTGGTCGGGTCGCCCAACAGTTCTAATTCAAACCGCCTGCGCGAAGTGGCGCACAACATGAACGTGCAGGCCTATCTGGTGGACAATGCCTGCGAACTGCAAGCGGAATGGCTGTCCGGAAAATTGCAGGTTGGCATAAGCGCAGGAGCTTCCGCTCCGGAAGTGCTGGTTCAGAATGTAATCGCGCGGCTGAAGAAATTGGGTGCGGTGAGCGTGCGCGAATTGGATGGCATTAGCGAAAATGTGGTGTTCCCCGTGCCCAAGGCGCTTAATCCGGATGTTTCATCATGAGCCGGACGAGTCGGAGCAAAATATAGAGGTGTAAGGCCTTACGGCCCTTCTGAAGATTATGGAACTGAATTACCGCCTATCATTCCAAAATAGCCATTTATCGAATAGGTTTGACTTGGAAATGAAAGCAATTAAACTTGGCGCAGCATCGGTGCGTAGGCGCGATTCAAAACATAAGAGGTGGCCTCATGAAAACATTTCAAATCTTGGCGAATCTGATTGCAGTAACATTCTTGGCAGTTTGCTCGATTTCAGCCTCAGCCGGAACTCTATCCCAGCTACCATTAAGCTTGAAGAGCGGGGTGCCACCCAACATCATGTTCGCGCTTTCGGTTGAATTCCCGACTGCAATCACGCCAGCCTATGGTAAAAACAGCAGCAACAGTACGGACAGCAGTTATTCGCGTAGCAATACCTATCTGGGCTATTTTGACAACACGAAATGCTATAGATATAACGGTAGCGTAAACAGTACTGCTTACTCAGGCAGTTCAACAGTGGTGACAGGCTGGTTTGAACCGGTCAGCTATGCGGCGCTTGCGTTGGATTTACCTAACGCATGTTTGGGGGGGTATTGGTCGGGAAACTTTCTGAACTGGGTTTCAATGTCTGCGGTCGATGAATTCCGCTATGCGATGACCGGTGGGAACAGGGTAGTTGATCTTGGAAACTCCTCGATTATAAATGGTTTGACTGTGCTGCAAAGAAGCTACCAGACCAGCCAAGGCCCCAACTTTATTACCAAACAATGGACAGAAGATGGTTACACGACCAAATATGCGGCCACTACCCAACTGACCATCAACAGCAAAGGGAACGGCGTGCAGATGGTTGTTGCTCAGACCGGTACCACTCCCTCAGATACTGCAGTTTGTGTTTATCCCGGTGGGCCACATGGTTGTGATGGAATTGCCTATCCTTTCCAGTTGGTGAACTCGGGGGATCCGGTTGCCTGTACCGCATGGTCTGGAGCGGGCACGTCCGCCTCGCCCTATAAATGTACTTCATTCACCGATTATACCGGCTCCACTCTCGCAAACCCGCCCACCCCCGGAACGGTATCCGTGACGCCGAGCGGAACGAGCAGCCTTTCAACCACCGGCAATTACCTTTACAACGGCAGCTTGCCATCTGCTGCAGCCAGTAATAATTATGCTAGCGAATATTGGCCGGGTTCGTACACTTCCTATAATTGGGCTGTAGATGGTAATGGGAGTACTTTTCGTGGTACGCCGGTTAAGACCACGACATCGCCCCAAATGGTTTTTTTTGGCGCCGGTACAAGCTGGGCTGTCATGAATGTCCCGGCTGGAACCCCACTTTATTGCTCGAATACATGGGTGCAATCTTTTAACATTGTAGGCCTAACGGCACCCACGAGCTCAACGCCTGGGGATCCGGATCCTGGTGTTGCAAAAGCTTGCTATCAAATGAACGAGCCTGCATCCTCGGCCACCGGAACGGTGACCGCAAATTGCACTACCATGTACAGCAACAACCCGCAATGCACCTTCACCCTGTCGAATACCCCGACGAACTCGACATCATCTTCCTGTAGCCAATGGATAGGGGCTGGAACTCTGGCGTCTCCTTATACCTGTGTCGCATTCGGCAGTTTCTCATCACCTACGGAATATTTTGCCAACACCGGTCTCCCGACAGGCACATCTTCGTTTGCGGGAAGCCTCTCCACTCCATATACCAACTCATCTGTTACATGCTCGGTTTCATATAATTCAACCACACCAACTTCATCAACAACAACGTGTACAGGCCTGGACGGAAATACTACGACGGCCACTTGCTCTGGCGCCAGTAATTACTCAGGAAACGGCGGCAGTAGTCTCTCGACTACTTATGCTTGTTCGAGCTTCTCTGTAAGTTCTCCGTCGACTGACAATATTACATCGTCGTCGATTGCATGTAATGCATACACACAAGAGGGAACGGGGTCATCAAACTTTTGCACCAATTACTCCTTCATCGGTAATGTGCCCAGCACTGGACTTATTTACTACAGCACTCCATATACGGGTATCTATGGGTCGACGGGAACCTATTACTATTCCAATTATGCTGTGACCTTTGGTACAAGCGAAACTTTTAATGTCCGGGTTCAAGTTTGCAATCCAACTGTGGGGGTTGAAAGCAACTGCACGCTTTATGGCGACGGTAATACCTACAAGCCTACCGGCGTCTTGCAAAACAATGGCAACACCATGCGTTTCGGGGTGACATCCTACTTCGATAAAAATGACATCGATAACGCGGTATTACGGGCAAAGGCAAAATACCTGGCGCCGCAAGAGTATTTATCGGCGGGAACGTTCACTCCTAACGCTGCGGCTGAGTGGTCAGCAACAGATGGGACGTTTGTTAATAATCCGGACAGCGCCGATTCCGCAAGTTGGGGGGTAGCGGGAACTAACTCAGGGGTTATCAACTATATCAATCAATTCGGTACGGTTTCCGCAGGTAACGGTTACAAAACCTACGATGATATCGGCAAGCTTTACTATGAGACTTTAAGGTATCTTCGTGGCGGCAATTATACTAATTCGACCACGTCAGGCACTCCGTCGCCCACGGCAGCTTTTTACAATGGTGCGACGAGCAGCAATAACGACGGGTTCCCGGTGATCACGACCTGGGATGATCCGGTCAAGTATTCTTGCCAGAAAAATTACATCATCACCATGGGGGACGTGCACACCTGGTGCGACAAACGCCTGCCGGGTGGTACGTATAACAGTAGTAATACCTCCGTTTGCAACGCCTATACGGATAGCAATAATAATTCTCATCCTGCTGACCAAGGCTCACTGACTGGGGATACCGGAATTACCGGATGGATTAATGCTATTAATACGGGTGCCGCTAATATCGGTACGCCCAGTAGTAGTGGAGGCGGAGTGACCGATGCGGCCAATGCAGTGGGCGCCATGGAAGGGTTGGGGAATATCGCCACGACACAAACCGGAGCAGGCGGTGCCAGCTTCTATATGCCTGCATTGGCAGCCTGGGCGGCTGCCAATAATATTCGCCCGGACATGGCCGCCAGCACCTCCCCCATGCATGTCAAAAGCTACGTTATCGACGTACAGGAAGCAGGCGATTGTGCATATCAGCTACACTTCTGGCTGTCTGCCAAGTACGGTGACCCAGGCTACTACACTAACGGAGTGTGGACCGGCAATAGCTTATGGTATAACTCTATACCCGGCAATAGCATAACTTGCAGTTACGATGATCCACCTCACTATGGGACAAGCTCCGCGATGCTATGGCCCAAGAATTTGCTGCGGGCAGGAGATCCGGTATCCATGATTAATTCGGTGAATAGCGCGATTCAAGCCATCGCAGCCGAACAAGGTGATGAAGCGGCATTGGCCCAGTCGGCCGGCACGTTGGATACCGGTACTGGGGCTTACATCTATCAGGCGGGCTACAATTCGGGCGGCTGGATCGGTGACATGAAAGCTTACATAATAAACCAGAATGGTCTCCAGGTTGATGCCGTCTCCGGGTCGACCACCTGTGCGCCCACCTGTACTCCCGCTTGGGCTGCATCATCTATGCTCCCCAATCCATCTGCGCGCAACGTATTTTCTTTCAATCGTTCGACGGCATCAGGTATTAAATTTGCGCTTGATTCCAGTAATGGACTTTCCTATTTCGACGCATATCAACAGGGTTATCTTAACAGTACGGATAATTACGGGCCTGATCGTGTCAAGTATATTCTTGGCGACATGTCCAACGAGGCATACTTGCCTAGTGCAATCGGAGCTGCGACACCGAATACACTGACAAACCATGGATGGCGTTCACGGAAGGCGGTAGGTGTCTCTAGCTCCAATACTCCTGCTTCTTTTACAGCAGGACCGACAGGGCAGCTGGGTGATATTATTGATTCCAATCCCCTTTATGTCAGTGCCCCAGCCTCGGTTTCAATTTCAGACGCTTCCTACAAGACGTTTGCGGAAAAATACGCTGCCCGCACTCCCATGGTCTATGTGGGCGGTAACGATGGCATGCTGCACGCATTTAACGCCTCATACACTATCAGCGCTACCACCGGTTTGCCGGTTGTTACTGGAACTAGCGGAACGGAGCTGTTTGCGTATGTTCCCCATGCCATCTTCCCCAATCTGGCTAATCTTATGAGTTCGAATTATGTCCATACATTTTACGTGGATGGGAGTCCGGTATCGGGGGATGTCTGCACGAATAGTGGTGCAGCTTGTAATGGAACAGGCGATGTCTGGACGACGATTCTGGTCGGCGGCTTGAATGCTGGCGGAAAAGGCATCTATGCTCTGGATATTACCGACCCGGTGAATACAGATACCAATGGCAAGACTTTCGATAAGTCGAAAGTGCTGTGGGAGTTCACTGGCTTAGACCACCCTAATTTAGGGAATACCTTCAGTAAGCCTATAATCGCGAAACTCAATAATGGTCGCTGGGCGGTGATCTTCGGAAACGGTTTTAATACAGGGAACACGGATGTTAATGATGCATTCCTGTTTATTCTCTATGTCGATCCTAATTTGAGCGGCACTCCAGGGTGGGTGTTGAATACGAACTATTTCAGGATTACTCTTCCGAGTCCGGGTTCTGCGATTATTAGCCCCTGTACTACGACTGGCCCATGTAACGCATCCAATGGTCTCGCAGGGATAGCTGGCATCGATGCCGATCATAACGGGACGATTGATTACGTCTATGGTGGCGACAGGAATGGCAATATGTGGAAGGTTGACTTAACCAGCAGTTCACCTGCCTCATGGACTGCATCATTCTCGGGCACGCCATTATTTAGCGCACCAGAAACTCCTAATCCTACTGGCGGCAGCGGGGTGGGATACTTGCAACAAATTACCACCGCCCCCACGATTGCGAACAGTCCGAATGGGGGCTATATGGTTCTGTTTGGCACAGGCTCGTGGATCGACACGACGGATACGAATCCCCCAAACGGCTCTTTATTCTATACCGATACTCTTTATGGTATATGGGACCAGCATGGCTCATGGGATAGCACAAATCCGACGTCCTCGCCTGTGACAGGATGGAGCGTGTTACAACGCCAGGCGCTCCTCGGCACGTACTCCATTGACAGCACCGGGGCGACTTGTACTTCAGGCACTGTCGGCTGCACCACCTACACGATCCAGTCGTCATGCCAACCGAATTTCACGACGACACCAATGATATCTCCGGGTAATGTGGGCCCCTTGTGTCCGCAGTACGTTCCGATTCCCAATTCGACTGGTGTGTTCACTACAGGTTCTACGGACTTGCTCGCATCGCCGACAGGCACCACTCAGCAGTTTGGCTGGTTCTTCAACCTGCCTGGCAATGGGGAGCGTTCGCATTCCGATCCCCCAAGCTTGATTGGAAGCGATGTTCAGTTTACGACACTGACACCGTCGACAAATCCTTGCACGGGTAACACACAGGGCCAAATATATAACTTCACATATGCGACGGGTGAGGCTCCTAGCAATGGCATATATATTCTCCCTGGCACAACAGCGAACGCTATCGCCGGATTATATTCATGGACTCCACCTGGTGGGACGGCTATCACCGTGGTTTTAAGCGGGCAATCCCTGAGTGGCGGTGCGGCAATGAATCCTCTTACATTCAATGCCAATCCTCCCGCTTCGGTTACTGAAGCAGTCGGTATGCCAACAACAATGCCAACGGTTTGTACAACTGCGGCACAGTGTGAAACTTTTAATAATACAGGCGGAATTCAAACTTATATCCCTGGCTGGGGTTTTCTGCAAAACCAAGGCTATGGCCCATCTTCGCTTGCTTCGCGTGGATATGTCTTGAGTTGTGTTCCGGCAGAGATTGGCGGTGGCATCACATGCACGTGGCAGCATAAGCCTGGTCAGTTTGGACGGCTCTCATGGAAACAGATCAACTGATATTTAGGAATACTATGAAAACACGCGCTACAGGTTTTACTCTTATCGAACTTATGGTCGCGGTTGTCATCATTTCACTTTTGGCGGCTGTCGCTATTCCGTCCTATCGCCAATACGTGGTAACTAGCCAACGAGATCAAGCCAAGTCTCTCATGCTCAATTTATCGTCGACGGAGGAGCGCTACTACACCAACAACTACACTTACTATCAGTTAACGACTCCTCCTCCGACACCAGATCCAAATGGATGGCAAAATTATGTTGGCTCCTCCATGGGTTCACGGACGTACGACGTTTCCATTTCAGGAGTTCCCCCCATTAATACGAACTTTACCGTCACTGCCTCTCCATCGAATGGATTTAAAGATCCGCAATGCGGGATATTGACACTGACTAACGCGGGTCTCAAAGGTCAAACTGGTACCGGCACATCTTGTTGGTAGTATCGTTCAGAATGGTTTGTGGGGGTCAATAACGGCGTTCCTGTCTGAAAATGGAAAGGCCTTACGTCCGCACTAAGGGTTTTCTTGTGGTTTCCCAGATCTTAAAACCGGAAGCTTGTCGGTAAGCAAGACGCCTGAATCAAGTCTTAAGTCGACTATCATTTCGCTGTCAACGGCTATACCGTCAATCTCTCCTGCGCGGTATTTAGCCTGATACAGTTGCATCGCCAGTTTTCCTTCGGCTTCGCGGGGCAAAGTGGATTTCAATCGTTGTAGCAAAGTTACTTTCCCAAAGCGGTTTATGGAAAGTCTGAACACGACCTCTCCAGTTGTGCCTTGACCGATTTCTATTGCTTCGGGTTGTTTATCAATCATTTCAGGCTTACGCGATAAATCCTGGGCGGCGTGATAGGTTGATGTTGATGGTTTTGGTGATGAAGGAGTTTGAGCGCTGGATATCTTGGCAATCAGTGCAGAAGGCGGTTCTTTAGGAACCAATCTGACGGTCAGCGGTTCATGCAACGTAGCATATTCTGGATTCCGTGAGTTCCCGACCGGATTCCAGAATGCTTGCTGGGAGAAGGACAGGAAGACCGCATGCAGGATAAACGAACCGGCCAAGCAGTTGATCAGGCGAACAATGTCCTTGTCCTGATGCATGGTCTTACTTTTAATTGGCGGGCATGTACAATTCTTGCAAAGTAACCCTGGTATTGGAAGATCGGCCTACGGCCTGCACCGTGATTCTGAATACAACAGGACTGGGGTTACTGAGGTTGTAATTGTTAAATACCTCGATCAGATAGCGCGGCTGCGCAAACACCCCGTTAATCGTTGGAGAACCGGTGGCGGTTCCAATTGTCATGGGCCCGTTAATCCCGCTAAGGTTGCCGATGCCCCCGTCGCGGGCATCGGTGTTGAAGAAATCGAGTTGGTCGATAGGCACTGCGAGTGCAGTTTGCCTCAGGTCACACAGGGCGGTAGGGCAATTTGACGTAAAAATGGACGCCACCGACGCAGATAAAGGAGGAGGATGATTAACTGGGGTATACGGAAATACATAGCTGCCGTTAAGATACATTTCGGCATCACGCATCGCCGCTTCTGCTGCGGCAAAGGCGACATCCTTGTCGCGGGAGTTGCGTGCAATCTTCTCATCCGAAGTGGATACGTTGACCGTGCTGAGTACAACAATTGTCAAAATAAGCAGAAGGGCGAGTGACGTCAACAAGACAAAACCTTGCTGGTTTTGCCTGCATTCTGGCGCGTTCGGTTTCCGGCTAACGGTCATGACCGTTTTAGCCACTCCATCTCTGATGGGACTACTAGCCATTCGACTAAGCCCGCAAGCGGGCAAGTCGCTGGTTATTCCCCAGAAGGAAGGAGTGATAAGGTATCGCTTCGCGATGTTCATATTGAACATTTGTATTGGCCTGTTAACAATGACTGAAGTTACGCACCGTAACCTCGGTCGACAAGGGTTGTGGCAGACGAAGCCGGTGATCAGGAGTTGTCCCGGTCGGAGTCGGAGTAAACTTTGTACCTACGGGTGATGGCGACGGATCTGCATAGGGGGTACCGGGTCCCCCGAGTACGGTTACCCCGAAGTGGTTATAGGTAAGTCCGGCCGATGAGGTGACCGATACGGCATCGGCGCTACGGGCGACAATGGATAGCTTGACGCTCAGGACGTTATCAGAATTTTGATTAGTGCCGCCGTTCAAGAGTTGCCAGGGAATGTAGTGATTGACGATCCCGTCCCCATCCGTATCTTCCCCGTAGAGGATTTGCAGGCTTTCGACGCCGGCAACTATTGGCAGTGATTTCGTTGTCGCATTAGGATTGCTGGTGGTGCACCACAATGCAGGTTCGCCGTTGTTGCTGGGATCTGCCGCCACGTACAGTGTGTCTTCAACAAATGCTCCATTTGTTGCATTGGGTACAATAATATTGCCTTGACAGTCATACGTAGATTCTGTTCCTCCGATTATTCCCCCTGCGTTCGGATCATCACCGTAATAGCGGACACGGATTACATCGCTTAGATTTAAAATGGTAGTTCCAGCACCGGTGTCAAGGGTTGCTCCGGGGGTCGCCGGGTTGATATGGGTTGGATCATTAGCACCTGCGATAGCGCCGCCAACCGAGGTTGTGGAGCAGAAGTTTTGCTCAGGCGTGTCGCCATTGGAAAGGTTTGTAGTGTTGATGAGACCGGCCTGTTTGATTTCTCTGGATAGCAGATCCATGGAATATCGCACCGTTTCGTTCAATCGACTGACGTCCGACTGGGTGTTTTGCGTGGCAAGGCTGGACTGCCATGCTATCGATACCGCCAACATAATGATCATTGCGATCGTTATTGCGATCATGAATTCGATCAGCGAAAAGCCCTTTTCGCGTGGCCTGCTCACAGGTTGGTATATGTGCATAGTGCACCTCCTGCTCCAAATGTTCCGCCAGTGCCTGTAACAGAAGAGGATGCGGCAACACGAGATTCGTTCCAGCAAACTTTGACGACGTAGGGTGCATTTGCATTTGCAGTACATGCAAAGCCGCTGCTTGGATTGTTATCCTGACAGACCGTGCCTGTGCCTGACGGTAGTACCGCTGCCAGTTGTTGCTGCCACATCCATACCGACATTTGCACAAGACCATTTGCTGCATTCGTCCCTCTGGCGCATCCTGCGGCTTGTAGGCAAGTTGGCTGGGCCGCAGGAGTTTCAGCAGAAAAAGCTATCGCAGACGCCGCATTGACTGTGCCGAGCGCGGGTGAGTTAGCCCGTAATGTCTCAGCCATAGCATAAGCTTGTTGTGCCGCAATGGTTCTAAAAACAGACGAGGAATTCATCTGAAGGCTGGTAGTGATAACGGCCAGCATACCGAATAATCCGACCGAGAGGATGAGCAGGGACACCAGCACCTCGATCAGGGTGAAGCCTTTTTCTTTTGTAGGCGTTGTAATCATGGGCATGTAAAAGCTGATGAAGACGCTGGTATCCGGATGATTGACGGGCGTCCACTGCTGTTTATCGTAATTTGTCTTTGCTGGCTGGCACCCTTAACGCAAAGCGTAAAAGTTCCCGTGCCTAGCGGAAACATTCCGCCATAAGAATTGTAAGCAATATATGTGTTGGGAAAGGTCGTCATCGTAACCGTTAAATTGGAGGGCAAGCCGCTGGCGTATTTGATCAAAGTGTCTGCGGGGGTGGCGGTGGGATTATAACTTCCGCTTGTAATGCAGGCGGTGGATTGACAGATGAATACGATTCGACCTTGTGCCCAGTCCGAGGCGGTGGTGGAGCACGACGATCCGGTGGTTGAGGGGCAAACAATGGCGCGATGTCCATTTGTCGATGCAGTGCTACGGGCTTGCATCAGGTCGGCAACCAGATCGTTACTGGCAGAGGAAATTCGACTATTTGCCACGAAGTTTGCAAAGTTCGGGGCCGCAATGGTTGTCATGATGCCTACTATGATAATGACAGCCAAGACTTCCATCAAGGTGATGCCTGCTTCGGAACTCACGCGGGATACCCGGCAAGAATGAGGAAACGCACCAATCTTGCAGCGACCATGTCGTTGCAAGGCTGGTGGTGCTATAAACAATGTATTTTTCATTATTTGCCTGTTGCAATAGACCTAATCTACAGGTGTAGCAAGTTTAGTTGTTTTAATTAACAATACAAAATTGTTTATGACAAAAGGTTGTTATTCAATAACAAACGGTAATTGAGCGTTCATGCGCTTCTGTGTGGGCGTGTCAGCCTGTTCGCCACCGCGTTCCCTCTGCGCAGTTTTATTGCCTATTAACTTGGAAGCAATGTCGATAGAATGTGCGTACACTCACAGACAGTGGCTCATTAAAATTTATGACTCAGATTTTTAAAGATGGCAATTCACAGGCGGTACGCATTCCTGCCGACTTTATGGCTGAAGAAGGCTCTAATAATCACTGGCTAATCCTGTTATCAACCCATAATAAGTCTGGAAGCATAATTGAACTCTGATTTTTTGATTGTCGGTGCGGGGGCGATCGGCCTGAGTAGCGCACTTGAGCTTATTCAGCGCGGCGCCAAGGTAACCGTGCTGGAGCGCGGCGAAGTCGGGCAAGAATCTTCCTGGGCGGGCGGCGGCATATTGTCTCCGCTGTGTCCGTGGGATTATCCCGATGAAGTGACGCGTTTGACCAGCCGTGGCGCGGCGCTGTTTTCCGCATGGGCGCAGGCGCTGCACACGGCTACAGGCGTAGACCCGGAATACGAAACGAGCGGAATGCTGGTGTTGCCGCCATTCGATGCGCAGGTTGCGCAGCAATGGTGTGCCGCGCATGAGGTTCCGCTGCAACAAGTTACCGCCGCAGATTTCGCGCCTGCTGTACAAGGTGAGGCGCTCTATTTGCCGCAAGTGGCGCAGGTGCGTAATCCGCGCTTGATGCGTGCGTTGCGCACTCGCGTCGAAATGCTCGGTGGACGCATCGTCGAGCAGTGCGAGGTGCATAACATCGTGGCGGAGAATGGCCGGGTGCAGTCACTCGCCACGTATTCCGGCGAATTCAGCGCAGAGAATTTTATTGTTAGCGCCGGGGCGTGGAGCAAACAAGTGTTGGGGCAGTATGCATTGCAAATGGACATTAAGCCGATACGCGGGCAGATGCTGTTGTTCAAGTTCGCCGAGCCGCCTTTGCGTCACATCGTATTGCAAAGTGGCTTGTATTTGATTCCGCGCCGCGACGGATATCTGCTGGTCGGCAGCACGCTGGAAGATGTCGGCTTCGACAAGAATATTACGCAAGAGGCACACGACAGTTTGCGGCTGCGTGCGGAGGCGGTGTTACCCCAGTTGCGCGACATGCCGCTAGTGCAACACTGGACGGGTTTGCGACCGGCGTCGCCGCACAACATTCCAACCATCGGGCGACACCCGCAACTAAAAAATTGCTACCTTAACAGCGGACATTTTCGCTATGGCGTAACCATGGCTACGGCCAGTGTGGAAATTCTGCTGAACGAGATAATGAATGCGCCACAACCGTTAGATATCGCGCCTTATCAGGCAGGCTGGAGCGGCCCCGCCTGGTAAAATTGCCCAGCCTCAGCGAAGCGCTTATAATCCACGCCGGTTTGCTGATGTAGCTCAGCCGGTAGAGCAACTGATTCGTAATCAGTAGGTCGTGCGTTCGATTCGCGCCATCAGCACCAACAAATACAATGAATTAATAAAATTGACCTAATGCCTAAATCCTGATAAGGTACAATTTCGGTACAGTAGCGGATTTTGGGGGCATCATGGCAACGTTCATAAAAACACCTTCCGGTACCTGGAAGGCCAACATACGCAAGGTCGGTTGGCCGACCGCTTCCAAGACTTTTCGCATCAAAAGAGACGCCGAGGATTGGGCGCGCCGCACCGAGGACGAGATGGTGCAAAATGTTTTCATTCCGCGTGGCCCATCAGAACGCCTTACCCTCAAGAACGCGCTTGACCGCTACCTGAAGGAAGTTTCCGTAACCAAAAGTGAAAAATCCCAAAAGGGCGAGATTGGAACAGCTAAGCGCCTGACAGAAAAGCTGGGCAAATATTCGTTGGCGGCACTCACTCCCGATCTTGTTGCTGAGTATCGGGATCTGCGCCTGGAGGCAGGAAAAAAACCCAACACTGTTCGCATCGAGCTTGCGCTGCTGAGTCACCTGTATACCGTTGCGATTCAGGAATGGCGCGTCGGCCTAACTTACAACCCGGTCGCAAATATCAGGAAACCCAGCCCAGGAGAGGGCAGGGATCGCCGACTGTCAGCCGAGGAAGAAACCAAGCTGCTGGATGCAGTCAACAAACACTCTAATCCGATGATGGGCTGGATTGTTCGTGCCGCCCTTGCTACAGGCATGCGCTCGAACGAGATAGTGTCTCTAAGGCGCTCACAGGTCGATTTGCAGCGCCGTGTAGTGCGGCTCACCAACACTAAAAACGGCGGCGCACGTACCGTGCCGCTGACGCTTGATGCGAAGAAAGTATTTGAAGAGGCCTTAGCCAATCCTGTGCGACCAATTGGCTGTGACCTGATTTTTTTTGGCGAGCCTGGCAAGGACAAAAAAACCCGACGGCCTTACACCTTCAATAAGATATTCGGGACGATCAAAAAAGACCTTGGTCTCGCTGATCTGCATTTTCACGACCTGCGCCACGAAGCTGTCAGCAGACTGGTGGAGGCCGGGTTGAGTGATCAGAAGGTTTCCGCAATCTCTGGCCACAAGTCCATGCAGATGCTCAGGCGTTATACCCACCTCCGGGCCGAGGACTTGGTGAATGATTTGGACGTGGCGTTTCCACTCAAGGGTTAGTCAGTGGCAGATATTATTGCTTTAGCGGCAAGTCTTCTTTAGCCGCAATCAATAATCGTGGCTAGACAAGCGAGGATTCTGTGATCAGCAGCAACAAGAGCTTGCAAATGCTTTAGCGTTAATACATTGGGGCGGATGAATTACTTTCTGTTAGTGAGTGCCCCAGCTAAGTATTCCTGACATTTTCGATAGTTTTCTTTTTGGCATTGTTGAGCACTTTTCCGGCAGCTTGGCGTGATATCCCTATTTTTTCCGCTGCTTGTTTTTGGTTATACCCTTGAGCCAGCAAACTTTGTAATGCTTTCAACGTGACTCCTTTCCCCCTTGATGGGGTTTTTTGCTGCGTACCTCCTCCCTTGGGACGCACGATGTTGTATGCCACATACCTTATAAATGCATCTAACTCGGAGTATAAACAGTGGTAGTTTTTTAAATGGCTCTCAAGCGCCTCACCTTTTTCAATCATTTCAATAATGATTTCAGTCTCTACTTCACCTATTCTTTCACCCTTATCATTTTTTCTGGCAGCACTAGCATATATTTTATTTTCAAAATCCTTATCAAAATAGAATTCTTCCTCAAGGAGTTTTTTAAGTTCATCAATCCCTTTTGTATATGTTTTGTGTCCAAGGGCATATCTCAACTCTTTAATCTTTTTTTGAAAAGCTTCGTGGCAATTGTGATCACGGCGATAAGCCGTGCTGCCCGGTCGGTGTGCCTTGCAAAAACGAGAGCTTGGCCCCTTTTTTCCCTCATACTCAGGTTCGATTTTATTACCACTGAACTTTACGATTGTTGCGGATTTGCTGGATATTATGACTCTTAAATCTTCCGCTTCGCACAGCTTGTAGCACAATTCACAGAATGGAAAGTGTTCCAATTCCAAACGATATCGACGCCGTGGTATTAACTCATGCTCAGCTTGCGATTCATTACCTACCCTTGCAGAATAAGTTTGAGGCCTGAATCTTTTGCAAAAACGAATCAGAGAAACGAGCGTTTCAAGTGTGCCATAAATTTGCAATTTTTTTCTGTCATCTTCCGAATCCGATACTAAATTAAAATACATTGTGGAAGAAAGCAGAATTCTGTCTTCAAGTTGCTTAGTATTTTCTTTCGCATTTTTTGAGAATCCTCCCCCAGCTATTGCACTAAACAACTTTGCTCCTAGCACCTCCATGATTGTCGGTTCCAGGACTTTATTGCATAGATTAAAAATTGAATAGCGGCGAGACGTCGTGCTGTGTGATTTGATTTGTTTTTCGAAACTATGCAACGCCTTAACGAGTTCTGGGGCGCAGTATTCATTAATTACAAGGCGATTTTCCAATTTGTTTTTGCATGAATGTAAACTCGCACATTCTGATGCTATCTTTTCAGAAATGCAATGTCATGATCTATACACAGCTAGCGCAGCCAAACGTAATTCAACGTTTTAAGTGCTTTTAGATATGACAATTGGAGGTTGAAATGAATACAAGCACTGAAAATTATTTGTTGCAAAAATACGGCCCACTTTTGTCTTTAGTCCAGCTAGCACTGGTATTGGATCGGTCTGCAGATGGGTTGAGGCTAAGCCTGCGGCAGGATGGAGAAATGGCGAAAAAATTCAATCCGGCCAGAAAAAAAATAGGGCGGCGTGTGTATTTTCGTTCTGCGATCGTCGCGCTGATTTTGGATGAAGTTGATGCTACTGAGGGACAGAAAAATGGATAATTTTCCACCCTCCCTTGAATCCTTGGATATCAGAGGCATTGCTCGCGTGCTTCACAAATCAGTAAGGACAATCCACAGATATGTCAAGGAGATCAAGGAATATCCAGATGCACTACCACCATTTTTTTATTCAGGGAAAACCATCCTTTTTCCTATCGTAGGCGTGTCCAAATGGATTTCAGAAAATTCAAATTGCTTAATCGACATCGACACAGAGCTGTTCAGCAAGCAAGCAATAATTAAAACTTCAACAGCGCATCCAATCATCCGAGTGCACCGGTGTCTCTGAATTAATTATGTCGATAACAACGATGAGAAAAGTGTTCTATTCTTACCCCGTCATGTCATTGTCAGGCAATAGTTTGAGAATGCCGCCCGCCTCGTACACCGCTTCGTGCAATAGCCACTTTCAATACGCCAGCTTTGAACACCATTTTTACTGTATCGACAATTTCAGGCCTGTCTTGCCCATCAGCCAATTCATTAAAAGGTAACTCGACCGCCTGAGACGGGGTAAATTTAATCAGCGCAGCCCGGTAATCCTCTCCTACCATCATCCCAATGATCGTACAGCGATTTCTATTTGGAACAAACAATACAAGACCAAGTTGCTCTGCCTGCTTGTCCACACTTAACACAGATGCATTCTGCTGCTTGAATAACAGTGCTTCTTTAATCTCTCTAACCTGTCCGATTAAAAAATTATCGCTTTGTCCATTCGGAATATTTCCTTTCATGTTGCTAATTATTTCTGCAACTGCCTTTATTTCAATTGCCACTAATTCAATTCTGCCTGTCAAGATACGGATGTCGCCCAAAGATTTTTCATAAAGAATTTTAATTTTGTCTTCTTCTGAATAAGGCATTATTTACTCCTTAAGACTTTAGAGTCGTCAAAAATAGCTCTATAAACGGCTTGAAGGTTGGGCCATACTGTCCTTTCTGCTTTTTGTTTTCTTATAAATTTATCCACATAATCAGTTGAGTCTCCTTCTATGCGATCTTCTGCCAGCTTGTTGAAATCAGTGGAGTCAGACAGGATGGTTGTGATAATGATTTTATCCCTGATCATCTCGTCGAAAAGTTTGTTAGAGAAGATGGCGCGATCAAGATTAACCTCTATATTTCTTGATTTTTCATTCATCCCAGCTATCAGCTGTTTAAATTCTTTTGCTGTATCCTTCTTGGTTCCAGTGAACACGATCTTGATCTTGTTCGCGTCGACGCCACTAAGCAAGAGCCTATCGATTGTTTCCAGAGCACATTCTTGATCTTTGCTGTCTGGCTTTGAAGGGATAATGAAATGAGTAATTGCATCGCTTCCAATCTCAAGCATGCCGGCAAGAAACTCATCGCATTCTTTCGCGCCTCCAACGTCGACAATCACATCACCAGTTGCTTTCATCAGGTGCCTAAATGCCTCATCAAACTCATCTCCAGAGAGTGAAATACAGCCAGAAATACCAAAATCTGCTGCAGTCGTATTTGTCTGATCTACACACAATATTTGAGCATCGAGCATGTGTGTATACAAACATTGCACAGTAAGAAGTGTTTTTCCAACGGAACTGCCTAATGACAATAGGGCGACGATTTTTTTAAATTTGTAGGGCTGTTTTTGTTTCATTATTTTATTCTCCTATTAAGTTCTAATTTTTTGCTTTTGACTGCATTGCAATCCAAGCGGCTGGCGACATACCTGCAGGTTTTGTTGGTTCGATTTCTTGGCGTACAGGAGGTGCCGGGGTTGGTTTTTGTATTACCACTCCACCATTCATCCAAGTTGATTGTTTCATTGATTTTATGTTTTGCACCTTCCTTTCTTTTCTTATTCTGTAAATCGCTAATTCAAAGCTTTCAAAAGTAAATTCGAACCCGTCTTCAGCGAGAGTTCGGTGAACATCTTTGTGATGTACCCCTGCGTGCAATGCCTTCTCTATGTCATCAAATATTTCTCTTAGCCGTGCAGTTGCCGACCTATTTTGTCCCTTGGCGAGCGCGCCTAATTTTTCTGATATGTTCTTGCTATTCATCCGATTCAATCTTGATTTTCCTTGATGTGTTTTTGATTGTTTTGTGGTGCTTACTCGTTTATTAGTTGATGTGCGCATTATGGATAAGTTGTATAAAAACGCAAATAAACAATATATTGCGTGACATTCTGCGACATGTAGTGACAATTAGCGACATTTTGCGACAGATAGCTATTTATCAAATTAACGGGTGTATTCTCATCACAAGAGCTTCAAAGCGGGACAGGACGGAGGGCGGTTGCACCGCCCTAAAATGCACTCAACGGCGGCGGCTTCGCCTTGCCTTATTCGTGACATTTTGTCCTGCCCTTCGGGGGGAAACGGTTCTGCCCAAGGGCAGAAATAATCAGCAGCATGGAGGTGAAAATTGGCTTCGCGATCTGAGTCTCGAAAAAAAACACTGACAATTGGTGTTCGGGCCACGCCCCTTGAAAAGGAAATGCTAAAAGCTCGCGCTGCGGCCTTCAGCATTTCAGTGGGTGAACTTTGTCGCCGGGCAATTTTTGGTTCTGTCCCTAAATCCAAAACCGACCAAGATGCTATTTCTGAGCTTGCCCTGACCAGGGCAGATATGGGGCGCATGGGTGGTCTTCTAAAAGGTTGGCTGTCGGGCATATTCGCCCAAAATGCACCGACACTAAAAACACATACCGAAGTAGTTAATCTATTGCGTGAAATTGAAGGAGCCCAAGTAAAGGTTCTTGAAGCAGCCAAAAAATTGGTAAACAAATTGTGATTTCTACACGAATCGCACCGCGCAAGGATGGAAAATCATCTGCGTCCAATGGGCTTAAGTATGGTGAAGGGCTGACGCGTGACCGCGAGACAGGCGAATATCTCGACAAGTCTTACCGCACAAGGTTGTGCAATTTTGGTTTAGTCGACGATGGTATTTATGCCGGACGCGGTGTTGATGGAATGGCTGGGATCATTTCCCTCGCCGCCATCGAGATGCAATCGAATTGTGATCTCAATACCCGTGTTGCCGACATAAAAAAAATTGTGCATTTTGTTATTTCCTACGGTCAGAACAAGCCGACTGAGGCCGCTTTGAGGGACTCAGAAGATTCTATGGTCTCAGAACTTGGTTTGGAGAATAATCATCGGGTCAGTTTTTTGCATAATGACAATGGCTTTTGGCACCTTCATATTTTTTCCAGCACCATCGAAAAAGATAATCCCAAGCATCGCTGTAATCCTCTTTGGCACGATAAGTTAAAACGTGACAAAGTGTGCCGAGAAGTTGAGATCAGGCACGGCTTAAACCGTGACAACGGAGCGCACGAGGTAGACAAGGATGGCAAGATTGTTGAAATCCCCATTGACGAGCGCCGCAAGCGACGTGAGGCAAAGCCGCTTGGAATCTCTAGGCCAGCCAAGAAAACTGAAAGTTATTCTGGCGAAAAATCTTTTCAAACCTGGATACATGAAATCAGAATCGGTGATCGGCTGAAGCACGCAAAAAACTGGCAAGATATGCACACCGCTGCAGCAGCTTACGGCTGTAAAATCCGTCAAAAAGGAGCCGGGTTTGTGATCTGCCCGACGGGAGAAAAAGGTGGCAGCCAACTTTCCCGCGTTGGCTTGAAAAACCTGCAAGCCAAATTTGGTGCCTTCGAGGCAGCTATGCGCGGCCAACAGGCTCAGCCAGAAATCTCATATTCACCATCGCCAACCAATCCAAAGGCCGCAGGGCATTACCAAAAATGGCGGGAAGCCAGAGATGCTTTTAAGCCCTTAAAGACTGACCAGATTAACCAACTTCGCGAATCTCACAATTCGATTCGAAGCCAGCTTCGCGCGCAGCACAAGGCCGAGCTTAAAAATATCCGCGCTAATTCAGAAGAGCCAGACAGGTTTGCCACCGTCTCTATTGCCAAAATGCAACAAGTCATTGCGATGGATGCTCTAGTCGATCAGTTCGGACTTGAACGCCAGCGGCTGCGCAAGATGCTCGCAGAGCAGGGGCCGGGTAACTCATTCCGCGATTACTTGGTGGTTCAAGCAGGAAAAGGCGACAACGAAGCTCTGACCCTTGCGCAAAAATATGGCGCAGATCAAACCACAGACGTCGCGCGCAAACGAGAAGCTGACAAGCTCAAGATAAAGGCAACAATCACAGGCTATGAGTACCGAGCAGCGGCCCGTCTAGTTTTTGCGTACCAAGTTTTGCAAAACGGAACCATTATCTTCGATCTGGGGAACGGCAGAATAATTGTCGACAGCGCAATTTCAAAGCAAGTCCTTCTCAATGCCCACGCCGCAAACGACCCGGATTCGATCGCAACGGCGCTGCAATATGCCGCAGCAAAATTTGGCAACATTCTCGTACTCACTGGCTCTCCGGAATTTCGACGCTTGGCAGTTGAAACCGCTGTCCGCGACAGGCTGAATATCAATTTTAAAGACCCCGAGTTGCAAGCGTACAAGCTGAAGTTTGTCGCAGAAAATCATAATATATGCATCGATCCAGCTCCGACCAAATTACCCACTTGGAACGATCCTGACAGCCCGGATTCTTATTTTAAAACCACCGTGGCCCGCTACCTAAAGCGCGCCCTCCCAAAAATTAAAAATTGGCAGGCACTTCATGTTTTTTTTGAACGCTACAACATTACCTTGGACGAAACGGGTGGAGGCGGATTGCGCCTATACGCCTCTTCACCTGAAACAGGAGAAATTCTTGATCTTCCCGCCAGCAAGGGTCTTCGCTTGCTAAAACGGTCTGAACTTGAAGCCAGATGGGGAAAATTTACCATCGTTGTCCCGTTCGATTACGTAGTGCCTGATAAATCTCATTTAACCCATAAACAGCTAACCAAAGGAGCGCAAGATGTCATCAACAGATACGACAAAAAAGGAATTCCTCCAGACCACATCATTCGTGCTAATGGCGATGCGTGGAACAGAACGAGAAAATCTGCTGCCCGTCAAAGCGGTCGCCTGCATGAATTGCCCGGCGGCGACGTGGATGTACGACACGACGCTGATGTGTTACTGCCGGGTGCTTCATTACAACGTGTGGGAAACCAGCAACGAGGGGGCGATATCGATTTGCGATGTGCCGGATCAGGCGTTACAAGCAGCGGAGGTGAAAAAAAGAATAGCCTTAGAGAAGAAATGCATCGCCGACGCGAAGAGTCACGCCGCCGATCAGAGGAAAGAAGAAAACAGAATAGCAAAATTGGAGTCCAAAAGACTCATAGCGGAGGTGAAACTGCTCGGGGGGGCGGGATAACCGTTGAGACAGTTAAGCCGGAAATCGAACAGAAAATACCCGACATCCAATTGCCTGTGAAAAGACTGTCAACAGACATGAAAGCGATTGAAATCGAGAAAACAGAAACACCGGAATTCAAACGCGAAGAATTGTCTGTAGAGCAGAAGTTACGCAATGCCATTTTGGAAATTGATCCAGACGCCGCTTTCGAGATACCTGTTTTTACAGACGAAAAAAAAACATATACCGGCCCCGTTATTGCGGTGCTGAACTCGGTTGACGATCTGATGTTCGCCCAACACGTTGGACGAAGCAATTACGTACTGCACCCAATAGAGGCCCCGGCCAATGCAAAAAATAAAAATATCGACGTTAAATACAATGATGGGAAACCCGTCATCACCCTGCAAAATCAGGAGAAAAATGGGAAGGAATAAACTCTCAAAGCAAGTTTTGCGCCCTAATCAGGTTCAAATACGACTCTGCTCAGTGCCGACTGCAACTGGCGCAAAGCGAGCGTTCGTCATTGTGAACTGCTTAGGCCGCATTTTCGGCGATCGTGGTTGTGATCTTTTCTAGGAAAGACCTGATGCGCCAGTAACGAGTTTTTGCTTGCTCAACCCCACGCATCAAAACAAGTATCAAATACTTTCACCAGCCAACGGGTTTAGTGTTTTCAAGGCTTGATATATGAGTGACTTACAAAGTGCTCCACGTACAACAAGGGTGTGTTCTATTTTGTCAGCATAATTCTCGCGCGGGGATGAAAGCCAGTTGAACGATCCGTTCGAGAAGATATCGTCGTCTGCCCATAACAGCTTACTGTGCAGGCTTTTATACTTGTTGGCTTTTGGCAATATTTTGTACAACCGTGCACCTGAATTCAATAACGCTTCGGCACACTTGTTAAATTCGTCATTTCTTTCCTGGTTTGAGGCAACATCGACCAGTACCGTGATCTTTACTCCTCTCCCCGTGGCGACCTTAACCTCATCGCAAATATTGTCCGCTTTTAGCGCTCTTTCCGTGACGTACGGAGAAACCAGAATGACTTCATTTTTGGCGAGCCGTATAGTATTTATCAGATGGTCACGGTGGCTTTGCAGATCCGTCAAAAGAATTTGATTTTCCTGTGGAATGCTGAATGGCATTACTGGAAATATGTCGAATATCTCGCTGTTAGCGCCAGCCTTTACCATTTGAGCCAGCAAGCCTGAAGGAGAGGTAGAATTGCTTGTCAGTATATCCATGTTGCCAAACATAAGAAAATGATCACGCGCTCGTGATACCGCGACGTTTAGCATGTTTGGCGAGCGGTCAAAGAACATGCGACCAGAGGATGGGCTGCTATATACTGGCGAAAAAATAACCATCTCTCGTTCAGCGCCTTGCAGCGCATGAACAGTGCCGACCGTAATCTCATCCTTGCCCAGTCCATGCGCTGCAAGGCGTTTGCTGATTTCCTTTGCTTGGACGGAAAACGGTGTGACGATTCCGACAATATCCTTTAGTTTGTCTTGCCCGTACTTTTCCAATATCTCATGTTTTTTGGCAAGCAGCCACTTGGCAATAACCTCGGCCTCGACCTCATTGCATCGGCTTTTCCCGACCTTTTTGTCGAACCCGTGAATATGTGCATATCCCATAACAGGAATAGATGCGATCTTGGGGCGTCCAGTTTCATTCGTCAATGGACGAAGGAGACCCTTGTAGACCATCCGGTTGCAGTAATCAATAATGGGTCGGAGGCATCGCCGGTGCTCCAAGAGAAACAGCCCACCTGCAACATCCGGATGGCTGGAATAATGGCTCGCACGCTGCGCCATTTTCATAACACTACCGCTTGCAGATGCTTTCCCGGTGGACTCCAGATCGTCGTATTCCCGCTCTGTTACGGCAATATCGAATTTTTCAGCGTTCGCCATGTCCATAGAAGCGGTTATTCCCCACACCGGCTCGATCTGTTTCGTATCACCTACTGCGATTACACGCTTTGCAAATGAAAACGATGCGGCACTAATTTCAGGCGTTACCTGTCCGGCTTCGTCAATAATCAACAGGTCAATCACACCTTCCATCGGCGAAGGGCCGTCTTTTGTGTACCCTGTGAACCAGCTTGGCATCTTGTGCATGGACGAGACAAAACACGGGCAAAGCATGGCTAACCGGCTGAAATGTACAATCAGGTTTTGTGGACTCTTGTTTTCTTTGACCTTGCCGTTAATTACGTCGAGCGTCGCCAGCAGAAATCGGGCTTCCCAATAATGAACCGATAATAGAAAGGCGCGATGCCGATAAGTTTTATCCAGATAGGAAAAAAAGTCGTTCAACGTACATTCATCATGGAGTTTCTCAGAGGACGCATCCCGTTTTTCCCAGACATCGATTGCACGTTGAACTGTTTTAATCCATTTTTCGAGTCTGACCTTATTATTGGTGTTGCTCAGAATATTCTGGGCTAAGTCGTCCAACATCGGACTAATTGCGTATTGAATGTTGTTTCTATCTGGATTTTCTATCGCTTTAAGTTCTACAATTTCTGTTCTTGCGGACTCTTCAAGCAGGAAACGTTCATCGCGCAATGTGCGCTTGCCACGTAGTCCGATTGCCGCAAGAATGTACACCAGCAAAGGCTCGGTTTCGCGGTGCCGAACGAAATTTAGTATCACGCTTTCAATAAACTTGTGCCGCGCTTTGCATCGTTTAGAATCAGTCTCAAGTTCTTCGAACTTATAGTTACAATCCTCAATCGATTGTTTGGCCCCACTAATAGAAACAATATTCTCGCCAGGCTTGATTGACACCAATTCTTCTGTTGCATCGATCAGTTCACGCATGGCTAATATTTCAGCGGTAATTAAGTGATGCAGCTCTGACCTGGCAGAAGATAGGATTTCTTCCGTAGTCTGCTCACTTAACTTCTTACAGATATCGGCGGCGGTCAACCGATCCAAATAATGCTTTACGGCTTCATCCCATTTCACCTTATCGTTGAACTTGCTGGCGAAGTGATCTGCCGCCTCTGCAGAAGTCGGGTGCTTTGTATACACTTGCATTGATTTGCCGTTCTGCTGCGCCTTTTTTCTGGCGTTCTCTGACGGCATACTCATGCCAAAATCAGATACATCAGGTATCCACCGGCCATTTAGTTTGACGGCTACCGGATCATTCTTGTTGATCCCGGCTCTTTCGAAAGCTTCAATGATGTTCTCGATGGCTTGGTTGTTCGTCGACGAACCGACAATGATTGGGCATGCGGCATCGTTCAGTGCCGCCCGCGTCCATTCCGAAGCCACTACAGACTGTAGTAAAGTGGTTTTCCCGGTGCCAGGTGCGCCATTGATTCCCAGAATATCGCCGTTACCTTCAAGAAAAGCTAGAAGTGATTGGCGTTGCGTATCGGAAAGCCCATACTCACCGCCCATCTGGCCGACGTGCATTTTGTTGAGATGAAAATCATATATGCCTGGAACGGAGCTTTTACCACCGTTCGCGAATAGTGCTGGTAGCGCCGTTTTATCTGAAAAGCCTTTCGAAATGAGCGTGTCATAAAGCTTGATGACGGCATCGGCAGGAATTGGTTTCTTATCTATCGGAATAACGCAGCCACCAGGACGAATTACCAGCCCTTGCCCATCGAACTCATCGGCAATAATGGCGGTTAACTTTTTGATGATATCTAGCGATGCATTCCAGTCGTCTACAGCCTCTACCTGATTAGCATAAAAAGTATCCAAATCTTCCATTTCGACAACAGAAACCTCGCTGGATGTCGGAGCGACAAAATCTCTTGGCACATAAGGAAGTCCACAGCCATCGGAGATAATAATTTTTCCTGTACGGTCCACCATGGCGTACACAATGATTAGCGGCCAAGTCTTTCTTTGTACGCTACCGAGACAGTGCCCGTGTTCAAACTTAGTCACCGCAAGTCTTGTGACGATACACACTTGCGTCAGATCATTAACATCGCCGGACTTTTTATTACCGGCATCAACCTGCTTCCAGATATCTGGCGCGCATGGAATGATGCCGCGCTCCAGATCGCTGTCGCCGACCTGAAACGACTGCTCTATATCCGAGTCTGTCGGAGATAATATGGAAGCATCAGCCAACGATGCGCGCCAGTATTTCAAGTAATTTTGAATAGTGTCACGTTGCGTCATTTATTTTGTCCCATATCAAACTTGTGTTCTCGAAATGACGCAACGTGAAGTCATACCCTACGCATAACCCCAAAGTGTTCTGTCTCATTCGAATCCCCGCAGCCAGCCTCGAACGGTTCATTGACTAGGTGCAGGATCATATCGTAGGCGTCTTCCTCGTAGATGGGCAGGAAGCCGCCACGCGGTTCACAGTGTAGATGAAAGTCACCCTGTATTATGCCGCAGCATTCGCAGTGGTCCATGTAGTAGGAGCTTTCTGTCGATCTGCCGTAGTCGAGGAAGTAATGACGCGACATTGCGTGCATACGAGCCAGGACGGCAGCGGGGAGGTAGTCAACATAGAAGATGATCGTCGGCATGTCGATCACGCGCCATTCGAACAATTCAGGGATGTCTGTTAAACATGCTCCGTCGCTCCCGAACTCCAAGTCATCCTCGTCGATTTCTTCTACACAAAATGATGCGTCTCCAGAAGGCAGAAGAAGGGCAAATACACGGGTTTCCCCTTTGCATTTCCAGCATAATTTAGAGGACTCGACGATGTAGTAGCTATCGGCCTTGATGTTGATATCGGGGGATTCAAATGCTATATCACCTGTCTGAATCATGCAAATCAACCTCGAAATACAGGTGGTCGAAAGTGCTTACGCAGGTACACTGTATTCGGCAACACACTGAGCAACAGCCTGCGCGGTCGTGAGCCTGCCCTGAATGACCTCTTCCTGCCGCGCGAGCTGCGCCGCGTCGGCCACCAACCCCTCAAGCGCCTGCGAGGCATTGGCTTCGCGAAAAGCTTCGCGCCTGCGCTCCACAGCGTCGTCAGCCTGCGTGAATTGATCGATCAAACCATCCGTAAAACTTTGCATTCTCTTCTCCTTATAATCCGTGTTCTGGTAGCAGTATAGCAAAATGGTTGAAGCGACAATTTGAGTGAATTAGTATTGCCTATAAAGGTTTGTAATTCCATTTTTAATTCATAAGTGAATTTAAAATCGCTGCCATGATCCATGGCCACGAAACGATTG
>CAYZPM010000045.1:0-28916 GCA_964480365.1 uncultured Gallionellaceae bacterium
GTGCACATTCGCTGTATTGTCCTATGGGCGGCCATCTCGTGACGACACTATCTAGGCCGAGATTGCGAATTATTAATGAATTGGGCTGGTGATGCACCGATTTTATTGCTTGATAGTGTTGAATGGTGTGACATGGCTAACCCTTCAATTCTGAATCTCACTTCATGCATCGCCTTTGTGACGAAATGTGCCATCAGCCAGGCCTCCTGCAAATGCTTTCGGTATTTGTGCCTTAGCATGAAGCCAATCTCCTAACTCACGACCAGGTTCAAATCCTCTTTTTCTGCGTGGTAATTGCAGACTCTTCAATCATTGACCAAGTCGGCTCTTCCATAGCTCTTGCGCCATCTTGAATACCTGATTGGTTTCCATAGGCAATTGCTAGATCCACGTACAATGGACTAAGTTCTTGACTCAAAATGGCAGTCCTCTTTTATAAAGTAAGCTCAAATTAGCATCTACTCGTTACAAAAATATGTATTAATGTTCTTCAATTGTAGAAATGCATAGGTCTTTTGAGCCATGATGCCGATAGTGACCTGTGCCTATATAATAGTGTACAAACGTCGTTTGCTGTCCAAAGAGAATTGAGAAATACTTATCTGAGGAACCTTGGAATACGGTGGGCGTTTTTATGATAGAACGAATGACAATTAATACAGGTTCACCTGCGGCTAGGACTTTAGTAGTGGCGGTTCTTCTAGCATTGTTGTTCTTACGGTGCAACGAGGCTCTGGCATGGGGTGCTACCGGACATCGCGTGATCAGCCGTCTGGCAATCGAGAATCTTCCCGCCGAGATACCCGCTTTCCTGCGAACGTCGGAGGTGGCTGAATTGATCGGCGAACTTGGACGCGAACCGGATCGATCCAAAGGAACTGGGAACAGTCATGATCATGATCTCGATCCAGGTCATTACATCAATTATTCAGACGACTTCACAGTAGCAGGGGTATCGCCACTGAACACATTGGCACTCACCCGCGAAGACTATGACACGACTCTTCGCGCGAACGGAACTAGCGAGTATAAGGTTGGATTTCTGCCATTCTCAATAGTCGATGGCTGGCAACAGTTACAAAAGGATTTCGGCTACTGGCGAGCAGATGTTGCGTCAGAAAAATTTGCGGTGTCAAAGTCTGATCGTGACTGGTTTTCCAAGGACCAACGCCTTCATGAGATGTTAATCATTCGTGATCTTGGTTACTGGAGTCATTTTGTAGCTGACGCTAGTCAACCTCATCATGTTTCGATTCATCGCGACGACTGGGGTGACTACCCGAACCTGAACAGTTATTTAGCAGCAAAGGGATTTCATGCATTATTCGAGGGGCCATACGTTGCCAAGTATGTTCGAGCTGAGGACATCACAAAGAAACTGAAGCCAATTCACGAATGGGATTCTTCGATACAGACACGTACTATTGCCTATCTGCATGAAACCCATTCACAAGTCATTCCACTTTTTGAACTGGAGAAGGCAGGTGATTTCTCTACAAACACTTCGGCAGGAGTGGACTTCACTGCCGGAAGACTTGCTGCTGCGGTGTCTGAACTACGTGACATGATATTGGCAGCTTGGCGAACGAGCGTTGATTCGACGGTTGGCTATCCAGCCATTTCGGTACGAGATGTAGAGTCAGGAAAAGTGAATCCGATCCGACAAATGCAGGGGCGGGACTGAACGGGTCGTAATTCGCAGTCTGTACCCTTCATAAAGTCAGCATTGAAATATTTGCGTTTCGCCTGAAATTCAGAATAACTGCTATAAAACGCACGGCTGACCAATTCGAATAGCTCCCATTTTCTCGGTAATTCAAACTTCATAAATAACTCATTAAAATGTCACAACCAAGGGTTAGTCTACCCAACGCAATAAGATTTCCGAAGAATTGCCAAAACTAATTTGACATGGCTGATATTCATCCAAGAAGGGAATTCGGCTACTAATACATAGATAATCGTGACTACACGGTTTCTGATGCTATCTATTACCGTGCGTTATGACGAAGCTTCAATGGTGGCGATCTAGTTGAAGACTGCTGATGGCAGAGGAGGAAATAGATCGCATGCTGTATGAGGACACTGTGCCCAGTTGAACAACAACGTAAGACAAGTGTTATAGATGCAAGGTATTCAGATAACCTGATCTAGAAGTTAGTACTAGCGATTAATAAATGTGAACCGCATCTTTAAATTTATTGATTCGATGCACAAATTTCTAGTCTAGGAGTAAAGTATGGGAAAAGATGATTATGAACATAACACATCTTTTAATATTAGATTACTTCTAATATTATTTACTATTGTATTTGTCGTACTAGTCAACATATCTAGCTTTGTAATAACGATCTCATTCATTTATATCTTACTTATCTTTTGTACGATTTTGTTCTTCGTGTTTGCACCATTTAGGGTACCTTTTGTAGGAAAAATATATTCTTATCTCAGGAGAGGAAAGTGGATACATAAGCCAAGTAGGAAATATTGTCAGAAAAATGACTATAAGTTTCATTAAGGAGAAATAGCCCTCCCCGAAGTCCAGACTGCTGATACCTCACCCACCCACGGAATATTCTCGCACCGTTCCAGAATCTGGATGGACTCCACCTCTAAACGGCATCAATGTGCCAAACTGGAGATGTCATCAACCAGTTAAAAAGGAAGAAGGAAGCCGAAATAATGGAACGGACGTTTCTCGCCCAATTCGGTGTTCCCCTGTAAAAATCCCTGTTTGCGCCACGGTTATCCCACGTACCGCTACTTCTATATTTTCTGTCCAGTTTGAACAGGAATACGCACTTGATTTATCTATTCTGGTTTTGTATGTGCATGGCGGCGGCTCAGAGCTTTGGAAACCGTATGCGACTGACCATAAGTGAGCCGGAGATGGCATACAAGAGTACCATCGGATGAAGCGTGAAGCCAGCCAACATGATCTTTCCGAACCAGAGAGACTCACCCAATGAGTTTTGTGAAGCAGCCCCAGCCATCAACATTACCAGAAGCAGCGATGTCGGGATTGGCGTTCCCTCGAAGTACTTCACTTTGCCTCCTCCCTCAGACAATTCCTCGGCTGTAATATTGTAGCGCGCCAAGCGTGATACTCCGCATGAAACAAAATAGGCCAAGACAATACGGTCGTATAAGCCCTGCATACCGCATCCGTACCCAATCACTGCTGGAGCTACGCCGAAGGAGATGACATCAGCGAGAGAGTCGAGCTCACGACCCATTGCAGAGGTCTGCTGTCGCCAGCGAGCAATACGGCCATCCAAGACATCGAAAACTAAAGCGGCAAGAACCATCCCGCACGCAAAGTAGACGTGCCTGACATCGGTCGTTTGCAGGTACGTCAGCATAGAAAACAATGCTCCAGTGCCGCAGATCGCATTTGCTAGTGTGAACCAGTCGGCAAGATGGAACTCGCGAAACATGGTGAAAGGTTTTGGCAGTTTATGTTTCATCATGGCGAACAGAATAACCACAACAGATTGCAGAATTATGGCTGCGGGCTTTTAAGTTGTGATCGCCCGCAATTTTTTTGCTTTACCATCTAGTGATCTTGCTGCACGATAGCTGCCGCTTGTGACAGGCAAGTTTCTACGTTGAAGTCACTCAATGCAACTAATTCGTTGTCAGGAAAGTTCGATGGTTTATGTAAGCTCATTTATGCAATTTTAATGTTCCTGTCATATGAGTTGCCTAAGATCATGATCATGGCCAAGTACGAAAACATGGAACGGTTGGTAATCCTTGATGCTGATGGCACGTCCATTGACGCATTTCGCGCAGTAGAGCTGACATTTCAACGGCTTGGAATGGACATCGGCGACATTGATCGTTTCCAGAAACGCCGCAAGTTGTTCAAGTTTCTCGGTGGCCTGCGTGAGTTCCCTACAAATCTGCGCCGTCAATTTGGTAAGCACAGTCGCAAGCGTCTGCTGATGACACTGACCGAGGTCTATCGCCACGAGGCCTGTTTGTATCCAGGCATTGACTCGCTACTTCGTGTGTTGCTGGCAGATCCAGGCATTCGTGTGGGGGTCATTACACGCAATGTGACGATTGAACCAGAGGAAACACTGAAATGCCTTTTTGGACGCCACGGAATCGACATTGGCGAGTTCGACTTCTTTTCCTGCATTCCTCTAAAAGAGAACAAGACCGCATATCTGAAACGTGCCCGGCAATCCTTTGCCATCAATCCCGCGCGTGCTTACGCCTGTGGGGATGAGTACAGTGACTATCTCGCCGCGATTGGTGCCGGCATGCATCCTTTCGTTGTGTCCTATGGCTTCGAGGACAGCGTCCGCCTGACGAAGAAATTTGGCGTGCCGATAGAAATCATATCGACATCTCCTGATGAATTTATAGAAAACCTACTGAATGCTTTGGGTCTGACGACCGAAGCGCTGCACCCAAAACTGCTTACCATGGGAAAATTACGCTAATCAACTGCTCACTTAGAATACTTTATGACCATCAGTTACGTGCCTCATAGCAAAGTTCGAATCTCCTGCATCATCTGTGCTTTCAACGAAGCGCCAAGAATTGCCGCCGTTCTTGCAGTAGCCTCTGTGCATCCGTTTCTTGACGAGGTCATCGTAGTGGACGATGGCTCGACCGACAATACCGCCGAAATCGTCAAGCGTTTCACTTCGGTAAAGCTGATCTCACACCCGGTGAATCGCGGCAAGAGCTCTGCGATGGCAACCGGCATTGCTACAGCGCAAAACGGCATCCTCATGTTGCTCGATGCGGATCTCAATGGTCTTTCAGTCGAAAACATTACATCGCTGGCTACCCCAGTCTTGTCGGGCGAAGTGGATGTCAGCATAAGCTTGCGGAAAAATAGCCTTTTAATATTTCGAACTATCGGTCTGGATTTCATTTCTGGAGAACGAGTCATCAGAAAGGAACTATTGAGCGAAGTGCTAGAGGAGCTACATGGGCTACCGCGTTTTGGGATCGAGGTGTTCATGAATCGCCAGATCATTTCGCGCAGGCTTTCAATAGTGGTCACGCATTGGCCTCACGTCACGCAATCGAGGAAAACTGAAAAACTCGGATTCTGGAAAGGTCTCCGGGCCGAATGGCGCATGATCGCCGATTTGTTGCAAATTGCTTATCCTCTCGTACTGCTTTCACAAACTTATCATCTGCTTTCATTGCGAGCCAATCATACCGGCGCAAAAACATCTGCGGTGCGGATCAGAAAACTTCGTGACAATGCGATCTGACGAGCCACCTATCGCTTTCAATAACTTTATGCCTCTGAACTGCTGGTCGATCCGCAACCCCAACGTGGAACATGGGCAAGTGAAATGCTAAACCAAACTGCGACCGTAAAATATAGTGTCATCCATGGGATTTCCATTCGCCAAATGTCCCAGTTGAAATTAACGACACACGGTCTCGACGCGTCAAGAACTCCCTGAGTAAGAGATAAGTATTCCATTCCCATCGTCAGACCCGCGTTCCAACGAGACCAGTACATTGGAACATCGACGCTAGTCATGAAAGCGATATAGCAAATTGCGAAAACCATCATAGCAGTTAAGAAATGACGTTGTCTGCGGTCGCTGTGTGGCCACAGGAAAACAAAACTTGCTAACAATAGCATCGCAGAAAATGTCCAAATGGAGTTTTCTAAAACATGGCCAAAATAATTTTTTGACAAAATTGCGTACCATGATGAGCATTCGGCAACAAGAATGATCGGTATTAGCAGTAAAGAAACCATGCTGACGAACTTAATGCCTGTATTGTTGCCCGCTTGATATAGCAATAACGCGCCTTGGGCAATAAAACACAGCTCAGCCACGGTTGCCACGCTACGGCCCACCATCATGTTTGATAACTCCGACTGAACCAGACATATACGTTCTAAGTCGATCCTTGGCAAAAATGATCGAAAGGCACATCCCGCAACGTAGGCAGCTGACAGCCACACCATCCAGCGTTTTTGTCGGTGCTGAGTTGCCAAAAATAAATTATGGTGACGGCGTGCTAACGCCGCTGTTGATATAGTCCATGCGGCAATGTTCAAAACCGCTACGATACACAAAACAATCCACCAAATTTGCACGGTCATTTTCATGATCTAGATTGCCAGTTAGCTGCGCGTTTTACAAAACTCAATCCAGTGAGTCTGATCTCCCCTCGGTTTTTCGTCTTCCAAGAGTTGGCATTCATGCTATCAGCATTTCTTCCTGCTGAGCAATAAGTCAGTCTTAAAAAACAGCATTGGTGATTTGTAGCCCGGTGTCGAGCACTCAATTCAAAATGCTGCTATCCACCAGCCCCAACTCTATGTCATCAATCCTTCACAAAAAACAGTTATACGTGCTGGCCAAGTAGGGTTCTAGCTATGTATTTTCCGAAATCCAAAATTATAAAGGTCCATACAACAATCTATGCCCCGCAATTTTTATCTCCTTCTCGCGGTGCAGTTCGTCTCCACGCTTGCAGACAATGCGTTCTTGATTGTTGCCATAGCCAGAGTTGTTGAATTGGCTTCTGCAGACTGGGTTATTCCAAGCCTCAAGCTTTGCTTCATCCTGTTCTACGTGCTGCTGGCGCCGTTTGTTGGCCCTTTATCTGACGCGATTCCCAAGGGAAAGGTCATGCTGATCGCCAATTTCCTCAAGGTGTGCGCAGTCTTCCTCATGTTGGTGGGCGTGGATCCCGTCGTAGCGATAGGAATCGCCGGTTTGGGTGCGGCAATCTATGCGCCCGCCAAATACGGTCTAATTACGGAGTTGCTTCCCGCAAATAAATTGGTAATTGCCAACGGATTCTTTGAGGGCACCACGGTCTGTGCCGTTATTCTGGGGACGGTGTTGGGTGGCTTGTTGATTAGCCCCCTGACAAATCAGTTCAGCATACCTTCTATATGGCATCTGTACAACATGACGACGAAGCTCACAGTGGGCATGTTGAGTCTTTTGGTACTAAACGGGCTTGCAACGCTATTGAGTTTCAGCGTTGCAGATAGTGGCGCACGTTACCCAAGCCATTCCTTCCACCCGCTGTTGTTGTGCAAGCGATTTTTCAGGGAAAACATGATCCTCTGGAGAGATCAGCTAGGTGGATTATCCATGTTGGTTACAACCCTGCTTTGGGGTGTAGGGGCAACGCTGCAATTGATCGTATTACGCTGGGCCGGTGAATCGCTGGGACTTCCACTTGCTCAGGCCGCCTATTTGCAGGGCATCACGGCTGTGGGTGTCATCGCCGGAGCGATATTGGCCAGTCGCCTTGTCACACTGGCTAGCGCTGCAACTTTATTGCCACTGGGAATGGTGATAGGACTTCTGATACCGGTCATGCTGGCCGTTGATTCCGTGTTATGGGCGGGAATCCTCTTGATGACAGTGGGTGCCGTATCGGGCTTCTTTGTCGTACCGATGAACGCTCTATTGCAGCACCGTGGGTGCAGCCTGCTCACGGCAGGGCGTTCCATTGCAGTGCAGGGATTCAATGAAAACGCCGGAATGCTTGTGATGTTGACTATCTATGCCATTGCGACAGCATCCCGAATCCCGCTTGGGACAATGATATGGTGTTTTGCAGCAATTATCACAATTGGCATGACTGCAATTTTTCTTCTGCAACAAAGAAGTTGTTCCGCCGACGAAGTCTGTGAAAATACGTGAAATGAATAATGAATGATGTCGTAAAAGTGTCAAATTAGCTTCATTGCATTGTAATCCAAGGTAGTTAGGATTACGGGCATGATAGATCCTGATGACATCCACATTGAGACAAACATTACGCGAATTTCCAGTCTGAGGATTGCGATAGTTACCGAGACGTTTCCGCCGGAAGTTAACGGTGTTGCCATGACGCTGGGACGAATCGTGAATGGTTTGGTGCAACGGGGATACTCGGTGCAATTGATCCGACCACGGCAGTCAAGTGATAGCGGCACTCCAACGCTTGATGGTGTGGATGAAGTGTTAACCAAAGGGATCCAAATCCCCACCTACAAAGATTTGCGTTTGGGCTTGCCTTCGCAGGCGCGCCTGACCAAGCTTTGGACGGAGATGCGTCCGGATATAGTGCATGTCGCCACAGAAGGGCCTCTGGGATGGTCTGCGGTGGTCGCGGCACGCAAGCTTCAGTTACCCGTCACCAGTTCTTTTCACACCAACTTTCATAATTACTCGCAACACTACGGTATTGGCCTGTTCCGGCCTATCATAGATAACTATCTGCGCAAATTGCATAACCTTACCGATGCGACCATGGTTCCGACCAAGGCGATGATGCAGGAATTGCAGGGACGAGGCTATTGCAATGTAACCCTGTTGTCGCGTGGCGTCGCCACTGAACTTTTCTCCCCGGCAAAGCGGTCACAGGCGCTACGCGAAAGTTGGAGAGCGAGTCCTGACGATGTGGTTGTTTTGCATGTTGGCCGACTGGCCAAGGAAAAAAATATTGGACTGGTCATTGCTTCGTTTCAAGCAATCAAGCTGCGACTGCCGAGTGCAAAACTGGTATTCGTGGGAGATGGCCCCTTGCGCAAACAGTTGGAAAAATCTTGCCCCGAGGCCATATTCGCCGGGATCCGCAAAAATGAGGAGCTGGCTGCCCATTATGCTTCTGGCGACGTATTCCTGTTTTCAAGCCTGACGGAAACGTTTGGAAACGTTGTCCCCGAAGCACTTGCAAGCGGGCTTGCGGTTTTGTCGTACGCCAATGCTGCCGCCAAAGAACTGATCGCTACAGAGCAGAATGGCGTGCTAGTGCCTCCAGGAGAAGAGCAGGAATTTGTCAACGCTTCTGTTGATCTCGCCACCAATATGCACATGCAACTGGAAGTTAGACAGGCTGCTGCGGCCAGTGTGGCACATAGGGGTTGGGAAGCCGTTCACAGTAGTTTTGCGGAAATCTTAATCGGAGCATTGGACAGCCACGAAAGGAAGTTCCCCCCGATAGCCAATCCACTGTGTCCCATTTCTGTCAGCCATGCCAGCGCATGAGCGCTTGACCCATACGCACTTCGGATCCTTGATGTAAATTGCTGCACAAGGTAAATTCCTTGCCAGCCAGGACAATGATAGTCGAACCATGTTGAAACCAGCCTATCTCTTGTCCTTTGCTAAAAGGGGCGTCGCAGGAAAAAGTTTTCGGGCCAGAATATTTCAAGTGAAACAGCACATCCAGAAAGTGCAGACGAATGCTGGCAACCAGAATTGCCGCCACCGGTACCAGTGCGACGCGCTGTTTCGCACATGGCCCGGTTCCCTCGAATCGCGTGCGTATGAAAGCCCGCTCGTTCTTGCAGAACAGTTTTTCAATCCGGCGCAGGGCAATTGGATTCACATTCCAGGTATCGCCGGAAAAGTATCTGACTTTTTCCACAGTACAGTCGTAGGGCGCATGGAACCTGTGATACATGCTGGATGTCAAGCGCAACGTCACAAAGTAGCCATCTTTCCAGTCTTCAACACTTTCTTCCTCGCCCAACAGGTCTTCCAGCGAGTAGGGAAATCCTTTGGCCTGAAATACCAGCGTCCCGTCGATGCGCCCGCTCGCTCCCACTATGGCATCAACTGGACTTGCCATCACGGAAGGATCCCTGTCGACCGGACGAGCACCGTCTTTGAGTTCGCGGGTAAAGCAATCATGCATACTTTTAAAATCGCGCTTTTTTGCCTCGCTCAGGTCAAGGCCCGAGAAAAATTTCCACATGGCAATGGAAAAGTCCCGTACCCAAGGGTGTTCGATCTTGCTGAACCATCCCATGAATTGGGTGAGCCAGCGTCGCGGAAGCCGGTTGGTCAAAAGAAAATTAATGTCTTCCTGATGCAGGATTTGCTGAATCTGTTGGCGAAGGCTCATGTTGTTGAACCTCGTGTCACTCTTTTCATTTAAGGCGTATCCAAAGTGAATGAAATAATAAACTTTAATTCGTTGGCTCTATACGGCGCAGGGGGACTGGTGCTGCTGTCTGGCCTGCGCCGAGTCAAACAACGAGTAGAACTATCGCTGGCAAAACATCGTTCTTTGGCGGGCCACCCGCGTAATGCTCGCCGCTTGGCATCCTTTCTGCCAAGTTATCGTTATGACGAAGCGCATGCTTTGGGAGTTGACGGTGCACCGGACGATGTCGTTACGCGTCGTAAAATTGCCTTTGATGCATTGCTAGCGCAGTACCAAACGCGTTACCCTAAGAGCTTGCAAGAAACTGCCGATGTTGTCAATGGACTTTCTGACCTGCAATTTATCAGCGCTTACAGAATCCCGTTCCAGTTTCGCAACCTTGCCAGCAAAGGACTTAAAACGGGTTCGTTTGTTCAATCCACATCGGGTGTGACGGTCACAGATCTGGACGGAAATAAATTCTATGATCTTACAGGTTCTTATGGCGTAAACCTGTTCGGAAATGACTTCTACAAGGGCTGCATCGATCAGGGTGCGGACATGGTCAGGCAACTCGGCCCGGTTCTGGGCTCTTACCATCCTGTGGTTGCCGAGAATGTGAAACGGCTAAAACAGATATCCGGCATGGACGAAGTTTCATTCCATATGTCCGGTACGGAGGCCGTCATGCAGGCTGTGCGCCTGGCGCGCTACCATAGCGGGCGCAACAAGGTCGTCCGGTTCTGTGGCTCTTATCACGGCTGGTGGGGCGACGTACAGCCCGGCATTGGTAATCCCGTCACCGAGAAAGACACGTTTACGCTGGCAGAGATGAGTGAAGCCACTTTACGGGTGTTGCGAAACCGGAGTGATATCGCCTGTGTGCTGGTCAATCCGCTGCAGGCGCTGCATCCCAATGTGGCGGCACCGGGTGATTCGTCGTTGCTGGACAGCTCCCGAAAAGCCGGATTCTGCAAGGAAGCCTACACCGCTTGGCTCAATGAACTGCGGAAAGTTTGCGATGCAAAAGGTATCGCGTTAATTTTTGATGAAGTCTTCGTTGGCTTCCGTCTTGCACCCGGTGGCGCGCAGGAATACTTTGGCGTGAAAGCCGACATGGTGACCTACGGGAAAACGCTGGGAGGCGGCCTGCCTGTCGGCGTGCTGTGCGGCAAAGCAGGCTGGATGAAACGATTTAGAGATGATGCGCCGGGTGATATATGCTTTGCGCGGGGGACGTTTAATTCGCACCCCTACGTCATGGGCGCAATGAACGTATTCTTGAAGAGCCTGGATACCAGCGCTATTCAGGCATATTATTCCAACCTTGACGCCACTTGGAACAAACGGGCACAAGCCCTTAATAACAGCCTGAACGAGGCAAATATTCCAGTGCAAGTCGCCAGTCTCTCCTCGATCTGGACGGTGCTCTACACCCAGCCAGCTTGCTACAACTGGTTGTTCCAGCACTATTTGCGTCTGGAGGGCCTCGCGTTGAGCTGGGTGGGCACGGGCCGGATTATTTTCAGCCTGAATTATACCCAGGAAGATTTTGATAGGGTTTCGCGGAGTTTTATACACGCCGCTGAAAATATGCAGCGCGACGGATGGTGGTGGAGCAGCCCAACATTGACCAATAAATCGATCAAACATCGCATTCTGCGGGAAATGCTGCTGGCAAAATTAAAGCCCGCAAGCTGAAGCTTGCGGGCTGAGTAATGTGCCTTATGTAACAATCCGTTTAGGCTGGTGTTGCACGTTCGGGTGTGATTTTTTCAACCATTTCTCCGCGCAGAAGAGCAAGCGGAGCATTGTAGTACTGCACGATGTCGTGGAAAGGATCCGTCAGGATTTTAGTCATCCATACCAGGCCGGTCATGACATCTTTCAAAAAGAAAAGGTGGATCGTTCTGAAGAGCAAACCGCCCACACCGAGAGCAAACCACATCAAGCCGGTTTGGTGTATGAAAATCGCAAGGGACGTAGAAGGTTGAAACAGTCCAAACATACTCGGGAATATATATAGAAGAACAGGTGCGATAGCCCAAATGGATATGATGACAATCTTGCGGTGCAAGTTGTAGCCCACCTTGATTTGTTCCTTGTATTCATTAGTCGCTTGATTAGCCTCATCGTAGCCCAGTGGCTCAAAGAAAAAGTGTCCGGACTGGCGAGTCCCCATTGAGAACAACACGCCGATCAGGCCTGCCATGGCAGGGTCTATGAAGAGCATGACATAGGCAACAAGGAAACTTATGGCGCTGATCAAATGCAGGGTCTGATTGATACGACCCTGATGGTAATAGCGGTGGTCGTCCCAGCGCTGGATGGAGAGTTGTTTGAGAAATTCAGACATGGTTTATTTTCTCCTTATTGGCGTTAATGGAATTTATAAATATAGAGGCAACTTATTGCTATATCGTGACAAGAATATTTCAAAGGGGTTAATCTATGGCGTTTAACCGTTTACCTGCCATAAACACCAAGACGACGTTGGTATTGCTTCCAGGCCTAGACGGAACAGAGATATTTTTTGGTCCGCTACTTCGCCATCTTCCTTCTTGGGTTGATCCCGTCGTTATCGTTTATCCGACGTCTGGCAGCAACGACTACAAAGACCTGGTTCCACTCGTGATGAGTGAGGTGGCTTCCTTGAAGTCCTTCGTGATTCTTGGGTGGTCATTCGGTGGGCCGCTTGCACTCATGGTCGCGTCCCAGTGCCCATCTCAAGTATCCGGGGTCATTCTCTGTGGGTCATTCGTCACACCGCCGCGCCCCTGGCTTGTTCCATTTCGATCCGCGTTTTCGGCACCGTTAATTGCAGTCATCCGTGCGATAAGGCGCGTACGCCTACTCATTCCCGGCTACGCAACAACTGAATTTCGTTGTGCCAAAGCTTTAACTTGGGAGAGAGTCAGTTCCAGAGAGCTCGCGTCTCGCTCAAGATCAGTACTGAGTGTCGATGTCCGCGCTCAGCTCCGCGAGTGCCGTGCCCATTTGATGTACCTTGCTTCTACGCGAGATGAAGTCATATCTCGGGCAAGCCTTAACGAAGTCCTCGCAGTAGCACCACTGACGCAAGTCGCGGAAATTGAAGGGCCACATTTTGCACTTTTTACTAATCCCGTTCAATCGGCTGCTTACATTGTGAACTTCTTGTGTGAGACTGACGAGGATGTGAACAACCTTTGCCGAAAGGCGGGGGATTTTACGGCCCCCTGAAAAGCGACTCTAAAAGTGGTACATATTTAGTATTTTTGACGCTATGCTCAGTACATGATTCACTGCTTTTAGCATCGGTGTTTGTCCTATACCAGCGCCGCATCAATTGAAGTAAGATCGCGGCTTCAAAAGACAAGACATAACTAAAATGGCGCTCACGTTAAGAAAGACCCGCATTCCATCAGTTCCATACCTTGAACAGAAAATCGTTGAAATTGTCGCAATTGTTAACCCGACAAAAGATGAAATCGTGTTACTTGCACAGTACAAAAACTGTTGAGGCAACGCTTGAAATGAACGATATCCTTGAATGCCTGAAAAAGCATGGTGAATGCCTCGACACCGACATCGCCTCTGCTACTGGTTTGCCACTTTTAAAAGTACATCAAAATCTGAGAGAACTCATGGCAATTGGTGAGGCTCTGTTCTGCCATGCAACTCGATTTGATGATGGCAAGAAAATTGAGGTAATGATCTGCCGATTAGTCGGACGTGGGCCAGTAATAAAGCCGGGAAAGAAGGCTAAACCACAACTGGAGATGTTGTAGTTTTGCGTCAGCCCTGAAACTTCACTTTGCCATATTGCCTGCCTGACAGCTGACGGTTGCGAAGTTCCCATGACCGGACAGCGACCATTCGGCATTCTACTCACCAACGTCTGAAGTACCCATTTGCGACAATCCAGCTTCTACAAAGCGGGCTCAACTCCTGGCCACACCTTGCCTTTTTGTTGCTCTTAAGCACACTTTAGCCTCATGCACACGGAGGAACATTGACGGTCGTGTAGTGCAGAAACTGCACCATTGCGATTCCATTTCCATCCTTCGGAGCAAGCTAACCCATTCAGCCGGTCAACCAAGTAAATTTGAAGCTCTAAATCGGACGCTCGTGACTACAGCAGCCCTGTATTTTTATTTGTTGCCACCTCGGCAGAGCGCAATGAGCTGAAATATCAATTCCATTTTTTAAAACATCTTCTGGGGCAAAACAGAATCAAACCCGCCAAGCTTCACGCCGGAATTAAGTATTGGAATGCGTGTCAATCGCACGAAAAACGGTACCCGTTTCCACGAACAGTCTGCACCAGACCATTCAGGCAAAATGGTTCCAGCGCTAGGCGCAAGCGGCGAATATGAACATCCACGGTACGCTCCTCCACATGCACAAGGTCGCTCCATACCTGATCGATTCGTTGTGAACGGCTATAAACGCGTTCGGTATGGGTCAGAAAAAAATGCAGAATGCGAAATTCAGACGGCCCCAAGTCTATCATCACACCATTGGCGCTGACACGGAGCGCGGAGAGTGACAGTTCCAGTCCGCCTACGGCCACCGTTTCTTCGCTCATCTGCGGCAAGCGTCGACGCAACACAGCGCTGATGCGTGCCATCAGTTCGCGCAATGAAAAAGGTTTGGTGATGTAATCGTCAGCGCCGGATTCCAACCCTAGCACCTTGTCGCGCTCATCATTGCGCGCGGTCAGGATGATGATCGGAATGTTGCGTGTGCGCTGGTTAGCACGCAGGTTGCGCGCTATTTCAATGCCGCTGCTACCAGGCAGCATCCAGTCGAATATGATTAAATCGGGAAGCTCATTGCTGATGTGCGACATGGCGCTGGCGGCGTCGTGCGCCTGGATCGCGCGATAACCGCACTGCGTTACGTGGAATGCCAGCAACTCCTGTATCGCAGACTCGTCTTCCACCAGCAGAATGTTTGCGGTCATCAATTTTCTCCATCGTTGATATTCCGACTAATTTACGATGGTATAAAATAATTGTGACGGCAATATGACATACAGGCATCATCATGGATGGGGGCACGAGAACGGGCATTAACGGCCATGGCTGCAACGGGGCATTAAACTGCCAGATAGCGGACGGGCGCGAACTGCTCTTTTTGGCCCGGTTGAGTCATACGCCCATCTTACCCGCTAACGCCTTCTCCTCCACCAGTTTGCAGTTAATCATCTATTGATTGTTACAGAAGCAGAAATATATAGATATTTTCCTCATTTATCTAGATAATTTACGGCATTACTTACCACATCCCATCTTGTTGCTATTACCTTAATGATTATGTTTAAGGATTATCTGCCATGAAGAGAATACCTTCAGAAGAGTATCTCAAGGAAGCATCCTCCTTGACCAAGGAGCAGACTGAATTTTTGATGATGAGAATGACTGGAAAACTTGGCCGCAGGGTTGATGACCATAAAATTACCTCAATCGAAGCTTTAGCGATTCAGCTTGAGATAGAGGATCAGCATCGCAAAGAATGGCATGAAAAATTTTCTGAAATCAAATCTCGTTATAATCAATTAGAGAGCCGGGTTTAAGTAGCAGTTGGCTTCTGCTACCTAGCTATTCACCAATAGCCGTCTCACCTATCAAGCTGATGGAATTTGTGGTGTCATTTTGATTGGCAGAACGCGATCATCTATTCTTGGCACATTCCAGCGGGTCATTCTGAAATTTTGGGAGCCGCAAAACGGTCAGCAGCGAATGACGCAAATTGGCCGACTAGAGCCTGATTGCCATCGCCTTCGCCAATGACCGCAATGTAACCAACTTCGGACATGCTATCGCAAATTTACTGAGGTCGCTACGCGATACTAGCCGAACGGCCTATGTAATTTGCGGAATGACTACGTAACTCTACTTAGCCTGAATGGACTATTTTGCAATTTATAAAAATGGAGTAGTTTGCTAGTGACTAAGGCTTAAACACCATATCAAGATCAGAAGTTAGCAATCTAGAGCAATCTAGAGAGAAATTAAGTCGCATTTCAAACCTTCATCATTAACTCTATAAAGAGGGGGTCGAAATCATGTGCAACAATTTGAACATTAGGATCTGCGCCAAACTGCTCGTCATCGCGGCGATTGCCTTTCTTGCGCCTGTCGTCGCCCAAGCGGCGAATACTATGAACATTACCTATTACACGATTTCCTCGTCAGACCCGGATGCGGATAACCTGAGTTTTGGAACAGTGAACAACGAAGTGCAAAATTCCCTTGGGCTGAACGGTCTGCCGGTATTGAACACACCCGAATTTGGTTGCACCTTAGATTGCTTTTCTCTGCCGAAGGGACCAACTAACCTTACATCAAGTGGTGAGATTACCTACTGGAGCCCGTCATTCAACGCAATACAATACGGTACATCCTACGTTACACAGACCGGAACAGGCACTGTCACACTGCCCGTCTGCCTTACGACCTGTATATATGGGACGCCTTATAACTTCTTTCCGCCGAACGGAACCGGCGGTGGCGATGGCGGTAGTATCGGCTATCAGGCGGCGGTACTGTCCGGTATTTTGACCGTTCCCACTGCCACCTCGGAGAAAATCTCCTTCAACATTGGCGCTGACGACATGGCTTTCGCCTATCTGGATGGTAATGTCGTTTGCGATTTGGGCGGTGTGCATGCCTCTACGACAGGAACTTGCACCACCTCCACGATTGGCGCCGGCAACCATTCGCTCAAGGTGTTTTTCGTCGATATTAATCAATACCAAGCCGGGCTGGCATTTGGCGTCAACACCTCGAACATTACTACAACAGCCCCGGTCCCCGAACCCGAGACTTACGCCATGCTTTTGGCTGGTCTAGGTCTAATTTGTTTCATTGCATATCGCCGCAAGAGGGATTCATCTGATATGTCTATGGCAGCATAATTAGTACGTCACACGAAGCCACGGAGGGGTGATTCCCTTTGTGGCTGTTCCAACATACCTGTCTGGCTATTCATATGCCTTTTCACCTTCTAATGCCGCTTCTGTGGCCGAGTGTGCCATTTCGTCATCTCGCCGATGACCGCTTGTTATCTTCATTTGCGCTGCTTTGGTCAGTGTCCGCTTTAGCTATGCGCGGTTTTTCGTAATGATAAAATTATTCCAGTTAAAAAGTAACGGCAAAATCTTTGACCTGCGATGCGACTTCCACAACTTGATGAAGAATTTCGTCGGCCTTGGATGGGTCAATACCCAGTTTGTGCGGAACATGCACCGATTGCATACCGTTCATCAACTCGCCACGACCCACCGTCGTCTCGAAGAAAAACTTCAGGCCGGTAATCGTTGCATTAAGCGAGACTGGTGAAATACCTTGATCAACCAGATGCAACTGGTAACTTCGCAATTCTTCAGCGGTGGCGGAATCATGGGAGCGCCACAGAAAGATGGCCAACTTCCGCACGACCCGGACATATTGGCTCTGCGTCTTGGGGGAGAGTTTGCGCATCCGCATGTCGTCGAGAAAGCGCTGGTGCAACGGGCTGATCGTTTGAGTCGTTTTGTTCATGATGCCGCTCCTTATGAAAAATGAGGCGGAATTGCCTCACTTCTCAAATTAAGGAACAGCGTATTTCTGTCAATCACACACTAACTTATTTGCGGAGCTCACCTACCGCAGAGCGGTTTAGTCCCCTGGCCGAGTAGCGTCCTTCGACCATCTTACCAGCGACCGTCCGTTGCACACCAGTTAGCAGCCATACGATTTTCGTTCCTTCAGCGTTAACTTGCGTAATAACTATTGCGCATGCGCTCACAGTATCGTTCAAGCACCGGATAATTTTGCGCATGAAGTTTGAGCGCAGACTCCAGCGGGACCCAGAGAATATTGGCCAGAAAAGCATAGGCTATGGCGTCCAGTGAGCATGGTTTGTCGCCCATGAAAAATGGTTTGTCGGCCAAAAAATTGACAAGAGCTGTGATATCGCTACAGCCCAGTGCATAAATCTCCTCGCGGCTGTGCCGCCCCAAGCCTTGGCCGTGTAGTTCTTTCGCCATACCGCGCCGCGCTAGGGTTGGCAATATCCAGGATATTGGCGCCGATAGCCCGGCAAAAAAAACCTCTCGCGTCAGCGCCCAGCCCTTAGGTTCTATCCAGCGAGTATAGACTGCGGCCCAGTAAAAATGCTCTTCCAGCAGTCTCTGCCAAGCCAGAGCTATAGCCTGTTCGGATGGACTCATCCAGCCATCCACCGGGTCGCCGTACTTGGCTTTAAGGTAATCAATGATCAGACTGCTATCGGCAACACGTTCGCTGCCGTCCACTATATACGGCAGCTTTCCCTTGGGCGCTCTCTGAAAATCTTGCAACTTGAACCTAGGCGTCTCGAAGGGCAGGCCGGCCATGCGCAAATAAGTTTCCAGCTTCATGCAGAACGGGCTGGCGTTGGGCAGACCAAAGGCAGGTGCAAATTGGTAAAGCTGGATCATATGGAATCTGGAGGTGGATTTCGGAGTGGGCAATATTAGCATGCCGATCTGCTTGCCAATTACATAGAAGCTGCGTACCTTCGAATGACGCATCTTGGCCGGTAGTTCGCATTCGGTATTCTACTCGTCGAACGACCGCTTCATTATAGATTGCAGACCTTCAATTTCAGATATGTGAATTACGGCTTCTGGCACAAAGCGCCCCGTAGCCAACACGCCAGACAGCAGGCATTCACATGCTGGCGGAATCTATCATATTTCGTCCGCTTAGTTTAACAGTTCCGACCTTTTGCTTAAGTGACTTCCCGTAAATATTTGTCAAAGAGATTCCTACAATCACATAAGGAGTCAGCCATGAACACCCCTCATTCTCGTGAGCCATGGAACAAGGGCAAACTTATCGGTCAGAAGTCTCCACTAAAATTAAAGGACATCTGGGCCATTCGCTTCCATCTTCAACAGGACAAGCGCATTAGAGACCTTGCATTATTCAATCTCGCCATTGACAGTAAGCTGCGCGGTTGCGATTTAGTTGATCTTCGAGTGCGCGACATCGCTCATGGCAATCAAATCATGTCTAGAGCTATTGTCATGCAGCAAAAAACTCAACGGCCTGTCCAGTTTGAATTGACGGAACAAACCCGAGAAGCTGTGACTGCATGGATAGCTAAAGCGAATCTAAATTCAGAACAGTACCTTTTCCCAAGCCGATTGAGAAAGTCATCTCATATCACCACGCGGCAGTATGCCCGAATCGTGCATCGATGGGTTGGCTCCATCGGTCTCGATCCAGCGGATTATGGCACTCACACGATGCGACGTACCAAGGCTACGCTGATATATCGTCGCACAAAGAATCTACGCGCCGTTCAACTGCTGCTCGGACATAGTGATCTTGAAAGCACGGTTCGATACTTGGGCATTGAGGTCGACGATGCCTTGGAGATTTCTGAGCAGACTGAAATCTAGCAATTAATGGAGAGTGCGGCTGGCGCAAAGTCAGTCGCACTATGGCCTCTCCATCAAGCCTTTTGTCGGATCGGCAAATAAGCCAGCCATACTCCTTCCCTTCAAAAAGTTCTGCATTGAAGTGGTCAAATGCGTTCTGAAGTGCCGAATAAAAACTGGCGGTTGGCGAAAGTTGAGTGTTCATCTTTAGGTGCCTCTCCCTATGGCTGGGTTGGTAATTTGTATGGCAGGAGCATCAAATACCGGCTCAATGCTTCTGTTCTCCGATACCAGTGACCACATTACCCAGCACCCCGGAAAATATCTCCATTCCATCAGACATTAGCTGAAGCTGCTCTTGGTTGGGCTTGTCCATGGCGATCATGGCGAGGGTCTCGTCAAGCGGCAACTCCCCATACTTCATCTGGTAGTGCGCCACATTCAGTGCCAGCAACCTCGCGCACTCTGCCACCTGCTCCTTGTCGGCGATCCGAACTAGCCTGTCAGATAGTTCCAGATATTGCTGGAACATCGGCAAGTCAGCCCTTCCCTTGTCTCGCCCTTCGTTGCAACCGGCATCAGTCGGGATACGTTGCAGATATCCGTCTGCCTTAGCTTTTAGTAGCAACCTAATTTGAACTTCACAATTCAGCTAGGGAATTAATCGCCTTGTCGTATGCAAAATAGCTATCTGAAGAAAGCTCTGGATGCTTGCGAACACTACGAAGCACATTTAATGCATCAGATATGCGTGTACGACCTGCCCTAGCTTGTATAGAGTCAGAAGAGAGGTTCACCCCCTCAATGAGTCGTGAAGTGGCAGTCATCAGTCGATCAACATTCTCGACTCGACGGTCACCCAACTCCAAGGCACTCTTGACCACATCAAATGCAAGCAGATAAGCATTAAGACCCGTCTCCTTGCTTGCAATCTCCCAAGTGATATCGTTGATGCTAAAAAAGTCTGAGCTGTATGTACTTGACTGCCTCGCCGAACTTCGACTTATGACTGCCGCCGCGCCAAAATCGGCAGCGGCCTTCTGCAACACGTCTACCGCAGTCTCTACACTTCCATCACGATGACGAACGACTCCAATCTCAACAAGTGCACGTGCTCTCAAAGGAAGCCAAGTCAAACGATCTAGACCACAATCAATTGCTAAATTTGCAACGTCGAGCGCTGGCGCAAATTGCCCCAGAACAGTCAATGCTTGGTACCACATGTCAAAAAGTAACGGCTTACGCTGCCCTTGCTTAAATGCGGCATTAAGTGCATCGGCAGCGCCAGAAGGATCCTTTTCTCTCAAACATCGTCCTTTTAGCATTAATATATCCGGATTGCCTGGCATAGTTTTGAGTGCGGCTTCAACAGTCTCGATAGCGCTTTCATACTGGCCTGCCCCCATTAAGGCAATAGTTTGATTAACTACAAGCCCAACTCTTTTTTTGGCACCTGCACCCGAAGTTGTGGCAACTTTTTTATTAAACTCCCGTACCGCCATAAGCAAGCGCGCATGGTCAGCAACAAGATCATCAGCCGATTCTCTAACTGCGATAGCTGTTGATTCAGGGACCGAAAAGCGTGGTTCTTTCTCGATTATCTTAGGTGCGTCAACGAGAAACAGCGTTTGCAACTCCGTTATTGCGCCACTGAACTCTGTCTTACCGATTTTTGTAATCTCGAGAAGTTCTGCACGTGAGCAGTCTTTTAGCACAGATGTCGCGTACAGAATACGTTTCGCTCCAACGGATAATGCTTCAAGCTCTTTTCTCAGTGCCGCAGCACGCGCGTCCTCACCGGGTTTCCCGTCCCACTCTTTCAATGCTTGTTTAAACCCATGTCCTTGCTTCATCAACCTTATTATGGAATCCGTCCACAAAGGGGATCCGACGCTCGATTTCTGGAGTTCATTCACTTCTGATATTTTTAGTGCTGGCAACTTAAAACGAGTGAGACGATCATCTACGAAAGACTTATAGGCCTCCCCCTCAAGCCCCCCCACCTCAATGCATTGAGTGTCAGAAAATGCAAAGTTTGCTCGTGTGGTTAGCAAGAATTTCGATAGCGCACCGGCTGATACCTGTTGAACAAGCTCGAATACTCTTTTCTGCTGTATTTGAGGCAAAGAGTCAATATCATCCACCACGATCAATGATGGCAATAGACGCAAGCTCTCACGAAGCTTCTTTTGCAAAGTGTATTCACTTTCATCTCCAGATTCCAACTCGCTTTGAGTAAGAGCGGCAGTCCCTACGCAAAGTGCTTTAAGAAGTTCAAGTGGATTGGAGTACCAGCATTCAGGAAGCTCCATGTATTCATTTCGATCTGCGCGGAATTGAAGACGTTTTGCTGATACCCATAGAACCTGCACAAATGGCATTGGAGCATTACGAAAAAAATGGCTAGTAAACTCATATGCAATCGATGTCTTACCTCTGCCACCCGCCCCTGCAAGTAGCCGCACTGGCTCTAGCTCATCCGCGATCCAGGCCCACAAGGTTGCGAGGATATCCTCCCGACCAAAGAGATGAGCGCAAATTAGGTTTCGATCAGGAAGATTGTTCGGTATAACTCTGGAGAGCGTTATGGGGGGGGAAAGTAAAATGGTATCTGCCAATAGCGCACTTGGATTCCTTGACGAATTTAAGAATTCCCACTGTGATGCAATCGTAGCTGGCAAAGTAGTATCGTGCTGACGGAAGTACGTGGTGCGCTCAGCAAAAATTGGGTGGCCAGGTTTCTTTTCAGGCCCATTTTTAGTCAAGAATGCAGGCGCATACGAAGCTGGTCTGCACGGTATAAAAATCGCTGTAACATTTTTATCTGAAACCGTGAGATCGGAAATCAAAATTTCAATTTTCGCGGATGAGTATGATTCGATTGCGGCTCTAACTCCATTAACGAAGTTGAGCGGCTGCCGGAATCCTACAACCGTAAAATGCTCATTCTTCTTTAACTCGGATACCCCAAAAAACAGATAGCCACCATATGAATTGAAGAATGCGAGAATATCTTTAACTAGCTCAGCATAGCCCAATTTATCATCAACGAATAATTCCTTGTAATCCCAAAGTGCACATTCATTAGGTACTGGGGTCTCCTCTGGAAAAAAAACATCGTGGAGTTCAGCCCCTACGGTACCATTTTGAATACTCTTGATTGCCTGCCGGACGTGATTGTGTACTTGCATTTGACGCCCCCTGAAGCACTTGAAGTTACAAAATTGTTAAACGGGCATTGTAGCAATAGAATGCTTTCTTTGTGGTAAACATGGCTCCGAGTTCCGCTTTTGGCGTGAATTAACCTCCTGGCCAACACAAGACATGGCAGGCATTCAGATGCCGGTGGAATTTGCCATATAACGTCGGCTTTAGTTTAGAACCTGACCGTGCAATTCATTGGTGTTATTTTCCGTCATCAGATAACGCAAAATCGCCCCGGTTAAATGCATCAATAACTTCTATAGCCTCGGTAACAAGAGTAGCTGGTACGCGGACGCGAACACCCCCAACAGCAACGGCCCAAAGAGAGTTCATTTGAACCAGATTGGCATCAGCAACTACAGCCGGAACCCCTGCTGCTTTTAGACACGAGCATACAATGTGAGCGTCGGTGGGGTTTAGAAAATGTGCAACTGTCACAAAGTTACTCTCATACTCCGCGCTTTCGCACTGAGGTAAAACTGGACTTGGCAATTGAAGTCCACGAGAATTAAGTTCTTTGATGGCAATGGACAGTGCAATTTCATTAAGGGCACCAGAACTAAAACGAGATAAGAGTTCATCATCACTCAGCTCTCGAAATCGATTGGTCAAATCAAGCTGGTCGGTATTCATAGCTCTGACGTGAAACTAAAAGGCTGTGCTAGGGTTAGCTGAACTTAGGCATTACAATACAGACTTGATATTGCCACCTTTCCAAGATTTAACCAATGACTGCCTACAAAAAATTAAAAAAGTTTATTAACGAGGATATGAGACTGGCTCACATATACCAGCCAGTCATGATTGCCGAGTTACTGAGCAAGGGCAACTATGATGCACGCGTTTAAATACAAACAGGTTTGCAAATAATGACACAAGATAAACGCTCCCCTCTCACTGACAAGCCACTCCGAAATCCTGGTCAATCCTTGGAAAGGTTACGCGATGACGTACTCTATGACAAAGTGATGCTCCCGGCTCTGATAGCTTGGTTTCTGATAGTTATGGTCGCGTGGGAGTGGTGGCGTTACTTTAGTCCCTCGACAAGGAGTCCAATCTTCATCACTATCGTAGCTATTGTTGCTGTTGTGTATATTGCCTTTCGCATTTGGCGCACTTGGCCGGAGTTAATGCAATTACGCCAAGGAATTGAGGGTGAGAAGGCAGTTGGGCAATATCTGGAAAGATTGCGAACGCAGGGATACCAGATTTTTCACGATTTGGTAGGAGAGAGCTTTAATGTGGATCACGTAATAATTGGCCCGGCTGGCGTGTTTACCATAGAAACCAAGACCATAAGTAAACCTCTGAGAGGTCAAACCAAAATTCAGTTCGATGGAGAATCTTTACAGATAAGTGGTCAAGCGATGGATCGTAATCCGGTGCATCAGGCCAGGGCGCAGGCAAGTTGGTTAAAGAAAATATTGCTGGAAAGTACCGGGCATGAATTTAAAGTTCATCCAGTGGTGTTATTCCCTGGTTGGTTTATTGAACATAAATCTGGCTCGTTGCGTGAAATGTGGGTTCTTGAACCCAAGGCCTTACCGAAGTTTCTGGAAAACGCAACTGAAGTTTTGACTGTCGAAGAAATCGGAATGGCAAGTGGTCATCTGTCACGTTTCATTCGTGCCCAAGAAAAGGCCTTGTAGAACGCAAGAGTTTAGAATCTGTTCCCTCTTCTCGGCCATAGCGGACACTTTGTTCCGTGCTATTTACGTCCGCTCTGTTGTGTTAGGATGACGTTCAATCGAAGCTTCAACAGTCATACGAAAAGGTGCATTTCAACATCGTATTTATTCGATGAATGAATTTATATAGAGGGGCTGTGCTATGAAAATATATACCTTAGACGTTGGCCAAGGTCAGTTTGTTGTCGTGGTTGGCAATAGTGAAGCCATCATCGTAGATACATCTGTCCCTCTTTCTTCAAAGCATCCGATTATCAATGTTAAATCAGCTCTGGCCGATATCCTTAAAGGAAAAAATATGGTCGGCTTGATGATTACGGGTTTTGATGCCGATCACTTCAACGAGGTGGGTGTAAAGATTGCATTAAATAAATATCGCCCAGACTGGATAATGTACCCGAAATATTTTAAAGATTCGAAGGAGGCAAGTGCAGGGTTTGCGGCTATAAAGGAAGCTGAGAAAGGGAATGAATTTAAAAAATACTCTATTTCATTGAGCGATAACAATAAAAGGCTTTACACCGACTTATCGAAAGATTTTTCATTTGAAATATTTTCGCCACACAAAGAAGATATGGATTCATCGAATAATTGTTCTTTAGTTTGTAAGATCAAAGAAAAATCATCGGGTGCAACCTATCTTGTGACAGGTGATACAGAAAACAATCGTTGGGATAGCATCACCAAAATCTTTGGTGCCAGTATAGAAAGCGATGTATTGGACGCTCCTCATCATGGTTCTAAAAATGGAATAACCAGTGATGCCATTAAGCTAATAAAACCAGATACTGTTCTAATTAGCGCAGGTGTTGAAAATAGCTATGGCCACCCAGACTCGGAGGCGGTCAAAGTATTCAAATCAGTGACCAAAAAAGTATATTCAACGAACGACAGCAAAGAAGTGCAATCCATTCTGACGGAGATTTCGAAGACGAGGGCTGGCCTTGTTGTAGAGTCGAAGGTCTATGTCCCGTCTGAGGCAGCCACGGTCGGTTTAGCGGCGGCCGTCGCTGCTGCGCGTGGCACAAACAACCCGCCTTCCGCGAAAGTCGGATTCGGCGACTGATGAGATCAGGCGGCCAAGCCTGGGCGCTCGAACAGCTCGAAGAGATCGCAGATAAGTCAAATGGCGCCTTGGAGATAGTTGAGGTTACGGAGCCCACAGAGGCTGATACGAGTCTAAAAGTGGATGTCACGGTTGATTGCAGCCACTATCCACAGGCTGAAGGAGGCATACCTTTTCGCCCTCGGGAAAGGCTAACGATCTCGATACCGCCGAATTTCCCACTTAACAAACCATCGCTTAATTTCACCCACTCCGAATATGGCGGGTTTCCGCATGTCCAATGGGGTAGTTCTATTTGCCTCTATCAGTCCCCGGAGACTGAGTGGCAGCCTAATGATGGAATTTTCGGTTTCGTCCTGCGCATGCATGACTGGCTTCTCGCAGGAGCGTCCAACCAGCTTGATCCGATTGGTCTTCCGTTGCATCCACCGGTGGCTTACCAAAGTGGGCAGTATCTTGCTGTCGTCCCAACACAAAATACCCCGCCCCCTGAACCGCCTTGGTGGGCCGGTTACGCAAAAATAACCAGAGAAAATGACGTTTGCCTGGAGCTTGGGGAATGGCTTGAGCACAGTAACGTCCCATGGGAAACGCGCGTCGCACCCGCAATCCTGCTACCCGGCGACATGCCATTCGAATATCCAACTACGATTTCTGCGCTCAAATTAGTACTTGAAGAACGCGGCATTCCACTCGACGTCATTCGGTTGATTCTTACAATGGGAGCGCTGCGCAATCCCGATGGAAAACCACTGGTCTTCATCTTGGGTGCCGCCATGCGAGGAATATCTGGCGGCGAGCGGAGGCAGCATCTTGCGGCTTGGCAGATTAAAGCGGAACAAGCGCTTGAACTGCGCAATGCAGTACTTGCCGCAACGGAAGAGAATCCGGTCGATGAGCAACTTTTCCGAGATTGGACCGAGCGGACCAGCATTGATTGGTGCACTGTTCTAGAGGATCGACCAGAAATCATCATCCAGAGGGACACTGGGACACCTGCCGAGTTCTGGCGTGGTCGCCATGTCGCTATACTTGGCTGTGGCGCAATCGGAAGCACAATTGCAATGCTTTTGGCGCGATCAGGGGTAAAGAAACTTCAGCTCTACGATAAGGCTGTTGTAAAGCCCGGCATACTTGTGCGCCAAATTTACGATCGGCATCAAATCGGTTATACGAAAATCAGCACGACTAGAAACAATGTCCGATTTATCAATCCTAATATCGAGATTGTTGAACAGAACAAGAATATCGTCGATATTCTGCGCAATACGGATAATTTAAATACCTTATTCGAAGCGGATATTGTCATTGACGCTACAGCATCAATCAGTGTTGCTAGCGCCCTAGAATATTATCTACGGGACTGGCCAAATCACTACCCACCAATTGTGTCGATGGCCATAGGTCACAAAGCTAATACTGGGTTGATGACTTTAGCACAGCGTAATGTAACTGGCGTCAATTATGACCTGGATCGTCGAATGAAATTAGAGTTAGCTAATTCTCCGAATGGTCATCATTTGCTTGAAGAGTTTTGGCCGTCCGCAGAACAAGCATCACGGAAATTTCAGCCAGAGCCCGGATGTTCTGACCCCACTTTTATTGGGTCAGCAGCTGATATTGTTATCCTGACCGGCCGCATGTTGAACGTAGCAAGTGGCTGGCTTGCGAAGAGTGATAGTAATCATGCCTACGGTTTTGGAATGTATATACCAACGGCTCCGCAAACGGTCGCCGATCAGCCGCCCGAAGCAGAATATTCTTGGACGACTGACTGCAAATATGCTGACCCACGACATGGCTATCAGATCCGTCTTGCGCCCGCCGCGGAGGCCGCAATGTTGAATTGGATACGGAAGTCGGAACGGCAGCGTGGAATCGAGGTGGAGACTGGCGGCGTTTTGTTCGGACAATTCGACGATTTCCTAAAAGTCATCTGGGTTACTGCCGCAAGCGGTCCACCTCCTGATAGTACTGCGGACCGGAACGGGTTTGTATGCGGAACACTTGGAGTCGCTCAAATGAATCAAGAGCTTATTAAACGATCACTGGGCTCTGTAACATTTGTCGGCATGTGGCATACCCACCCTGGGAATGCACCTGATCCGAGCACTGTAGATCGCGATGCGATGGAACTACTTTTCGGCAGATCAGACTTCCATAGCCGCCACTTCTTGATGTTGATTATTGGGGGCACCTCGAGCGCACCAATGATCGCTGTCAACGTGTTTAGCCGAGATGAGTAGAGTGCCCGCCAAATCTTCGCAACCGTTCATCACGCTTGCTCTCTCTGGAGGTGGCTCGCGAGCTATTGCGTTTCATCTCGGGTGCTTACGCGCACTCCATGACAGGAACTTGTTGGATAAAGTCAAGGTCGTGTCTACTGTGTCTGGTGGCAGCGTGATTGGTGCCTGTTTTGCGTATTGGGATGTTGAATTCGCTGAGTTTGACCGCCGAGTCGTCCGCATCTTGCGTAATGGATTTAACAGATCAATTGTCAGGTCGGTGTTCTTCAGTCAAGAAACGCCAAGGATATTTGCGACCATATTCTGTACTGCATTCCCTACGCTTGGACTAGGATCAGTGAGGATCATGTTACGATTTATCCGACTCATTACAGGCCTGCCGACAAAGACAGTTGAGAATTGGCTAGCGTTCCTGTCACGCTCTTTGCCAATATGGGGCAGTCTGACCACAGCATTTGAAAATGCGTTGCAGCGTACTGTCTTTGGCAATGCCACGCTCAATGATGTCAAGCTGCAGGGTGTGGAAGTTGTCATCAATGCCTGCGATTTGAAAACCGGTACCGCATTCCGATTCGGCTCACGTATATCCGGCGGGTGGAGATATGGAAGCATCACTGAAAATGATATTCTTGTGGCAAAGGCGGTGGCCGCATCAGCAGCTTTTCCACTTCTGCTACCCCCGCTCATCGAAGTTTTTAGCTTTAACAAAGCTGGGGCTGTAACAAAGAAAAAGGTAGTCCTGACAGACGGTGGCGTCTTTGACAATCTCGGTGTAACGGTCCTAGAACCAGGTAAAAATAATGGAGTTAGCATAAATAGCTTTCCTGCAACCCATATCATCAGCCTCAACGCTGGGGCGGGACAAGTAAGCGGAGATACTAGTCCGTTCTGGTGGTTAAGCCGGGTGAGTCAATCTTTCGAGACTGTCCATCGTAAGGTTCAAGACGGGGCTTACAGTCGTTTGCATCAATATGTTAAAAGCGGAGCATTAAAGGGTTTCGGTATGGTGTATCTTGGCCAAATCGATGGCAGCTTACCCTACGTTCCACCTGACCTTGTTCGTCGAGAGGCCGTGCGGGACTACCCCACGAACTTCGCGCCTATGGCTCAGAACGATTTAGACAAGCTTGCTCTTCGCGGGGAGCAACTCACGCACATTATTGTCGACCGCTATTTGCCCAATATTTGAAATGCTGAAGTTTGGGTGGCATACCTACCATTCTGATTTCTTTGTCGCGTTGCAATCTTGAAGAATGGGCTCAATTCTGGCAAATGTCAGTACTCAAACGACAATAGTACATTGAAAGCCACCCTCGAGGAGGCGCCAGTTCAAAACAGTGGCAGTGAGTTGATAGCGGACAAAACCGGCTATATGCGTCAGGGTCAGCTATGGCCGATTATGTAGATTGCTCGATTATGTGGACTTGATTCTGATGATGCGC
>CAYZPM010000046.1:0-27984 GCA_964480365.1 uncultured Gallionellaceae bacterium
TCCATGTTCGCCTCCCAGTAGGCATCTATCGTTCCCACGTCGCGCCAATACGGCATTTCCCTGTTCATTTTGACGCAGCTATCGTCGAAGCACTGGGCAATCACGCGGTACTTGTTTGATACCAGAAACGGGATGATGTCCTTGCCGAAATCGTGGCTGGAATTCGGGATGGCCGCATCACGCGCCAGTTGCTCGCACAAAAATTTTGTATTAAATATGTAAATCCCCATGCTGGCCAACGCCCGGCCAGGATAGCCGGGAATAGGCGTGGGATGTTCTGGCTTCTCGGTAAAATCCACCACCCTCGATTCCTCATCCACTCCCATCACGCCGAACCCGGTGGCATCGCTGATCGGCACATTGATACAGGCAACAGTCATGTCAGCCTTTTTTTCCACATGGCAAGCCAGCATCTTGCCGTAATCCATTTTGTAGACGTGATCGCCTGCCAGCACCAGCACATAATCGGGCTTGGTCTGACACAAAATGTCCAGGTTCTGGAATACGGCATCGGCCGTGCCCCGATACCAGCTTTCCTCCAGCCATTGCTGCGCAGGTAGCACATCAATGAATTCGCCAAACTTGCCATTCAGAAAACTCCAGCCGCGCTGAACATGCTGGATCAGGCTATGCGACTTGTACTGGGTAGCCACGCCGATGCGGCGAATACCGGAATTGACGCAATTTGACAATACGAAATCGATAATACGGAACTTGCCTCCGAACGGCACCGCAGGCTTGGCCCGCCAGTCAGTCAAATTATATAAACGACTACCCCGGCCACCCGCCAGTACCATGGCGTAGGTGTTCTTGGTCATCGAACTTACAAAACGTGCGTGCTTGTCTTTATGCGTTTCTAATAGCATGGGATACCTTTTAAAGAGTCAGGCTATGATTATGACGATGCGACGGCTTTTAAACCATCGGTGTTTGTCCTATGACTTGAGCAAGTCAGTCCATACGAAACGTCATGCCAATGGGCAGGTTGTCCGGGCAGCCGACCAAAACCGGTCATAGCGTCTTGCCCAAAGTGGTTAACGGAGTTCACCTTGAAGGTATTGCGAACAAGTCATCGTCAATCTGCAGTTACCGGCGAACCCAAAAAATAAGTATTAACTTCGCGCATCTATGCGCATAATTGCGGCACTGCGTCAAAGGGGGAGACCATGAGTTCTTACGTTGATTCTGTATTAGCCGAGGGCGAACGAATCGTTTATCGCGCCTCTATTTCCCATTGGAAGTTTGTCTTTTCTTATCTTGTCGGCTGCATATTCATCATGACTGCGCTGGGCGTCTACATCGCCACCGGAAACCACGCAGGTGCGTCGCTTGCTATGTTGGTGATACCGCTGATGGTTGGCCTCGCCGTGATACTTTCCGCAGTCATCCGGCGACAAACCACTGAACTGGTCCTGACAGACAGGAGAATTATCACGAAGCGCGGACTTGTATCGCGCGACACGGTCGAGATGAACCTCAACAAGGTGGAGAGTTTGCACGTTAACCAGAGCCTTATGGGCCGCATCCTTAACTATGGCGACGTCACCGTCGTCGGCGTGGGCGCTTCCCTTGAGCCGTTACGCGGGATCACTAGGCCGCTAGAGTTGCGCAAGAAGCTCGGCGGCATCGTGGAGGTTGTCGTCCCGAAGAGCAATCCGTGATGCGCGCTGCCGCCGCAATTGCTAATCTGGATTGGATTTCGTAACATAAAGCTTGCACGCTGATTAACACAATCGACTTTGTTAAGTCCCACTCTGGCTGATTTGTTGAAACAGTTGCAATCTGCGCGTGTTGATTTTTCCCGCTTCCGCAGCCATGCGGAGCGCACAGCCCGGTTCGTGCGAGTGGCGGCAATTGTTGAAGCGGCATTGGCCGCGATAGGCAGCGAATTCCGCGAATCCTTCCTCGATGTCTCCGAAAGTCAGGTGATGCAGCCCGAATGCCTGCACGCCGGGACAGTCGATCAGGTGGCTATCCGCGTTAAGATGATACAGGCGTGCGTGGGTGGTGGTGTGCTTGCCGGAATCCAGCGCGGTGGAAATTTCTCGGGTGGCCGCTTGTGCATCGGGTAGCAAGGCGTTGATGAGGGTGGATTTGCCCATGCCGGATTGTCCCACCAGCACGCTGGTGTGGTGTTGCAGGTAGGGCAGCAGTGCTGTGGCGTCCTGCTTGGCGGATAGTTCAAGCACGTTGTAGCCAATGATGCGATAGGGTGCGAGTTGTTTGCGGGCGGCTTCTGCCTGCGCGGCGAGGTCACATTTGTTCAATACGATCAAGGTACACAGTTGCTGATCGTGCGCGGCGATGAGGCAGCGCGCCAGCAGTTCGTCGTCGAACGAAGGTTCGACAGCGACCACGATGATGATCTGGGTGACGTTGGCGGCGATGAGTTTTTCGCGGAAAGAGACAGAACGATAGAGCAGGGTTTTGCGCTCGACAATGCGGTCAATCACGCCTTGCGCAGCGGCCTTGAGATCAGACGACTGGGATGCGGTGCGCTGGATTTCAACCACATCGCCGCAGGCCGCTTCGCTCTTTTTTCCGCGCGGCACGCAGGCCAGCAATTCGCCACCAGCCAGTTCCACCAGATAGCGGCGACCAAAGGCGGCAACGATTTGTCCCTGTAGCTTCAAATCTTGAACAGCGCATCCACCTTGGCGGCGCAGATGAAATCATTTTCCGACAAGCCATTGATGGCATGGGTGGAGTATTCAATGTGGCACTTGTTGTAGCCCACGTTCAGGTCGGGGTGATGATCTTCGCGGTGGGACAGCCAGGCCACTGCGTTCACGAAGGCCATGGTCTGGTAGTAGTTCTTGAACTCGAAGGTCTTGCCGATGATGCGTTCATACTGCACCCAGCCGTCGAGTTGCTTCAGCAGCTTGTTGATTTCATCCTGCGATAGTGGCGGCGTGCCGCCTTCGCAGGGCTTGCATTGCTTGTTGGTCAGGTCGCAAACGTCGTTCATGATGTCCTCACTTGAACTTGTAGAAGGTTTGGTTGAGATAAGCGCCGAGATCCTGTTCTTTCTGTTGCGTCAGTGTCATGCCGACCACGCCGCTACAGAGATGCATACGATCCACCATTTCCTGCGTATTGTGCACGATGCGGTTGGGTCTTGTAAAAATGGCGCTGCCGTCGCCGCCCACTTTGCCGATGTGGCAGCTAGCGCACTTATTGTCGTCGAAAAGCTTCTTGCCATTCTGTGCGTTACCGTCTGGAAATGGAGCGGCCATTGTGCTAGCAGCAGCGAAGGATAAGATAAATGCGGAGATGCGTTTCATGAAGGTTTTTCTCATAATGATTGCAGTTTGTTGATGCGCACCAACGCGGGCGGGTGCGAGTCGTAGAACGTAGAATACAACGGGTCGGGGGTTAATGTCGCGGCATTATCCTGATACATTTTTACCAGCGCGCTGCTCAGGTCGCGGGCGTCGGTTTGCTGTGCGGCGTAGGCGTCCGCCTCGAATTCGTGCTTGCGCGAATAGGCAGCAGTCAGCGGGTGCAGCAGGAAACTGAACACCGGCAGCACCAAGAAGAACAGCAACAATGCCAATGCGGTAGATGCCGTCTGTCCTGATCCTTCGGTTACGCTCAAGACTAAAGGCGTTGGCGTATGAAGGGTGATGCCGAGTCCGGCGTAGAACCAGTTTGCCTGCATCAGTTGCGCAAGCAGCCACAGGAAAACCAGGCTCATTACAAAGGTGAGAGCGATGCGTTTCACCACATGGCGACGCTTGAAGTGTCCCAGTTCGTGTGCCAGCACCGCTTCGACTTCGTTCGGAGTAAGACGCGCCAGCAACGTGTCGAAAAATACAATCCGCTTGGTCTTGCCGAAGCCGGTGAAGTAGGCGTTGCCGTGGCTGCTGCGTTTGGAGCCGTCCATTACGAACAGACCGCTGGCAGTGAAACCGCATTTTTTCAGCAGCGCTTCAATACGCGCCTTGAGCGCCTCGTCTTCCATCGGCAAAAACTTGTTGAACAGCGGCGCGATGAACGAGGGATAGAGGAACAGCAACAACAGGTTGAAGGTCACCCATACCCCCCACACATACAGCCACCAGTCGCTACCCATGCGTTGCATCAGCCACAACACGCCGAACAGCAACGGCAGGCCGATGACAGCGCCGAGCAGCATGCTCTTCAAGGCATCAACCAGATATAGCATCGGCGTCATCTTGTTGAAACCGAAACGCGCCTCAATGACGAAGGTGCGGTACAGGTCGAATGGCATTTCGAGCAGCGAGGAGAGTACCAGCACCGACACGATGATGGACATGCCTTGCGCAATGGGGCTGGTAAAGGTATGCAACCAAAAATCGGCGATCCATTGTATGCCGCCGCAAACGGTGAAGACGAGCAACAGTGCAGCATCGAACAGGGCGCCCAGCATGCCGAAGCGAGTCTTGGCGCTAGTGTAGTCCGCCGCCTTCTGGTGTGCGGCGAGGTCGATCTTTTCGCGGAAGGCTTGCGGCACTTCGGTGCGGTGCGCCACGATGTGGGCAAGATGGCGGCGCGCCAGCCATAACTTGGCGAGCGTGGTCAGCAATAGTGTGCCGACAAATAGAAGTGAAAACAATAATGCGGTCATGGGTATGGGTAGGTGGTGATGGCATCATTGCGCTACAAATATGACACAATATGCGCCTGACAGTTATGGGTAACTCTATTGCGGCGTGAATTATGGCACAAAATCAAAACAACCTTGTCTGGTTAGACATGGAAATGACCGGACTTTCCCCGGATACCGACCGCATTATCGAAGTGGCGATGGTCATCACCGACAGCAATTTGGAGGTTGTGGCCGAAGCACCGACGTTGGTGGTGCATCAACCGGACAGTATGCTGGATGGCATGGATGCATGGAATAAATCCACCCATGGAAAATCCGGCCTGATCGAAAAAGTGAAAGCGTCCACCCTGGACGACGCTACAGTGGAAGCGCAAATGCTGGCATTCCTCAAGGAGTATGTTCCTGCCAACATCTCGCCAATGTGTGGCAATTCCATCTGTCAGGATCGCCGTTTCATGGCGCGCTGGATGCCGCAACTGGAAGCGTATTTTCATTATCGCAATCTAGACGTGAGTACCCTCAAAGAGTTGGCCAAGCGCTGGAAGCCTGAAGTGGCCAAGGGACTCAAGAAACACGGTAAACATGAGGCGCTGGCCGACATCTACGAATCCATCAACGAGTTGAAATATTACCGCGAACATTTCATCAAGTTTTAGCCGTTATGATTAAAAAGTGGAATTCATTGGGTGTGCAGGAAAAGCTGCACATACTGATTCAAGGCACGCTGATTATCTTGTTCTTCATTTCGGTGGAGTGGGTGATCAACCGGTTCGAGACTCAGATCACGGTCTCCGTCAAAGAGCGCGCCGTGGAAACGGCAGATGGCTTGATTAACGGCATGAACATGCTGATGTTGACGGGGGCGATTTCAAACCCGGACAACCGCAAGCTGCTGCTGAAAAAAATGAGCCAGTCGAATGGGGTCAGGGAGCTGCGCATCATCCGCACGAAACAAGTTAGTGATCAATTCGGCCCCGGCTTGCCCGAGGAGCAGGCAGTTGATGATATTGACCGCGAGGTTATCGCTTCGGGCAAAACCGTATTTCAGAAACAGAAAGCGAAAAATGGTGACGCCATGCTGCGGGTGGTAGTGCCGTTCATCGCTCAGGAAAATTTCCGTGGCACCAATTGTCTCGCCTGCCACAACGTCAAGGTGGGCAGCGTAAATGGAGCGGCCAGCGTCGTGATCGACTTGGCGGAAGAAGAAGCCAATATCGCTGAAATCAAGCAATTGCTGTGGCTAGGGCAGCTGGCCATTCAGGTGTTGCTGTCTATCATTATCTCGCTCTTTGTTCGTATCCTGATCGTCAAAAACATCGCCAAGCCAGTCAAAAAGCTCCAGACGGCAATGGCGGAAATACAGCACGACGAGGACTTGTCGAAACGGGTGGACATAGACGAGAGCAATGCCGACATCGGAGAGATGGCGAATTCGTTCAATTCGCTGCTCGCAAGTCTGCAATATGCGAACGAGCGCTTGGATCTGTTCTCTCAAGTGTTCGAAAACAGCGGCGAGGCCATAATCATCACCGACGCCGAGCGCAACATCGTGGTGGTGAACTTGGCGTTCACCCAAATCACGGGATACGATTTGGCGGACGTGATGTGGAAAAATCCGAAGCTGCTGAGTTCAGGGCGACAGACGCCCGAGTTCTACCAGTCGATGTGGAAGTCTCTCGCTGAAACCGGGCGCTGGCAGGGCGAAATATGGAACCGGCGCAAGAACGGGGAGATTTTTCCGGAATGGCTATCCATAAGCACGGTCAAGGACGACAAGGGGCAGGTCGTCAATTATATTGCCATTTTCAACGATATCACCCAGCGCAAGGAATCGGAGCAGCGTATCCAGTTTTTGGCGCATTACGATGCGCTGACCAAATTGCCGAACCGAGCGCTATTTGGCGATCGCCTCCTTCAGGCATTGGTCATTGCCAAGAGAAGCGGCAAGAAAGTCGGCTTGCTGTTTCTTGATCTTGATCGGTTCAAGAGCATCAATGATTCGCTCGGCCATCTGGCTGGCGACCTGCTGCTGCAATCCGTGGCAGACCGCCTGAAATCTTGTGTGCGTGAAATGGACACCGTCTGCCGCCAGGGGGGCGATGAGTTCATGGTGCTGCTGACTGAAATCGACAAGGCGGAGGATGCAGCACATCTGGCGATGAAAATAATAACCTCCATGTCGGAGGCGCATTTCGTAGAGGATGAACGCCTGATCGTCACTTTCAGCATCGGCATCAGTATTTATCCGGACGATGCTGTCGACAGCCAAGTGATGATAAAAAATGCCGACGCGGCGATGTACCATGCCAAGGAAAAGGGCAGAAATAATTTCCAGTTCTTCACCTCGGACATGAATGCCGAGGCGTCGCAACGCCTGGAGTTGGAAAGCGACCTCGGGCGCGCGGTGCAAAAAGGGGAATTTGTGCTGCATTACCAGCCACAAACGGACAATCGCAGCGGGAAGATAGTCGGGATGGAGGCGCTGATCCGTTGGCAGCATCCGGACAAGGGATTGATTTCACCGACCAGGTTTATTCCGATTGCCGAATACTGCGGACTCATCAATCCGATAGGCGAATGGGTACTCAAAACAGCGTGTATCCAAAACAAAAAATGGCAGGATGAGGGCCTGCTAAAGGTACCGGTGGCCGTTAACATTTCCGTGTTGCAATTCCACCAGAAGAATTTCAAGGAAACGATTGTGAACGCGTTGCATGAGTCAGGGCTTGAACCCGGCTATCTTGAACTGGAAATTACCGAAGGCGTCACCATCAAGGATATTGAGATTACCGTGCACCTGCTTAGCGAGCTTAAGCAGATGGGCGTGTTGATTTCGATCGACGACTTCGGTACCGGTTATTCCTCATTAAGCTATTTGAAGCGCTTTCCGATAGATAAGCTGAAAGTGGATCAATCGTTTGTGCGTGACATTACGACTGATACGGATGACGCCGCCATAGTCCAGACCATCATCAGCATGGGCCACGGCTTGCGGCTCAAGGTAATCGCCGAAGGCGTGGAAACAGCCGAACAACTCGCCTTCCTGAAGAAACGAGGATGCGACGAGATTCAGGGCTTTTATTTCAGCAAACCGTTGACGGTGGAGGATTTCAGGGAATACGTGAAGTCACGGGTGGTGTGAGCGGTGCATCCTTAATCATGGCGTAGGCTGGTGGTGAGCAACGCGAACCCCAGCATATTCGATGCCACCAAAGGCTGGGGTTCGTGCCTCGCCCCAGCCTACGTGCTCTCATTTTGGAAGAGCCAGCATGAAGCGAAAGACAGAAACACTTTCCTCTGTTGCACCAGCGACAGTGTTCTGTACCTTCGGTGATGGGTGATGGCAACTGAGGATGCGAGCGGTCGTATTGTGCGACAGGTGTATATGAGCTTGCCGCGCTGTGCCACCAACGAGGACGATGCACTGGAGATTTTTGATTGCAGTAACCACCGCCGTTAGGTATTGAAGCCCTTGCTTGACATCGGTGCTCTTTGCGCCGCGAATCTTGGAATGCTCTGCATTCCCGAGATACCAAGGCACCACGTTCCAGAGTGCAATGTCTGCCGGACTTACACCTGCGGCTGTCAACTGGGTTTGGAAGTTCTTCGCGGTTTGATCCTCATTGTCTAGCGATATAAATCCGCTTGCAACGGCCTTCGGACCGGGCGCTTCAAGCACAAACAGAAAACGTGCAGTTTCGTTTCCGTTCTGTGGGTCGAAGTCAGGAACCTCACGAGCGAGTTGTTGTTCGGAGCGAATACGCTCGACAATGAGACTGAGTGGAGAAGTTTTCATGAGACTAACGTAAAGTAGTCTTGCTAAAATGACGCTGTAAACTGCGTCAGCTTTTTACTTCTTTGCACCCATCGCCAACGCTCTCAATCTGCCCTGTTCCAGCTCCGCCACATCCGGCCTATCCAGCCAGCCTTGCAGGTTGTCCAGCACCAAATCGGTGAGCGTGTGTATCCAGTCCGGACGTTCGTTGAGGCAGGGGATGTAGTGGTATTCGCCGCCGCCTGCATGCAAAAAGTCTTCGCGTACATCCAGCGCGATTTCTTCCAGCGTTTCCAGACAATCGGCCACGAAGCCGGGGCAGACCAAATCAACTCGCTTGGTTTTCTGTCTTCCCAGTTCCGTTAGAGTTGTAGCGGTATAAGGTTTGAGCCATTCGGCGCGACCGAAGCGGGACTGGAAGGTGATGAGGTATTGTTCCCTACTCAGCCCCAAAACTTCCGCGATCAGGCGTCCGCTTTTCTGGCATTCGCAATGGTAGGGGTCGCCTTTATCCAGCGTGAACTGCGGCAGGCCGTGAAAGCTCATCACCAGTTTGTCCGGGCGTCCGTGCAACGTCCAGTAGTCGCGGATGTTTTGCGCGGTGGCCGCAATATAGCCGGGATGGTCGTGAAAATGTTTGATGGTGCGTAGCGCCGGGACGTTGCGCGTTTGCCGCAATTCAGCAAACACTGCGTCATAGGCGGTGGCAACTGAGCTTGCGGCGTATTGCGGATACATCGGCACGAGCAGAATGCGCTGGCAGTTTTGCGCCTTGAGTTTTGCCAGCACGCTGGGTATGGAGGGGTTGCCGTAGCGCATGGCGTAATCCACTACCACGCCTTTTACCTTCTCGCCCAGATAGCCTTGCAGCAGCGTGGCTTGACGCTCGGTATGCACTTTGAGTGGCGAGCCTTCCGGCATCCAGATGCGAGCGTATTTTTCTGCGGATTTTTTCGGTCGCGTGTTGAGGATATAGCCGTTGAGGATTAGCCACCAGATGGGCCTGGGCATTTCCACCACGCGCGGGTCGCTCAGGAATTGTTTCAGGTAGGGGCGCAGTGCTTCTGCCGTTGGGGCTTCCGGAGTGCCGAGGTTAACCAGTAGCACGGCGGTTTTTTCCGGCGTGCCGTGAGTGAATGAGGGTTCAGTTGCGTAGCTCATAAAAGATTTCCAAAAGCTACCACGGAGACACAGAGACACAGAGAACAACGTAAATCAAAAAAACTTAATCACGAGAGGCCGGGCGTGAAAAATTATGGTTTAGCTTTTCTCTGTGTCTCTGTGTCTCTGTGGTGAAAGATTTAGTGTTGCGACAGTGCATTGCTGACCAACTTGGCGGTGATATCTACAATCGGAACCACTTTTTCGTAATTCATGCGCTTGGGGCCGACAACCGCCAGCGTGCCGACAATCTGCCCATCGGCGGCGTAGGGTGCGCTGACTACGCTGCATTCGTCCAGCCCGGCCAGCCCGGATTCGCTGCCGACAAATATATGCACGCCGGGCGCGTGGCGGCTGGCGTCCAGCAAATGCAGCAATTCGGTCTTTTGCTCGAACACATTGAACAGACCGCGCAACTGGTTCATGTTGGAAGAAAGGTCGTTGATATGCAGCAGATTGCGCTCGCCACTGATGACGTAATCCTCGTTTTTGCGCGCGATGGCGGCATCGCTTGCCGCCATGGCCGCACTCATCAGCGCAGTCAGGTCATGTTGCAATTGGTGCAACTCGGCTTGCACGCGTTGGTGGATGTCTTGAAACGGGCAGTCGGCGTAGTGCTGGCTTAAAAAGTTGCCTGCCTCGGTGAGTTGAGACTGGGTGTAATCTTTGTGTGTTACCAGCACGCGGTTTTCTACTTCTCCATCCGGCAAGACGATAATCAGCAAGACACGGTTTTCAGACAGGCGCAAAAATTCGATCTGGCGCACCGTGAAAGCGCTGCGCTTAGGGGTGGCCACCACACCCGCGAAATGGGTGAGTTCGGACAGCAGGTTGGATGCCTGAGTAAGCAAGCGCGAAGGATAGTCCGGCTGCAATTGATGTTCGAGCTGCTGCACACGCACGCTGTCCAACGGCTGCACCACCATCAAGGTGTCGATGAACAAACGATAGCCCAGAGCGGTCGGCACGCGTCCGGCGGACGTGTGCGGGCTGCTTACCAGCCCCATCTCTTCGAGGTCGGCCATCACGTTGCGGATGGTGGCGGAACTGACCTCCAGGCCGGAAAATTGCTGCAACGCGCGCGAACCTACCGGCTGGCCGTCGCTGATATAGCGATCCACCAGAGTTTTGAGCAGGATTTGTGCGCGGTCGTTGAGCATATGGCAGTATTCTATCATCGCCCATTAGTTCCTTTGTCAATCAATGGGCAATATGGTTTAATCGCGTCCATGAAATTTCCATTCAAGACTGTTGCGTTGATCGGCAAATACAAGACGCCGGAGATTACCGAGTCGTTGCTGCGGCTGGGGGCCTTCCTTTCAGGGAAAGGTGTCGTGGTGGTGGTGGATGCGATTTCCGCCGAGCACATCGAGCAACATTCCTACCGTGTACTTTCGTTGGACAAGATGGAAGGGGTGATTGATCTGGCTATCGTGCTGGGTGGCGACGGCACCATGCTGAACATTGCGCGCACGCTGGCACCCTTCGGGATTCCCTTGGTGGGGGTGAATCAGGGACGGCTGGGTTTTCTCACCGACATTTCGCTCGAAACTATGCAGCAAACCATCGAAGCCATGCTGGAGGGCAAATTTGTCACCGAGCAGCGCATGTTGCTGTCCACGCGTATCCTGCGTGCCGATAAAGAAATATTTTATTCGCTGGCCCTCAACGAGGTGGCCGTGCACCGCGACAATGCCGGCAACATGATCGAGTTTGAAGTGCGCATAGACGGCGAATACCTGTATAACCAGCGCGCAGACGGGCTGCTCGTGGCGACCCCGACCGGTTCCACTGCTTACGCTCTTTCATCCGGCGGGCCTATCCTGCATCCCGGCCTGGATGTTATCGAGTTGGTGCCGGTGTGCCCGCACACCCTGAGCAATCGCCCCATCGTGGTGAAGAGCGAATCTCTGATAGAGATATTGATGCACCGTACTTCCAACGTACGTGTGCGTTTCGATAGCCACAGCTATTTCGACTTGCAGGGCAACGACAAGATCGAAGTCACCCGCTACCCGGCGCCGATCAGCCTGCTGCATCCGGTGGGTCATAGCTACTATCACACTCTTCGCGAGAAGTTACTCTGGAATAAAACCCTGTAATGCTGAAATTCCTCAGTATCCGCGACTTTGTCATCGTCGACTCTATCGAACTCGATTTCGCTTCCGGTTTCACTGCGCTAACCGGCGAGACCGGCGCGGGCAAGTCCATTCTGATCGACGCGTTGTCGCTGGCGCTGGGCGAGCGCGGCGATGCAGGTATGGTGCGCAGCGGTTGTGATCGTGCCGAGATCAGCGCGGAGTTCGATACGATTAAGTTGCCGCAGTTGCAAACCTGGCTGCGTGAGCAGGAACTGGAAGGCGACGCGGATGGTTGTTTGTTGCGCCGGGTGCTGGACGCCAACGGGCGTACGCGCGGCTTTATCAATGGGCGCAGCGCCACGCTGCAGCAGATGCGCGAGGCGGGCGAGCATCTGCTCGATATTCACGGCCAGCATGCACACCAATCCCTGCTGCGCCCCGATGCGCAACGCGACTTGCTGGACGGTTATGCCGGGCTGGGACGCGAGGCGGAAGCGCTGGCGTTGTTGTTTCGCGACTGGCAGGCATTGCATCGCCGCCGCGTGCAACTGGAACAGAATGCCGAAGCGGTGCTGGCCGAGCGCGACCTGCTGCTGTTCCAGCGGCGTGAATTGGAGACGCTGAATTTTAGCGCGCAGGAGTGGACAGAGTTGCAGGCCGACTATGCGCGCCTGTCGCACGCCGCCAGCCTGCTGGAAACGGCGCAGTTTGGTGTGGAGGTGTTGAGCGAGGCCGACACCGCCTGTCTCGCGCAATTGAATATGTTGGTGGCGCGCGTGCGTGCGGGCATGGAGTTTGACACGGCGTTGCAAAACACGCTGACCATGCTGGAGAGCGCGCAGAACGAATTGCAGGAGGCGGTGTATGCACTGCGCCATTACCAGCAAAAGCTGGATGCCGATCCGGCGCTGCTGCGCGAACAGGAGCAGCGCATGGCAGACATCGTGGATGCCGCGCGCAAATATCGCGTGATGCCGGAACAATTGCCAGAAGCCTTGCAGCGCATCGTCGCGAGGCTGGACGAACTGGGCGGCGATACCGACCTTGCTGCATTGGCGCAGCAGGAAGCCGCCGCGCGCGAAAAATATCTTGCTGTCGCGAAGAAGCTGGGAACGGCGCGCAACAAGGCGGCGCAAAAGCTGTCGCAGGAAATTACTGCTGCGATGCAGACGCTGGCTATGCAGGGCGGCAGCTTCGCCGTGGCGTTGACGCCGCTGGACGAGGGCAATGCGCATGGCCTGGAGGCGGTCGAATTTCAGGTCGCTGCCAATCCCGGAACGCCCTTGCGCGACATGGCGAAAGTCGCCTCCGGCGGCGAATTGTCGCGCATCAGCCTGGCGATTCAAGTCGCAGTCAGCCAGGTTGCAACCGTTCCTACCTTGATTTTCGACGAGGTGGACAGCGGCATCGGCGGGCGCGTGGCGGAAATCGTCGGAGCATTGCTTAAACAGTTGGGGCAGCGCCATCAAGTTATGTGCGTAACGCATTTGCCTCAGGTGGCGGCGATGGCGGACGCTCAATGGCAGGTGAGCAAGTCCACGCGCGACGGAATGACCCTGAGCACTATTTCCGTGCTCAAACAGGCGGAACGCATCGAGGAGATCGCGCGCATGCTGGGCGGGGTCAAAATCACCGAGACTACCCGCAGGCATGCTGCCGAAATGCTGGGCGCTTGAGGTATCATGTAGCAGTTTTATAAAAAGGCTTATTTAATGCGTATCAAACTTATTGCTATTTCCATCCTGCTTGCTTCATGCAGCAGCATGTCCATGCCCAAGCTGCCGTCGATTTCGGCCCACAAAATTGAAGTTCAGCAAGGCAATCTGATTACGCCGGAGATGCGCGAGAAGATCAAGATGGGTATGTCGACCTCCATGGTGCGCTCCATTCTGGGTACGCCGCTGATTAACGACCCCTTCCATCCCAAACGCTGGGATTATGTGTATAGCCTGGAAAAAGGCGGCAAGCAGGTCGAGATGCAGCGCATGACGCTGTATTTTGATGAGGAACGCTTGACGCGTATCGACGATAGCAACATGCCGGTGCTGCCTCAGGCAGCCTCGTCGGTTCCTGCTGAGCCGGACGTAAAGAAATAAAAGGATACGCGATGGACAAAATCAAGGTCGCAATCGCCGGTTGTACTGGACGCATGGGGCGGGCGTTGCTGGAAGGCGTGTTGCAGTCGGATGACCTGGTATTGCATGCGGCACTGGAACACACAGCCAGCGCGCAACTTGGCAAGGATATCGGTGGATTTACAGGCGACATATGCGGTGTGAAAATCACGGCGGATGTGGCTACCGCGCTGCCAGGGGCGGATGTGCTGATCGACTTCACACGTCCGGAAGGCACGCTGCATCACCTTGAGATTTGCCAGCAACTTGGCGTGAACATGGTGATAGGCACTACCGGTTTCAACGCGCAGCAAAAGGCGCAACTGGGTGCGGCGGCGCAGCACATCGGCATCGTGTTCGCGCCCAACATGAGTGTGGGCGTGAACCTCACTTTCAAGCTGCTGGAAATGGCGTCCAGAGTATTGAGCCACGGCTATGACATCGAGATCATCGAGGCGCATCACCGCCACAAAGTGGATGCCCCATCCGGCACTGCGCTGGGCATGGGCGAGGTGATCGCCAAAACGCTGGGGCGCGACCTGTCGCAATGCGCGGTATACGGTCGCGAAGGCGTGACCGGCGAGCGCGATCCTTCCACCATCGGCTTTGCCACCGTGCGCGGCGGCGACATCGTGGGCGACCATACCGTGCTGTTCGCGGGCATCGGCGAGCGCATCGAAATCACCCACAAAGCCAGCAGTCGCGCTACCTTTGCGCTGGGCGCATTGCGCGCCGCACGTTTTCTACAAAGCAACGGGGCAGGGATGTATGATATGCAGGACGTGCTTGAATTAAAATAAAATTTAACGAGCTGTTGGCCACGGATAAACACAGATGAACCATCGGGTAGGCGAAGTTTGCTGTTCACCTGAAAGGTAAGTGATGTGAGACAGGCTGGGCATTGATGATCCGTGAACATCCATCCTTGGACAGTTGCCGTTTCCAAAAAAACGCTGTTTTATAGTGTTTGCTTGTGCATCGGGGAAACCCTAAATCGGGGAGGTGGGGGTATGCGCAATATCGTTCTGTTCGGTTCGGAAAGCCATAAGTTCATCTTGTTGAATGAGAGCGATCCGGGTGAAGAAGACGGGGTAAGATCCAATCAGTATCTAGTGTTGCACGAGAAGGCAGCAGTGCTGCTCGATCCGGGCGGCTTCGGCGTGATGCCGCGTGTCTTGGCCGAGATGCTGCGCTACATCAGTCCTGAGCAGTTGAAATGTATCGTGCTTTCGCATCAGGATCCGGATATTGTCGGCGGTATTGCAACTTGGCTCGAACTGACTGATGCCAGTGTATATGTATCGCGTATCTGGATGCGCTTCCTGCCGCATTACGGTATCAAGGGAATGAGCCGTTTCGTGGGCGTGCCGGATGAAGGCATGGTGTGCGAAGTGGCTCAGGGCTTTAACTTGCAACTGGTGCCGGCGCATTTCCTGCACTCCGAAGGGCAGATCAACGTCTACGACCCGATATCCAAAATCCTGTTCAGCGGCGACATCGGCGCGGCCATGCTGCCGGTGGACAAGGAGTATGCTTTCGTCGATGACTTCGACGCACACTTGCCCTACATCACGGAGTTCCACCGTCGTTACATGTGCGCCAACCGCGCCGCCAGGATATGGGTGAAGGCAGTTTCAAAACTCGACGTTGACATCATTGCGCCCCAGCATGGCCCTATCTATCGCGGCAAGGCGGTCAAGGACTTTCTGGCCTGGTTTAATGAATTGCAATGCGGCGTTGACCTGATGACGGATAGCGGGCAAATCTAGTTATGCCATCAATCTTCTCTATTGCGCCCCAAAACCTTGAGGAAATGCGCCAGCAGGTGCTGGAGCGTTTTGCCGTGCTGATTAGGAACCAGACGCGAACCCGCAATTTTGCGGAGAACGCGAGCGGGTTGGTGCATGAATTTAATGCCGAAACTCGCGAGGGAATCAGGGGCAGCATGGATCTGCTCGGAAAAACTGATTTGGGCCAACTGGAAAAGGATGCGATCTTCCATAGGCTGAGCGGCGAGATCGACCACTCGGCACGTCTGGATGCAACGCTGGAATTATTGCTGAGGGAGCAGCAGCGACAGTGGGAAGAGAACAGTGAACATCTGAAGCGGATAATATTCGAATTCAGCAACACGGTGGAAAACCTGGCTGGAACCTTGATTGAGAAAGACTTGCTTGAACGCCAGAGCACAGTGCTGGAAAATATCATCATATCTCACGAGAAGGTCGCGCAGTGGCGAGTATTTGTTCAGGAAATACTGGCGAGTTTTCATTCTATTTTTCCGTTCAACTTTTTTTTCATCGCCTTTGCCGAAGACCATGGGCTCGCGTTATATCTTTACTTTCTGGGTGAATATACCGATGAGGTGAAGGCCTTGGCCAGAAAGAAGCTCGCCAAGGAAATGTTTGATCAGCTTAAGCTGCCTAAGGATGCGCTACTGGATATTGAGGAATTTCATATACCCGTACAAGGGTTAGCCGGATCGATTGACGATATCAAGCTGATTTCTGTTTCCGTACCCGACCTTGAGGTGATTAACCTGGCGGGCGTACTTGGCGTCGCTTTTGGCTCCGTGCATAAATTGACTGCACAGGAGTCGAGCGTGATCCGTTCCATCCTGGCGGTGATGGTGATGGTGGTGGGATCGAGCAAGGCATTGAGCAAGACAATGGGTGAGCTCGAATATTACTCGACTCATGACCCCTTGACCGGCCTTTACAACCGGCGTTATTTCAGCGAAATGCTGGAATATGAAGTTGGACGTTCCGAGCGTCACCAGCACGAGTTTTCGGTGCTGATGTTGGATCTTGACGACTTCAAGGATGTCAACGACACCTACGGCCACCCGTGCGGAGACACAGTATTGCGCGCGATGGCGGAAGTGATGCTTTCGGTGATGCGCAAGGGCGATCTGGCTACCCGCATCGGCGGGGATGAGTTCGCCATTATCCTGACGGAGACCGGGCACGAAGGAGGGAGAATTGTTGCAGAAAAGCTTCGCAACGGATTGCGCGATATCACGTTCGAAGGACTGGAAGGAAAGAAATTCCATGTCACGATATCGATTGGTTTGGTGACATTCCCGGGAGATGCACAAAGTGTTTCGGACTTGATGGCCGGCGTGGACGTCGGACTGTACCGCGCCAAACAGTTGGGTAAGGACAGTGTCTGCTCCGTGGATGCGATGGAGGGCAAGTTGCAGGCCAACCGGGTTGTGCGTGATCAGGCCGAAATACTTCGGGATCATTTGCGGGATGACCACATTGTTCCCTATTTTCAGCCGATTCTGGATTGCAAGACGGGCAAAGTGTTTGCTTATGAAACCTTGGCCAGACTGTGCGAACCAAACGGTGAAACTATCTCAGCGGGCATGTTTATCGAAACCATCGAAAGATACGGGATGGGCCGCGACCTTGACCGTATCATGATACAAAAGTCTCTGCCCATCCTGAAACAACATATTGCCGATCAAGGCGCAAAAAACTGCAAGATATTTATAAATATTTCTGCTCAGGAAATACAAGGACGGGGCATACTCGGCTATGCGGAACAAGCCTGCATGGAACTCGAAATACCTCCGAGCAATCTGGTGTTCGAAATTCTGGAACGTGATGCTATTGGCGACATGACGCATATGAGAAAGTTCTTGACTGAGTTGAGGAAGAAAGGATTCTCCTTCGCGCTGGACGACTTCGGTAGTGGTTACAACTCCTTCCATTATCTGCGCGAACTCCATTTCGAATTCGTCAAGCTGGATGGCGCTTTCGTAAGAAATATCATGAATTCGAAAATCGATTACACATTAGTAAGCAACCTGAGCCACCTGTGTCAGGACTTGGGAATATTGATGGTTGCGGAGTTTGTCGAATCACGCGAAATCATGGAGGCGCTTCAGAATATGGGCGTGGATTTCGCGCAAGGCTTCTACCTTGGGGTGCCTACACCCAGGATGACATAGCCGCAGTGTAGATGCCAATCCGCCCTGTGTTGTGGCATAATCTAATGCTCTAAAACGAGTATCAGGCAGGCAAAATAACATGAGCGCACAAACTCTTTACGACAAACTCTGGAATTCCCACGTGGTGCGGCAGGAAACCGACGGCACCGCGTTGATTTATATCGACCGTCATCTGGTCCATGAAGTGACTAGCCCGCAGGCCTTCGAGGGGCTGAAGTTGACCGGGCGCAAGCTGTGGCGCACCGCTTCGATCCTGGCGGTGGCCGATCACAACGTGCCGACCACCGGGCGGGCGCAGGGCATCGTCGATCCCATTGCGCGTTTGCAGGTTGAGACGCTGGACACCAATTGTGCCGAGTTTGGCGTGAACGAATTCAAGATGAACGATGTGCGCCAGGGCATCGTTCATGTAATGGGCCCGGAGCAAGGTGCGACTTTGCCTGGCATGACGGTGGTGTGCGGCGATTCACATACCAGCACGCACGGTGCGTTTGGTGCGCTGGCGTTCGGCATCGGCACTTCCGAAGTCGAGCATGTGATGGCGACACAATGTTTACTGATTAAAAAATCCAAAGTCATGCAGGTGGTGGTGGAGGGGATGTTGGGCAAGTGCGTAACGGCGAAGGATGTAGCGTTGGCGGTGATCGGCAAAATTGGCACGGCAGGCGGCACGGGCTATGCCATCGAGTTTGCTGGAAGCACAATCCGCGCCTTGTCCATGGAAGGGCGCATGACCTTGTGTAATATGGCTATCGAAGCGGGCGCGCGTGCGGGGATGATCGCGGCGGACGATACCACCATCAACTACCTCAAGGGGCGTCCGTTCGCACCCCAAGGCGAGTCGTGGGACAAGGCCGTGGCTTATTGGAACACGCTGCGCAGTGACGACGGAGCACGTTTCGATCAAGTGGTGAAGCTGGAAGCAGCCGGGATCAAGCCGCAAGTGACCTGGGGCACTTCGCCTGAGATGGTAGTGGCAGTGGATGGGCGTGTGCCTGATCCGGCGACCATGAGCGATGCCGTGAAGCGTGATGGTGCTGAGCGCGCCTTGCACTACATGGGCTTGGTGGCGAATACACCGATTACGGAAATCAACATCGACAAGGTGTTCATCGGTTCCTGCACCAATGGACGCATCGAGGATATGCGTGCTGCGGCGGCGATTGCGCGCGGCAAGCATGTTGCGGCTAATGTGAAATTGGCGATAGTGGTGCCGGGTTCAGGGTTGGTGAAACTGCAAGCTGAGCAGGAAGGGCTGGACAAGATATTTATTGCGGCGGGTTTCGAGTGGCGCGAGCCGGGTTGCTCAATGTGTCTGGCGATGAATGACGACAGGCTGTCATCGGGTGAACGTTGCGCTTCGACTTCCAACCGTAACTTCGAAGGGCGGCAAGGACCGGGTGGGCGCACCCATTTGGTGAGTCCGGAAATGGCTGCTGCGGCGGCAATTTCCGGGCATTTCGTTGACGTTAGTGCGATCTGAGGAGGGCGTTATGAAAAAATTTTTGTTGTTGTTCGCGGTATTGGTATTGGCTGGTTGCAACACTTTTGAGGGCATGGGCAAGGATATTAAAAATGGCGGCGCCGCAATTGAAAAAGCGGCCAGTAAATAATGCAGAAATTTACCTTACTTGATGGTTTGGTTATGCCGCTGGATCGCGCCAATGTGGACACCGATGCGCTGATCCCGAAACAGTTTTTGAAATCGATAAAACGTTCCGGTTTCGGCCCCAATCTGTTCGACGAATGGCGCTATCTGGATCACGGCGAACCGGGCATGGATAACGCAAAGCGGAAGCTGAACCCAGACTTCGTATTGAATCAGCCGCGCTATCAGGGCGCGCAGATTTTGCTGGCGCGCGAAAATTTCGGCTGCGGCTCGTCGCGCGAGCATGCGCCTTGGGCGCTGGAAGACTACGGTTTTCGCGTCATCATCGCGACCAGCTTTGCCGACATCTTTTTCAACAACTGCTTCAAGAACGGATTGCTGCCGATACGTCTTGATGGAGAAGAAGTGGATGCGCTGTTCAAGGCTGCGGAGGCGAATGTCGGTTACAAGTTGAAGATTGATCTGGAGCAACAGACCATCAGCGCACCGGACGGCACCGTGTACAAATTCGAGGTGGAAGCCTTCCGCAAGCATTGTCTGCTGAACGGGCTGGATGATATCGGCTTGACTTTACAGCATGTGGGCGAGATCAAGGCTTATGAGGCGAAGCATCAAGCCGCGCAACCGTGGCTGCTTGCCTAAAAATAACTCACCACAGAGACACAGAGGCACAGAGAAAACAGAAAACATTGAGGCCGGATCGAAGGTGTTGCTGAATGGTATTGGCTTCTGCTTGCTTCTGAATTTGAAGTCCTCTGTGCCTCTGATGAAACGACTCGCCATTCGACTAAGGTCGGCAAAAGCGCCAACCAAGTCGCTGGTTATGTATCTCTGTGGTGGACTTGGGTTTTAACTTGGGAAATAAAAATGAAGATCGCGGTTTTACCCGGTGACGGGATAGGTACGGAAATAGTTGCTCAGGCAGCCAAGGTGCTGGAAGCGTTGCGCAGTGACGGCTTGAAAATAGAACTGGAATACGCGCACCTCGGCGGCGCAGCTTATGACGCAGAGGGTGATCCATTTCCCCCCACGACCGAAAAGTTGGCACTTGCGGCCGATGCTGTATTGCTCGGTGCGGTGGGCGGTTATCAATACGATACCTTGCCCCGGCCTATGCGTCCGGAGCAAGGTCTGCTGCGCATCCGCAAAAGGCTGGGTCTGTTTGCCAACCTGCGTCCCGCGTTGGTGTATCCTGAATTGGTGAATGCTTCCAGCCTAAAGCCTGAGTTGGTGTCGGGGCTGAATATCATGATTTTGCGCGAACTGACCGGCGACATTTATTTCGGCCAGCCGCGCGGAATTCGCACGTCGGAAAATGGCGAGCGGGAAGGTTTTGACACCATGGTGTACAGTGAATCTGAAATTCGTCGCGTGGCGCATGTTGGTTTTCAGATCGCCATGAAACGCACTAAAAAAATATGTTCGGTGGACAAGGCCAATGTGCTGGATACCAGTATGTTCTGGCGGGAAATTGTGACAGACGTGGCGAAGGAATATCCGCAAGTCGAACTGTCAAACATGTTAGTGGACAACGCCGCTATGCAACTGGTGCGAGCTCCCAAGCAATTCGATGTAATTCTGACCGGAAACATTTTCGGCGATATCTTGTCGGATGAGGCTTCCATGTTGACCGGCTCCATCGGCATGTTGCCGTCTGCTTCGCTGGATGCGAACAACAAAGGCTTGTATGAGCCTTGCCACGGTTCTGCTCCGGACATTGCAGGCAAGGACATCGCCAATCCGTTGGCGACCATTTTGTCGGTTGCGATGATGTTGCGCTACACTTTTGCGCGGGAAGATATTGCTCAGCGCATCGAGGGTGCGGTACGCAAGGTGTTGCAGCAAGGGCTGCGCACTGGTGATATTTACGAGGCCGGAATGCAGAAGATTGGCTGTTCGGCGATGGGCGATGCGGTGGTGAAGAGCTTGTAGCCTATGCGCCGCAGGGTGGGTTCTGCCCACCATGCCAAAGGTAGGCAATCCGCTAGGGGCTGAAGCTCCTGCGGAATTGACACTGTCGGGCAGAGCCCGACCTACATTTATATTTTGAGAGAGAAGAAGCAATGAGCAAGAAATACGATGTATGCATTTTGGGTGCGACCGGCGCCGTGGGCGAGGCGATGCTGACTATTCTAGAGGAGCGCAAGTTCCCGGTTGGCAAACTGTACCCACTGGCTTCCAGCCGTTCCGCCGGTTCCACAGTGACATTTCACGGTGAGGAAATCACGGTGCTGGATGTGGAAGGTTTCGATTTCTCCAAGGCTCAGATCGGTTTGTTCTCTGCCGGCGGCAGCGTGTCGGCAATATACGCCCCTATTGCCGCCGCCGCTGGTTGCGTGGTGATCGACAATACCGCTCAATTTCGTTACGACGACGACATTCCGCTGGTGGTGCCGGAAGTGAATCCTCACGCCATCGCGCAATACAAGAATCGCGGCATCATTGCCAACCCGAACTGTTCCACCATCCAAATGTTGGTTGCGTTGAAGCCCATTCATGATGCGGTTGGGATAGAGCGCATCAACGTCGCGACATATCAAGCTGTGTCCGGCACCGGCAAGGAGGCGATCGATGAATTGGCCGATCAGACCCGTGCCTTGTTCAATCATCAGGATGTGAAGGTCGAGGTTTATCCCAAGCGCATCGCGTTCAACGTGCTGCCGCACATCGACGTGTTCATGGAAAACGGCTACACCAAGGAAGAAATGAAAATGGTGTGGGAGACCCGCAAGATCATGGAAGACGACACCATCATGGTGAACCCGACCACCGCGCGGGTGCCGGTGTTCTACGGTCATTCCGAAGCGGTGCATATCGAAACGCGCAAAAAAATCACTGCTGACGAAGCGCGTGCCTTGCTGGAAAAGGCTCCTGGCGTGCAGGTGGTAGATAAGCGCGAGCCGGGCGGCTATCCTACCGCCATAGAAGCGGCAGGGCAGGACGCGACGCTGGTGGGGCGCATCCGCGAGGATATATCGCATCCGCGCGGTCTGGATATGTGGGTAGTGAGCGACAATGTGCGCAAAGGTGCAGCTCTCAATAGCGTACAAATCGCCGAGATTTTGATTGATAAATATTTGTGATATTTGACTGATAGACTTAAAGGTTTTGTAAGGATTTTGATTAAAATACACGGGATAGCTTATCATGCGAAAAACATTTTTAGCTTGTGCTGATAACTCCATGATGTTATGTTATTTGTCCAAAACGAAATGCTTAAAGGTGGCAGCGTGCTGAAAATATTTGTCAAATCGTTGGGGCTTATTGCCGGATTGGTCTTATCTGGTGCTGCTTGTGCCGTAGGCATGGGCGGTATTAATGTGACTACCTCAATGGGAGAGCCGCTGAAAGCGGAGATCGAACTGGTGGCGGTCAGTAAGGCAGACAAAAATAAATTGTCTGCACATTTAGCTTCGCCTGACGTATTCAAAGGGGCGGGCTTGGATTATCCCGCCACCCTGCCCAAGTTAAAATTCGAGATCGAATCGCGTGCCAATGGCGAGCCTTATATCAAGCTGACTTCCACGCAGGCGGTGAACGAACCATTCGTCAGTCTGTTGGTGGAATTAACCTGGTCGTCTGGTCAGTTGTTGCATGAATATACTTTCCTGCTTGATCCTCCTGGCTTTAAACCAGAACAGCCCAAGGCGGTGGAAGTGCAGCCGCTTGAGCCAAGTGTTGCCAGCGCTGGTGAATCCAAGGTTGGGAAGGTAAAAGAAGATTCCATGCCGATGCGTGCTACTGCACCGATGGATGAAAAAGTATTTGCAAAGGCAGGTGTTGCTCCGTCCAGGAAATCTGCTGAAAGTGGCAATGTCGCATCAGGCACCATCAAGGTAAAGCGCGGCGACACCTTGAGCAAGATTGTACGTGAGACAAAATCTTCCGATGTCAGCCTGGAACGCATGATGGTAGCGATGTATCGTGCCAACGAGGATGCGTTCGACGGTAACAATATGAACCGTCTGAAGACCGGGAAAATTTTGCGCGTACCGGAAGAGGGTGATTTAAACAAGTTGCCGCAAGAAGAGGCGGTGAAGGAAATCCACGTACAAGCCGCCGATTGGCATGCCTATCGCATGAAGCTGGCGGCAGCCAGCGGTTCTGTAGCGGAGCAGGCACCCAAACAGGAAGCTACCGGCAAGATTAGCACCACGGTGACCGAAAAGACTCCCGCCGCAAAAGAGTCTGCCAAGGAAGTGGTGCGGCTGTCCAAGGGCGAAGCGCCTGGGGACAAGGCTGCTGCGGGCGGCAACGCGCAGGCCATGCAAGACAAGTTGCATGCGATGGAAGAAGATGCAACTGCCAGAAGCAAAGCGCTCAAGGACAGCAATGAGCGTATTGCTTTGTTGGAAAAGAATATCAAGGCAATGCAGCGCCTGATCGAATTGCAGGGACAGCCTGTGCCACCGGCCCAGCCTGTTCCGAGCAAAGCCGAAGTGCCTGTGCCTAGCAAGGCCGCAGAGCCGGAAACCAAAGCAGAGATCAAGCCGGAAGTTAAACCGGAAGCTGCAAGTTCCTCTGTCCAGGCGGTTGCTCCTGCGCCTGTCGCACGTCCTGCCAGTGCAGTGAGACCAGCTCAACCGGTTGCGCCCAAGGTAGAGACGCCACCGACTTCCCTGTTGGATGAGATTCTTGAAGAGCCGCTTTATCTGGCAGGTGGCGCGGCTGCCTTGTTGGGTTTGGGTGGCCTCGGTTTTATGCAGGCCAGGCGCCGTAGCAAAAACAAGGAAGCAGCAATCAGCGCCGCCACTCACATTGCCGCGCCGATTGCGCCCTCGGCGGATACAGGCGATTTCACGCGTACGGTAACTACTGCCGCGATCAGGCCGTCAGAACCGGAGGATGTTGATCCGATCACTGAAGCTGACCTGTTCCTGAATTTTGGCCGTGATGTGCAGGCAGAAGAAATCCTGAAAGATGCACTGAAGAAAAGTCCCGGCAACCAGCAAATCCGGCTCAAGCTGTTGTCCATCTATGCGAACCGCAAGGATGTCAAGACATTCTCCGGTGTCGCTCGTCAAATACAGGATTCTGGCGATGCGCCGGCGTGGGCGCAAGCTGCCGAAATGGGCCGCAAGCTGGAGCCGGGCAACCCAATGTACGGCGGTAATGACAGTCCTGTGGTAGCGAGCGGGGCGCCGCTGGAAGTAGTCAAAGCCGAGCACGCCGGCCTGGATTTTGATCTGGGTCTTGGCGTGCCGGAAGCGAGCGCCGCCGCATTGGATGTGCCTCTGGAAGTGGCTACTGCAACTTCTGCAACTTCATCCGGGCTGGATTTTGATCTGGGCTTCGGCGCGCCGACAGAGGCCGCTACCGGTGCGGAAGCAGTGGCGCGAAGCAAGCTACAGACTGAGAAGGCTGATACATCATCCGTGCTGGATTTTGATCTTGGATTTGATGCGTCGACGGGGACAAAGGCAGTCGCCCCCGCTGAACCGGACTTTCAGAGTACCGTGATGCTCAACGCACCGATGAGTGAAGAGTCCAAGGCGTTGGAGAATTTACAGGCTGAAAGAGAATCAGAAATATCGACGCCTTGGTCTTCGATAGACTTTGATATAACTGCAACCCATCCGGACCTGCAGGCACAGCAACCGGGAACTGCCGAGAAGCCTGCAACGAGCCAGGATGACGCGTTTTTCGATGTGACCGCAACACACCCTTCTGCGATTGCGATGAGGGATGAAATGGCAGAGGTTCCGGCTGAAGCGGCAGATGCGATGGCGTTTACGCTGGATTTTCCCACCACCAAAGAATCTCCTGCTTCTGCTCAAACCTTAGCCAATAAAGCGGGTGCCATTGACCTGAGCGAAATCAATCTGAATCTGGATGCGCCAATTTCCGCACCGGCAGAGGAAATTAAAGATACGCATTGGCAGGATGTTGCCACCAAACTCGATCTTGCCAGAGCCTATCAGGAAATGGGGGATGCATCGGGAGCGCGTGAAATTCTGGAAGAAGTGTTGAACGAAGGCGACGCCCAGCAGCGTGCGGCGGCTGAAGTCATGCTGCAACAACTGTCTGCATAATAGTTAATTCTGCACGGAACGGCAGCCCCAACCGGCTGCCGTTTTTCATTTAGTGAACATGCTGTAACGTGAAACAGTCATCGCAATTCACTGCTTCATCATTCAGGGTGGCGAGTTGCCATAACCGTTAGAGAAACCTATGCCTGTTGCCAAAAACCATTGTGAACAGATACAGCTTCAACGCACTAGAGCTGCCATGATTATGCCGCACCCTGCCGTGCTTATCTTCCTTTGGGTCTGCCTGACCATCGCCATGCAATCGTTGCAAGCGACCGGGCTGCTGTTTGCGGGGGTGCCGCTGCTGATCGTGGCCTATGCGCTCTCCGCCGCGCGGCTGATTATTTTGCTGCGCCGCACGCGCTGGATTATGCTGTCGTTGCTGCTCATCTATGCTTATGCCACGCCGGGAGTGGCGGTGTGGTCAGCGCTCGCCCAATTCAGCCCAACTCATGAAGGCTTGATCGACGGAGTGTTGCAACTGTGCCGTCTGGCTTTCGCATTAGCCGGACTGGCCATCCTGCTGGGGCTGCTATCGCAACAGCAACTTATCGGCGGTCTGTACACCTTGGCCTATCCTTTGCGCTATCTCGGACTGTCACGCGAACGCATTGCAGTGCGCTTGGCGTTGACGTTGCACTATGCCGAATTAGCCATGCTGGATCCCGCTACCAATTGGCGCACCAGCATTGAGCAGATGCTGGCACCGGCAGAGATCAAGCAAGAAAGTATCGAATTACACACAGAGCCTTTTATTTTTCGTGATGGACTGCTGTTACTCTTGTCCTTTGCTTTGCTGGTGTTGGTGCTGGTGTGGTTATGAGAATCGCATTGGGGGTGGAATACGATGGCAGCCAGTTCTTCGGCTGGCAGAGCCAGGCCGATGGAAATACCGTGCAGGATGCGCTGCAAGCTGCTCTGAGCAGCATCGCCAACGAAAATATTGCCATCATCGCCGCTGGGCGTACCGATACCGGCGTACACGCGCTGGAACAAGTGGTGCATTTCGATACAGGCGTCGAGCGACCGCTCTCCGCCTGGGTGCGCGGCGTCAATGCCCTGTTGCCGAAAAGTATCGCCGTGCTATGGGCACATGCCGTACCGGAAGAATTTCATGCGCGTTTTTCCGCACAAGCGCGCAGCTACCGTTACCTGCTCATCAACCGCCCGGTGCGCAGCGCCGTGCTTTATGGCAAGGTTGGTTGGTTTCATGCGCCGCTGGATGTGGAGCGGATGCGCGAGGCGGCCCAATATCTATTGGGTGAACACGATTTCAGCGCCTTCCGCGCGGCGGAATGCCAAGCAAAATCGCCCATCAAGAATCTGGCGCAACTCGACATTACCCGGCAAGGCGACAGGATTATTTTTGACCTGACTGCTGGAGCCTTCTTGCATCATATGGTGCGAAATATTGTGGGCTGTCTGGTGTATGTTGGCAAGGGCAAGCACCCGCCGCAGTGGGTGCAGCAAGTGCTGCAAGGCCGCGAACGCAGCTTGGCCGCGCCGACCTTTGCGCCCGATGGGTTGTACCTGCGTCGCATCACCTATGATGCGAAGTGGGGGCTGCCGCTCGAATGAATTACAATATCGCCTCGATTTTGAAACGCAACCTTTAAACCATGACCCGAACCAAGATTTGCGGTATCACGCGCGTGGAAGACGCACTGGCTGTCGCACGTAGCGGCGCGGATGCGCTCGGGTTGGTGTTTTATGAGAAAAGCCTGCGCCACGTTACTGTGCAGCGGGCAGTGGAATTAGTGATAGCCATCCCGCCATTCGTGACGGTGGTGGGACTATTCGTAAATCCTTCCGAAGATGAAGTACGGAACGTACTGCGCCAAGTGCCGCTGGACGTGTTGCAATTCCACGGCGAAGAATCGCCGGAATTCTGCATGCAGTTCGGTCGCCCTTATTTGAAGGCGGTGCGGGTCAGGCAGGGGGTGGATTTGATACAATGCGCGGCCCGTTATGCAGGGGCGCAGGGATTGTTGCTCGATGCGTTCATCGAAGGCACGCATGGCGGCACGGGTGAGTCGTTCGACTGGGTACTCATACCGCATGATTTGCCGTTGCCGGTTATCCTGTCAGGCGGGCTGCACGCGGGGAATGTGGCGAAGGCGATCAGTCAGGTGCGACCTTACGCAGTTGATGTGTCCAGCGGTGTGGAGACGGCAAAAGGAATTAAAGATGCGGCGAAGGTCGCCGCGTTCATCAACGAGGTTAAGCTGGTGGACTCCGTTATAAGCCGTAGCGAGCAAGCCCGAGTGCAATGAGCTGCATATAACCAGCGACTTGCCCGCTCGCGGGCTTAGTCGAGGGGCTAGTAGTTATATCAGTGAATGACGAGACATACCAAATCGGTAGGCGAGGAATGAACGAACACGCGACGCGGCAATCGGGCTGCGCAGTAGCTTTATAACGGAGTACAAGATTGACTTACAGTTATCCAGACAGCACCGGCCACTTTGGCCCCTACGGCGGCATCTTCATGGCGGAAACGCTGATCCCGGCGGTAGAAGAACTGCGTCAGCAATATTTGCGCTTTCGCGACGATCCCGAGTTCAAGGCGGAATTCGCTTATGAGTTGAAGCACTATGTGGGTCGTCCCAGCCCGATCTATCACGCAAAAAACTGGACGGATCGTTTGGGCGGCGCGCAGATTTATCTGAAGCGCGAAGACCTCA
>CAYZPM010000047.1:0-26964 GCA_964480365.1 uncultured Gallionellaceae bacterium
GGTTACAAACTGAAGGCTCGGGTGCTGATGGAAGAATTCAATCGCGCCGGGTCGATGCAACGCATGTTGCTGCGTTACACCCAGGCGCTGATCACGCAGACATCCCAGACTGCAGTATGCAACCGTCATCATTCTGTTGCCCAACAACTGTGCCGCTGGTTGTTGTTGACCCTTGATCGGGTGCCCTCCAATGAACTGGCCCTGACGCAGGAGTTGATCGCAAGAATGCTCGGGGTACGCCGCGAAGGTGTTGCAGAAGCGCTCAGGAAATTGCAGCAAGACGGGCTTATCTGTTATCACTATGGGCGCATTACGGTGCTGGATCGGTCTGGACTGGAAGATCATTCTTGCGAATGCTACAACGTAGTCAAAATGGAATTCGACCGTTTGCTTGGGCTGGATTGGGATCGGAAGGCTGCGCCTGAGCGCGCCATGTTAAGGACAAGAACAAATGCAGGTATTTGCGCACCGATGTGAAAATCATCTTCGATGATTAACGGTAAACTCTTTTGGAGAACTACATGGCGTCTGAAAATATTCTGGCGATGGTGCTGGCAGGCGGACAAGGTTCGCGTCTGCGCCCATTGACTGACAATCACGCCAAGCCCGCAATTTCATTTGGCGGCAGCTACCGTCTGGTTGATTTTGTACTCAGTAATTTGGTTAATTCTGGCATAGACTCAATTTACCTGCTGGCTCAATATAGACCGGAATCCCTGATTTGGCACATTCAGGACAACTGGGATATTGCATCATCCGGGCGTAAGGGTTTTGTATCCGTGGTACAACCACGGCACGAGCAAGGAGAACATTATCGGGGCACAGCCGATGCCGTGTACAAAAATCTCGTGCTGATCGAACGGCATGCCCCGTCAATGGTGGCGGTCTTTGCGTCCGACCAAATCTACCGTATGGACGTGCGCCAGATGGTGAGTTTCCATCACGAATGCAATGCCGATGCCACGGTTGTCACGACGCGGGTGCCTATTGAATTGGCATCATCTTTTGACATCATCTCAACGGGTGACAAAGGGGCAATATTGGAGTTTCAGGAGAAGCCCGATTATCCCGATGCTATTCCCTCGCATCCCGAGTACGCTTATGCGTCCATGGGGAATTATCTGTTCAATACCGAGGTGCTGGTGGAAAGCCTGGAGCAGGCATTGCGGGAGAATGAAACCGATTTCGGCAGGCATATATTACCGCGCTTGATCCACAGCCATCATGTGCATGCCTATGACTTCGCAGAAAACATCATACCAGGAGTCCAGACGCATGAAAAATCCGCTTACTGGCGCGATGTGGGAACGCTGGAAGACTATGCCGCCGCGCATCAGGATATAACCGGCCATGCGCCGCGCTTTAACCTGCACAACCTGCATTGGCCTATTCTCCCCGCACGTTTTTCGCCACCCCCCTTGTTCGGCGCATGTCATACTCATCTTGCACAGCCACTGCCTGCCAAAGTTAAGTGTGGCAGCCTCAGGCCGCAAGCATATGAAATTGGCGACGCATTATTGGCGGAATGCGATGCGATGCAAATCGGGAAGGCATGAACGATATTTTCCTAGGATGCCATTATGGTAGATCCAGCAGGCACTGCACAATTCTTCGAGCCTATCGGCCTGCCCGGTTAGTTCGGCGAAATCGTGATAGTGACCGAAATCGCGGGCAAGACTTGCAATAGTCGTCGGGTTTTACGCCCGCCATGTCGCCCTCTTGTTCGTTCCGAATTTGCCAGGTGCCATTTTCTTCGTGCGTGACAAAAACGGATGTTTTGCAAAAAATGCCGAGCCGAGCGCATAGCGCGGCAATGACGATATTGGAGAATAATTATGAGCTGGCTCAAAACATGTCTACTAACAGGCGCAATATTGTTTGGGTTAATGAGCGCAATAGCACAGGCGCAAACCAACGTGAGGGTGCGCGGAATAATCACCAGCTTCAATGGTCGCATGTTGGAGGTGAAGACGCGCGATGGCAACGACCTGAAAATTAATGTCAGCGAGAACACAGCCGTCAGTAGCCTGGCTGAACTTCAGATTGGCGACATCAAGCAAGGCGAATTTGTCGGCGTAACGGCAGCCAAGAAAGATCAAGATGGTGCGCAGTACGCCCTGGAAGTACATATATTTCCGGAGACTTCACGCGGCACCGGCGAAGGACATTATGACTGGGATCTGGGGCCGGGTACGACCATGACCAACGCCAATATTGACGCAATCGTGGAACTCAATAACGGCAAGGAACTGACGCTCAGCTACAAGGGCGGAATACAAAAGATCATCGTGCCGCCTAAAACTCCCATCGTCACGTTCGTACCCACGGAGCAATCACAACTCCAGAGCGGGGTACAAGTTTTCGCCGTGGTGCAGCAAGCCGAGGATGGTACCCTGACAGCCAAACGAATCCTGATCAGCAAGGACGGCATTAAACCGCCGATGTAATAGTTCAGGAATATCGGTTGAACTGACTGAAGGCCACAAATGCTGAGCGCTCGCGATGGTAGTCTCGGCGTAGCGCTTGCGCGCCCCCTCTTCCGGATGTAATCTTGACGTACGACAATCTACCCGGTATCTCACCAAACCAATCAATGTCAATGAATTTATGAAAGCATTGAACGATGCACTGAAATTTTCTGAAATGGAATTGGGCGATACAAATAAAACGGGCAAACATGATGATTAGCGAACAAGAAATTCTTAATGCCTGCATTCTGATCGTTGACGATCAGCAAACCAATGTGCTTCTGCTGGAGGAAATGCTGCGCGATGTCGGCTATGCACGCATTGCATCGGTAAATGATCCCTATGAGGTTTGCGCGCTTCAACAAAGAAACCGCTACGACCTGATCCTGCTCGATCTGCAGATGCCCGGCATGGATGGTTTCCAGGTGATGGAATGCCTGAAGAAAGGCTTGAATGAAATCGGAACGGATGGCTATGTTCCGGTACTCGTGATCACTGCCCAACCGGGCCACAAGCTGCGTGCCTTGGCCGCTGGCGCGAAAGATTTTATCAGCAAACCGTTTGATCTGATCGAAGTGCAGACGCGTATCCATAACATGCTGGAAGTGCGCCTGTTGCACAAGAAATTGCATAATTACAACGACGTGCTGGAACAACGCGTGCGGGAAAGAACCGCCGACCTTCAGGAAAACTATCTGGAAACCATTTTCACCATGACGCGCGCGGCGGAATACAAAGATAAAGACACCGGGGCCCATGTGCAACGCATCAGCTATTACAGCCGCGAGCTTGCCAGGATGCTCGGCCAGGATGAAGAGTTCGTCGACAATATTTTTCACGCGAGTCCGATGCACGACATAGGCAAGATAGGCATCCCAGACCACGTCCTGCTCAAGCCGGGCGGCTTCACGCTGGATGAGTGGGAGGTTATGAAAGGACACGCCGCGATGGGTGCGAAGATTCTAGGCAACAGCAAGTCGCCCTATCTCAAGATGGGCGCAGAAATTGCGCTCAATCACCACGAGCGCTGGGACGGTGGGGGCTATCCGAATGGCAAACGAGGTGAGGACATTCCACTGGCGGCGCGTGTTATGAATATTTGCGATATCTACGACGCCCTCCGCAGCAAGCGACCCTATAAGCCCGCATTCGACCATCAGAAAACCATGGACATTATTACGCACGGCGATGGTCGTACCCAGCCGGAGCATTTTGACCCGGTCGTTTTTTCAGCTTTCAAACAAAACCACCCATTATTTTGCGGTATCTTCGATGCATACACGGCATAGACTTTAACTTGATGCGGCTGATGATTTCATGGATGTGCTGGACATGGCACTAATATTTTTCGAATTGGGATTGATAAACATAAACGAAACCGTAGGACAAATACGATGATAAGCGAACAAGAAATTCTTGATGCCAGCATTCTGATCGTTGACGATCAGCAATCCAATGTACTTGTGCTGGGGGAAATGCTGCGAGATATCGGCTATTCGCGCATTGCGTCGACAAATGATCCCTATGAGGTTTGTGCGCTCAACCAAAAAAACTGCTACGACCTGATCCTGCTCGACCTGCAGATGCCCGGCATGGATGGCTTCCAAGTGATGCAAGGCCTGAAGGAAATAGAAACTGATGGCTACCTTCCGGTACTCGTAATTACGGCCCAACCGGATCACAAGCTGCGTGCCTTGGCCGCCGGTGCGAAAGATTTCGTAGCCAAACCTTTTGATCTGGTCGAAGTACAGACGCGTATTCATAACATGCTTGAAGTGCGGCTGTTGTACCAAAAACTCGAAAATTATAACAAGGTGTTGGAACAAACGGTGCTGGAACGTACCGCCGAACTACTTGCAAGCGAGGCACGTTTTCGCCGCCTGACTGAGCTGTCGTCCGACTGGTATTGGGAACAGGACGAAAACGGACATTTCACCAAGATTTTCGGCCCGGTGCTTGAAATGCTCGGAGTCCGGGTCGACGAAGCCTTGGGCCACGCAAGGGATGACCAAGGGGCACTATGGAATGAGGCCGAGCGAGAAATCCTTGAGGCGAACCTGTCCGCCAGACGACCGTTCCTGGATTTCGTCTACAGACGAACCAATGCGGACGGCTTGCTGCAATATTTAATGGTGAGCGGAGAGCCGATGTTCGACACATCAGGCCGCTTTACCGGCTACCGAGGAACCGGCAAGGACGTGACTGAAACGATGCGAAAAAACCATGAGTTGCCCGTGAATTAGCAGAGAGAATCTATTAGAATTAATCGTGTTCTTCCCGGCACCTTCTTCAGCGTTTGCTAACTACCAAAACTTCATTCCCATCCATAACAAGGACGCCCCTACCGACGCCTCTTATGTTTTTTCCTGCCCCATTGAGCGTCATCCAAAAATCCGACGCTCGCTGCAAAGACAACCATTGCGATAACCCATGTAATATATTCACTGCTCATTTCAATTCATCCTTGATGATTTGGATCGGGACTACGCCAATCACGTAAGAAACATTCATGGAGTAAAAAATTGCCTGCCATGAGGTTACACGATACGTCCTCAACCGCTGCGGTACAGTGCGGTAACGCACACAGATAAGGCCAAATAATCGAATATAACAGCGCCAAACAGCACCCGAATTTATGGCTTGTCATGATCACTCCTAATTGCGCAACCTGCTCTTACCACTCTTCGGGTAGCTGTAATTTGCCTGGCATCAAATCAATAATTTCCCTTTGCACCGTTATGTTATGTTCCTCATATAATAAATCACCGCAACGAGAAAATTTTTCATCGAATTCTCCGATAAGCTTCTCTCCTTGCCAGACCCATTTAACCGGAATACAAACCTCAGAGTCAATTTCGGCAGGATAGCCGGACAAGACAATTCCAGCCGCTTTTACGTGAAGGCCAATCTGCGGATTAAAGCTCTTAATGAATATGATGTCTTCTGCCCGGATGCTACGGAATGTATTAAGCACCACCTCTTCTTTCTCGCTGGCTTTATCTACACACACAAACCCGCGTTTGAGAAAAGTGTCCGCGTTATCTGCATCTATATCTATCCCGAAAACGGCGCTCATCGTTTCCCTCTATTCTGTATCCATCAGGTTGCACTTTGCTCATTTATTTCGAGATGACGTTAATGCACCCTTCGACACCTGTCGGGACATGTCCCTTAGTGTTAACCGCCAGGCATATCTGGTGCTTGCCTGGCGGAAGCGCATCGACCATGACCGTTCCCTTGAGTTGGTGGACCACATCCACCCGTTTGCCGTCCACATTGAGATGGAGGTGATCCCCATCGGGGCCGGGGATAACTTCATATTTCAGCTCGGTTTTGTAATAGGAATCGACCATTGCTCCATCCGCTGGCGAAATAATGGTGACTTTCCCGGTGTCGGCAAACGCTAGATTCCCCCAGAAAACAAATGCAAAAATGACGGGTTTAAATATATTGTTGTTCATGATCGCTCCTTTTATTTGAATTGGTGATGGGGCTTGTGCCGGGCGAATTAAAGTTGAACCTTCGGCAACCTGTTTGATGCGTTACTAAAGCAAGGTTGATCGTCCTCGATGATGTAGCGAACTGCACGTCGGCCCCGCTGTGATACCTGATGTCGGTTGGAGGCCGCGTGGCTTTCGTCATACGCAGCGAAAACTATTATGGTTAAGCCGTAGCAAACGTCAGGCATTTCCCCCAATTACCTTCACTTCCAACCCGGATACTGGATGCGCTACATTCGAAATCCGTGTTATGGCGGCAAGCAGAAACCTTGCATGCGCCAACTCCCGCCGTTGCTTTTATACCGCCATGCTTGGATGACTTAAAGAAAGTGTCGCACATGGGACGATCGCCATCACCTATCGTTATGGCGATGGCATGGCAGGCCTTCTTTGAATTGTAAGCGCATTCGGTAATAGCGCATTCGGAAACAACGGGCATTTTGATTGTCTGCAACATATAAACCTCCATTGAGTTTGTGGGAAAAGTAATTTGGCGCGGCACGGCTAGTTGCCACCGGTTATCGCGTGGTGATTTTGATGACACCACAGCTTTTAAACTATCGGCGCTTTGCTTGATAAACACTAAGAAAATCCTGTAATGATTTATCGGTGTTTGTCCTATATCATCAGCCCGCCAAATTATGTACCTCAGGTATCGTGGAAGCCAACGAACAAGAACCGTCTTGTGGAGCAGGTGCAGACAAGGAAATAGCCAAGCGGAGAGTTGTTGAATTTCCCATTTGCCGGACTCATAGCCGGATAACGAGTGCTAATGAAATTCAATGACGCACGCGAAGTCGATAGACGGGAGATGAAGTTGAAGTGTCACGATATTAATCCGGGACAGAACCCTTATGCGGTAGTTCTGCTCGCAGGAATTTGTATGGAGGCTATCCGGCAACCACCATGCCTGGCGCGACCAGTCAGTATTCAAGATTTGGCTAAACACCTAAACTCTGGCCACAATCTCTGAACTAATTCAAACTTTTATCGGCGTAGCGTAGCTCGCCGCATTTCCTCGACCAATTTGTTTGTTTCCCCTTTCTCAATATAGCCAGCCGCCCCTTTCGAAAGCGCGAGCTCGCCATATTCATCTTCCGAATGGCTGCTCAGCATGATGATGGGCAGATTGGACTTGACCGCCATGACTTCTTCCAGCACTTTTATACCGTTCTTTTTCGGCAGGGTGATGTCCAGCAGCATAAGATCCCACTCGCCTTCAATAGCCATCTGGACGGCGACCTTTCCGTCCGCAGCCTCTCCCTCGACTGAAAAATCGTCAGTCTCCCTGTCCAGAAGCTGCCGCAGAGCATCACGGACGATGGCATGATCGTCGACTACCAATACCCTTTTTTTGTATGTTGGTCGGTCGGATGCCAGAGGAAGGTGGAGGTGGGCAGTCGTTCCCTTCCCATCCTCGCTCCCGATTTCCATCAAACCTCCCAGATAACGCGCCCGTTCGATCATTCCGAAAATCCCGTGGCTGCCGGTATTTATCCTGCCGGACAAGCCTTTCCCGTTGTCATGTATGGTCAGATCAAGAAAACCGTTGCTGGCTTTTGCATCAATGTGCACCTTGCTGGCCCCGGCATGCTTGGCAACGTTGGTCAGGCACTCTTGGGTGATGCGATATGCCGCCAAGGCAAAAGTTGGTTCCATGACAAACTCTTCATTTGACAAGGCGAGTTCAACATCAATTTCAGAGTGCTTTCTATACTCATTAACCAGCCACTCAACTGCGGCAACAAAGCCATAGGTATCCAGAACGGTTGGGTAGAGTTGATCGATGACCCCCCGCGTGGTCTGGGTAGCATGTGATACAAGTTCTTTGATCAAAGACAAATCGTGCAAAAGATCAGGCGCGGAAGATTTCTCTCTTAACCGTCCAACCTCCATGCTTATGCCGACCAGCGTACTGCCCAATTCATCGTGCAATTCGCGCGCCAGGTTGGCTCTTTCCGATTCCGCTATTTTCTGGATATGCGCGGTGAGCTCGGATAAATCGGCGGTTCTTTTAATGACTTCGTGCGTTAATTGATTATTTAACACGATCAACTCTTGCTCATTTCGCTTACGCTCGGTAATGTCTTGAAACACAGCGACAAAATATTCTTTTTCCGTGCTGTAAACGGACACTGAATACCAACGGTTCAAAGACTCCAAATAGGTTTCAAATAATTCCGGATTGCCGGTTGAAGCCACCCTTCCATAGATATCAAACAACTCGGGATTGGCTTCTCTAATGCCTGGAATAATTTCGCTGACTTTCCCGCCTGCAACATTTTTTAATCCCGTCAATTGTTCGAATGCTGTATTCACCTTGATAAAAACAAAGTCGTTTGGCTCGCCTCCTTCATATAACATATGGCAATGTGCGTAGCCCTCGCGCATGGTATTAAATAGCTGTTCCTGATGGGCGAGTTCGAGTTTGCGGCGGTAGCGATAGAGTTCGCAAAAGACGTTCACCTTGCTCCGCAGAATATGTGAGTCGAAGGGTTTGATAAGGTAGTCGACCGCACCCAGTTCGTACCCCTTGAACTGAAGCTGCGCATCGCTCATTCCTGCGGTCACGAAGATGATAGGCAAGTGCCGGGTCTTGGGGTTGCCCCGCATTAGTTCCGCAGTCTCAAACCCGCTCATGCCGGGCATCTGCACATCCATCAGCACCAGTGCAAAATCCTGTTTCAGGCTAAGCCGAAGCGCATCGTTCCCCGACTGAGCTTTCACCATATCCAGACCCTGCTGATCCAGTGCCGCCGCGAGGGCGGTCAGGTTTTCGGGACGGTCATCAACCAGAAGAACCGCAACGTTTTCAGACTTCATTTCATCCCCGCTTGGTTAACATAGGTTTTCCGGTAAATACGCATATTGGATGCCAGTTCCTCATACGTTGCATTTATTGTTTTTCTTTCCAGGGTTTCCTTGAGTCCGAGACAGAGGAATCCGCCCGCAAGCAAACTATCGTCGAAAAGTTGCAGACAACGTTCCTTGAGAGGTGGCTTGAAATAGATCATTACATTCCGGCACAGCACCATGTTCATTTCCCCAAATGCCGCATCGGTCGCAAGATTGTGCGAGGAAAACACGATGTCTTTTTTCAGGGAGGCGGAAAGTATGGCCCGGTCATAGCGGGCGGTATAGTAATTGGCAAAAGATGAGGTGCCGCCGCTCTGCTGGTAGTTCCGGGTAAAGAGCTGCATTTCCGAGAGCGGCATTACGCCTTCTTCCGCCGTATGCAGCACGTTCTCGTTGATGTCTGTCGCATACATGCGGTAGCGCCCCTCCATGCCCTCCTCGTTGAGCAAGATTGCCATGGAATAGGCCTCTTCGCCGGTGGCGCAACCGGCATGCCATATTTTCACGAAGGGATAGGTTTTCAGAAAAGGAACCACCTGCTCTCGCACCACCTTGAAAAAGGCCGGATCGCGGAACATTTCAGTAACGTTGACCGTAACTCCACGCAATAAGTTTTCGAACAGGCTGCGGTCGCGCAACAATTGCGACTGCGCCTCGGAGAATGTATCGAACCCGGATTCGACAAGCCAATGGGTCAGCCTGCGCTTGATCGAGGACTGTGCATACTCACGGAAGTCGTAACCGTAAACGTGATGTATTCCCTCCAGCAGGAGCCGTATTTCCAGATCTTCCACAGTGTCCGATTTCATGGCCCCGTCACCTCATGTCCGCTGAAAAGTCCAGACCCGAATCAAGGAAAACAGTTTTTCCATTTCGACCGGCTTGGCGATATAGTCGCTCGCCCCCGCTTCTATGCACTTCTCGTGATCGCCTTTCAATGCCTTGGCCGTCATGGCAATGATAGGTAATTCCGCAAAGCGGGGATCATTGCGGATTGCGCGCATGGCCGTGTAGCCATCCATCTCCGGCATCATGATGTCCATCAGTACAATTGCCACATCTGGATGCTCATTCAATTTGGCGAGAGCCTCCACGCCGTTTTCCGCCTCGATCACCTGCATATTCTTTTCTGCCAGGAGACTGGAGATGGCAAAAATGTTTCGCATGTCGTCATCTACCAGCAGGACTTTGCGACCTTCCAGCATGGCTTCTTTGTCTATGGCGGAACGGATCATGCGTTGTTTGTCGGGATGCAAATTGCTTTCCACCATGTGGAGAAATAGCGTGACTTCATTCAGCAACCGTTCCGGACTCCTGATGCCCTTGATGATAATGCTCTCCGCATAATGCCTCAGCTTGCGTTCATCCTCGTGGCTCAGTTCCCGACCGGAGTGAATAATGACCGGAATCCGCCGCATCCCATCCATAGCCGCAATACGCTCAAGCAGTTCGAACCCAGACATATCGGAAAGAGCCAAGTCGAGAACCATGCAATCGAACGAGGAGGATGAAAGCAGGCCGATTGCCTCTTCACCGCTTGCCGCAACCGTGATTTCGACGCCCCCATCCTCCAGCAGGGCAGTCATGCTTTTCGCCTCGGTTGCATTATCTTCAACGATCAGCAGTTGTTTTACTGATTTAGCGAGGGAACCCTCAATGGTCTCCAATACATTGTTCAGTTGTTCCATGCTGACCGGCTTGGTGACGAAGCCAATAGCGCCCATGGACAATGCTTTTTGCCGGTCTTCCAGGCAGGTAATGAAATGAACCGGAATGTGGCGCGTGCGCGGTTTGTCCTTGAGGTTGCGAATTACGCGCCAACCGTCGATATGGGGAAGCATCACGTCGAGAATAATAGCGCTTGGCACATAACGGTCAGCCAAGGCGATGCCGCTTTCCCCGTTTGAAGCCACCAGTACAGGGAAACCACGTTTACGGATCATCTCCTGAAGTATCCTGACGAAATCGAGGTCGTCTTCGATTATCAGGATGCTTTTGTCTCCTGCCGTCAATTGCTCCCGGTCATCCGGCAGGGGCGCCGAAAAGTACGCTGAGTCCTCGCGTTGATCGGGCAAGAGAATATTGGACGCTTCCGATACGGAGGCGCTCATGTCCATGACGGTTCCATCCACCTGCCCACCCGCCTCCCCAAGCGGAAGATACAGGGTGAACACACTGCCATCGCCAACCAAACTGTTCAGACGAATGTCGCCATGCATGGCGCGGGCAAGATGGAGCGAGATGGACAGTCCCAGTCCGGTTCCACCGTATTTGCGGCTGATGGAACCGTCGGCCTGTTGGAAGGCATGAAAGATCAGTTGTTGTTTATCGGTTGGAATGCCGATGCCGGTATCCCTGACGGCAAAAGCAATCGCTGGTACCGGCAGCGGATTCTCCTGTGCGGCAGGGGCAAAGATGCGAACTGTTACCCCACCTTTCGCGGTGAACTTCAGGGCATTCGATAACAGATTTTTCAGTATCTGCTGGACGCGCTGCTCGTCGCCGTGAAATACGGTTGGAGTTTCTGCATCAATGTCCATTCGCAGGTCGAGTTTTTTCTGCTGGGCGATAGGTTTGAACATGGAACTCAGGGCATCACACAATCCGCGTACCGGCAACTCGGCGAAATTGAGTTGCATCTGGCCTGCCTCTACTTTGGAAAGGTCGAGAATGTCGCTGATGAGGTTGAGCAAATCCTTGCCCGCACTGTGAATAGTGGCCGCAAATTCCGCCTGCCTGTCAGTCAGGTTGCCTTCCTTGTTCTGTGCCAAGAGATTAGACAAGATCATCAAGCTATTGAGCGGGGTGCGGAGTTCGTGGGACATGTTGGCCATGAATTCCGACTTGTAGTTGCTGACGCGGCTGAGCTCCTCCGCTTTCTGCCGCAATTTTTCGTTAGCCGCTTCGGCCTGCTGATTGGAGATACGTATCTTCTCGCGCTGCTGCTCCAGCATCTGAGCGCGTTCTTCCAATTCCTCGTTGCTTTGTTGCAACTCTTCTTGCTGCATCCGCAATTCCTCGGATTGCTGCTGGGTCTCTTCCAGCAGTTCAGACATGCCGTGGCGCGCGAGCGACATGTCGAGGCCGATGGCGATTCCTTCCCTGGCCGATTCCAGGAATTCCAGTTCGATACCTTCAAACTCCCTGAAAGTCCCCATCTCGATCGCACCTACAAGACGCTTGCCATGCATCAATGGAATGAGCGAGATGACTTTGGGTGTGGACTCCCCCAGCGCTGAGCCGATCGGCAAATAATCGGGGGGGACACCTTTGAGACAGATTATTTTTTGCTCGCGCGCCGCCTGCCCAATCAGACTTTCACCCAAGCGGAAACGTTCTCCCTCATTCCTGCGCGGTGTATAAGCGTAGGTAGCGGTCAGGTAAAGTTCCTCTCGTTGCTCATCAAACAGGTACAAGGCGCCAACACCGGCTTTGAGGTATTCCGCCAGATAGGCCAGCACCTTGATTGCCATCCCGGCGACTTCTTGTTCTCCTCTCATCAATGCATTCAGTTCGTTCTGCCCGCTCTTCAGCCAGTCCATGGACTGTACGGTATCCCGATCCTGCTGCAGGGATCGTGTCATCTTTTGGAATGTTTCATCAAGGGTGCTTTGAACTTCGCTCAAATGAACCGCCGCCTTGATCAGAATGCCTATCTCGTCATCGGGCAATCGATTCAGATCAACCGTAACAGGTTCCGACAAAGCCAGTTCCTGGCTTAAGTCACCCGCCCCGATGGCCTCAGCCACGCGAACTTTTTCCCCGCTGCCCTCTACCAATTTTTGGACTGTGGACGCAGCCAGTTGCAGCGATTTCTTGACGCTACGGGAGATCAGTATGGTCAACGCAATGCCGCCGATAAATACCAAGGCGAATGCGATGGAAGTCAACCTCACGGCAAAGCTGGCTTCTTCCACCGCTTTTTGTTTGAGTTCGGCGGCCTTTGCAGCGGCAAATTTTCTGATCACGTCCACGTGCTTCAATACGGTTTCAGCCAGCGGGTCAACGCGATTATCGTCCAAAGCGACCGCCTCGGCATTTCTTCTGGCCTGCATCAGGCGGATGGCCTCGTCGCGGGCGGCACGCCATTCGGCCAACGCTTTGTCGATATCCTCCACGTCCGTTCTGGGACCCAGATACAGCTTGCGCACGATGTCCATGTTCTTGTCCGCCGTGTCTCTCAATATCAGCAATTTCTGTCGCATGGATTCGATCTCGGCTGGACTCGTGGCGTGCTCCATGTCGTTCAAGACAACCTGTGCTTGGAGAACATCTGCCCTGATTTCAATGATGGTGTTGGTTACGATAAACGGATGTTCGTAGATATCTGAAGTCAATTCGGCAAGATGCGTGACGCAATAAAGCCCTATACCTGCCACGATCAGGGTACCCATCAATTCAAACACGAAACCAAAGAGCAGTCGGGTGGAGATTTTTGTTTGGTTCATCCGAAGTTGTCCGTTTTAAGTTGGCGATGCAGCGTAATGAGAATCCAACATGAATTCGTTAACAATGGCTTCTTGAGGTGATCTGTTATGTGGATTGCCATGCACAACTAGACGAGGAAGGACTAAACCCCAGAATAAAAAAACGCGTGACCGCTAGAAAGCCCACGCGTGATGAACAACATTTATTGTGAGCCACGACACTTCCCCTTAAAGGCCATAGCAACGAATGCGCCTTACACTAATTATTATTATATTTTATGACACTGACACATCGCTGATATTGCCTGATGCGAAAAAAATCAAACATGCGACGCTACTCTTAAAATAAGCATAAAGCAATGTGTATTTTTTGCGTACTTTTGTTGTCCTCAGGGTTGTTTCCTCCACAAGCGAAATACTGGCTACCCCAGGAGGTTCCCTTGTCCTGATTGCTGCGGATCCCGGCCTTGCCGTTCACCATCCGTGAGCGCTCCTTGATGCCGAGCAAAACGATAGAGGACGATCAACTCCGATTTATTGACTCCTCAAACTGCTCAATCGGTACGGGCATGCTAAACAGATATCCTTGATAGTGAGTACAGCGATTGTCCAGAAGGATTTGTCGTTGTTCTTCAGTTTCCACTCCTTCGGCGATGACATCCAAGCCAAGGCTTTGTGCCATCGCAATGATGGTGCGCACAATCGCTCTATCGCTGATGTCGAAGGCAATATCGCGCACGAACGACTGGTCAATCTTGAGTTGATCGAGCGGTAGTCGTTTGAGGTATTGCAAGGATGAATAACCGGTTCCGAAATCGTCCAATGAGAACTGAACACCTAACTCGTGCAATGTTGTCATCGTTTCAATGGTATCTTCCAGGCTATCCAATAACATGCCTTCGGTCAGCTCCAGCTTGAGTTGCGCCGGATTGATGGCATGGCGTTTTATGAGAGATTGCACTTCAGCTACGAAATCAGCTTTGCGGAATTGCTTGGCACTCACGTTCACCGCCAAGACAAGGTTACGGGTTTGCACATCTTGCTGCCATTTCTTAATCTGGGCGCAAGCTGTTTCCAGCACCCAATGCCCGATGGGCAGTATTAGCCCGGTTTCTTCCGCCAGCGGAATAAATTGTGCAGGAGACACTAAACCACGTTCAGGGTGCATCCATCGGATCAATGCCTCCGCTCCCAATAGACGTTGAGCCTCGTCCACCTGAAATTGGTAATACAACTGAAATTGCTGGCTCTCAAGAGCTTTACGTAATTCACCTTCGAGTGCTGCCCGTGCATTGACAGTTTCCTGCATCATCTGGTCGAAGAAGCGCAGGGCGTTGCGGCCCGAATTTTTTGCCTGATACATGGCGATGTCGGCTTGTTTCAGCAGCTCATCTATGGACTGTTGGTGGTCGTTGAAAAGGGTAGCGCCAATGCTGGGGGTGCTGCGATATTCGTGGGAAGCGAGCTGGTATGGCTGTGTGAGCGAAGCGAGTATTTTTTCACCAACAGTCTTGGTTTGTTCCGCCGCTTCAAGGGCTTTTTCGCTCAAGTCTTCCAGTATTACCACGAACTCGTCACCGCCCAGACGAGCCACGGTGTCGCCTTCTCGCACACACAATTCAAGACGATGCGCAACCTGCTGCAGCAGTAAATCCCCGATGTTATGTCCGAGCGTGTCATTGAGTGTCTTGAAATTGTCCATGTCAATAAACAGCAGCGCACCTTCTTTACCGCTACGCGCACTGGAAGCCAATGCCTGCTTGAGCCGATCCAACAGAAGTCGCCGGTTGGGCAGACGGGTGAGGTGGTCGAAGAACGCCAGAGTCTTAATCTCTTCCTCTGCTGCTTTGCGTTCGGTAATATCGATATGTGATCCGACATAATGGGTAACGGCCCCGTCATCTCCTTTTACAGCGGAGATCGAAAGCAATTTAGGATAAATCTCACCATTTTTACGGCGATCCCAGATTTCTCCTCGCCATGTTCCGGTGCAATTGATGGTATCCCACATCACACGGTAGAAATCCGCGCCGTGGAGGCCTGACTTGAGCAGGCGCGGTGTTTGTCCAATGACTTCTTCTGCAGTATAGCCGGAGGTCTCGGTAAAAGCCTGGTTGACCCTCAGGATCACGCCGTCTGCATCAGTGATTACCATGCTTTCCTGCGACTCGAAGGATATGGCGGCGATGCGAAGCTCAATTTCGGCCTTTTTACGTTCGGCCATCTCTGCTGCCAATACATCATGCGACAAGGTAATCTCGGCATTCATTTTTTCAAGCAGTGCATTCTGCTCGATGAGTTTGCGGTTGATAAGTTCGAGTTCATTTTCCTTGCGTTTTCTGTCATCGATATTAAACGTCACACCGACGAAGCGCTGGCCCCGGTTGTGGTCATCGCGATCCATGATTTTGCCGTAGTTGGCGTACCAGACCCATGAGCCGCATTGGTCAAGCAACCTGAACTCGCAACGGTATTGCTCTGTCACGCCTGCCCAATGGTCGTCAATGGCAGCTTTGATCACCGGGATATCGCTGGGATGGATGATCGTGAAAAGGTCACCAATGCTGGAGACGGCTTCATCTTCGCTATAACCGAGTTCCGCAAAGATTTTAGTCGCCTTGTGGGTGACATCACCCGTAACAAGATTATTTTCCCAAAGATCGAGACCGGCCGCTTCAAGAGCAAGTTCTAGACGTTCCTTGTTAATGATTTGTTCACCCGGACGCTCGCCTACCCACTCAATCTGATTTTGAGTGAAGGTATTTATATGCTTGCTTGTGCTCAATTTAATCTCATGGTGCAATGATGTTTTCCTTGTATTGCCGACGGACAGTAGTGTCTCCCGCACGTATGGCAAGGGCGAACAAATAGCTACCCCTTCGCCTTACTTCATAGTGATTTGAACAGCCATTCTTCGTATGCCTATCTCTTTTAGTCAGTTGATCAGGCAGTTATCATTATTAGTAATATTGCCATTTTGACAGCCTGCTTATTTTTAGACTATAGGCGTTATGCCTAATCCCATATCGGTGTTTGTCCTATGCCATATACCAGAATAAAAGCCAGTGACATTCCAAACCTGCAACAGTTGGCAAGCCACTCTTATCAGAAGCCAGACTCTCATCCTCGATTCAAAATTTACAGCCAATCATGCACTGACGTATGATGCAAAAACTCTCTTAGCAAACAGTGCCAATTTAGCAGCAAGTCAAGGAAATCATCATGGAAGGCATAAAATTCTGGAAAAAAAAGAGTGCTGCCAGCAGCGACCTTGTAAACATGCATAAGCTTGGCGAATCGAAAAAAATGCTGGGCATGTTTGAAGTGGTGAGGGAACTGGGCAGGGGTTCCATGGGAGTGGTCTATCTGGGAAGAGATCCCGCCAGCAGCCGGGATGTGGCAATCAAAACCATTACATTGGTGAACGAATCTAATGCGGAAGTGCTGAGAGATGCCAAGTCACGGTTCTTGCGTGAAGCAAAAATCCTTACTTGGCTTCATCACCCGGACATCGTGACCATTTATGATGTGGGTGAAGACCATAACTTGGCCTATATCGCGATGGAATTCCTGACCGGAGTGAAATTGACGGTTTATACCAAAACGTACAGCTTGCTTTCCCTGCCCAAGGTGCTGGATATCATGGCACGCGCTGCGGATGCGCTGGGTTATGCGCATGAGCAAAACGTGGTACACCGCGATGTCAAACCGGGAAATATCATGTATGACCAAGCCAATAACTCGGTCAAGGTTATAGACTTCGGCATTTCAATGTTAGCCGACCTTTCTGCGACCCAGGACAACTTGGTGATGGGTTCCCCACTCTACATGTCCCCGGAACAAGTAATGGGCAAACAGATAAATGGACTTTCCGACCTGTTTTCACTGGGCTCCAGCTTTTACCAATTGGTGAGCGGGCACCTGCCATTCGAGGGCGATACCGATTTGGATGTAATGCACCGGGTCGCCAAGGAACCGCACACAGACATTTTATCCGTCAGACCAGATTTACCCCTTTGTGTATGCGCAATTATTAACCGTGCGCTGGCAAAGGATGTAGAAAACCGCTACCAGACTGGGTACGAAATGGCAGAAGCCATCCGCCACTGTGCCGCAACACTGTAAAGCTTCACTAGAACTCAATTGCCTGCTCGCAAAGTAGTATTGTTGTAGCTATGCATCGACAGCAGAATCAAAAGAATGTCGGCAGTTTTGGCCCTCGCGCTTAGCTTGACGCATTGCCTGTTCCGCATGGCGCAAAAGAATTTCGTGTTCGGCATTGTCCATCGGGTACATCACCACGCCGGTGCTTGCTGTGATGGAGGCCTTTCGGCCATTAATAAGATGGGGTTCGGCGATAGCGCCCTGAATCCTGTTAAGCACATGTTCGCATTCTACGACGTTGTGAACATCTCCGATGAGCAGGGCGAATTCGCCGCCGCCCATGCTTGACGCAGTGTCCTTCTCGCGCATGCTGGCCTTGATGCGTTTGGCTGTTTCAATGAGCAGCGCATCGCACGTTTCATGTCCAAGCGTGTTGTTCACTTGACTGAAGTGATCAAGGCCGAGATAGCAGATGGCAAGTAGAGTTTTGTCGCGCTTGCTGCGAGCGAGCGCCTGCTTGAATCGGTCGATAAACAAAGCGTGTTTGGGCAGGCCGGTGAAGGAATCGTAGTGCGCCATCAATTCCAGATTGGCTTGCTGCTTTACTGCGGTAATGTCAAGAAACAAGGCGACGTAGTTTATCGCTTTGCCCGCTTCATCGAGCAGGGCGTTAATGGAAATCAGCTCCGCATACAGTTCGCCATTCTTCTTGCGGTTCCAGATTTCACCTTTCCAATGGCCATTTTGCCTTAGTGCCCCCCACATTGCGGCGTAGAAATCGGAGCCTTGCTTGCCCGAATGGAGGATTCTGGGATTCTGGCCGATAACTTCTTCGCGGCAATAGCCGGTGATGGCACAGAAGGCCGGATTGACGTCTACCATAGTGCCGTGGGCATCGGTGATGATAATGCCTTCCTGCGCTTCGGTAAACACACGGGATGCGAGCATCAGTCCACGTTGCGATTGCTTTATGTGGGTGACGTCGCGCGTGATCGCGATGAGATTGGTGATGTTTCCCTGCTGACCGTATAGTGGCGCGGCGTGCGATTCCATCCAGCGCTCGGTGCCTTTCATGCCTCTGATTTTGTATTCTGCGTTAGCGTGCTCGCCGCGAAATACCTTGTTTTCGAGTTCACTGAACCTGTCACGGAATTCCGGCAGCACATAATCAATCAATTTTTGGCTGCGGGCTTCGGCCAGTGAGCCGGCTTCCAGCATGTCCAGTCCGGCCTTGTTAATTTGTTCCAGTTCGCCCTGACTAGAGAGGATTTTAACGCTCTCCGGCTCATTGTCGAATATGGCTTCCATGAGGTCTTTCTGGAATTGCAGTTTTTGCTTTGCCATGACCAGCGCGCTGAAGTCTCGACTCGTCTCCATTTTTTCCAGCCGCAACCGGACTAGGGAAACGATGTGTTTGGCCAGTAGTTCCAGCAGCGCCAGTTGCTTTTCGTCCAGCATGCGCGGCTGGTAATCAATGACACATAGAGTTCCCAGCTTTATCGTGGGTGTGAGCTTCAGAGGTGCACCCGCATAAAAACGAATTTTCGGTTCGGCAGTCACCATCGGGTTATCCATAAAGCGCTCATTCTTGAGCAAATCAGGGATAACAAGAATTTCATCCAGCATGATGGCGTTGGCAAAGAGGGCGATATCTCTAAGCGTTTCATCGGCAACCGTTCCAACTGTCGGCTTGAACCATTGCCGGTTATCATCCGCCAGACTGATCAGCGCGACCGGAGTGTCGCAGATGAGCGCAATCGAGCGGGTAATGGTTTCAAAAATTTCTTCCGACTCCGTACTCAGGATTTCCAAGTGCTTGAGCAAGAGCAGGTGCTCGGCTTCATTAGGTGGGAGCGGTACGGTTTTCATGATTCACCTGCCTAAAATTCGAACATCTGCCTGCGCTGTAGCGGCAACCGTTTGAGATATTGCAAGTCCGAACAGCCGGTGCCTATAAGCAGATGTTGGCCCATATATTTTTCAAAGGACAAAATACGACAGTCAGTCATTTTTCCCCGTCAGCCATCAACAAATGTGCATATTGTTGCGAATCGTATAATCGGCACTTAAATTATTTCTAACGACAACAGAATTGCGCAACCACCCAATTCAAAGAGACCCACCATAAAAAACTGGTCGGCATATTTTTCCAAATTACCCGCTTGGACTTCACGGATTGACGCATAAGAAAGGGCAGCACTGATAGTAAAAATCAGTGCATCAACAGCCAGACATTTATCCAGCACCGATCCTGCTTGACCAATATGCAATAGCTTGACCAAAGAAATAACGGTCATGCACACCCCTACCAACTGAGCTGAGGTTGGTAGTATATGTTGGGACAAATCTCTACGTTCAGACATTTTCGTTACCTTGGAAATGAAGTCACCTGACCAAAAGGAAGATTAGAAACAAATGTCTCTCAACTTCAGACGAGTTAGGAAACCAATTTAAAGAGAAAGCCAGGTGATATTTTCGCTATCAGAAAAATCAGGCAAGCGAACATTAAATTAGTTCCATTGAGTTACGTCAGCTATTTTCTCATCATAATGATAGCGCTTGGAATCATCAGTCGTGAGTGCATAGTTATGTCCGGCAACGATTTCAAAGCTAACCACGTTGCTGTTGCTAATGTCATCCGTTGCTGTCAGAAAGACACCAGCAGCAATGTCAGAACATATATTGTAATACCACAGATGCTACAACCATCAACAATATGCATAGATAAAACTGACCTTGCCCGTGAAGAACTTATTTCTTAGGCTAGTCCGTTCGACTCCACAAATTCCATTTACTTCGTGCAGAAATGCTATTCATGCTGCTGTAACAAGCAGTTGTTAAATTGATTCCCCGACAAGCGTGGGAATGACAAAACCATCGGCGCTTAAAAGACGGAGATTTATGAGAAGAAGCGAACCGGACACGTTGCGCGCCAAGGCTGAGGCGCAACTTGCTCGCGTACGACTAACGGATGTCCATGTGCCGTTTTACTCGCCTAACTAATGGATTCAGCAAGAAGGTTGAGAGCTTGGAGCATATGGTCGCGCTACGCTTCATGCACTACAATGAAGATAACTTGAGAATCGAAGCATTGAAACTTTCTGATGGGCATCCGCTTCGTTTCAGGAGCGGTTTGAGGCTCAAAGTTAAAGTTTGGTACAGTCGGTCAATGCAGCCCTGCCTATTTGAATAATGAGGAAATTTTGATGCCAGAAACTTTGGTGATGTGCACCCCTGAAGGGTTTGCGGTCAATTACGAAATCAATCCCTGGATGCAACACCAAATAGGTCATGTTTCGCCCGAACTCGCGGTCGCACAGTGGCACGGACTCTTTGACAAGCTGTCGGCGCTGGCAGATGTCAAGTTGATGCGTGGCAATCCAGCCTGGCCGGATCTCGTTTTTACCGCGAATGCCGGCTTGCCGTTACCGCGAGAAAAAAAATTCATCCTTTCCAATTTCAAGCACCCGCAGCGACAGGGGGAAAAGGAAATCAACCGCGCCTGGTTCGAAGAAGCGGGGTGGGTGTGCATTGATTTGCCGGATGGTGCCGTTTTTGAAGGGTCTGGCGACGCCCTCTTCGATTCCGCAGGACGGCTCTGGGTCGGCGGCGGCCCCCGTTCGGACAAGACGACGCCTACGCATCTCGCGCGCCACATCACGACGCCCATCCACCGTCTCGAACTGGTTGATCCCCGCTTCTATCATCTGGACACCTGTTTCTGTCCCCTGCCCGCTGGATATGCGCTCTACCTGCCCGAAGCTTTCGACGAGGCTTCCCGAGATCTCCTGGCGCGCAGCTTCGGCGACAAACTGATTTCATTGACGCCGGAAGAGGGGCAGCAGTTTTGCGCCAATGCTGTTTGCGTAGGGCGGGTTATCGTCATGAACCATGCGACGCTTCGCCTGAAGAAATTACTCGGGGGGCTGCGCTTTTCGGTCATTGAAACACCGTTGTCCGAATTCATGAAGTCGGGTGGCAGTGCCAAATGCCTGACCTTGAGCATCGAAGGCTGGACAAACGGCTAGCCTGAGCTTGGATAGCCGGAACTGAGGCGGAGAACCTGTCTGAAAATGACGATAAAAGTTTCGCATGCGTAAGGCGCTTGCTGCCCTGAACATGTTGAAGGATTAGCGCTATAAATTGATTAATATAGATTAAATCCGACCATGGTTCTACCGGCTCACCACAAACGGATTTAATCTCCGTTTCCCTAGAGATAATTGCATATTGACCGCTTACCGATACAAGTTCAAAATTGTTATCATTAAGCAGGACAAGTAGCTCATGACCCTGAAGATTCTTTCAAAAATTAACGAATCCAACAATATCAAATTCAAAGGAACTATGGATGCACAAGGCATTTGACAAACTGAACGCCCTCCCGCCGGAGTCGAGAGATAAGGTTTTAGACCTGTGGGCGCAGAAGATGATGACACTCAAAGAAATCAGAAATCGTTTTTCCTCACAGGAAAAATCGGTCAGCAATACTATACCGCCCGCCATTCCAGAAAATCAGGCACTTTAATTGTTTGGGGGTAAGGGCGTGGCCTAATGTGAGGCTGCGGTAAGAACTTCCATGTCAACAAAAGAAAAAAGCCAGCATATTCAATGGCTTAAATTCTTTGCTTGACGTGAGAGATTCGAACCCTCGGTAAGGCTATAAACCCAACGCTCCCTTAGCAGGGGAGTACCTTTGACCATCTCCCCCGAAAAACCGCGCAAATTACCGTAATCCCTCTCAAAGGCCTAAACGCTAGACGGCTTCCTGATCCAAATCGAATGCCTTGTGCAACACGCGCACAGCCAGCTCCATGTATTTCTCGTCTATCACCACGGAGATTTTAATTTCCGAGGTTGAGATCATCTGAATATTGATACCTTCTTCCGCCAGCGTGCGGAACATTTTGCTTGCAATGCCGACGTGCGAGCGCATACCGACGCCGACCACTGAAACCTTTGCGTTCCGGTTGTCGCCAATTACGTCACGCGCACCGATGTGCGGCTGCACTTGGCTTTTTAGAATATCCATCGCCTTGGTGAATTCGTTGCGGTGCACGGTAAAAGAGAAGTCGGTGGAACCGTCCACGCTGACGTTCTGGATAATCATGTCCACGTCAATATTGGCCTCGCTCACCGGGCCGAGTATCTGGTACGCGATGCCGGGTTTGTCCGGCACGCCACGCACGGTGATCTTGGCTTCGTCGCGGTTGAATGCTATGCCTGAAATAATTGCCTGTTCCATTTTATCGTTTTCCTCAAAAGTAATCAGCGTGCCATCGCCCGGATCATCCAGAAACGATGAAAGCACGCGCAATTTGACCTTATATTTACCAGCAAACTCAACCGAACGGATTTGCAGCACCTTGGAGCCGAGGCTGGACATTTCCAGCATTTCCTCGAAGGTGATGCTCTTCAGGCGGCGCGCTTCCGGCACCAAACGCGGGTCGGTGGTATAGACCCCATCCACGTCGGTGTAAATCTGGCATTCGTCGGCGCGCAACGCGGCGGCAATCGCCACACCCGTCGTGTCCGATCCGCCGCGCCCCAGCGTGGTGATGTTGCCTTCCTCGTCTACGCCCTGGAAACCGGCCACCACCACCACATAGTTATTGGCCAAATCGGCGCGAATATTCTGCTCGTCGATGCTGAGTATGCGTGCCTTGGTGAAGGCGCTATCGGTAAGAATCCTGACTTGTGCGCCGGTGTAGCTCTTGGCCTTCAACCCCAACTCAATCAACGCCATTGACACCAGACCGATGGTCACCTGCTCGCCAGTGGAAATCACTACATCGAGTTCGCGCTGATCGGGCTGATCCTGAATTTTTTTCGCCAGCGCTATCAGCCGATTGGTTTCACCGCTCATCGCAGAAACCACCACCACGACCTGATGCCCCTGTGCCTTAAATCTTGCCACGCGCTGCGCCAAGCTCTTGATGCGCTCCGGTGTGCCTACCGACGTGCCGCCGTATTTCTGAACAATCAATGCCACGATACTTATACCTGTCTTACGAAATAGGGGCGAATTCTACCTTAAGCCGACGTAAAAAACGAGGATGCTCCGGCTCTGTTACACTGGCGCACCTTGCAATACAGCACTCACTCTATGCCCACAATCATCCCACGCAGCCACCCCAAAGATGCAGCACAACGCCTTGCTGATGCGGGCATCGCACCATTGCTCGCGCGCATTTACGCGGCACGCGGCATATCCGACGCGACACAACTGGAAACTGGTCTGGCCCGCCTACTGCCTTTCACGCTGCTGAAAAATGCACAACAAATGGCTGTGCTGCTGGCCGATGCCATCGCACAAAACAAAAAACTGCTAATCGTCGCCGACTACGATTGCGATGGTGCTACGGCGTGTGCCGTTGGAATGCGCGGCCTGCGCGAATTCGGCGCTCAGGTGGATTTCATCGTACCTAACCGCTTTGAATACGGCTACGGATTGACGCCGGAGATCGTTCGTCTCGCAGCGCAATCAAAACCCGACATCCTGATTACCGTAGACAACGGCATCGCCAGCGTGGAAGGCGTAGCTGAGGCCAACAAACTTGGCATGCAAGTGCTGGTCACCGATCACCACTTGCCCGGCGACACCTTGCCGGATGCGCTGTGCATCGTCAATCCTAACCAGCCAGGCTGCGACTTTCCCAGCAAAAATCTGGCGGGGGTCGGTGTGATGTTTTATGTGTTGCTGGCGCTGCGGGCAGAACTGCGGATCAGAGGGCTGATGACAGATGAGAAAGGACGCAAGCTGGTCGAACTGCTCGATCTGGTAGCATTAGGCACAGTGGCAGACGTGGTAAAACTGGATGAGAACAACCGCATTTTGGTGCAACAAGGGCTGCTGCGCATCCGCGCCGGGCGGGCTTGTGCGGGCATCAACGCGCTGCTGAAAATATCCAAAAAAGATTATACAAAGGTTTCCAGTTATGAACTCGGCTTCGTCGTCGGGCCGCGCCTGAATGCCGCCGGACGACTGGAGGATATGGGCTTGGGCATCGCCTGCTTGCTCAGCGATGATGCTGCCGAGGCAACACAGATTGCGGCGAAACTGGATGCGCTCAACCGCGAACGGCGCAGCATCGAGGCCGACATGCAGGAAGCGGCACTGGCCGCACTGGAACATATCAATCCAACTGACAGTTCCAGCCTCGCGATGTTTGACGAGACTTGGCACCAAGGCGTGATCGGCATTCTCGCCTCGCGCCTGAAAGACCGCTACCACCGCCCGGTGATCGCCTTCGCACGCTCGCAAACCGGAGAATTAAAAGGCTCCGGGCGCAGCATCCCCGGTTTGCATCTGCGCGACGCGCTCGACCTGCTATCCAAACGTCACCCGCACCTGCTGCAAAAATTTGGCGGGCACGCTATGGCAGCGGGTGTCAGCATCCGCGAAGAACACTTCGATGAATTCCAGGCCGCCTTCGAAGCCATCGCGCAAAGCCTGCTCTCCCCCGCCGACCTCACCCGCATTATCGAAACCGACGGCGCGCTCGACGCTGCCGATTTCTCGCTTGATATTGCGCGTAGCCTGGAACAGCAGGTTTGGGGACAAGGTTTCCCGCAGCCGCTTTTCGAAGGGGAATTTACCATACAGAGCCAGCGCGTAGTCGGGGAAAAGCACCTTAAGCTTAAACTATCCACACCAAGTGCCAGCTACGACGCCATCCGCTTCTTCAGTGCCGACCCGATGCCGGAACGCATTCGCGCCGCCTACAAACTCGCGCTCAACGAATACAACGGCAAGACCACACTGCAACTCATCATCGAACATTGGGAAGCTGTATAATGCGCACCCTCTAAGGAATCTGGAATACATAGCATGGAAGCCGAACAACTCAACGCCCTCACCAACCAATTGCAAGACCTGGCCTTACGCAGCGCGGAATTACGGAGGTATCTTTGACTTCGATACCAAGCAGGAACGCCTAGCCGAAGTCTGCGAACTCGCCGAAGACCCCGCCATCTGGCAGGACGCAAAACGCGCGCAAGACCTGGGCCGCGAGCGCAAGATGCTGGAAGGCGTGGTGCTCGGCCTCGGCAAAATTCAGCAAGACCTCGCCGACGCGGGCGAGCTGTTTGAAATGGCTCAGGCGGAAAACGACGACGAGAGCCTGAACAGCACATATGCCGATGTTCAAGACATCGAGAAGCGCGTCGCAGACATGGAATTCCGCCGCATGTTCGCCCACCCGATGGACCCGAACAACTGCTTCGTCGATATCCAGTCCGGTTCCGGCGGCACCGAAGCTCAGGACTGGGCCTCCATGCTGCTGCGCATGTATCTGCGCTACTGCGAACGCAAAGGCTTCCAGGTCGAAGTGCTGGAACAATCTGACGGCGAAGTCGCGGGCATCAAGGGCGCATCGCTCAAGGTCAGCGGCGACTATGCCTACGGTCACCTGCGCACCGAAACCGGCGTACATCGTCTGGTGCGCAAATCACCGTTCGATTCCGGCAACCGGCGCCACACCTCGTTCTCCAGCGTGTTCGTGTTTCCCGAAGTGGACGACTCCATCGAGGTGGAAATCAATCCCGCCGACTTGCGCGTGGATACCTACCGTGCCTCAGGTGCGGGCGGACAGCACATCAACAAGACCGACTCGGCGGTGCGCATCACCCACCTTCCCACCAACATCGTGGTGCAATGCCAGAGCGACCGCTCGCAACACCGCAACCGCGCCGAAGCCATGGCAATGCTGAAATCGCGCTTATACGAAGAAGAACTGCGCAAACGCAATGAAGAAAAGCAAGTGTTGGAAGACGGAAAATCCGACATCGGCTGGGGCCACCAGATACGCTCCTACGTGCTGGATCAGTCGCGCATCAAAGACCTGCGCACCAACGTCGAAATCGGCAACACGCAGGGTGTGCTGGATGGGGATTTGGACGACTTTATTTCGGCGAGTTTGAAGCAAGGGGTTTAACTCCCCGATACCTGCCAAACCTATGCCGTCATTCCCGCGCAGGCGAAAATCCAGATGATTGAACGATCCCCGCGTAGCTGGCCAACATTGAGATTGTGTCCGCTATGCGGAGTGTTTGTCTCGCTGGATTCCCGCCTGCGCGGGAATGACGGGAAACCGCTGTGTGACCCTGACCAGCACATCTAAGGGGTAGTTTTAATTTTTCGATAAATCTCTTCGCCCATCAGTAAATAACCGGTAGTTGAAAAGTGAAGGTTGTTGGCGGGGTAAACATCAATGATCTTGTCCTTGATGGACTGACGTACTAATTTTAGCAAGTTTACGGAACGAAGGCGCTGTTCCAGCTTGTCCCAAGAATGTGTATCTGGGTATAGATATGCAGTTGATTTGTTTGGAACGACAACCCAGATAGGCTTCAGCCCATCAAACCTAGCATTAAGGATTTCCATATCACTTATTACGTCCTCTCCTAAATCATGATCTTTATCATCCTCAAGAAACAGTGCGTCTTGGCAGGCTGGATGACTAAACAAATCGCAGCCTTGGGCAACTCGTGCTAGGAGGACTCCATCTGAAGCCAAGCTTTTGAAAGTCAAACTTTTGAAGTCTGGTCGTGTACTTAGGGAAACGCAGATTAAATCGAAATTATCATCAGCGATTCCCCGTGATTAAA
>CAYZPM010000048.1:0-24695 GCA_964480365.1 uncultured Gallionellaceae bacterium
TCCAAGGACAAAAAGATCCACATGAAAGTGCCGTTGCACTTCACCAATGCCGAGATTTGCCCCGGCGTGAAGCAGAACGGCGGCGTTGTTAGCCACGTGATGAATGACCTGAATATTACTTGTTTGCCAGCCGACCTGCCCGAGTTTATCGAGGTGGATCTGTCCAGCCTGGCGATTGGTCATTCCATCCATGTGGGTGACATCAAGCTGCCCAAGGGCGTGGAAGTCTCGGGACACGGCCATGTTGGTGAAGCCGTGGTGGCGACCGTCCAGATACCGCGCGGCGCAATAGAAGCAGAAGCAACAGCCGCCGCTGAAGCTGCCGCTGCCACAGCCCAAGCAGCCACAGCCGCAGAGGCAAAACCAGCAGCGAAACCTGCGGCAAAATAAGCATTAGCGTCACAACACAATGCCCGCCATGCTTTCCTGGATTGCATGGCGGGTTTTTTCATTAAGGGCGTACCCTTATGAGCGAAATCAAGTTAATCGTCGGACTGGGCAATCCCGGACGCGAATATGAAGCTACTCGCCACAATGCCGGTTTCTGGTGGGCGGACGAATTTGCGCATGCACACCAATATACTTTCAAGGTGGAAGGCAAATTTCATGGACTGGCAGCGCGCGGTCAGATGCATGGTCGCGAGTTATTCCTTCTCAAGCCCCAGACCTTTATGAATGTCAGCGGACGTGCTGTAGGTGCGCTGGCGCAGTTCTACAAGATCGCGCCGCAGCATATTCTGGTGGCACATGATGAACTCGACCTGCCGCCCGGCAGCGCAAAATTGAAATTGGGCGGCGGACACGGCGGACACAATGGCCTGAAAGATATTATTGCCCATCTCGGCACCCGCGATTTTTGGAGGCTGCGCATCGGCATCGGCCATCCCGGCGAACGCGCCGACGTATCGGACTATGTGCTGAATGCGCCGCGCCGCGAAGAGAAAGAGTTGATCGAACAGGCCATGCAGCGCGCACAGGATGTTGCGCCGCTCATCGTGGAAGGCAAACAGGAAGCGGCAATGCTGAAACTGCATAGTGCGTAACGCTAAACCATACCCAGACCACTGAATTCAGGGATACAGGAATATGCGAGCAACGAAGCTCCTCACTCCGCAGGTTGCTGGCTTTCAGATGGGTTAGGTGAAATGGGGAAATTTGTGACGTAATGTAAAACCACATCAACGCATGAGAATGAAATAATCAAACATCGCATAAATAATAAATCCGCCTCCCCACATGAGTGCTTCACGCAGGGTATCGTTTGAGCATATTCCCTGCCCCCGGTTCATCATATAACTTCCCGTCACAAGCACACACACCATAGCCAACACTATGCAAAATGAAAGCTGGAATGTTGAAGTCATTTTGACACTCCTTACCGAATAATCAGGAAATATCCGTTAAAATCAGGCGAACACATGACGTCTTTTTGTGATTGGCGCAGAAGCGAAGCCGTATTTTCGTTAGCCATGAACACATCTAAATCAAGGTCAATTTACGGCCATCGAAATTACAAATTCGTTCCATGGACAACCATGAAATAATCCATTCCTGCGTAGAGTACGAAACCGACCCCTGTCGCAATCGATTTATGAAGCGCATGGTTCAAATCTTTCCCACTGTGCAAGCTCGACCAGAACGCCTCAGCCATCATGGCACAGGCCAATACAAATGCGAGTAAGATTGCCAAGAATGGATAGTTCATCTTTACCACCTCATCGAATTATCCGGATACACTTTTTCAAACCAGAAGAGCGAAGACTACACTGCAGAGAGAAACAATCATATATGCCGAAATAGCTAGGTATTTATGAAAATATATAGGCATATCTAGCCTGTTAAACTATATACATAACCAATCACTTGGCAGCTTGCTGCCTTATAACCAGCGGCTTATGTCACCGTATTTTGGTGACTTAACCGAATGGCTATGCAAAGCCTTTTGACAGCCTAGTCGAATGGCTAGTTAGTTCATCAGTCATGATGGCTAGTAGTCATATCGGTAGTTCCATCAGTTGCTTCACTTAACAACCAGCTCCAGAAAATTGTCATCTCAAGACCGAGTTATAATTGCACTCCCACTTCACACCCTGTTCATGGAGTCCCGCTATGCCACATAACCTGTTCAATACCCACAAGACTTTTAATCTCACCAGTGGCAAAGTCAGCTCGCTGTATTCACTGCCCGCCTTGGAAGCAGCGGGCATAGGAAAAATCTCGCGCCTGCCGGTTTCGATCCGCATCGTGCTGGAATCGGTGCTGCGCAATTACGACAACAAGAAGGTGAGTGAAGCGCACATCCGCCAGTTGGCGAACTGGCAGCCGAATGCGCCGCGTACCGAGGAGATTCCGTTCGTGGTGGCGCGCATCGTGTTGCAGGATTTCACCGGTGTGCCGCTGCTGGTCGACCTCGCCGCGATGCGCGACGCTGCCGCAAGAATGGGCAAAGATCCGAAGATCATCGAGCCGCTGGTGCCGGTGAATCTGGTGGTGGACCATTCGGTGCAAGTCGATTACTTCAACCGACCGGATGCGTTGCGACTGAACATGGAGATGGAGTTCGAGCGCAATAATGAGCGCTACAAATTCATGAAATGGGGCATGCAAGCGTTCGACACGTTCAAGGTGGTACCGCCCGGCGTGGGTATCGTGCACCAGGTCAATCTGGAATATCTGGCGCGCGGCGTGCAGCACAAGGACGGTGTATATTACCCGGACACGCTGGTCGGCACTGATAGCCACACCACCATGATCAACAGCATTGGTGTGGTCGGATGGGGCGTGGGAGGCATCGAGGCAGAAGCGGGCATGCTTGGTCAGCCGGTGTATTTCCTTACTCCGGATGTCGTCGGCGTGCATCTCAAGGGCAAGCTGCACGAAGGCGTCACGGCGACTGATTTAGTGTTAACTGTCACCGAGCTGCTACGCAAACAAAAAGTGGTGGGGAAATTCGTGGAATTTTTCGGCGCGGGCACAAGCGCGCTCACCGTGCCGGACCGCGCCACGATTGCGAATATGGCGCCGGAATACGGCGCGACTATGGGCTTCTTCCCAGTAGATGACGCTACGGTGGACTACCTGCGCTATACCGGGCGCACGGACGAAGAAGTAGATGCCTTCCAGTCCTACTTCAAAGCACAAGGTTTGTATGGCGTCCCACAAGCCGGACAGATTGATTACAGCAGCGTGGTAGAACTCGACTTGAGCAGCATCGAACCTTCGCTGGCGGGGCCGAAACGTCCGCAGGATCGCGTGGCGCTGTCGGCGATGCGAGAAAATTTCAATAGCTTATTCAGCAAACCGGTAGCGGAAAATGGTTTCAACAAACCTGCTGCGGAATTAGACAAGCGCTACGCCACCACATTGCACGAATACAGCGGCGAGGTGTGCATTCCGGTTACGGGCGGCGGCTTGACCGACAGCAGCAGTGCACCGTCAGGCAAACCCGCCGTGGGCAGCCACAGCAGCAGTGCTGCCAGCGAAATCGAAATGATGGACAGCCATCCGACCCCGGCGCAACACTCGCAAAGCGCCGAAGAAACAAAAACGGTGGTCGATATCGGCCACGGCGATGTGCTGATCGCCGCGATCACGAGCTGTACCAACACCTCCAACCCGAGCGTGCTGCTGGCTGCGGGTCTACTGGCGAAAAAGGCCGTGGCAAAAGGCTTGCGAGTCAAACCGCACATCAAGACCTCGCTCGCACCGGGCTCGCGCGTGGTGACTGATTACCTGAGCAAGGCCGGGCTGCTCGGCTATCTGGAACAGCTCGGCTTCAGCCTCGCGGCTTACGGCTGCACCACCTGCATCGGCAATTCGGGCCCGCTGGATTCGCGCCTGGAAGAAGCCATCATCGCGCACGACCTGATCGCTGCCGCCGTGCTTTCCGGCAACCGCAATTTCGAGGCACGCATTCACGCCAACATCAAGGCCAATTTCCTGGCCTCGCCGCCGCTGGTGGTGGCCTACGCCATCGCGGGGCACGTTAACATCAATCTCGACACTGAACCGCTGGGCGTTGGCAAAGAAGGTGAACCGGTGTACTTGCGCGACATCTGGCCGAACAGCGCCGAAGTGCAGACGGTGATGAAATACGCCGCCGACCCCGGAGTTTTCCGCAGGTTGTATAGCGATTTAACCAAAGACCTGCCGCTGTGGAATGCGATTCCCGCGCCCACTGGCAACCTGTACCGGTGGGACGATTCCACCTACATTGCTCGCCCGCCGTTCTTTGAAAATTTCGGCATGGCTGTAGGAAACATCTCCGAAATTCACGACGCCAAGGCGCTTGCGATATTCGGTGACTCGGTTACCACCGACCATATCAGCCCGGCAGGCAGCTTCAAACCCACCACCCCGGCGGGCAAATATCTGCAAAGCCATGGCGTAGTGGTAAAGGATTTCAACAGCTATGGTGCTCGGCGCGGTAATCATGAAGTAATGATGCGCGGCACCTTCGCCAACGTACGCATCAAGAACCTGATACTCCCCCCAAAGGACGACGGCAGCCGTGTGGAAGGCGGCTACACGCTATACCAAGGCGAGCAGGTGGCAATCTACGATGCGGCGATGAAACACATCGCCGACGGAACGCCCACGGTGATCTTTGCCGGTGAAGAATACGGTACCGGCTCCAGCCGCGACTGGGCTGCAAAAGGCACGCAACTGCTCGGCGTAAAAGCTGTGATCGCAAAATCCTACGAGCGTATCCACCGCAGCAACCTTGTCGGCATGGGCGTACTGCCCTTGCAGTTCAAGGGTGACACCAACGTTGCAGCGCTGAATCTGACCGGCGACGAGACCTTCGATATTAGCGGCATAGATGAGAACATGAATCCGCAACAGGACGTGACACTGACCATCAAGTGCAAGGATGGCAACACCCGGCAGATTTCACTGCTACTGCGCATCGATACGCCGATTGAAGTGGATTATTACCGCCACGGCGGGATACTGCCTTACGTGCTGCGCGAACTGATCGCCCGATAAAAACAGTAACCAGTTCGTCGTAACATAAAAATGGGCAGGATCAACCTGCCCATTTTCTTGTCCCTTGCCCCCTATCCGTCAAACCACGCCCTGTATCAACTGCTCCAACCTCGTACGCCCATGCGGAGTGGTCATCACCATCAACACGTCGCCCTCATGCACGACGTGTTGCGAGGAGGGATTGAACACCCACTGCCCGTCTTGTCGGACGGCCAGTACGATATAGTCATTTGAGGCAAAATACAGCATGGAAAGCGACTTGCCGGAAAACCCGGATGTAACAACGATTTCCTCCATGCGCAGGTTATCCTCCGACTTGAGCATGTCGTCGAGGAAGGACACCACATGCGGACGCACCATCGCCGACACGATGCGCAAGCCGCCGGTAAAGTCCGGTGACACGATCTCGTCCGCCCCGGCGCGGCGCGTTTTTTCCACATTCTTCACGTCATGACAACGCGCTACTACCCGCAACTTCGGATTAAGCTGTTTGGAACTGAGACTGATCACCAGATTCTGACTGTCGTCCGTTGCCACCGCGAAAACCCCGCGTGCATGCATGATCCCTGCGGAAAGGAGAATGTCATTATCGGTGGCATCACCATGCAGGTATAACTGCTCGGGATGCCTGAACAGGTAACTTTCAATGTGTGGCAATTCTGTGTCCACGACCACGCAATGGCGCCCGGTCATCACCAGTTCATGTGCCACGTTGCTGCCCACGCGCCCCACGCCGCACACGATGTAATGGTCTTTCAGCTTCGTGATCTTGTTCTGCATTTTATTTCTCCGCCAAACTTGGTTGATATCGCCTTCCAGTATGAATGCCGTAAGGGTGGATAACATGTATGTCATCGTCCCGATTCCCGCAATTGCAATAAATACGGTAAACAGCCTGCCGCCGGGACTTTCCGAGAGATCAACAATCTCACCGAAGCCTATCGTGGCAACCGTGATGAAGGTCATGTAGAAACAATCCACCCAGCTGTATTCCGGGCCGCCTATGATGCGGTAACCTACCGTGCCTATCGTCAGGATCAGCATCATGGCCACTGCTGACCAGGCAAAGCTGAGATAGACGCGTGAGGAGCTTATTTCAGCCAGCTTCATTTAGAACATCCCATTATTCGTCCCTTAGCTCACGACCGGGAAACAACACATCGGAAAAACCAAACTGGCGAAAATCACGTATACGCATCGGATACAAAATCCCATCCAGATGATCGCATTCATGCTGCACCACGCGGGCATGAAAGCCGCTCACCGTGCGATCTATCAACGCGCCATATTCATCACATCCCTGATAACGTATCGTCTTGAAACGCGGCACCATGCCGCGCATGCCCGGCACGCTCAAGCAGCCTTCCCAGTCTTCCTCCGTGTCGTCCCCTATTGGTGTGATGATGGGATTGAGCAACACTGTGTCCGGCACCGGTTCGGCATCGGGATAACGTGGGCTGTGCTGCAAGCCGAAGATCACCACGCGCAGATTCACCCCAATCTGAGGCGCGGCCAAACCTATGCCATCCAGCGCGCTCATGGTATCGCGCATGTCTTCCAGCAGAGCGTGCAGTTCCGGCGTGTCGAAATAAGTCAGTTCCTCGGCACGGCGCAACAGGTGGGCATCGCCCATGCGCAGCACCGTCTTAATCGCCATCGCTTCCCACCACGCATTCGAGAATGTTGCGCACGCGCGCCATGGCCGGTTGCGCCACTGCACTGACCGCTTCCAGATGGATGGCATCACGGCTGCTGCCACGCCCGGCGGCATGATTCACCACCACGGCGATGGTCGCATAACTCAGCCCCAGCTCTCTTGCCAGCGATGCCTCTGGCATGCCAGTCATGCCGACCATATCCGCGCCGTCGCGCTCATAACGGGTGATCTCTGCCGCCGTTTCCAGGCGCGGCCCCTGCACGGCAGCATACGTCCCTCCTTCCACACAAGACTCATTGGCGCAGCGTACTGCATCCAGTATCCTGGCACGCAACTCAGGGCAATAGGGACGAGTGAAATCAATATGCGTCGGTGGGCGATCTATGCCATCAAAATAAGTGAACTCACGGCCATGGGTGTAATCGATAATCTGGTCTGGAACAACAATGACACCCGGATTCAGGTCGTCGCGTATGCCGCCCACCGACGCGACCGCTACCACGCGCTTGGCTCCCTGATTATGCAACGCCCACAGGTTGGCACGGTAATTCACCCGGTGCGGAGGAATGGTATGCCCATAACCATGGCGCGCGATAAACATCACCTCATGCTGCCTGATCGTGCCGAAGGTCAATGCCCCGGACGGTTCGCCATAAGGAGTGCGCATCACCTGCCGGTGTGTAATTTCAAGATTGGCCAACTGCGTCAGCCCGGTTCCACCTATGATTGCTAACATTATTTTTAATCCGCGCTATTAAAGTTGTACATGTTACGAGATGAAATGCAATCAATTAAACATATGCCCTGCTACTGCCAATTAGCCTGTCAACTCCATTGGTGATGATACCGGAATATGCACTATCAGAGTATTGCCAAACCCTTCAGACTCATTTCATATTGAAAGAGGCCCCAAATGGACAACTATCTCCCGTCCAAGTAACATGGGGACTATAAATACATCACGTCAATCTAACAGCAATAACCCCACTTATCCAATGGAAAACTGGGCCTTATTGGGATCAATCGAGGCTGATAGTTTGCTAGGTCGAGGTTGAATCGGCGAGATAACTACCGTTTGAATACTGAACGACGGCTTCTGGCACGAAGTGATCTCCTAGCGAAGACGCTAGATAGCAGTCATCCAGATGCTGTTGGAATTTACCATATAACGACCTTAAGTTTAGAACCTGCCCCTATGCTAATTCCCCAAAGGAATACATCATCGACATGCAATTGTTAAACACTGCCCAACCAGAATGAAAACTTAAAGTCGGTTGAAGTTACTCCTTACCGTTTAAATAAATCTGGAAAAATTAATGAGTATCGAACACATAGATCAAACTACCCTCTTCCCGGAAGATGAAACAAAACTCGTCGAAAATGTAGCGCCAGAAATAACGCCAGACAATTCGGGCGGATCAGGTGGCAATAAACAATTCTCCCCGCTCGCGAGCTTGCCCGACGGAGACGACGTGCCGATTGCACAATATGCCGAGCGCGCCTATCTGGAATACGCCATCTCGGTAGTGAAAGGCCGCGCCCTGCCGGACGTGTGCGACGGACAGAAGCCGGTGCAGCGGCGCATCCTCTACGCCATGCGCGCGATGGGGCTGAACCACGGCAGCAAACACGTCAAATCTGCACGCGTGGTCGGCGATGTACTGGGCAAATATCATCCGCATGGCGATTCCTCGGCCTATGAAGCCATGGTGCGACTGGCGCAGGACTTCTCGCTACGTTATCCGCTGGTGGACGGACAAGGCAACTTCGGCACACGCGATGGCGACAACGCGGCGGCGATGCGCTATACCGAAACCCGCCTCACCCCGCTCGCCGAATTGCTGCTGTCCGAAATCGACATGGGCACGGTGGACTTCGTGCCAAATTACGACGGCGCATTTCAGGAACCCGCCATGCTCCCGGCACGCCTGCCCATGGTGTTGCTCAACGGAGCATCGGGCATCGCGGTCGGCATGGCGACGGAAATCCCTTCGCACAACCTGCGTGAAGTTGCCGATGCCGCTGTGCAACTGGTGCGCAATTCCGACCTCGGCGACGACGCCCTGCTCGCATGCATCCACGGGCCGGACTTCCCCGGCGGCGGACAAATCATTTCGTCCGCGCGCGACATCCGCGACTGCTACCTGAGCGGACGCGGTTCGCTCAAGATGCGCGCGCGCTGGACAGTCGAGGAGCTGGCGCGAGGCCAGTGGCAGATCGTGGTACACGAACTCCCGCATGGCGTTTCGACGCGAAAAGTGCTGGAAGAAATCGACGAGCTGACCAACCCGAAAGTCAAAGCCAACAAGAAGAGCCTGACGCAGGATCAGGTGCAGAACAAGCAATTGCTGCTGTCGGTGCTGGATGCGGTCGCCGACGAGTCCGACAAGTCGCAGGCCGTGCGACTGGTGTTCCAGCCCAAGTCTTCGCGCCAGACTCAGGACGAGCTGATGAATGTGTTGCTCGCCCACACCAGTCTGGAATCATCCGCGCCCATCAACATGACCATGATCGGGCTAGATGGCCGCCCGCAGCAGAAGCCTCTGAGCAAAATCATCCGCGAATGGGTGGAGTTCCGGCTGAACACGGTGCGTCGCCGCAGCCAGCATCGTCTGGGGCAGGTCAATGACCGCCTGCACATCCTCGAAGGCCGCATGGTGGTGTTCCTGAATCTCGACGAGGTGATCGCCCTGATCCGCGAATCGGACGACCCAAAGACTGCATTGATCGCACGCTTCGAACTCTCCGACCGCCAAGCCGAAGACATACTGGAAATCCGCCTGCGCCAATTGGCGCGCATGGAAGGCATCCGTATCGAAAAAGAGATCAAGGCGCTGGAAAAAGAACGCCGCGAACTGACGCGCCTGCTGTCCAAGGAAAGCGCACTGCGCGAACTGGTTGCCGAAGAAATCGAGGCCGATGCCGCGACCTATGGCGACGAGCGCCGCACGTTAATCAAAGAAGCCGAGAAATCGGCTATAGTGGTGCCGGTGCTCGACGAGCCGGTGACCGTCATCATCTCCAACAAACATTGGGTGCGTACCCGTCAGGGCCACGGCCTGGATTTATCGGCCCTCGCCTTCAAAGATGGCGACAGCATGCTCAGTGAGTTCGAATGTCGCACCACCGACCACTGCATCGTGATCTGCGACAACGGGCGCGTGTGCAGCATCCCGGTCGCGCAGTTGCCATCTGGACGCGGCGACGGTGCACCGCTCTCCACTTTCATCGACCTCGCCCCCGGCGCAAAAATCGCCCATGCGCTGTGCGGAAAATCCGAGCAGCAGCTATTGATTGCCACCGCTACCGGATACGGCTTCTCCTGCATCCTCGGTGACATGGTGGGCAGGAACAAGGCAGGCAAACAGTTCATCACAGTGGACAAGGAAACCATCCTGCCCCCCGCCCCGTTCACGCCCACTGAACAATCTTTGGTGGCAGCCGTATCCAATGGAGGAAGGCTGTTAGTGTTCCTGCTGGCCGAACTGAAACACCTGTCGGGCGGCGGTAAAGGCGTCATCCTCATGGGTTTGGGCGAAGGCGACGAATTGGCAGCCGCTGCCGTCATCAATCATGCCGAAGTAAAAATCATCGGCAAGACCGGCACAAAAGAGCAAGTCGTCAAATTGTCGGGGGCAAATTTGCAAAGCTACTTCGGCAAACGCGCGCGCGGCGGTCAGCGACTCCTGTCCAAACTCAAACCCAGCCGGATCGAGTGACGATTATTTTTAGCCTTTACATAATGATCTAGGCGGGATGCCATAATCGCATGAGGTGTCTCGGGGAAAATTGGACAACCGAAGAGTGCTACCATCGGCCAAGAACTGTAATTCACATATCTGAAATTCAACGGCAGCTTGCAACTTGAAGCAGGCGTTGGATGGCGGCTCCAATCTAGTTCGTAAGTCGACGTCAAAATGGTAGGATGCTGATTGAGTTGATTTGCTTTATCCCCTTGGAATTATGCATCCATCGCTAACCCCGCAACGCGAAAACTACCTGCTGCTGACTCTCGCCGGCATTCAGTTCATCAACATCCTCGATTTCATGATCATGATGCCGCTCGGCCCTATCCTGATGAGCGCGTTCGGCATGAGCACACATGAGTTCGGCCTTCTTGTCTCGTCATACAGCTTCAGCGCCGCCTTGTCGGGATTGTTGGCCGCAACGTTTGTTGATCGCTTCGAACGCAAACGGTTGTTGTTAACCGTATTTGTTCTGTTCGGCCTGTCTACGCTGGCATGCGGCCTGGCGCCCGGTTATTCAACATTGATTGTTGCACGAGGTCTGGCAGGAGTGTTTGGCGGTGTTATGGGGGCAATGGTACAAACCATAGTTGGCGACGTGATTCCATTCGAACGTCGCGCACGAGCCAGCGGTGTGGTTTCGACCGCTTTTTCACTTTCCACAGTTGCCGGTGTGCCGCTGTCGTTGTGGCTGGCCAATCACATAGGATGGCGTGCACCTTTTATCATGATTGCGGGGCTGGCCGTATTTTTTGCCATCCTTGGCCTGCGCATCCTTCCGGAACTGCGCCATCACATTAGTACGCTTAAGCGCCCCCATCCTTTTGTGGCGATGTTTGCTGTGTTGCGCGATGCTAACCATCTGCGAGCCTTGCTATTTTCCTCTATGATAATCTTTTCCGGTTTCACGGTGATTCCCTACCTCACCCTTTACGCGGTCAGAAACGTTGGCATTTCGCAACATGACATTCCATTCGTTTACCTCGCAGGCGGTGCGGCAACATTGTTTACCGCACGACGGATCGGTCATTGGGCTGACCAGCGCGGAAAAGTAAAAGTCTATCGATTGGTAGCCGCCGCTGCGCTGCTGCCATTGTTTGTGGTTAGCCATATCGGGATCGAACCGCTATGGCTGTGGCTGATTTGCACCACGATATTTTTTGTGGTGGTTTCTGGTCGCATGATTCCGGCAATGGCCATCGTCACCTCGGCTGCACAGCCGAAACTGCGCGGCACCTTCATGTCACTCAACGCCACAATGCAATCATTTGCCATGGGCCTGGCCACTACGCTGGCAGGTTTTATCATCACACAAGACAGCGCGGGGAAAATCTTCGGGTATGCGACAGTGGGGTATATTGCGATGACGGCGAATGTATTGGCGATTTTATTCGTTTCGCGCATCGTGATGCACGACCAAAAATTAGACTAATGATGAAACAGAAATCGAACGACCGGAATCGACCTCCGGTCAAAATGCCAGTTCAATTTCCGTTTTTCATTTTGATTAGTCCGAATGTACTATTGCTCTCACGCCTTGCTGGTGCTATGTTTAAGCTGCATTAGTCGATAAACAAAATCAATCTTGCTATATGAAAATCTATCGCGTAAAAGTCCAGTTGCCCACAGGTGATATACTCATTACCATCCGGGCAGACTGGGATCCGAAATTGGCAGCGCAGCATGTCATTGCCAATGTCGGTGAGTGCCATTTAGTGTTTTCTATGGAAGACTAATCATAGCACTGGAATTCCAGTCTAAAGTTTGCTGACAAAAAGCATCAGCGCCCCGCTGATGGCGACAAGTATGAACACAACGAGCGTAGCAGATATTACAGAGACAGTTATATTCTTTACCAACGACCGAGTTGCTTGCATTCTTGCCATTCCCATAAGTTAAGTAAGATAAGATTTCCTATAACTCCCAAACTCGCTTTATTGCATGGGGTGACCATACATATGGCGCATTTCGTGACGTGCTTCCTTCATTTTGGCGAGTTGTTCAGGTGTCAGAATTTCTTCGATGCGGTTCTGTGTGTCAAGGTAAGTTTCAATCATCTGACGCTTCAAATCAAAAACCTTCTGGTATTCTTTTCCGATGGTCGCCGGATCGCGTTTATCGGCTTCGTACAGGTCGCGCAGCTTTGCCGTTTCATCGTTAATCAAGCCCAGCGTAGCCCAATTATTGTGTTTGAGCTCATCGGAAAGCACGTTGACCTTTGATCGCTGTTCTTTGCTGAGCGCCAGCGTTTCGAGCAAGTGCATGTCGGGTTCCATCATCATGTCAGCGCCCTGCTCTCCCATCATTCCATGCCCGTGATGCTCGCCCATGCCATGCTCAGCAGCACATTCATCTTTCATGTCCGCCATTTTGTGCTTATGCTTGTGTTCTGGTTGCGTCGCAGTTGTGGGTTTATTGGTGGATGCCTTAGTGACAGTATCATCAGCAAAAGCTGGCGCTGCAACGAATGCGGAGAGCAATGCAACAGCAATGAATTCTTTCATAGTTTTGGTTCCTCGATTTAAGCAGCGAGCTGAGGAGATTCCCCTCAGCGGCCATGCCGGATCAGCGGCGTGAAATCAGCACACCGAGAGCAAGTCCGAGTGCCGCTGCAACACCCATGGACTGCCAGGGTTTATCATGAACATAATCATCGGTAGTCTTAGCGACCACTTTGACTTTTTTCACTACCGTTGCTTGAGCCTCAACCAGCCGGGACTTGGCTACCTGTAGTGACTCGCTGGCTTTGATGCGTGCTGCTGCGATCCGCTCCCCAGTCTGGCTAGCGGTGGCCTTCAATAGCTCCTCCGCATCAACCACGACCACCTTCATATCTTCTATCAGCTTTTCCTTGGAAACCTGCTCGGCTGCCATTTCGTTTGCTCCTCTTGGTGCATTCATAATCAAACTCCTTCTCGTTAAAAGTCTCCTTACAGAGTAGTCATTCTGACAATGCTGCGGTTTTAAAACCATAGGCGTTTTACCTGATAAGCAATAAGATAATTTTGAAATACCCCATCGGTGTTTGTCCTATGCCACCGGCCCTTCAAAGCTTGTAAACTGCTAAATCTATAAAACACAAAACAGGCTCTTGTCAGAAACGATACAAGGGCAATCTTTTCTCAACAATAAGTACCACATCGTGAAAATGCCCACTGTTTAGCTGGATAAATATCCCTTAATCAGAGAAAGGAAAATAGCATGAAGAAGATATTGGTTTACGTAACGGCAATGTTGTTTATATGTACGACTTCAGGACTCTCAGCCGCCGAAGATTATGGCAGTAATGATCAGAAAGCCTGTAGCAAGAAGGGCGAGGAAGAGGCGATGATGGGTAAGCATGTCATGTCTGGAACGATAGACATGATTGACCTCCAGACAGGTTGGATCAAGCTCAAGACAGATGAGGGGATCATGGTAGTGCACTTCCCTATTCCATCAATGAAGGATATGAAAAACGGCGACATCATCACGGTTTATCTCAGCTTCTCCATGGGTAAAAAGATGGATAGTGAGATGATGAACGAAAAGATGAAGAAGTAATTATCTAAAATGGCGCGTGGATGCCAACGAATTACTGTTTGCTTTGTTGGCGATTTCAAATGTATTGGCGCTAGTTTTTAATGGTGGGGATGCTTAACATGCAACTGGAAGACCCTATTTATCATGCACTATACAAGTACACCAAAGCGTTGTCTGTCGCGCTGGGTTACCGTGATCTTCTAACGCGGCTCCATTCCGAGCGTGTGCTTGGACTTTCCGAGGCCATTGGAGTGCGTTGCGGCCTTTCTGAAAAAGAACTGGGTATCCTTAAAATTGCCGCTTCGTTCCACGATATCGGCAAAATCGGGATACCCGACCACATCCTCCTAAAGCCAGCGCCATTTGAAAAGGCCGAGTGGGAGATAATGAAGCAACACCCCATAATTGGTGAGAAAATCATGGCGGCGACAGAACTAAAAGGCTCCCAACAAGCCGCCTTGATTATCCGTCAACACCACGAGCATTTCGAAGGCCTGGGTTATCCGGACAGCCTCTCGGGAGAAGACATTCCGGTTTGCTCCCGCATCATCGCCATCGCCGATGCCTACGACGCGATGGCCGTGACAAGATCGTACCATCATGCGCGAACTCACCGGGAAATAATGGAAATATTAAGTGTAGAAACCGGAAAGAAGTTTGACCCAAAACTAATGGTGCTCTTTAATGAAATCATCGAGTCCAGCAAATTCAGGGCGGTTGAAAACCGAGACCCCGTTTAAAATTACCGCACCAGTAATTACTGATTAGTCCAATTGAGCGAGCCAACAAAAACTCTGATTATGAATGATAATCATGGCAAACAAGGCACGTGCTCACATTATGATAGTTCTTTGATTGACGGAAAATGTTCCTGCAGTTGCTACCTCTTCACGATCAAATTGTGAGTTGAGCGATTACATGAAGGAGCTGCAAGAGGATACAATTCCATTTAATGCAAAAATCTTTTCGATCATCGAAGTGTTCGATGCAACCACGCCGAGACGCCCCTACAAGGAGCCTTTCGATCTCAATAAAACTATGAAAATCCCGAGGCAGGGCAGCGGCAGGCATTTCCACCCTGAATTGTGTCGCATATTCGATGAGATGGACTATTCACTCAATCACCAGATCGCACATACTCAAGATATTGTTTGGGAGTCAGTGTTGAGCAGCCTGATCGCAAAACATCTTTTAAATGGGCAATCCTGAATCCCATCGTTCAATAGCATCTTGGGATTACCAGTCAAGAAATCGCTATATTGAAATAAAAATTAGACGCAACGCGGCAATTGCATTTTTTATATCATTGCTGATACATGGCGTTGTACTGTTTGGTTTTTATCCCAAGAAATTTGTTGACGCCACGTCAATTGCTAACCTGCCTCCAAAGACCTTGAGTGTTCGCATTGCGGGACTACCCTCGAAGAAATTACCTCCAGTAACCTCACATGAGGCAATAAAGCCGAAAAAGCCAGATGTGAAATTAAAGCCAAAATTGCCAACTCCTTCAGTAATAGCAGTAGAAAAAAATGCAATCATTGCATCGCCCCAACCCATTTTTAAGATTCCTTTACCCGCAGAAAATAGCGCCCCAACAGATTTGATGTCTTATATCAGGGCTAAAAAACAGCGCGCCCAAGAGTTAGAGGATAATGCTGTTAGAGAAAATGCGGCGGCGAGTGCGAATGCTCGGGGGCCTTCAGCTGATGAATTGAGAGATGCAAATATCAGACGCAATTTGCAACAGCAAGGAACTAGCGGTATTTTTGAAATTAGACAGAAGACACTTAGAACGGGTCAATTTAGTTTTAGAGGCTGGAAAAATGACTACAGCAATTCTCGACTAGAGCTCATTGATGTGGAGGTTGGCCCAGACGAGGATATTGATCTGGCAATAGTTAAGAAAATGATTGAGATTATTCGACGCGAATACAAGGGTGACTTTAACTGGGAATCTCCCCGCCTTGGGCGAGTCATTGTTTTGTCGGCTCGTATGGAAGATAACGCTGGCCTAGAAGAATTTTTAATGCAAGAGTTTTTCGGTACGCATGGACTTTACCTGCGTCCATAGCGTTACGGCCTGCACACGTGCCAAGTCACTGTGCCCCTCTACATCGTAGGCTTCAGCTACTTCGTTTCCTCCATATCGGCTACGATTGCTTCTGAACGGAGCGACCTGGTCGGGTGGGATTTACACCCACTGGGAAAGCGCCACCTTTACATGGCGCACGCCAATTCCTACCTTTCACGAGTTGTTTGGCGAGCTTGGCAATAATGACCATAATGGTTTTAAGTTACATAGTCCTGCGCGCAGCGCATCGCAGAACGGGCGCGAGCAATTAGGCTGTCCAACATATCGCTGGGTTGTAGCTGACTAATTCCCACGGAAACGGCGATGGGAGGTAACGCGTCTCCACTGGGGGTGACGATGGTCATCTGGTCGATTTCCTCTAACAAGCGGTCACTTATTTTATCGGCTTTATCCGGTTCGGTCTGAGGCAGAAAGATGGCGAACTGTTCATCGCTGATGTGCGCCGCTATGTCATTCGGGCGCAGGCAGCCCAGCATGGTCTGGGCGATTGTTCGTTGAGCTTGATCACTACCCAGGCTGCCGAAGCGGGTATCAAATTGCGTGAAGTTCTCAACTTTCAGGAGAATGAAGATGCACGGCTGATGGTTCACGGTGTAGCGGTGGATCAGGCGCGTGGTGTTCTCCGACAGCCAGCGACGATTATAGATACCAGTAACGGCGTTAACGTAATCCAGCGCTTCATAGCCCTGAATATACTCCAAGTTTTCCGCCAAGGTGCGGTTGCTAGAACGAATGCGGTTGGCCAGTATGGTCAGCAAGTTGTGTGATGCCTGCAGAGATTCGTTGAGTACCGCCCATGCGTCAGCATGGGGGATCGACAGCAGTTCGCAATCGGTGGCTGCTATGAAGTAGGAGCAAGCATTATTGTCGTCAAACATGGACATCTCGCCCACGCATTCGCCCATGCCGAATAGCGCGAGAGGCTTGGTGTCATATACGTTGATCTGCGCCTTCAGCCTGCCGGACAGAACGATGTAGATGTGATCGTTCTGCTGGCCCGGAGTCATCAAGATTTGTTCAGCCACAAGCTTGATCCGTGTGGTATTCATAAGTAGGGAAGCGAGCAAACTGCTCTTCACTCTCATGAACAGTGGCGACTCTTGCAGCAGGTTGATGACTTCGGTTGAATTCATGTTGAGTCTCCAGAATTTTGCGTCAAGCATCCACTTATCGGCACCGAGTAATTTACTCTCAACAGCCTGCGCCACCGGCACCAGCGCCAGCGCCAGCGCCAAAATACTACCCACCTCCTCCGCCCTCATGTCAATAATTCAGGGTTGCCGCATATGCCATAAAAAGTCGAAGCAACGATGTGTCACGACAATGCTATTCACTTTTGAATCTTCAGTTTGGCCAGATTTCTCGCGACCTGAGATCGAAAGCCCATCTTGCGATATTGGCAGTAGTTTTCAATGAAGCGTGCGAATCTTGAAAATGTGTGTAGCATGGTCAAACCTTCCAATTTAAACACTGCTGTATTTTGTCTAAGCTTTGTTGTTTTCTGAGTTACTATTTTGACAATGCTGTGGTTTTTAATACATAGGAGATTTGTCTGATTTGCAATAAGTAAATACTGAAATGCCTCATCAGTGCCTGTCCTATGCGATAAGTCACCAACCTGTGTCAGGCTGAGAAATGCGTTTGCCGCACTATTACAAAATCTCAACTTTCAGCGCTAACACGGCATCGCGGTTTTGCTATCAGGCCAGTGGGTATCAACCGTTTCGAAAAGGGATACGTTAATGTATCTGCTAATCGTGTCTTGTACATGAAGAGCAAAATTTCAACTTATACCGGGCGTTTCTGACAGAATAACCACCGCTCTAATTCATCTTTCAGTTTGGCGTAGATCTCCGGCCTATTGTAATTTTTTGGGTGATCATGAGGGGATGGTCAGGTGTCGCCAAACACATCATTGGTCTGGCGAGAAACCCGAATGAACGTGGTGCGTTTCGACAACTCCTTCAGCCTGCGTGCCCCCACATAGGTGCAGGCCGAACGTATGCCACCCAAGATATCCTGCAGGGTGTTTTCTACCGAGCCACGGTAATCGAGCAGCACCGCTTTGCCTTCCGAGGCGCGGTAATGGGCAACACCACCCGCGTGTTTATCCATTGCGGTGCGCGAACTCATGCCATAAAAAGGTACCTTGCGCACTCCGTCTTTTTCAATCAGTTCGCTGGAGCATTCGTCATGGCCAGCGAGCATGCCGCCCAGCATGATGAAATCTGCTCCACCGCCAAAAGCCTTGGCCAAGTCTCCCGGCGAGGTGCAGCCGCCGTCGGCGCAGATCAGGCCACCCAACCCGTGGGCGGCATCGGCACATTCAATAATCGCGGATAGCTGTGGGTAGCCGACCCCCGCCATCTTGCGTGTGGTGCAAACCGAACCGGGGCCGATGCCAACCTTGACGATATCAACGCCACCAAGAACCAGTTCTTCCGTCATTTCCCCCGTTACCACATTGCCTGCCATGATGGTGATGTTTGGGTGCGCGCTCCGCAGCTTGTGAATAAAATCCACGAAGGATTTGGTGTAGCCATTGGCAACGTCCACACAGATCAGTTCGATGATATCTCCTACGCGATCAAGGACGCGACAGAATTTGGCATAATCATCTTTGGCAATGCCCATGGAATAGAACGCTCGTTGGCTGATACCCTGCTCCTGGAAAAATGCGACCAGAGTTTCTTCGTCGTAGTGCTTGAGTAGTGCCGTGGAAAGCTGATGTTTGGCCAGCGCCCTGGCCATCTCGAAAGTGCCGACATAATCCATGTTGGCAGCGATGATCGGAATGCCGGAGTAATTTCGCCCGGAATGATGAAAGGAAAACTCACGGCGAATGTCAACCTCAGACCGCGAGGTCAAGGTCGAACGTTTGGGGCGGATGAGCACATCCGTAAAATCCAGCTTGAGGTCTTCTTCGATGCGCATAGGGTTGGTACATCATTTACTGCAATGGCACTAGCGTACTCTATGCTGAAAACTCTATCAATCATTTTTGCACAGCTTTATGGATTCGCCATTTTCGGACGGTGATGAATATCGTTTGATGCTCTGTAGGAAGGTTTCCTAGCCATTAATTGGAAACCTTCCGATTTTTTATGCTCCGCTTATAGCGCATGATGCAACTGTCGAAAGAGACAGTGTTGTCAGCTTAAGGGGACGCATCATGAATACAACTCTGCTGCATGAAGAAATTAAAGAAGCTAATCTCTCTTATATGTTGCTTGCGCGGCAGATGATTCAGGATGATCAGGATGCGGCTATCTTCCGACTGGGCATCAGCGAGGAAATGGCTGAGCTTATTGCCGGATTAAGCCCAGCGCAGTTACTCAAAATGGCGGCATCCGACATGTTGCTGTGCGGTTTCCGCTTCGATGAAAAATTGCTGCTCAACATGATCACCGATTACAACAAGGACAGGATGATGTCGCAGGCACACACGGCTATCCTGATGGCCGGGTATCCAATGGGAGTGTTGGCCACCTGATTTAGGCACCCTTAAGCAAGTTCGGCGGTACATCGCACGTAATCAAAGTGCCGCCTTCACGTCAAAAAATTCAGCGGCTTATACAGCGCTAACCTCCCCACTTCAACCAAACCCTTAACTGCCGGAAGGATTCAGCATCCAGGCTGTCCGGCAGGATAACCACACTACGTGAAAAATGCGTACCCTGAGGCAAAATGTTCAACACGGTGAAGTAAGGCGTGACCATGCTGTCGCGCAATATTTGTCCGGTCAATTGCTTTCCGCCGCGTGTGCTCAGCACGACTTGATCACCTTCCAGCATCAACGCCACACAGGCGGATGGCGCGGACAGCCAAGCTTCTCGCCACAGGTGGTATCCCAAACTGAGTAATACGAGAAACGCCAGTGCCGTTTTTGCCCAGATCGGGAAATCTAGCGGAAATAAGGCCGCAATTGTTGCGCCATGCGCAGTAATCAGCAAGGTCGCGAGATAATAAGAGGGGTGGAATTTGAATTGCCGCTGCATAACCGCCTCCAAAATGGAAGAGTTGAGCCGGGCTAGAGAATGAAGGCCAAGCTGAGCAGCACCAGCAAGGCGATCAAGAGCAGTAGCAAATTGCCGCTTTTGGCGGGGAGGAGCGCATTCGCACGCTTGCCTTTGCTCGCCTGAAGGGGAATGGTGCGTGTTATAGGTTCTGAGTTCGCCTTGGGTTTAGCAGCCTGCGGAATGGCCCGATTGATGGCATCGAGGCTAGGGCGTGTTATCTGTAGCGTCTTGCTAAGTTCTTCGACTTCTTCCGGTGCTGTCAACGCCGCCAGGCGCATCGTAGCGGCGGATGAATCAAACATAGTGGACAAGCCCATGGTTGCTACTGGCTTGGACTCTTCCGTCCCTTCCTCACCACGCCTGATCGTGTGAATGGGAGCCGTTAATTGCGCATCCGGTTGACGCAAGTGGCTACGGCGGAGATCTGCATGCGCGGAGCGTGGCACGGTATCACGGCAGGCACGCAAGTCATTGGCAAATTCCCCTGCGTCGCGATAGCGGTCATCCGGGTTTTTCTCCAGAGCCTTGGCAACGATAAAATTGAGCATGTCAGGCAACGCTGGATTCAGGGTGCTTGGGGAGCGCGGAACAGCATTCATGGTCTGGTACATGATGGCGTTAATTGTGTCGCCGACAAACGGCGGCTGGCCGGTGAGCATTTCGTATAGCATTACACCAAGCGAGAAAATATCCGAGCGCTGGTCGATCGATTTACCCAACACTTGTTCCGGCGACATATACTTGGGCGAGCCGAGCACTATGCCGGTTTCCGTACGCGCTGCGGCAGAAGCCATGCGTGCGATGCCAAAGTCGGTGATCTTCACATGCCCATCGCGCACAACCATGATATTGGCAGGCTTAACATCGCGGTGCACGATTCCGTACTCATGCGCATAAGCCAAGCCCTGCGCCACCTGCACCACGATGTCGAGTACCTGATCGACCGGCAAGAGCGGCTGTTCGTTAAGAACATCGCGTAACTCGCGGCCTTGCAGGAATTCCATCGCGATGTAGGCGATATCGCCGCTCTTGCCCACGTCATAAATGGTGACGATGTTGGGGTGACTCAGGCGCCCTGCCGCCTTAGCTTCCTGATAGAAACGCGTCTCGTACTCTTCTTTTTCTTCCAGTGCCAGGCTCAGGCTGATAGTCTTGATTGCAACGATGCGATCAATCAACGGGTCTATCGCCTTATAAACGACACCCATCGCGCCCTGACCGAGCTCGCCGATTACTTTATAGCGCCCCAACTGGCTGATCATTGTTGTTTAGGTACGAGCAGGGTTATTTAGTGAATTTTGCCTTTTCAACGCGAAATACCGGCCCCCATATCGGATGCCCTGCCTCTGCTGGTGTCAGGTCGAAAGTCGGATCAAGTTCCAATGCTTCCCTGAATTCCTCATGACACTGCTTTTCACGCCCGGAAACACAATGGATAAAAGCCAGATATTTATGTACGAGCACTTGGTCGTGCTTGTCGCGCAAACCCATTTCCTCCGCATTATTCAGCGCAACAAGAGCCGCTTGGTAATCGCCATCTTCATAGATTTTTATGCCACTGGCAAGCTGCTTGTTCGAAGTCTGAAACGAGTCACTCTTCTGCCCCATTCCAACGCAGGCGCTTAATAAAAGCGCTGCCAGTACGGCAACCAATACCGCTCGATTATTCGTCATACTGAACTCCTGACTGGTCAATTTTCGAATTTATGTTTGATCTTCATTTGCTCGTTCGCCTTGATCTGAATGATCCGTGTGTAAGGCGGGAAGGTCGTGTTGCGAATTTCAATCTCGTGTTTGCCCGGTGCCACCTGCAATTCAGCCAAAGGCGGGCTGACGCCTATCATTCTACCATCCAGAACGATCTCTCCCCAAGGCGCAACCGCAATATTCACAGTCGCCATAGAGCCTAGCTTGGTCTCGTTGCTAACCTTCGCAGTCAATTCGTGTTGTGTACGGCTGTTGGGGAGTTGCCTGCTGTCATTTTCCTGTCCGGCAAGTTTATCTGCGGGTCGTGCAGCTTTCGGTTCCTTCGCTGTCGGCTCGGTCATTTTGGGCAATGCGGCAATTGCCTCAGGAGCGGAACCTTTTACGCCAGACACAACTGTCGCTACCTCAGGCACCCGTGATGAAGCAACGGGCAAGGCCTGCGTTCTCACCGCCACCTGGGGTGCGAGTGCATCGGGCCGATGCAGCACTTTTACCGCCACCACAATCAACAGGGCCAGCACGCTGGCGTTGATCCCGGCATATAGTACGCGTTGTTGGCCGGAAGTATTTTGGAATGTGGCAAGAGCGTCCTGCAACCATCTCTCCGTAACGGGCACTGAGCCGTGCTTCACCGCCATCCCAAGCGTATCCCCTGCTTGTATCTGCGCTGCGGTAACTTCACCCGGTTGGCCAATCGCATAAATCTCATGTTCGCGGACATGTTTGTCGGTGCGCGAACCTTGGCAGTGAAACATGCCTGCATAGTCATGCGACAGACGCGATACCGCATCGAAATAAGAACGTGAAACCAGGATTTGTCCGGGTTCCGCGAATCCCATCACGCGCTGCGCCACATTAATGCCGTCGCCCACTATGTTGGGTTGTCCGTTGATATCCTTGATCAGGCGCACCGGGCCAAGGTTAATGCCCATGCGCACCAGTAAAGGCGGATCCATGCTCGCGCCTTCGCCAAGCAGATTTTCTCTAAAGGCCAACCCCGCCTTCAGAGCATCCTCAACATCCCCTAAAAAGGTGATTGCCGCACCATCGCCAGTATCAAGAATAACGCGGTCATTGACAGGCGCATTGGAGATAGCGTTAGCCAACATGGTATTGAATAGTTCTTTCAGGGCAATCTGCGCGGAAACCGACCTCTTGGAATATTCCATAATATCCAAGAAGAGTACGCTGCTCATGATTGTTTTATTGCCCCTCTGTTCCATTCGACCTTATCCGATATATTTTTTCGTGCACATTTTGTTAAGTAACGCGGCTGATCAATCATTCAAGAACGATAAGCCTGCGATTCCCACTTCTTTATATTCTAATTGAGAGTCAATGTTTTACGCTACTCTTATAAGCTTTACTGCGTGCTGCATCACGTGGCGCGCCTGCCTTGCCGCGCGGCGTAGTGGTGGTAGCATTTTGCTGGCTGCCCTTGTGGTGGCCTGATCCGGTTTTGTCGCCATGCTTCTTGCCAGTTTGCCCATGCTTATCAGATTGTCTAGACTTGTCGGCGTTATGAGGCTTGGTCAGCTTTCCCCGCCCGGAATTCGCAGCCACTTGGTGTGGTGAAAGCTGCGGGGCAACATGCGTTTCCATGCCGACCCAATCTAGAATCGCATTGACTTCGCCCGCCCCAAGCTCCACCAGCATGCCGCGCTTCAAACGCGGCGGCAGGTTGACGATGCCGAAGCGCACGCGCATCAAACGGCTCACCGGAAGCCCCAGCGCCTCGAAAGTGCGGCGCACAACGCGGTTGCGCCCTTCTTTCATGATTAACCGATACCAGTGATTGTAGCCCTCGCCGCCTTCATCCAGCAGCTTTTCAAATTTCACAGGCCCATCATCCAGCATGATGCCTTCCTTTAGCATTTGCTTCATCTGTTCTTCTGTCATGCTGCCCTGTACACGCACTGCATATTCGCGCTCAACTTCGAAGCGAGGATGCATCAGGCGGTTGGCCAGATCACCAGAACTGGTGAAAATCAGCAATCCACTGGTATTGTAGTCGAGTCGGCCTATGGCTATCCATTTCATGCCGCGTACTTTGGGTAACTTGTCGAACACGCTGGTGCGCTTCTCCGGGTCGTCGCGACTGACAATCTCACCCTCCTGCTTGTGGTACAGCAACACGCGCGGCATGCTTTCGTTCGGCGCCTTGAGGTGGACGACGCGCTGATCTACGCGCACTACATCGTCCTCGACTACGCGCATTCCCAAAGTCGCCACATCACCGTTCACCGTAACGCGTCCAGCGGTTATCCACTCTTCCATCTCGCGCCGAGAACCCACGCCCGCCTGTGCCAGCACTTTTTGCAGTCGTTCACCCGCCTGCTTGTCTTGCGCTTCCAGTTGTTCTTGCTCTATCATCCTATCACCTCGCGCCGTTCCAGCACGGCTTGCGCCAGTGTGCCACTATCTACATGTTCCAATTCTCCGCCTACCGGCAACCCGCGCGCGATGCGCGACACCTTGATGCCTTGCGCACACAGCAGAGTGGCAATGTAATGCGCCGTTGCATCGCCCTCCACGGTAAAATTTGTGGCGAGGATTACTTCGCACGGATGCTCAAGCGCGCGTTCGACCAACCGTTTCAGATTAAGTTCGCGCGCACCGATGCCGTCCAGCGGAGACAGCCTGCCCATCAGAACAAAATACATGCCGCGATAACATTGCGCCTGCTCCATCATCAGCAAGTCCGCAGGCATTTCCACCACGCACAGCAGGCTGTTATCGCGTTTTGGCGAACGGCACAAGGCGCACACTTCTTCCTCGGAAAAATTGTTGCACTTGGCGCAGTGATGGATGCTTTCGACCGCGTGACTGAGTGACTGCGCCAGACGCAATGCGCCCGGCTTGTCGCGTTGCAGCAAATGATACGCCATGCGCTGCGCAGACTTCGGCCCGACGCCGGGCAGGCAGCGCAATGCGGCGATCAGGTCTTCCAGGCTGGAGGGAGT
>CAYZPM010000049.1:0-6330 GCA_964480365.1 uncultured Gallionellaceae bacterium
TCAAGCAGCGGTCACGATAGACCGAAACAGCCGGTCACGTTGAGCGAAATACGAAACATGATGGATTTGTACCTCCAACAAGGTGCGGATATCAATTGCCTGAACTGCGAGAGCGGTGAACAACAGACAGCTTTATTCCATGCGCTAGACAGCGCGAATTACAAGTTGGCTGATTGGCTTATTCAGCGGGGTGCGAACATAAATATTCCTGCAAACGTTCAACAAGCGACTAATGTAACAGCCGCAATGCTTGCTGCTATTAGAACTCCTCCTTCTTTGCCCAGGCTGGATTATTTGATTAAGAACGGCGCTGATTTAAAATCGGTAGATTCGATGGGGCGTAACGCATTGCTCTACATTAGCAACTGGGGATACATTGATACCAAATACAGAACTGATGATGCGAAGAGTGTCGCTTTCGTTGACCAACTTGTAAATAGCGGAATAGACGTGAATCACCAAGATAGAAGCGGCGCTACAGCGCTGATGAATGCGGCGAATTCGGCTTCCTGTTCTCCGGGTGCCATAAAGCTGCTTCTGTCTTACGGGGCCGATCCTGCTGTAAAAAATAAACTTGGAAAATCCGCTTTGGATATTGCAATAGATCGAGCCACCGCTTCGCGCGAGGGGGACGGATGCAACGAAGTGGTCAAGATTTTGATGAACCTTCAGAAAGTTTCACGGCCGCCTTCGATCCAACCCGGAGTTGCAGACAATTCAACGCATGCCAATTCGGAGCAACAAAGTGTATCCCAATACGCTGGCACATATACCGGCGCGTTCTCTGGCACATTTACGGATGGCTCAGGCAAGCATGATTTGTCCCTCCTTTTTTTGGCTAAGATTCTTCCCGATGGCTCAATCAAATTATTTTCTGATAAAGGCATTGATAAAGGCCGTGGAAAAATTGATCGTGACGGCCTTGTAACCATCACAAGCCCTTTAACGGGTATCGATTTTTCCGGAAAAATAGATCAGTCCGGTGAATTGAACGGAACATGGAAATCTCAAAATAATGCGAATGTTGCAGGAATTTTTAAGAGCAGCAAGATTGCCCCCATGAGATAGCTATGCGAGCGCGTACAACCGCATCTCCCCCTGTTCAATTAATCCTCTCACTTGCCTATATATCCGCCTTAAATATCTAGGCCTTTCGGCATATTGACATCGTCTTCAACATGGTTAATCATGTGCTGATAATGTGTTTACGTAAAAGCTATTCTGGGAATCTGCAACCGTAATATTACGCGCGTGAATAAATTATGAAAACAAGTGCTGAGTGTTAGCAAGGCGTTCTTTGTCGCAATGAGTTTTTAGTGCTGGTGAGTGTGGAATTTGCCAAGAACAGCAAAGTATTTTTGCAAGACCACGTTATCAATATGTGATTGAGGTGGCAACTGCCAGATTCAGAATGCAAATAACAAGATTTGCGAAAAGGAAATAGCAATGCCTGCCTCCCAAAATGGAATCTTCGGTTTAAGCGTAGAAGAACGCGCGATATTTTTCGAGATAATCGAACCTACCCTGTTCATCAGCGATCAGGAGCAGTTTTTTCAATGGACTCGAAATGAACTCCAGCGAATATTTCCCCACGGCATGCTGGCGTGTGGTTTTGGCAGCATCGGCAAAAAGGAGGTGAAAGTCCAGCACATCATGAGTTGCAACTTCCCGCAGGAATACCTGCAAACTTTGCAACGCCCAAACGAGATGATGAATAGTCCGATTCTTTCCAAATGGATGCAAGAGAAGCAACCCATCCTTTTCGAACCGAATTACGGCGGGATCACTTCAAATGCTGTTCAATCCGCTTGGCTGGACAACTTCCACCGTTTCGGATTGCAAAACCTGGCCGCGCACGGCCAATGCGATGTCAACAGCCAAACCGCCAGCTACTTCAGTTTTTCGAGCATCCCCGACCCGCTATCCCCGCGCCACGCTTGCATCTTGAAACTGTTGGTGCCACATCTGCATGTCGCGCTGGCACGTGTTGTGGCAAATTTACCCGTGAAAGCGCACAAACACTCACCTCAACGAATATTGCTTCAAAAGGATCTTTCGCATCAGGCATTGTCCGAGAAGTTATCCTTGCTCACGATACTTACACAGCGAGAAAAGGAAGTTATGTATTGGATGAGCGAAGGAAAGTCGAATGATGAAATTGCTAACCTACTCTTCCTTGGTAAGGAAACCATCAAGTCGCATGTAAAAAAAATATTGTATAAATTTAAGTCAAAGAACCGGACAGAGGCCATCAGCCGAGCTATCGAAACGGGATTTTTTGCATCCACAAATGCAGCAAAAAGAATATACAGTCGGCATGATGACTGATGGCGTATTGGGAACTAATCTATTACCGATAACCCATTGGTCGGTGAGAGCCAAGTCTAATTGAAAGTCCGGAAAAAGTTTAAACCAAGAAGTTAGCTGCAATCGATTTGTCTGACTGGTAATACGTAGCGACTTGTTGTTTAGCTTTTTCCCATGCACTGGCCCACTGCTCCTTTGGCATGGGCGAAGGAGCTATGTAAGAGCCTCCTTGTGCGAAAATCATCCGCTCCAACCCATAAGCCGTTGGCCACTGATGGTCATAATCGGTGGTATCACGAAACCTCTCGGCGAACGAAAATCCTTGTGTCAACAATTCCGCCACGCGCTCGGAGTTGTTTTCAAGAAACTTGGCTGCTTTCGCGACCATGTCAGGGCCACCAAGAACAAAAGCTTTATTGAAGAAGCCTTCGTTGCTGAGAATTTCAGCTCGGCCAGACTCCGATGCAAAGCGGAGTGCGTCATACCAGCCGAGAACTGTGTTTAAGACAATGACAGGAAAAGCGGCTTCGATCCCGTCTTTTGGCACATAGAACAAACCAAGGATTTCCATGTTTTCTATTGGTGTCCGGCTAAGTGGTCGGGCATCGAATTGTGTTAATACGCTATTAAACTCTTGAGGTGCAGATGGATTGCCCGCCTGAATATTTTTGACAATTTCTGCAAATTTCAAGCGACGTTGCTGCCAAGACTGCAATTCTACTTGACATGCTTGTGCACTTGCTACAGAAGCGGCGCTGCCACTTGTGTCATTGGCGCTAGCGTACATGAATATACACGCTAATGATTGATGAACTAACGAGAAATCTCATGTGCGATCTATACCTTTTAGTTAGTTAAGCAACACCCCAGCTTAAGGAAAAGTCCCGTAGCGGCAGTCTCTTCAAGGGAAGTCGAAATGCCCCAAGTTGCTGACACTGATTATTAATCAGACGTAGATTGTATGGGGGCTAGGCCGGAGTGTCAAGGCTCCGAATTGCCTCCGAATTGCCTCGAATTGACCGTAAAAATTTGGAGGAACTGACACAAAAAATATTGAATCGTTTATCAAGTGAATGCTTGTTTCGGTCTTCATTTGACTCCATTCGTACGCATCAAAAATTTTGCAAATTCACTCGAATGAGGGATACCCCAATTCGAATGACATCTATATAGTATGTCTAAATTGAATCTTAAAATGAACTACTCAAATCTTGAGCGGGGCGAGGAATGACACTTTCAAATAAGCGCAGCGAACATGCTTAACCTATCAGTGGTGGCAGGTATTTCTGTCAGACGCGAGGTGATGCGGCGCCTCTCTCAATTAACTCATGTCGTTTCCACTCTTCTTAGGGAAAGCCGCCTTATTCCGGAGTACGTATCTATACTTAATATTTGTCTAATCGTCACTTTTCTAATGGGCTTATTTATGACAAACGTAGCTATTTCCAAAGACCTGGCAATTACCCGCGAAGTAATTATCCCAAGGGAAGGAGCGTGGCCGAATGAGCCAAATATTATTGTAAGAGCTGACGATGGAGGATTTATTCTCGCTGGAGGCCCCTGGGTTATCAAGATTGATGCTGATGGCAAAGTGCTATGGCGGTATGTGCGGGATAAATTGATTGCCGATTACACGGGTGCCGTCGCAATGCCGGATGGTACGACTTTCCTATGTGGTTCTATGCAACTACTCGGCGGTAGAGAATTTAGCCCTTCCATTTTCACACATCTCGACGCGTCTGGGAATTTGCTCAATGAACAACTCATCTTTCCCCAGAATAAAGCGGAGCACGGAGGCAGTCATTTTGATGGGTGTGTCAGATGGGGCAGCGGCATTGCTGTTGTTGGCCGTATACATAATGTATTAAGGCAGGCATCTGGATCTGGATCGGCATTTACTGCACCACTTGTTGAGAAATATTATTGGCTCATGATGCTGGATTCCGATGGAAAGGTGCAATGGGAAAAACAAATTCCAACCACTTTTAATAACATTGATGGAGTCAGGTCGTTATTGGTTGCGCCTGACTCAAGTCTGGTATTTGCTGGCTATCGTCTTGATCAGACGGAATTGTTTCGGATCAATAAAGCGGGTGAGGTAGTCGCCAAGAAATTACTGCCCGGCTATTTCCAATTTTTGAGAGCTATCGTTCCAGACGGAAAATTGAAAGTTTTTGGGGGTGCCAATAAGATATTTGTCATTAGCACACTCAATGACCAATTTGATGAAACTCACCGTGTACAGGGAGATCAGCCATCGACATTCGACGCTGACCACCTTGCCTATCAGATGCCAGACCAATCTTTGGCCTTATTTGGAAAGGCATTACATGGATGGGGCGAACAGTACGCGTCAGCTATCGCGTACGTTGATCCCACGCTCCAGTCTGCTCAAAAGCTTGAGCTGGCTCATTCGCCATTTACTGATACAGGCGTCATTAAGGCAGCAACGCCGACAGAAAATGACGGTGAATTCGTGACGGCCAGGGGGTTGTTAAAGCATCAAGCTAACGAGGGTCGAATTGGTTTAGAGCGCATCGGTTTGGTGCTTGATTTTATTCAAATCAAATAAGGGGAAACAGAGATGGCAACAGGTGCAAATAATTTAATAGCGGCACAACTTTCCAACGCCGCATATACGCCTTTGGCGACTTATCAAAGCGGTGGTGCGTTGCCAGCCTCAGCGCCAGTTCCAGCAGGCTGGGTAGCCGACCCAGCGCTTTCCGGAAATGATGGAACTGATGCAAATCCGGGTGGAAACAACCAGTTTATTACATTTGTAAATACTACGACGAATCAGGTGATGATCACCTTCAAGGGGACAGATAACCTTTCAAATGGTGTATCAGATATTGCAAGCTCGGGCGGCACTGCTTGGCAAAGTATTCAACCTGTTGCTCAAGCCGCGCTGTTTCTAATTCAGGTAGCTTATCCTGGCTATCAAATCATGACCGATGGTCATAGTCTGGGCGGCGGGTTGGCGCAGTCATTTGCTTTAGCAAATAATCTGAGCGGCTATGGCCAAAACTCACTGCCGATTAGTTCATCCGCGTTGGATAGTTTGCTGCCGGGTAGTGTAAATACTTTGGCGAGTAACCTTGCTGCATGGCAGGCATCGCCAAACACCTTTAATGAAACCAATATGGCTGGTGACCCTGCAACGATTTATTATTCTACGGTTCAGGGCCAAACCTACCTGAACACCACCACGAATACACTTTCGAATCCGTACGCGCCTGGAGAAATAATCGGTGGTATTTTGTCTTTTGTGCCAGGGCTTCAAGTGTTGGGTGTAGCGATTTTGGGATATAGCGCCTATGAATCTCATTCAGTTATAACCATGGTACAACAACTCACAGCAAACGGAGCTACTGGTCAAGGTGGGCAACAAGGTGGACCACAAGGACCTATCGTTCCAGATCCGACTAGCCCGACAGTTCAATCCGCTATCGTAACTGCAGCGCAATCTGATACGCAGGTGATTAACTCAAACGGATCAATCGGAATTACTCCATCGGGTGGAACGCAGGATAATGTCACTCAATCTTCGTTGAGTGCAAATTTATTAAATTATTCAATTTCTGGTGGGGTCGTTAGCCAAAATGTTGTGGCCATCACTGGTGGTACAGGGCAAACCTGTAACGCGACAACTCTCGGCACAACTACCTTGATTGACCTCAGTGGTGGGAATACGCTTGCCGCAGGAAATGCCACTATAGCGAATATTTTTGGAACAAATAATGACACCATCACGGGCGGAAGCGGAACTGATACATTGGTCGCGGAAGGTACTGGAAACACTATAACAACTGGTGGCGGCGTCAGTGCCGTTTCTGTTTATGGAGCTAGTAACTACGTTACTGCTGGAACAAGTTCTACCATAACCGTTGTCGGAAACACCAATAGCCTAACTTTGGCAACGGGCGATAATCTCACTTGCACGGGAACCGGCGAAATAGTCGATGCAACGGGCGACGTCATCACCCTGGGGGCGAGCAGCAGCGCGACGGTCAACGGCAGCGA
>CAYZPM010000049.1:6430-16575 GCA_964480365.1 uncultured Gallionellaceae bacterium
TCGGCAGCAACAGTACGGTGACCCTGGGCACGGGCGGCACGATCTCCTTTACGGGAACCGCCGACACGGCCAACGCCTCGGGCGACGTCATCACCCTGGGGGCGAGCAGCAGCGCGACGGTCAACGGCAGCGACACCATCTCCGGCACCACGGGGGACAAGGTGACCGATGTCGGCAGCAACAGTACGGTGACCCTGGGCACGGGCGGCACGATCTCCTTTACGGGAACCGCCGACACGGCCAACGCCTCGGGCGACGTCATCACCCTGGGGGCGAGCAGCAGCGCGACGGTCAACGGCAGCGACACCATCTCCGGCACCACGGGGGACAAGGTGACCGATGTCGGCAGCAACAGTACGGTGACCCTGGGCACGGGCGGCACGATCTCCTTTACGGGGACCGCCGACACGGCCAACGCCACGGGCGACGTCATCACCCTGGGGGCGAGCAGCAGCGCGACGGTCAACGGCAGCGATACCGTAACCCTCGCCGCCGGTGCGGCTGTTAAGTTGGATAGCAGTGGCAATATTGTTACTGCAGGAGACAACACAGACGTGACGCTGGGTACAAGCGTCTCGGCCACAGTAAACGGAGTGGTGCAGCAGGCCTCTGCCCTGGATACCACAGAAACATTATTGTTCAACGCCACAGATCAGAATTCTGAGAATGTTTATGATTTTACGAGCGGCGCTTCACAGTTAACGTTCTTGACAGGCTTGCCTACAGGTGACCAGACAATTATCGAGGACTTCAGTGGGACCAACGGGACAGGGACGAATACTGAGGATATTTATAATTTTACCAGCGGAACATCACAGGAACAGTTATTTGCCGGTCTGCCTACAGGCGACACCGCCGAAATCAAAGACTACAGTGGGGCCAACGGGACCGGGACGGATACGGCGAACCTGATTGATTATTCCAGCGGGGCTTCGCAAGAACAGTTTTTTAGCGGTTTGCCTACAGGTGATCAAGAAATTATCGAGGATTTCAGTAAAACCAACGGGACAGGGACGAATACTGAGAACATTTATGATTCTACCAGCGGGACATCACAGGTACAGTTATTAGCCGGGCTACCTACGGGCGACACCTCTGAAATCGAAGACTACAGTGGTACCAACGGGACAGGGACGGATACGGCGAACCTGATTGATTATTCCAGCGGGGCTTCACAAGAACAGTTTTTAAGCGGTTTGCCTACAGGTGATAAGACAATTATCGAGGACTTCAGTGCGACCAACGGGACAGGGACGAATACCGAGGACATTGTAGATTTTAACAGTGGCAATTCGCAGGTGCAGTTATATACTGGATTGGGAAGCGGAATTTCATTAGAAGCGAAAGACTATACCGGTGCGAACGGCACGGGCACAGAGACTTGGAACCTGACTGACAACACTACTGGCACTTCGGTGGAGACATTTTACAAAGGCTTTCCTGGCTTGCCCAGCACCGACAAATCGGTCACCGAAGACTTCACTGGTACCAATGGAGGAGGCGTAATTTCCACAGAGCAGGTTGCCGAAACCAATGGCGACATTGCGGATTTCACATACGATTACAACAGTAGCGGTGTTGAGACAGGCTACTCAGAAATTCTGGATAATTCGGGTGGAACTGAAATAGGCTACGGTACATTTACCTCGGGTGGGTACGAGACCAGTGGGAACACCTCGGTAGGTGGCACTAGCTTTAGCGGCGGCGGCTCTTACGGCGGCTCTTCGGGATATGCGGGCAAGCAATCCTCCGTGAGGTCTGCGGTCGGCAGTCACCTCAGCGCGGTCGTGCAATATGATCTGAGCCATGGCGAGTTGGCGGCGGCTGCAACAGCAGAAGCGCAGTACAACGCCTTCGAGCAATCACTGACCGCACCGGAAAAACCCGGCGCGGCGGCTGTGGTATTGACCGGCGCCAAGTGGAACCAAACGGTGATTACCTGGAGTCTTGCGGATAGTCCCGGCACGCCGTCCGCACCGTTTAGCAGTTATATGACAAGCGCCTATGCGGCAACCGTCCAGAAGGCGTTCGGTGCGTGGGCCGCCATGATGCCGGGGGTCAAGTTTGAGGAAGTGTCGGATTCGTCGCAGTCGGACATCCGGATTGGTTTTGGGGACTTGAACGCCCCGTCTACGAGTTTGATCGGCTACACCAGCCCCTTGAGCAGCAATGGCCAAATGTTGCCGGATAGCATTATCCAGCTTGAGGACCCGACGCAAGACCCGCTGATTACCGGTGCCAATGGGCAGCAGACGTACACGGGAACCGATGCGACCTTGTTGCAAGTGCTCACGCATGAGATCGGGCACACATTGGGGCTGGCCGACAATGCGGACCCGAGCTCGATCATGTACTACGCGCTCACCTCAAGCAACACGTCGCTGGATAGCACCGACGTGGCGGGCATCAGTTCGCTCTACGGCACCGGATCAAAAGCTTCCGCGTCCGGCAGCAGCACCAGCGTGAACCAGCTGATCCAGGCCATGGCGACCTTCAATGTGGGTTCGGGGGCGGCGAACACCTCCTTGGTGCCGCCGGCCTTGTTGGCGAACCACATGACCCTTGCTCCCCCCGTCCATGTACATTGATCGGGATCGTGAAACGTTGTCAGGAAGCGCCGACGCCAACAGGCAAATTCCTCTGTTGGTGTCATTTCCGGCAGGTGTTTAGACTGCCGTCTCCCTCTGGCTGTTTTAAGCGACAGACAGAGGGGGCGCGACTGTGGGGAGCATGCTCTGAATATTGAATGTCAAGCGGGGAACCTCGTGGATTCCGGTTTAGGCTCGCTCCTGATGATTGCTGGGCTGCACGGGATTGCAGCGGACGAGGCCAAGCTCAAACACGAATTCGGCGACGAGCCTTTTCCTGTCGAGAAGCTGCTGCTGGCGGCTCAGGCGCTGGGCATGAAAGCGCAGCTCGTCTCACAACCGCTTGAGCGCCTGGATCATGCGCCGTTACCGGCCATTGCGCTGGATCGCGACGGGAGATTTTTTATCCTCGCGAAGTATGATCGGGGCGGCAATGGTGCTTCGGCCTCCACCGCTGCCACCGCACCTCGGGTGTTGGTGCAACGGCCAGGCGAGCAGCCCGCTATTCTCGATCTGGAAGATTTTCTGGCGCGCTGGTCCGGGCAGCTGATTTTCCTTACATCCAAGGCCACCTACGCTGGCGATACCGCCAAGTTCGATTTCACCTGGTTTATTCCTGCCGTAGTCAAATACAGGAAGCTGTTGGGTGAAGTGCTGCTGATTTCGCTGGTGCTGCAAATCATCGGTTTGGCGACCCCCATGTTCTTTCAGGTGGTGATGGACAAGGTGTTGGTCAATCACGCCATGAAGACGCTCAACGTGATTGCCATCGGACTTGTTTTGGCCACATTATTTGAGTCTACGCTGACGGCAATTCGCACGTATGTTTTTTCCAATACGAGCAGCAAGATCGATGTGGAGTTAGGGGCTAAGCTTTTCAGGCATTTGCTGAACTTGCCAATCGCTTACTTTCAGGCAAGAAGGGTCGGAGATTCGGTGGCCCGTATCCGTGAGTTGGAGAACATCCGCAGTTTTCTGACCGGCAATGCCATAACCTTGGTGATGGATCTGCTGTTTTCGTTCGTGTTTCTGGCGGTGATGTACTGGTACAGCGGATGGCTGACCTTGATCGTGATCGTGTCGATTCCATTCTATATGGCGATCTCGATGATCTTCACGCCGATCATCCGATCCCGCCTGAACGAGAAGTTCAATCGAAGCGCAGAAAACCAATCCTTCCTGGTGGAGACCCTAAGTGGGATCGATACGGTCAAGGCCATGGCCGTGGAACCGCGCTGGGTACATAAATGGGAGCAGCAACTGGCTTCCTACGTTGCCTCGGGCCAATCCGTCACCAACGTCGGCATGTTGGCCAGCGGCGGCGTGACGCTGGTCAGCAAGCTTGTGACCGCCACCATCATGTGGGTCGGCGCCGGCCTCGTCGTGGACGGCAAGATGACGGTTGGGGAACTGGTCGCGTTCAACATGCTTTCCGGTCAAGTGTCTTCGCCGATTCTGCGTTTGGCACAACTGTGGAACGATTTCCAGCAGGTAGGCATTTCCATGAGCCGTTTGGGCGACATCCTGAATGCCAGAACGGAAATTGTCGGCCAAAAGACCCGGCTTCCCCGCGTTGTCGGCTCCATTGAGTTTGACCAAGTGTCGTTTCGCTACCGTCCGGATGCGCCCGATGTTATCCGCGCGGTCAACTTCAAGATTGAGCCGGGCGAAGTCATCGGCATCGTCGGGCGCTCGGGTTCCGGCAAGTCGACGTTGACCAAACTGGTGCAGCGCCTCTACGTGCCTGACCGTGGCCGGGTGCTGGTCGACGGCCAAGATATCGGCATTATCGATACCGCCTCCTTGCGCCACCAGATTGGTGTGGTTTTGCAAGAAAATACGCTCTTTAGCCGCAGTATCCGCGACAACATTGCACTGTCCAATCCATCGTTGCCTATCGAGGTCATTATCGAGGCGGCCAAACTCGCGGGCGCGCACGAGTTTATTTGTGAATTGCCGGAAGGCTACGACACTAAAGTCGGGGAACACGGCACAGGCTTGTCTGGCGGACAACGCCAGCGCATCGCTATCGCCCGCGCCCTGATCACCAACCCGCGCATCCTGATTTTCGACGAAGCCACCAGCGCGCTCGACTACGAATCGGAAAAGATCATCCAGGACAACATGCGGCAGATTTGCCATGAAAGAACGGTCATTATTATCGCGCACCGATTATCGGCGGTTCGGGATGCGAATCGGATTGTCGTCGTGGAGCGCGGCCAGATTGCCGAACAAGGCAGCCATGATGAATTGTTGCTGAATCCTGATGGAATATACAACCATTTGTACCAGTTGCAATTGGGCGGCCCGGCAAACGCCGCACAAATCGTGCGGCAAAATTCGCAAACAGAAGTCGCAGATGAGGTACAGCCGATACGGCGCGTAGGATGATTCTATGAGACTGAAGCACTGGATAGAAGCCTACGCCGATTTGTATCGTCGCTATAAAACGATCTTCGTTCACCACTGGCAGCATCGCCACCAGTTCAGCGGAAAAGTGCTCACCGAACATGAAGCAGAGTTCTTGCCAGCCGCGTTGTCGCTGCAAGCAAAACCGGTTTCGCCAGCGGCGCGTCTGCTGGCAAAAGTTCTCATGGCATTGGTGGTGGTGCTGATCATGTGGTCGATCTTGGGCAGGATCGACATTATCGTCAACGCTTCCGGCAAAGTCATACCGAGCGGCTATACCAAGACCATTGCCTCCGTGGATGTCGCCAGCGTGAGGGCGCTGTATGTCGAAGAGGGACAGCAGGTGAAGGAAGGAGACGTACTGATTCAACTCGATGCGAGCGCATCCGATGCGGATCGGGACAAGGCAACCGGGGATCGCGCGATGGCGCTCTTGCAGGTTGCACGCGCCAAGGCCCTGATCGCGGCAATCGGCAGCGGCAAGCCACCACAATTTCCTCAGATCAATAATGTTCCGGCGGATAAGTGGTTGGCCGAGCGCATGCATCTGGAGGGGCAATATCGCGATTACATCGCCAAGTTACAGCGTATCGACGGCGACATCGAGCACTTTAGCGAGACGTTGCCACTGGCAACGCAACGGGCAGAAGATTTCAAGGCGCTGTTGAACGATCACGACGTCTCCAATCATGCGTGGTTGGAGAAAGAGCAGGCGCGCGTCGATCTCAAAGGTCAGTTGGCCGATGCCAAAAATCAGCGTGGCGCCCTGATTGCCGAAACCCTGAGCACGGCGTATGACCAGGTGGCTGAGGGCAGTAAAGCGGCGGCGGCTTCCCAGCAGGACGCCCTCCGCTCGGACGCTCATAGCAAGCTTTTGACGCTCACGGCACCGGTGAGTGGAACGGTACAACAACTGGATGTGCATACTGTCGGGGGCGTCGTGTCCGCCGCCAAGCCATTGATGCAGATTGTGCCCAAGAAAACCCAGATCGAGGTCGAAGCCTATCTGGAAAACAAGGATGTTGGGTTCGTCCAGGAGGGGCAAACAGCCGAGGTCAAGATCGATGCCTTCGAATACACGAAGTATGGCACCATCACCGGAAAGGTGACCCACGTTTCGCGGGACGCGATAGATGATGAAAAAAAGGGACTCATCTATTCGACAGAAATTACGCTGGACAAATCAACAATTAATGTTGAGGGGAAAGAAATGCCGTTGTCGGCCGGTATGACGGCCAATGTGGAAATCAAGACAGGCGACCGCCGCATCATCGAATATGTGCTGAGTCCCCTGATGCAGCACAAGCGGGAGAGCCTGAATGAGCGATAGGCATCAATGGCAACCTTCCGCCTCTGATTTCTTCCGGATCGCCGGAATGCGGGGCAATCAGGCTAGAAATACTGCCTCTCTCTTTCTGCAAATCCTCATGGCGGCGGGGGCGATGCTGACAGTGTTAACCGCTTCGGCATTCGACCTGGAAGCCCCGTTTTTCGATCCGCTGCTTACGCTTCCGAAAATCATCGAGTCAGGAGAAACCTTGCCCGGCGATGCGGAGCCTGCGCCCTGCCCGGTCAGCAAGGATTTCTCCAGCCCTTTGGCTTTAGCAGAGGCTGTTGATTTGGCCTTGTGCAACAACCCGCAGATCAAGGCGGCCTGGTCTGCTATCAAGATCCAGGCGGGAGCCGTTGGGGAGGCGCGTGCCGCCTATTTGCCCACGCTGTCTGTTACGACAAGTAGTATGCAAACTAGAACAGTCTATCCGGGATTGAATATCCCGGTATCGAAGACGGATGGCGAAATGGTCTATGGCACTTTGGCGTGGCGTCTTTTCGACTTCGGCGGAAGAGAAGCAGACCGGAAATCAGCCAACAGTTTGTTGGTGGCGGCGATTGCCACGCATGATGCCACGCTGCAAAAAACTTTGGCTGCCGTCATCCAGGCCTATTTCGATGCCCAAACCGCAAAGGCCACCGTGCTGGCAAAAGAGCAAAATGAGACAATTGCCAGAAACACGTTCGAGAGCGCACAACGGCGCGAAACCCATGGGGACGTTTCGCGTAGCGATACGCTGCAGGCCATAACCGCTTTGGACAAGGCGTCTCTCGTCAAGAATCGTGCAATCGGCGATTATCAGAAAGCGTTGTCGGTGCTGCTGTATACCATCGGTGTTCCGCCGCAAACGCACATCACGTTGACGGATGATCTTAAATACCAGGAGACGTTGGAAGCGAGGAGCCTGGAAGCCTGGCTGGAGGTCGCCGAAAAGAGCCACCCCGCAATCCTGGCAGCGCGGGCCCAATGGGAATCGGCGAAGCAAAAAATCACCTCGACGCGCGCGCAGGGATTGCCGACCATGGATTTTTCGGCGAACTATTACAAGAACGGTTACCCCGGTCAAGGGCTGTCCCAAAACCCGTCGAATGTCAGCAGTATTGGGGTATCACTTACCTTTCCTTTATTCGAAGGATTCTCGCGTACCTACAAAATACGAGGTGCTGAAGCACAGGCAGAGCAACTTGAAGCCGAGTTGCAGGACACCGAGCACAATATCTTGATGGAAGTCGTCAAGACTTACGCCGATGCGGTTTCCTCAATGCAAAATCTTGAGGCCTCGGAAACCCTGCTCAATGCTGCGCAGGAATCGCTAAACACCTCGCAGCGTAAATACGATAAAGGGGCGGCGGACATTCTGGAGATACTCAACACCCAAGCGGCACTCTCGGATGCGCGGCAAGAGCGTATTCGATGTATAGCTGAGTGGCGTTCAGCCAGGCTGAGACTCTTGGCCAACGCGGGGGTGATGGGACGCGAAGCGCTGCTTCAGTGAACAAAATTTACAGTTGGAACAAAAACCCGTTGCCACTTTGAGAACAAACAAACCACCGAAAAGATTGTAAAAATGCCACCTCTAATAGTTTGCTCCCTTGTCGTTGCACTTTTCAGTTCGATTGTTTTGCAAGGAGACGCTCGCGCCGCCGATAATGTTTCGATTGCCCCCGCCGTATCCATGAATGAGCAGGCGCAGCGTGTCCCCGGTGACGAAGAACATCCGGCCATGAATGAGCGGGTGCTGAGTGTGCCAGGTGATTCAGAGCGCCCAGCTTTGTTGCAAGTCACGGTGATGACACCGGATGGCTCTGGACCTTTTCCGCTGGCTGTCATGAATCATGGCGCAAGCGTAACGACGCGACCCGATCTGGTGCCACGGTCTCGATTTACGTACACGGCAGATTATTTCTTATCACGCGGCTATGCGGTGGCGATGCCCATGATGCGTGGTTTTGCCGGATCAGAAGGCAAGCAGGTGCTCGAAGGCTGTAATCAGAAAGAGGTTGGCCTGAACAACGCGAAAGACATTCGTGCTGTCGTTGACTTCATGTTGGCACAACCCTATATCAACGGCAATCAGGTCGTGGTGGCAGGCCAGAGCTTTGGCGGCTGGAGTACGCTCGCCTTCGGCACACTTCATCACCCCAAGGTAAAAGGGTTGATCAATTTTGTGGGAGGTGCAAACATTTCAACTTGTGGCTCAACGCTTGACGCTTTGGCGCTCGCCGCCGAGTATTACGGGTCGAAAACCACCATTCCATCGATCTGGTTTTATGGCGACAACGATTCAACGTTTCCCCCGCCGGTTTGGCATGGCATGTTTGATCGCTACACTGCCGCAGGTGGACGAGCCGAGTTGGTGGCTTATGGGCGTTTTATGACCGACTCCCACAACATGCTTGGGTTTCCAGAGGGCTTGCGAATATGTGCTCCCAAGATCGATGCATTTCTGTCCAGGGTGGGTATGCCCAGTAAAATCACTCATCCGGAGTATCTGCCGATGGATTTTCCCCCGCCGACAAATTATGCGGCAATTGACGATGTTGATGCCGTTCCGTATCTCAACGAAAAGGTGCGGAAAGCCTACCGGGATTTCATTTCCGAATCGATGCCGAAGGTGTTTGTCCTTTCTAAAACAGGGCTGGTGGCCTCATTCCACGGCGGTTTCGATCCCTTAGGGCGGGCAATGAGTCTATGTCAAAAGCATTCACAGAAGTGTCAAGTGTACGCGGCAGATGACTACGTGACATGGGTTCGGCCTATGCCAGCTCCGGCACCAACGAATTTTGCGCCAGTAAAGGACTCCGCCGCCGTTCCCTTTTTGAACGGTGTCGGACGACAGGGCTACCTGAAATACCTGACGTTACAGAATCCCAAAGCATTTGTGATCGCTCCAGACGGTACTTGGTCGGCAGCCTCTATGGGAGACGATCCATTGTCGTATGCAATGGAATCATGTAAAAAAGCGCATCAAGACTGTAAGTTATATGCGGTAGATGATGATGTTGTCTGGCCTGCCAATCCGCATTGACAACTTAATCAGATTTACTTTGAAAGTAAAAGGTCTAAGATGAGCAATCCATCAGAACACACAGCAACATTACCGCAGGCAATCGAAATTGCCCTTCGACATCACCGGGCAGGGCAGTTTGTTGAGGCAGAAACTGTCTATCGGCAAGTATTGACTGTAAATCCTGAGCATTTTGATGCACTGCATATGCTAGGGGCGCTCTCTTATCAGCTAGGGAATTATGATGCGGCGATTGACCTCATAAGCAAGTCACTCAGCCACAATGACAACAATCCGAAAGCGTTCAATAATCTTGGAGCAGCTTACCGCGCAATCAAGCGCCTGAAAGAGTCCGAGGGGTGTTACCGTAAAGCTATAGCCATTAGGGCTGATTATGCTGATGCGCACAGCAACCTTGGCAACGCACTCAGGGACATGGGCCGTCTACCCGAAGCGGAGGTGGCATTCCGCCGTGCTATCGCTCTCAAACCGGACTTCGCGGTGGCGCACAATAACCTCGGTACGACGCTTGATGACCTTGGGCGGCTGGAGGAGGCGGAGACCGCTTACCGTCAAGCAATCGCTTTCAAACCGGATTATGTTGATGCCTACAATAATCTCGGCAATGTCACCAAGAGCCAAGGGAACCTAGCGGATGCGGAAGAGGCTTATCGGAAGGCCATATCACTTAAACCGAACGTCGCTGCTGATGCGCAAAGCAACCTTGGCAACGCGCTCAGGGACATGGGACGGCTACCCGAAGCGGAGGTGGCATTCCGCCGTGCTATCGCTCTCAAACCGGACTTCG
>CAYZPM010000049.1:16675-23829 GCA_964480365.1 uncultured Gallionellaceae bacterium
CGGTGGCGCACAACAACCTCGGAGCGACGCTTGATGATCTTGGGCGGCTGGAGGAGGCGGAGACCGCTTATCGACAAGCAATCGTTTTCAAACCGGATTATGTTGATGCCTACAATAATCTCGGCAATGTCATCAAGAGCCAAGGGAACCTAATGGATGCGGAAGAGGCTTATCGAAAGTCCGTATCTCTTAAACCGGACTACGTACAGGTACAATGGAACCTGTCTTTGTTAAAACTGTTACAGGGAAATTTTGAAGAAGGCTTTAATCTTTATGAGCGGCGCTTTGAAGGTGGGCCATACAACACTTTCAATAACACAAAGAAATTAATAGATCAGGTCAAGGGATATGAACGATGGGATGGGGAACCGCTGGAAGGGCGTTCACTGCTCATCATTGCCGAGCAAGGGGCAGGAGACAATCTGATGGTGATGCGGTATCTCACCCTGCTCAAACAGAAGAACCTCAAGCAGCTTATTGTCTATAGTTACCCCACGCTGGAACGTGTAATAAAGTGCATGCCGGGCGTGGATGATGTAGTGTCAACGACGGAGCCGCTCCCGTTTGGCCGGTTCGACATGTATTGTCCGATCATGAGCTTGCCATATCTCTTCCAGACACGAATCGACACGATCCCTCATGACGTCCCCTATTTTGTTGTTTCCGAAAACTTCAAACATGAATGGCGAGAGCGGTTGAGCGGTCTTTCTGAAATGAAAGTGGGACTGGTGTGGGCTGGCGGAAAGTTAACATCTACCGACAAAAAACGGAGTATTCCGTTGAATAAATTTACACCTTTGCTTGCGGTTGACGGGATCAGCTGGGTCAGTTTACAAAAAGGGGAAGAGTCCGGTCAGCTAAGCGAGGTTGGCTGTAGCATATTGAATCTGATGGAAGAGTGTGGAGATTATCTGGATACGGCGGCATTGATAAGCCAACTGGATTTGGTAATAAGCGTCGATACATCAATAGCTCATCTGGCAGGAGCATTGGGGAAGCCGGTGTGGCTCCTCAACCGTTTTGATAGCGAGTGGCGCTGGCAGTTGGAGCGAGAAGATTCGCCGTGGTATCCGAGCATGAGGATATTCCGACAAACTGAGCGGGGTGATTGGGATAGCGTAATAAAACGGGTGGCAGGAGAGTTGGCGAATTTGCCATTGATCGGCTAGTCCGGAAAAATGTTGTTGCTCTGACTGTAACTCAATTCGCAAAGAGCGGGGAAAGTGACAACCGATAATCCAGCCGTATAACTTGTCTTCGGAACTGCGTCATTTTATTACGATTATCTTGGCAGCATACCGAGGTATGTTTGGTCTGATATTGCTGGAGTGAGAGGCCAAATCATGTGAAACACCATTCACGGTTCTTACAACTTTAACTCAAAATATATTTTATTGATCTCATGGAAAATATTGTTGACACTCTATTTAAACGTGCTCTAACACTTCATCAAACGGGTGAGTTATTAGAGGCAAGGACTCTTTACGAACATGTCCTGAAGGAAATACCGCACCAAGTATATGCACTCAATTTACTGGGTATGACGGATATTCAGATCGGGGAATATCAACGGAGCCTCCATTTTTTTGAAAAAGCCATCGCTTTAAAACCGAATTTTGAGGAAGCTTACAACAACTTGGGTGTAGCTTTAAAAGAACTCAAGCGCTACGACGAAGCGATTGACTGTTGCCAGAAGGCGTTGTCGATCAAGCCGGATTACGCAGAAGCTCACTTTAACCTCGCTGTGGTTCTTAGCGAGCTACCAAGAAGAGAGGAGGCTATTCTCTGTTATCTGAAAGCTGTATCAATTAAGCCGGATTATGTAGAGGCATACAACAATCTGGGTATTGCGCTCAATGATCTGGAAAGGACAGATGAGGCGGCAGAATATTACCAGAAAGCCTTATCAATCAACCCGGATTTCCCCTTCGCCCATTGCAACATGGGTGGAATCCATCTGCTGCGGGAAGAAAATATTTTAGCGCTGGACTGCTTCAAACGAGCACTGGAAATACATCCGATTTATGGTGAGGCACAACTCGGGTTGGCCAAGACCTATTTGGCGCTAGAAAGATTATTCGATGCAAAAGCGGCGGCGCTCCGTGCTGTTCAATTGGAACCTGATAATGCAAATGTACACGCCATACTAGGTTCCATTTATACCGAGTTGGTGGAACCCGAACTGGCGGAATCCAAATTTCATCAGGCCTTAACCCTGGATTCATCGTGCGATGATGCGCTGCTGGGTTTGGGGCGTCTGTGCATGGAAAACGGTCAGATGGAAAAAGCTGAAGCATTGTTCCGTCAGGCTATCGAATTGCAACCAAAGAATCTACAAGCACGCGTCCAACTCGCGCAGGTTAAAAAAGTCACCCCAGACGATATTAATTTCGCAGCCTTGCAGGCACTTGAGCAGAAGCTAGATGAGTTTTCTGATAACAACGCCATTGCACTGCATTTCGCCCTTGGCAAGTGTTATGACGATAGCGGCGATCATTCGCGAGCGTTCCCGCATTTTCTTGCAGGTTGTCAGATCAAACGCTCAAAACTCACCTACAACCCGGAGCGGGTCTCCAAACAATTTGACGATATAAGGCAGATTTTTGATCAAGACACGATAGAATGTTTGGGTGGGGCTGGCAACCAGTCACAAATACCGATTTTTGTGCTGGGTATGCCACGATCGGGTACCACACTGACTGAACAAATTATTGCCAGTCATCCCGATGTACACGGTGCAGGAGAGTTGAACGAATTACTCCAAATCACGAAGCGAAGGGACGCCAACACGGGAAGACAGATTAGTTTTCCGAACAATTTTCGCGCACTTAATCAGGAGACGCTGACTGCTTGGGGGACGAATTATGTAGCTGCGCTGAAGCGGCGCGCACCCGATGCGCGGCATATCACCGATAAAATGCCCTCGAATTTTTTATCTGTCGGCCTGATTTATCTGATGTTGCCCAACGCCAAAATAATTCACGTTAAGCGCAGCCCAATGGACACTTGTCTTTCTTGTTTTACACATTTGTTCAGAAACAAGTTTCAAGGACATACCTACAATCTCGCCGAACTAGGGCGGTATTACGTGGACTATGTGCGTCTGATGAATCATTGGCGTAGCGTACTGCCAGCAGGCTCATTCTTGGAAGTGCAGTATGAAGACATTGTGGCGGATCAAGAGTTGCAAGCGCGTCGATTGATCGAATATTGTAGTCTCGAATGGAATGACGCATGTTTGAGTTTCCACAAAACCCAACGGTCAGTTCGTACCGCAAGTTTGACCCAAGTGCGCCAGCCAATTTACACATCGTCTATAGAACGATGGCGCCCTTATGAGAAATTTTTGGCACCGTTGCTGGAAACACTTGGTGATCTCGTTCCTGACCGGGAGTATGGGCACGCAAGGAATTAGGGGTTGTCGCAGATCACCACTCCAATGCTTCGCAAAATATGCTACCGCCCCATAAGGCCAATAGACTAAATAATCAGCCTCTTATCCGACGACTTCTGAAATGCATATAAAAAATAAATTACTGTGGTTATTGCTGGCGTTCATTTCAACTGCATTCAATGCAGCGCAGGCTCTTCCGCATCTTGAACCCATGCAGCAACAAGCTCAAGCAGCTCATTTAGCTGCCGAAGTTCTGACCCAGCATCATTACAAACGCATCCCGCTTGACGATAAATTATCTGCGATTATTTTCGACAACTACTTTAAGGCGCTGGATGGCGAAAAGGTAATATTTTTACAGGCTGACATTGATCGATTTTCAAATGCGCGAACCAATCTTGGTAATGACATACTTAAGGAAGACTTGAGTATTCCTTTCGCCATTTTTAATCTGCACCAACAGCGAATTGCTGAACATATCGCTTATGCTCGCTCCTTGCTGAAAAATGGATTTGATTTCGAGAGCAAGGAAAGCTATCAATACAACCGGAAGACTGCACCATGGCCAAACTCTGAAGACGAGATGAATGATCTTTGGCGCAAGCGTGTTAAAAATGACTGGCTACGTCTCAAGCTCGCCGGTAAAGATTACAAGAGCACCGTAGATATACTGGACAAACGCTATGCAAATTCCTTGAATAGCCTTTCCAAGGTCAATAGCGACGATGTATTTCAGAAATTTATGGATACCTATGCGATGGCTATTGACCCGCATACCAATTATTTGGGGAAGCGCGCTTCAGATTCATTTGATATTGCAATGAGGTTATCGCTTGTTGGAATTGGCGCTGTGCTTCAAGACAGGGATGAATATACCACCATCAAGGAGCTAGTAGCAGGAAGCCCGTCTGCGCTATCTGGCAAGCTGAAAGTCGGAGATCGTATTGTGGGTGTCGGCCAAGGCGAAAATAGTCCCATTACTGATGTAATGGGCTGGCGCATGGACGATACGGTGGCCCTGATACGTGGAGCGGAGGATTCTGTGGTGCTTCTTGATGTGCTACCTGCTGAAGCAGGCCCCGACGGCAAGCATCAGCTCATTTCGCTTGTTCGAAAAAAGATCAGCCTGGAAAAGCGGGCCGCTAAAAAATCGATTATTGATGTGAAAGACGGAAGTACAACGCATCACATTGGTGTGATCTCATTGCCAGGATTTTATCAGGATTTTGCAGCCCATCAAAAAGGTGACAGAGATTACAAAAGTGCGACTCGTGATGTGTCGCGCCTTTTAGATGAACTCAAAAAAGACAAAGTGGAAGGGGTGCTGATGGATTTACGCAACAATGGGGGTGGCTCCATGGAGGAGGCCGTCGAGTTGACAGGACTGTTTATAGACAAAGGCCCGGTAGTACAGCAACGTGACTCCCAAGGTCATGTAATAGTAAAAAGTGATACTGACGCTGGCACAGCGTGGGATGGGCCGCTAGGTGTACTCATTAATCATGCCTCGGCATCCTCTTCCGAAATTTTCGCAGCAGCGATTCAGGATTATGGTCGCGGAATTGTGATCGGAGAGACAAGTTTTGGGAAGGGTACTGTCCAGATGGTGATAAACCTGGATCAACTCGCGAAAAACGAAAATCCTAAATTCGGCGAACTCAAAATGACTGTTGGCCAATTTTTCCGCATTAATGGCGGTACTACTCAATTGCGAGGAGTGACGCCAGATATCAGCCTTCCGATGTTTACTGATTCGGAGAATTTTGGTGAATCCAGCTACGACAATGCCTTGCCATGGACGCAAATAAGGTCAGCTGACTATACTCCAATTGGAGATTTGAAAAGTGTCGTTCCAATATTGATAGCAGATCATGACATGCGCGTAAGCAAGGACAAAGACTTCCAGTTTTTACAGGAAGATATTGCCGAGTTCAAAATTCAGCGCAATAAAAACCTGATCTCGCTCAATGAGATTGACCGCCGCAAAGAGCGCGAAGCCCAAGAAGCCAAGGTAAAGTTACGTGACAAAGATAAAGAAATAGAAAAAGTTTCCAATACAACAGACCAAGAATCTGTTGTGGCAAGTATCCCAAATTTTCAAGATGATGGACTGCAGCCTAACGAACGTAATCTCGACGCTGACTTGGCAATCGAAAAAAAGAAGAAATTCGCCAAGGATGTAATGCTTAACGAAGCAGTACATATACTAAGTGATGAAGTTGCCATACTGAAAGCTAATCCCAAGCCCTCTGACTTAAAATTACGATTCTGAGTGTCCGCTTTCTGTTGATTGTGTTGAAAAAGTCGCTAATAATTTCGCTCTGCCACCTGGCTGAACTTTGATTTTGGTTCGATTTTTGTTTTTTGCAGATTTTCCAGATCAGATTACGGGTTCAACTGCCCTTACCCTGATCGACGCGGAGCGTCATCCGCTCGCTGTCGATGTCGGTCACCTTGAGATGGGTCGCTTCGGTAACGCGCAAGCCCGCCGCATAGGCTGATGTGAGTATCGTCCGGTGCTTGAGGTTCTCGACCGAATCCAGGAAGTGCATGACTTCCTCGCCTGAGAATCACCGGCAGGATGAAGGGCCTCTTGGGCATCGGGATATCTTCGGTGGCCCAGTCGCGTTTGAGCGTGAATTTGTATAAAAAGCGCAGCGCGCCGGTCGCGACACTGACACTGCTGGCTGATAGCATCCGGGTCTGGGTCAAATAGAGCTGGTAGGCGCGGACCGCTTCCGGGCCGAGCTCTTTCGGGGAACGGTGGAAGTGTTCTGCGAAGGAGGTGATTTGTTGCAGGTAGGCCGATTTGGTGTTCTCGGCGAGATTGCGGGATGGCCATGTCTCCGATCATCCGATGGCGTAAAGGGGTCATGATAGTTCTCCTTGTCGGGGTTGAATGAAGTGCTGCAAACAGCAACACCATCATTCTCCGATTGGAGGGGTTTGTGAATCTGACCTGCTGACCCCGGCAACAATCCCGCCAGCACTCTGAAACCTGCCACTACCGCGTTAGCGGTTTAGTACAACGCTCGATTATGTGGACTGTTTGGTGAGGCAAGGCATGGATGCCCTGCGTAATCTGGGTTTTTGGGGATTGATGTAACGGCAAGCTCGACATAATTTCAATGATCGTCTGAAGTGGTTGTCCTACTTAATGTGGTAATTCCGAAATCAATCTCATCTCACCGGGCTATGCCAAAGGCGTCAGTCATCAGTATCATCGCGCTCTGGCTTGGCCACAAGAGTCCGGCCACCACTCATTATTACTTTCAGGCAGATCTGTCGATGAAGCAACGCGCATTGGCCTGACTTCACGAGCCATACGTCAAGATTCGACGCTACCGTGCGCCTGATTCGCAAACTGACTTTCTGAAAAAGCTTTGATTATGTGGAGAGCAAAAAACGCGTCGACCTCAGCCCATCAGCTGTTGGCAAGTATCCACAGGATCAAGTCCACATAATCAAGCAATCCACATAATCGGCCATTGCTGACCTTCGCATTTTTCTGAAATAGTTGTCGTTATAGCCTGCGGGGAGGTCCGCTTTCTAAAAGTTCAAATGCATACTCCCAACCCAAAACCGAACATGGCGCCCATGGCACGAAGGTGAAACTTTTTTGATGTTCAAAAAAACTGTTTGTGAATCGATGCTCTCATTTTCGGTATTATGGTGCTGTTGCGAAATCCGCAAATAAACGGGTAGTTATTCCATTTCTAATTCATTAATGTAATAATAACACCCCATCAACCCAGATGGA
>CAYZPM010000050.1:0-23729 GCA_964480365.1 uncultured Gallionellaceae bacterium
TGGCACGTTATACCAGCGCCGATGTCATAGTAGTTGGGCTGATCGGCGAACGTGGCCGCGAAGTGAGGGAATTTATCACCGACATTCTGGGGCCGGTAGGCATGGCGCGCTCCGTGGTCGTCGCTGCACCTGCGGACACTAGCCCCCTGATGCGCATGCAGGGCGCAGCCTATGCTACTACCATAGCTGAATACTTCCGTGACCAAGGAAAAGATGTACTATTGATTATGGATTCGCTTACTCGTTATGCCATGGCACAGCGTGAAATTGCGTTGGCAATAGGGGAGCCGCCTGCCACCAAAGGCTATCCGCCTTCGGTGTTCGCCAAGTTGCCGCAACTGGTGGAACGTGCCGGTAACGGCACAGAAGGCGGAGGCTCGATCACTGCGTTTTATACCGTGCTGACCGAGGGCGACGACCAACAGGATCCCATCGCCGACAGCGCGCGCGCCATTCTGGACGGACACATTGTGTTGTCGCGCCGCCTCGCCGAACAAGGACATTACCCGGCAATAGATATCGAAGCATCAATCAGCCGTGCTATGAACCATCTGGTTTCCGAACAACATTTCAGCTCGGTTAACCACTTCAAGCACTTGTACGCTCATTACCAGCGTAATCACGATTTGATCAGTGTGGGTGCTTATGTTAGTGGCAGCGACCCGTTATTGGATCAGGGTATCGCGATGTACCCGCAGATGGAAGGTTTTCTCAAGCAGGGCATGTATGAGCGGGAAGATTATGCCATCGGCGTCGCGGCATTTACCCAATTATTCGACAAATTGCATTGATAACCGGGCATCGATAAAAGATCATGGCCAAGAAATTTTCCCTGCAACCACTGGTGCATCTGGCACAACAGCAAAATGATGCCGCCACCAGAAAATTCGGCCAGCTTAATCAGCAACAGCAGGCTGCACAGGCCAAGCTGGATACCTTGTTGCAATACCGAAAAGATTATCAGGCGCGCTTTCAAGAAGCAGAACAGAACGGAATGATTCAATCCGAACTACGTAACTTTCAGGATTTCATTCTGCGTCTGGACGAGGCCATCGCACAGCAACGCAATGCCAACGAACAGGCCCGCAACTTGTTGCAAATGGGCCGTAGCGAACTACACGAGGCGCAACGCAAAATGAAATCCTTTGATACGTTGGCGCAACGCCATATCGAAAACGAAAAGAAACTGGCGGCAAAATCCGAACAACGCCAGCAAGATGAGCACACCGGACGCTTCGCCGCCATCAAGGTCGCAGCCGCACAAAACAAGAACTAATCACAGGAGCCTATTATGCAAAATCTGCCCGTCACCGCCGTCTCACCCGCTTCGTCAATGCAAGCGCCCGCTCCAACGGATAACAATAACGCCGCGCAAGCAGCAGAGCCGTTCGGCAACGTGCTGGCGCGCCAGCAGGCCAATGCAAGCACACCGTCGAACAATCTAAAGTCAGACAACAAGAAGCCCGCATCTTCCGCTGCCAATGATGCGACCGCCACTGCAACAGGCAATGACACTACTAAGCAACCACAACCCGCCGCCCCGGATGTGACCAGCTTACTGCCCGGTAACATGTCGGCGACGTTGTTGCCAGCCACCGTTATTACGAACAGCCCCGCAAACAAAGGAAAAACTGATCCGCAAGTTCCCGCACCGAACGGGGTCAGCACTTTACCAAGCGATATGCTGGCGATGATGTTGCCCGCCGCTGCCACGAACAGCCCTTCAGCCAAGGACAAAACTAATCCGCAGGCTCCCACGCCTGATGGAGTCAGTACATTACCAAGCGATATGCTGGCGATGATGTTGCCCGCTACCACTGGTACGAGCAGCCCCGCAACCAAAGATAAAACCAATCTGCAAACTTCCATCCCTGACGGGGTCAGTGCTTTGCCTGGCGATATGCTGGCGAAACTATTGCCCACCACTACCGCTCCGAGCAGCACCGTAGCCAATGGAAAAGTTATTCTGGAATCCATAACGAACGGGGGTAAAAGTGCGCAATCGCAAACTACTGCATCTGCCACGCTTGGCATAACGCTGCAATCTGTGCAGAATAAAGCTTCATCAGGAGCTTCTGCAGGAACTCCGGCTAGTGGCGTCAGTATAAGCAAAGATAATACTTTTGCTGTCGCCTTGGGAACATTAAGCAAGGATGGCGCAAAAACGACACAACCCGACAGCGCCACAATGCAAAGTTCTACGCAGCCAGTTGCATCCGCCGCCTTGGATAGTTTGGTGCAAAGTGGTATCGCACCCATCGCCGCCAGCCAGAGTGGGGCGGCAAAAGCAGCGCAAGCAGTGATAAACACCCCCGTGACGGATCAAGCATGGGGCAACGAGTTCAATCAAAAAATTACCTGGATGGCCACACAGCACGAACAAACCGCAGAATTGCATCTTAACCCTCCGAATCTGGGGCCACTGGATGTAGTTCTTAAGGTCAGTGGCGATCAAGCTACCGCACTGTTCACCTCACCCCATGCCGCTGTACGCGATGCGGTGCAGCAGGCGTTACCTCAACTACGTGACATGTTGGCTGGCAATGGGATTACGCTGGGCAATGCCTTGGTGAGCGACCAATCTTCCAAAGATCAGCAAGCCTGGCAGGCTAGTCAGCAGCAAAAGGGAAATGAGGGCGTAGCCGGAAAAATAGACGCCACCGTTGCCACGGGAGACATCACATCCGGTAGTACGGTTTCGCTTGGACGCCGTCATCAGGGAATGGTGGATACGTTTGCCTGAAGGGCTACCACATAAATCTTGAATTAAGGGAACGGGCATGACAATAGCAGCCCCGGATTCCGAAAACTTTTTAGCCGGGCACCCGAATGAAACTCGCGATGCCCGCTCTGCCTCCCCATCCCTTCCCCGCAAGCGGGAGAGGGGGACAAAGACTCGCTATACGAGTTTCACGATAAAATACCAAGCTGAGGGGAATTCTTTGTCTTATTCCGGTTATCATATCGGTTGGATTTGTTCGATAATCCAAGTCAAGGTGTCCTCAACAAAGTAAGGAGCAGTAATGGCAAAACCCGCAAAATCGGCTCCAGCTGAAACTGAAGCCCCCGCAAAACCAAAAAGCAAAAAGGTGGTGCTCGCCATCATAGGGGTACTGATTTTGGGGGCTGTCGGTGGCGCAGGCTGGTATTTTATGAAGGGTAGCCAGCACACTGACGAACCCAAGGCGGCTGTGGTGGAGATGCCAACCTTCCTAGTGCTGGAGCCCTTCACGGTTAATTTGCAACACGAGGAAAGCGATCAGTTTTTGCAAATCGGCATCACGCTGAAAGTCGCCAACGAGGGGTTGGCGGATAAGCTCCGGCAACGCCTGCCGGAAGTTCGCAGCCGCCTGCTTTTCCTGCTATCGAGCAAACGCGCCTCGGAGTTGATGCCTATCGAAGGTAAGAAAAAACTTGCTCAGGAAATCATCGTGGAAACTAATACCATACTCGGGTTGCATACCTCCCTCCCCAAAAACATTACTACGCCTAATGCAGATACTGCGTCCGGAGTGGGAGCCGCCACTGCATCCGGAGTGGATATAGCCGCCTCTGCCCCAGTGGAAATCACGCCAGTGGCAAATGACAGCGCATCCAGTAACGGTGTTCTGGACGTATTATTCACCTCATTCATTATCCAATGATAACGCCATGAGCAAAGATTTTCTTTCCCAGGATGAAGTTGACTCGCTACTGAAAGGGGTTAGCGGCGAAGCCGATGAGCCGGAGCAGCATGTCGAGCCTGAGGGTGGCGTCCAGCCGTATAATCTTGGTACGCAAGAAAGAATCGTACGTGGGCGCATGCCCACGATGGAGATAATCAATGCCCGTTTCGCGCGTCTCTTCAGAATTGCTTTTTTCAACTTGATCCGACGCACCGCTGATATTTCGGTGGGGCAAATCCGCGTACAACAATACAGCGAATTCATCCGCAACCTGCCGGTGCCGGCCAATTTCAATGTGGTGCAACCCAAACCGCTACGCGGTCATGCTTTGTTTATTTTCGATCCCAACCTGATTTTTCTAGTGGTGGACAATATGTTCGGCGGTGATGGACGATTCCATACTCGCGTCGAGGGACGCGAATTCACCCAGACCGAACAGCGCATCATCCAGAAATTGCTGGCAACGGTGTTCGAGTCCTATGGCAAGGCATGGGAATCCGTGTATCCACTGGAATTCGAGTTCGTGCGTTCGGAAATGAACTCGCAGTTTGCCAGCGTAACTACTCCCAACGAAGTTGTGATGGTTACTACTTTTGATATCGAATTCGGTGGCATCGGCGGGGCGTTTCATGTGTTGATGCCTTATGCCATGATAGAACCCATACGAGAGTTGCTCTACAGCACGGTGCAGGGTGAGCACATGGTGACTGATCAACGCTGGCAGCGCACACTTTCAAGGCAAGTACAGTCTGCGGATATTGAGTTAACTGCGATACTCGGGAAAGCTCGGATTACGCTGGATCAAGTGCTCAAAATACACGGCGGCGATATCATCCAGTTGGACACGGAAAAAAATATTGTGGCGCAAGTGGATGGCGTGCCGGTTTTGGAGTGCACGTATGGTGTATCCAACGGTCAGTACGCCGTGAGAGTGGAAAAAATGTTGTCTACAACAGTGAACGAAACAACCGATGGAGGCAAACATGCCTGACGACAGCACAGAAATAAGCGCGGACGACTGGGGTGCCGCGATGGCAGAACAAACTGCGGCAACACCGGTTACGGACGACTGGGGTGCCGCGATGGCTGAGCAGACTGCGGCAACACCGGCTGCCGCAGCTATTGCCCAGCCCCATGTATTCGAACAACTTGGTGCAGGGGCGGGGCAGCGGGGTGCGGCGCACAACGACCTAGATATGATCATGGATATCCCGGTGCAACTCTCGGTCGAGCTTGGACGTACCAAGATGCCAATCAAAAACCTGCTGCAACTGGCTCAAGGATCGGTAGTGGAACTGTCCGGCCTAGCCGGTGAGCCTCTGGATGTGTTAATCAACGGCTTCCTGATCGCACAGGGTGAAGTGGTGGTGATAAATGAAAAACTTGGCATCCGCGTCACTGACATCATCACCCCGTCGGAGCGTCTGCGCCGACTCAGTCGCTAAAATGAGAGACTCCTTCACCTCTTCCAACAATAACTTGAAACGCGCCGGTTTCTGTTTCATTGCCGCCTTGTATGCACCGCTGCTTGCAGCAGCGCAAACGACGCGTCCCGTTTATACACCGCCACCGGCGACAGTATCCACCGGCAGCATATTTCAAGTCGTTTTAAGCTTGCTGCTGGTATTGGCCGCAGTGGTGCTGGTTGCCTGGATATTGAAACGCATCAATCTCCCGCAATATGGCGCAGGAAGCGTGCTCAAGGTGATTACTGGCGTGGCTGTTGGTCAGCGTGAACGCATCGTTCTGGTGGAAGTCAAGGACACATGGCTGGTGGTGGGCGTCGCTCCCGGCCAAGTGCGCACCCTGCACAGCATGCCCAAGGCCGATCTGCCCATTCCGAAAGTGGAAACACCTCCCGGAATGGATGGAAAATTTCAGGGCTGGTTGAAGCAGATGATGGAGAAACGTAATGCGGGTTAGCGGACATGGCCAATGTGCCATCCCATATATTGAGGCTTGCCATGCCCGCCCCCTCCCCATCCCTCCCCCGCAAGCGGTAGAGGGGGACAAGGCCTCGCTACGCGAATTTTTCGTTAAACTATTGTTAGCGCTTCTGCTGCTCACCCTGATTCCGGCTGCATTTGGGGCAGATACCGGATTGCTCGCCGTCACCAGCACCGCTACAAGTGGCGGTGGGCAGACCTATTCGCTCAGCCTGCAAACTCTGATACTGCTCACCTCGCTGAGCTTTTTGCCTGCCGTGCTGCTGTTGATGACCGGTTTCACCCGCATCATTATTGTGTTGTCGCTGTTACGCTCGGCCGTCGGTACGCCGACTTCTCCGCCTAATCAGGTATTAATCGGGCTGGCTTTGTTCCTGACGTTCTTCGTCATGTCGCCCGTGCTGGACAAAATGTATCAGGAGGCCTACCTGCCCTACAGCGAAGACAAGATCACGTTGGAACAGGCATACGAGAAAGGCAGCCTTCCGCTCAAGGCATTTATGCTGAGACAGACGCGCGAAACGGATCTCGCCCTGTTTGTGAAAATTGCCAACAGCGAGCCGCTGCAAAGCGCGGATCAGGTGCCACTGAGAATCCTGGTGCCGGCCTACGTTACCAGTGAATTGAAAACTGCATTCCAGATCGGTTTCGTGGTATTCATCCCGTTTCTCATAATAGACATGGTGGTGGCCAGCGTACTGATGTCGATGGGTATGATGATGGTATCGCCCTCCGTGATTTCTCTGCCATTCAAGATCATGCTATTTGTACTGGCCGATGGCTGGAACCTGCTCATCGGTTCGCTGGTGCAGAGCTTTTATACTTAAAGGCAGTCGTTAGTGGGTAGTCGTTAGTCTCTAGTTAAAGCCTAACGACTAAACTAACGACTAATAACTAACGACTAACGACTGAATTTAGCTATGACTCCCGAAAGCGTGATGACACTAGGCCGCCAAGCGTTGGAGCTAACCCTGATGGTTTCGGCTCCGCCACTGTTGGCGGCACTTATCATCGGGCTGGTGGTCAGCATTTTTCAAGCCGCTACCCAGATTAATGAAATGACTTTGTCATTCATTCCAAAACTGATTGGGATGTTCGTGGTGCTGATTATCACCGGCCCGTGGATGGTCAGCATGATGGTGGATTATATCCAGCGCCTGTTCAGCAGTATCCCGTGGCTGGTTGGTTGATGAGAGTCGGCGAAATGGTCTGGACAATAGCTAAACAAAGCCGCTTATGATCAGCGTTACCAGCGCCCAACTATCCGCTTGGCTTGCTCTGTTCATATTTCCGTTTACGCGCATTCTTGCGCTGATTGCCAGTGCACCTGTGCTGGGTAACCAACAAGTACCAGCGTTAGTAAAGATTGGCTTGGCACTACTGTTGACCGTAATCATCGCACCCACCCTGGATACGCAACCCAATGTTGACGTGGCTTCCGCATTGGGATTTGTTGTGCTTCTGGAACAAATTCTGGCTGGTGTTGCGATAGGCTTCACCATGCTCCTGATTTTCTCAGCCGTGGAAATGTGTGGTGAACTTGCCGGACTGCAGATGGGATTGGGCTTCGCCAGCTTCTATGACCCGATGAATGCTTCCTACACACCGGTAGCTGCGCAATTTCTCAGCACTATCGCTACGCTCGCCTTTCTCGGTATGGATGGACATCTATATATGCTGGAAGCACTTGCGGACAGTTTTCACGCCTTTCCAATCAGCGCCTCAGCGCCTCATGCGGCAGCACTGCATACACTGGTCGCATTGGGCGGCAGCATTTTTGCAAATGCCCTGCAACTATCCATGCCTGTGATCGGCGCGCTGCTGATTACCAATCTGGCTCTCGCTATCCTGACACGTAGCGCGCCGCAACTCAATATTTTTCAGATCGGTTTCCCGATTACCCTTGCCGTCGGTTTTGCGGCGCTGTTGCTGACAATACCCTACTTTGCCCCTCTGCTGGATCAAATGATGCATACCAGTCTGGGCACCGCGTTGCATGTCATGCAACAACTTGGTAAGCCATAGACTTGCAGCGCAACCCGACGCGGGTTTATGGTGCAAATAGGGGAAAGATAGGGCAAATTACACCCCGTGTGTCTACGAGAACCGCCTATCGCATGTAGTTGAACAAGGACAGGTTTTCCACTGACACGAACGATTGTTGCGCGGCTTTCAATATGGTTTGTTGCTGGGTCAAATCGGTGATCGCCTGGGTCATATTCACACTCTGCAAATTCGCCAGAGTCTGTTGATACTGGACGTGAAGATTATTATCGCTAGTAGTCATGGCAGCCAACCCATCCAAGCTTGACCCCAAGGCAGCATTTGCTGTCGAGACGCTATTCATGGCGTTATTTAAGCCGCTTATCGTGCTCTGTATCCCTGCGGTCAGCTGCGCAGCAGCTGCCGGATTGCCCGTGATGGGTGTATTTAATGTAGTAATGAAATTTGAAATTGTCTGGAATACACTTTCATTGGTGCTCGGCGCGACGGTGAACGTGTCGCCACTGGCCGGTGCGCCCGAAATATTGAGCTGCATGCCGCCAAAACTGATAGCCTGCCCGCTCACATAGGCATTTCCCGTCGAAATTGCGGTCGCAGTCGTGGTGTCGGTCACATTGTATGTGGTGGCACTGGTGAAATTTATCTGATAACTATCCCCGTTAACTAACGCTTGGTTAATCACACTCCCTTGGCTAACAACGCCGGTTCCTGTATTCGTAGCCGTCGCTTGTGTAACAAATGTGCCATTGCCGTTCTTGATGCGCATAAAAATATCCGCACCGGAATTGCTGGAGGCTGACTGACTATTTGGGCTTATCTGGATCGAACGCTGCCCGTCATCGCCCATGTACTGCACCCCGGTTGAGGTATTAGCGAAAGGCTGCGTGCTTCCCTTAAAACCGGAGAACATGTAGTTTCCCGTGGCATCCTGAGAATTCGCCATCGCAATCAACTGATTGAGACTGGTTTGCATAGTGGCGGCAAGTGATTGCCTGTTACCATCTGACATGCCCGTATTGCCCGCGCTAAGCACAGATGTTTGTATGCTCTGCAACTGCGTATTGAAATTCTGCAAAACTCCTGAAGCGAGAGTCTGCGAACTTTGCGCCATGCTGATGTTGCTGAGATATTGGGTGTTGGTCGCATCCGTCTGCGTTACTTGAAGCGCTTGTGCAGCACCAGCCGGATTATCCGCCGGGGTCAGGATGGACTGACCGGAGGCGACTTGTTGCTGGGTGTGCAGCATATTGCTCTCCAGCGTATTTAACTGAGCGACATTTACGTTAAAAAGAGTACTGGTACTTATACGCATGGCACACCTACTTTCCTATTGAGAGCAACGTGTCAAACAAAGTGCTGGCAATCTGCATTGCCTTGCCCGCAGCTTGATAAGCCTGCTGATAACGCAACAGATTGGCCGCTTCTTCATCGAGATTTACCCCGGAAACCGATTGTTGTGACGCAATGGTACTATTCAGCAAGGAGGTCTGCGCCGTACTGGTCACTTGCAAATTGCTCGTCTGGTTGCCCACTTGAGCTACCAGTTGGCTATATACCGCAACATAATTGGCCGTTCCGCCCTGCATGGTATTTTGGGTTTGCAGGCCTGCCAATAACAGGGCATTGCGATTGTCCGTCGTTGCGTTAGTATTCTTCGCAATAGTAAATGTGTCGTTGTTGGCTGGCGTACCTGAAATCGTAAAGCTGGCGCCCCCAAAGCTTATGGTCGCTCCATCGGTATAGGGTATTGGCGCGTTCGCTGCAAACGGGGTCACTACGCCATTGTTGGTGACAGTCCCGGACAAGTGGGTGCCGGTAAGCGTGTTCGTACCCGAGTTATAAGTCAGCGTAACGGCAGGCGTCACCGTTGCGGCAGTATACGTCGCATCAACAGCGCCAGCGCTGATCGTCGCCGTTCCGTTATTGGTTACCGGTGCATTTGTCATCACGGGTGCCGCCGCCGCAATCAGGGCGGGATTTGTGACGGCAACCGAAATGTTGGCCGCACCGTTTATGGTTGGTTGGATAAGAAAGCTGTCACCAGCATTAGGCGCGCCGGATGTAAGACTGATGCTGACGCCGTCCACCGTCATCGGTAGCGTAGCCGAAGTTGTAACCGTGTTGTCTGAGAGGCGTGTCAGGGTGTAATTTGTCCCATCATAACTCAACGAATAATTGCTGCCGGTGAGTTGGGAATAGTTGGAAATAGTCGCTGCAACTTTAGCAGTGCCAGTATTGGCAGTATTATTGTTGACCACTGGCACGGGATCGGTGAAAAAGCTGTTAGTGCTGCTGGCCATATTCCCGTTCAAATCCTGTCCAAGCGCATTTTGTTGATTGAATGTTCCGGCCACTCCCGTCGCCACTAAACCCAACATATTCTGGGTTTGGATAAGAGTCTGGCTTTGGAAGGCGAGTAGCCCCCCCAAGGCGCCACCCTGAAGACTGCTTTGCTGTAGCGGAATGAGAACTCCACCAGGAGTGCCGACAGACACAGTAAGCTGCGAAGGATTGCTAGTCGACTGAACAGCCGCCAGGCTATAAGCTGTATTACCCGATACCAGCAATTGCCCGGAACCAACAGACACGTTATAGCTGCCGTCGCCTTGCTTTACGACGGTCGCGCCGATTTGCTGGTTCAATTGCGTAACGAGTTGGTCGCGCTGATCCAGCAAAGCATTGGGAGGCTGACCGCTGGATGCCGATTGAGCCAATACAATACTCTGGTTAAGGGCGGCAATTTGCTGTGCAATGCTGTTGATAGAACCTATGCCGGAGGTAATTTGTCCATTGACACCAGCATTAATGCTGGTCAACTGCTGACTCAATGATTGAAAAGTGGTTGAAAGAGACTGAGCGGTGCTAATCATGGTCTGACGTGCTGGCATAGACTGCGGTGAATTGGCCACACCATTCACCGCGTTGAAAAAACTTTGCAACGCAGGCTGCACCCCAGTAGTGTTACTGGCCAGCATGTTATTGATTTGTTGAATCTGGCTGTAGTAGGTATTAAGCTGCGCAGACTGCCCCGTTTGTTGGGTGACCTGGCCGGAAAGAAACTGGTCGTATACCCGCTGAACCGTGCTGACAGCCACACCAGTGCCCAGATAACCCGAGCCCGTATTTTGCCCCGGTGCCGCAACTTGCACAATCTGCTCACGGTTATATCCGGGCGTGTTTGCATTGGCAATATTATTTTCGGTCGTCGTCAGTCCAATCTGAGCCGCATTCAGTGCGCTGACGTTAATACTAAACATGTCGCTCATGGCATCTTCCTTAAGATTCAATACGCCTTGTTCATTAGAGTATCGGCAGTCTTGAAAATTTCTTTAATCTTAATTTCAATTCGGCAGCACGACCCAGCAACCGGGCATGGTGTCACCATTACACCCGATGATGAAAATGGCTGCTTCCCTCTCCGGGTATTTACCCTTGGGGGAAAAGGACAAGGCATCACTGCTCGGTGTTTACGATAGCGTATTGATACGACTCATAACTTTAACCAGCTTGGCAGCATAATTCGGATCGGTCGCATAACCTGCGCGCTGCAAAGCCTGAGCCGCAGCAGGCGCACCTTGGCCTTGCTGTACTACGGGTGCATAGCGCGGATTATTGCTTAACATCTTCGCATAATCGCTGAAGGCCTCCGTATATGAACCGTAAGCGCGGAACTTCTCAACTTGCTTATGGGGTATGCCATTTTGGTACTCAGTGGTCGTAACCTCTGCCACCTTGCCATTCCAATTGCCGTTCGCCTTGATACCGAACAGGTTATAACTATTACTGCCATCAGGCAACCGAATTTCACGCCGCCCCCAGCCACTTTCCAGCGCAGCCTGTCCCATCATCAGTGGCGCGGGTACACCAGTTTCCTGACTGGCCTGAAGGGCATAGGGCGCCATGCGTTGCACGAAGCCTTGCTGAAAATTCTCGCTATACGCCGAAGGCACACCATTGACAGCCAACGCATTGGCTGCATTATTCTGCGGCGCAGGTATGTTGGTTGCCGCAACGGGCGAACTCCCCGGCAACTTCGGGGACAAATTCCCTGATGATGCTGCCGCAGAGGCGCCAGAACTGCCCGTCTTGCTCAATTGCTTGACCATGATGTCAGCCAGCCCAATTCCACGATGCGACATATTTTGTGCCAACTGCTGATCCAGCATGCCGGTAAACATCTTGGTCTGTTCGCTATCGAACATGCCGTCCTGTGGCGTGGCATCGCGCATGCTTTTCAGCATCATGTTCAAGAACACGGCTTCAAATTGTTGCGCAGTCGCCTTTAGCGCCTTGTCCGGTGCCTGACTGGCTAACGCACGCAACTTATCCAGACTTTGCGCGCTTGCCGCCAAGCTGCCGGAAATGTCGGCTTGGGTGTTGGTGTTCATTTAGCGGTCATGGCAGTTATGCCGCCCCAGATTCCGAAAAGCTTTTGACCGGGCACCCGAATGAAATCCACCATACCCGTTTTCCCCTCTCCAGCTCTGATGGAACTACTAGCCATTCGACTAGGCTGCCTAACAACGTCAGCCAAGTCGCTGGTTATTCCCCAGCGGGAGAGAGTGATTTGGTATCGCTTTGCGATGTTCACGTTAAATGATCTCCAGCTCCGCCCGTAACGCCCCGGCAGATTTCATTGCCTGCAAGATTGCCAACAAATCCTGCGGGGTTGCACCGATGGAATTCAGCGCTTTCACCACGTCACTAAGCGTCACGCCTTGCTTCAATAAGACTATCTTGCCATTGTCCGCTTTTACGTCTATTGTAGTTTTGGTCGTCTGTGCGGTCTCGCCGCCCGCAAGCGCATTGGGTTGACTGACCGAAGTGTCGGTATTGATTATAACGGTCAGGTTGCCATGCGAGATCGCACAATTATCCAGTGCCACCGTCTGGTTCATCACCACCGATCCCGTCCGCGCGTTAATGATGACACGCGCCCCGCCATGTGCCGGGTCAATTTGCAAATTCTCGACCTGAGATATAAAAGCCACGCGTGCGTTTCCATCCGGCGCACGCACTTTGATCATGCGGCCATCCAAAGCAACGGCGATTTCCTTATCCGGCGAAAGTTCCCGATTGATCGTCTCGACAAGACGCGTAGCCGTGGTGAAATCCGTGGTGTTTAATTCCAGATTAATATAATCGCCCTGTCCCAACACAGTTTGTACGGCACGTTCCACCGTAGCTCCCTCAGGAATACGTCCAACGCTTAGGTGATTAACCTGAACTTTCGCACCACCCGAAGCTGCACCCACGCCGCCAACCAGCAAATTGCCCTGCGCCATGGCATAGACCTGTCCGTCGGCTCCTTTCAACGGAGTCATGACCAGCGTTCCTCCAATCAGGCTTGCCGCATTACCTATCGACGAAACGGTGACATCAATGGCTTGTCCCGGACGCGCGAAGGGCGGCAAGATGGCCGTCACTGTCACCGCAGCTACGTTTTTCAACTGCATGCTGGTTGAAACTCCCGGCGGCAGGGTAACACCCATATTTGCCAACATGCTGGCCATGCTTTGTATGGTGAACGGCGTTTGAGTGGTCTGGTCGCCGCTGCCATCCAGTCCGACAACCAAGCCATAACCAAGCAACTGGTTATCACGCACCCCCTGGATGCTGGCCAAATCCTTGATGCGCTCGGCATGTGCAACCAATGGTGTTGCCATCATGAGCGCCGCCAGAAAAATTTTAAGAATTGTGTTCATAGCGGTTTCCATCCTAGAAAGGCAAGAACGAGAGGAATGCACGTCCCAACACGGTCATGACCTGAGACGTATCTATATTATCGGCATCCTTGTAATCAATATGCACATCGGCAACTTGGGTGGATTGCACGGTGTAGCCGGTGGTCGTGGTGGTTATAGTTGAGGGATCGACCACGCCAGAAAGTCGGATATAACCGTTGCTCTGATTGATCGCCATCTGTTTTTCGCCGCCGACCAATAAATTACCATTGGGCAGGACTTCGACCACTGTCACCGTGATCGTACCGGTAAAGGTGTTGGCTCCAGAATACGCACTCTTGTTGCTCAAGCTGCCTGACGATGAGTTAGTGACCGTAAGAGGACCCAACAACGTCTTGTTTGTTGCGATGGTCGGCGTACTCGCATTCATACTGCCAGTATTAGCTGCATTATTACTGGCGCTTTGGGTCGCGCTGATTGTTTCAACAATATTTATGGTCAGGATATCGCCAACGTTGCGCGGATGCCTGTCCTCAAATATAGGATGTTCGAATTTTCCCGCTTGGAAAATGGCTCCGTTGTGGGGTGCCAGCGCATCCCGCTCGGCAGGACGTGCAGTCAACGGAGTCTTGATGGTGGTTGACGGTGGGATAACACAGCCAGCAAGTGTTAATAGCACCATGGTTACAACCCAGTTAGATAAATTTTTCATCATGCACCTCACCCATTTACATCTGTTCTAGTTTCTGCAACATCTGGTTCGAGGCGGTAATTGCTTGGGAAGTGATTTCATAAGCGCGTTGCGTCTGTATCATGTTCACCATTTCCTCCACCACATTCACGTTCGAGGCTTCCACAAAACCCTGGTTTAACGTTCCAGAAGCGTTGGTGCCCGGTGTAGTAACAGTAGGTGTGCCGGATGAGGCTGTTTGCTGATACAAATTGTTTCCTTGACTTTGCAATCCAGTCGGATTGATAAACATAGCTAGCTGTAGGGTGCCGATCGTCACCGGCGTGGTCGAGCCAGACGTCGTAGCCGTAACCGTACCATCAGTACCTATCGTTACGCTGGTTGCATTGGACGGGATAGTAATCGCCGGTTGCACGGGATAACCACTGGCAGTGACCACTTGCCCCTGATTGTTTTGCTGAAAAGAGCCATCGCGCGTATATGACGTGGTGCCATCCGGCATTAGCACTTGGAAAAATCCGGCGCCTTGAATCGCCAAGTCTAAATTATTGCCGGTCTGAGTCAGATTGCCCTGAGTTTGAAGGCGTTCTGTCGCAATCAACTGCACCCCAGTGCCAAGCTGCATACCGGAAGGGATCTGCGTTTGCTGGGTAGATTGAGCGCCCGGCTGAGTTAGTGTCTGGTATATCAAATCTTGAAATACCGCGCGCGAACCTTTGAAGCCCGTAGTGCTGAGGTTTGCCAGATTGTTGGAAATTACATCCATCTGGGTTTGCTGCGCGTTCATTCCGGTTTCAGCAATATATAAAGAACGTAACATAATTATTATCCTTTTAAAACAGTAGGGTAAAGTCTAAATATCGCCCAAATCAACTTGTTACTTGCAGAACAGAACTGGCTGTCTTCTCATTGTTGTCCGCATTCGTCATCAATTGCGTCTGCATATCATACGACCGCGCCAACGAGATCATGTCGACCATAGCTCCCACAATATTCACATTACTGCTTTCCACATTGCCCGGGGTCAAAATAACACTGGCATCCGCCTCTGCCGTTTTGCCATTCTGGGTACGGAACAATCCATCATCGCCTCGCACCATTTGAGCCGATGGAGGATTTGTCAGTTTGATGCGTCCTACCACTGTCGCCGGGACGGGCTGGGTTCCGGTGGGTACGGTGGAAATAGTGCCATCCTTGCCAATAGTAATCAGCGTGTTAGGTGGGATAGTGATGGGGCCGCTGTCGCCAGCCACGTTAATACCGTTAAGGGTTTGCAGGGTTCTATCCGTCCCAACCTGAAAACTGCCGTTGCGAGTGTAAGCCTCACTACCATCTGCCATTTGCAAGGTTATCCAGCCTGTTCCCTGTATCGCTACATCAAGGGCACTTCCAGTTGGTTGCATTGCCCCCTGCGAAAAATCGGTGCCTGAAGTGGAATCCACTACGAAGGTGCGTGTCGGCAAACCTTCTCCAACCAGAGGCACGGCCCGAAAAGTGTTGAGCGCGGCGCGATAACCCGGAGTATTGGCGTTGGCCAAATTTTGCGCCACAGCAGCCTGCTGTTGCATCAAATAGGATGCGCCGCCCATCGCGGTATAAATCAGCCTATCCATAGCACTCTCCGGTAGGTTGGGTTAGCGTATCCCAACAAATCACTATTACCTCAGGTTAATCAGGGTTTGAGTCACCGTATCCTGCGTCTTGATGGTCTGCGCATTGGCCTGGTAGTAGCGTTGTGCCGTTATCATATTGACCAACTCGGTTGTCAGGTCCACGTTGGAATCTTCGGTAGCTGATGTCTGCAATACACCATTGTTACCGGTGCCTGGAGCGCCGACCACTGGTGCCCCGGAAGCGGCTGTTTGAGTCCATGCATTGCCCCCGATTTGCTGCAAACCAGTATCACTTGGGAAAGTCGCCAATGCTACTTGTCCAAGCGCTTTGGATTGGCCGTTGGAATATTTTCCCGTAATCGTGCCATCCGTCCCGATGCTGAAGCCACTTAATTGACCTGCGGTATATCCATCCTGACTTATCGAGTTAACCCCAAATGAGGTGCCAAATTGTGTGGAGCCAGTAAAAGTGTAAGGAATGTTTTCGGCATTGGCCCCGACTGGGGTAAAGTTGATGCCGGTGGCCACTGTCGGCGCCCACGAGGCCAAGGTTCCTCCGGTGGTGAACGTCAGCGTACCATCCGAAGTGCCTGGGTTATATAAGTAAGCGCCAGTCGACGGATTTTGCACTGTCGAATAAACATTCCAAGTATTCGCCACTGCCGTCTTCACGAAATACATCGTGGTCGTTTGCGCGTCTCCCTTGCTGTCATAAGTCGTCGTTGAAGTCGAATTGTTGAATGAGGTTGGATCTATCGGGTTAAATGGAACGGTTGCTGGTGCGGTATCATTCGAATTCAGGTTCATACTGACGGAAATTCCCGGTATTACTCCCGTTGTTGTGCTTGTACCGGTTGCTTGTGCATTGGCTACCGATGTAGGGACAGTCAAGTTAGTTGGGCTTCCGCTCGGTATTCCGTTTGTAATTTGATAACCTTGCAGGTTGTTGCCCGCAGCATTGACTATCTGGCCACTATTATTCAGTTCAAATTGGCCATTCCGGCTATAGCTGGTTCCTTGTGCGTTGCTTAATATAAAAAATCCACCGCCATTGATTGCCAGATCCAGCGAACTATTGGTTGCAGTGATGTTTCCTTGCGAGAATGACTGTGCAACCGCTTGGAGTTGTACGCCAATACCGATTTGAGTAGAACTCCCGCCGCCGTTCATCGACGCCGCAAAGACATCAGAGAACTGTGCCGTCGATCCTTTGAACCCTACGGTATTCGCATTGGCGACGTTATTGCCGATCGTGCTCAGTTGCGAGGAAGCCGCGTTCAACCCACTCAATCCCTGTGAAAAACTCATGATATTCTCCTTTGATTACAAGACTTGTTGAATTGCGGACAAGGCGAATCCACCCAGTGATCCTACATTCACAGTGACCCCACTTGTCCCGGGGGTTACGGCATTCACCGTGCCGTAGGCCAAAGTGGTGGGAGTTGAAGTAACGCCAGACGTCGTAGCCTGTGCTGTAAACGTGTAAGAACCATCCGGTGCGGTTGCACCCGCAGCAGTTGAACCGTTCCAAGAGAATGGCACAACCCCCGTAGCCTTTTGCGCGCCCAGTTGCAAGGTTTGCACGGTAACGCCTGCCGCATTTTTTATGGTTACGCTGAGATTGTCAGCCGCCTGCGTCAATGTCACTCCGCCAGTTGCCTGACTGCTAGACAAGTTAAGGGCGGAGCCGGGAACCAATACACCAGCTCCTATCAAGCTAGTGGCCGACCCCAAAGACATGCTGTTACTTAGCGCCGTTAACGTTGTATTAAGTTGATTTATACCGCTTACCGTGCTGAGTTGCGCCAATTGCGAGGTAATTTGGGCATTATCCATCGGATTCGTTGGATCCTGATTTTGCAATTGCGCCGTCAGCATGGTCAGAAACTGACTCTGAGTAGTAATTGAGCTATTAGCAGCGGCAGTTGCAGCGGGATTCTGCGCCAATGAACTGTTTGCCGCGTTAAGCGCGGCAATCAGTGAGGAAGAGCTTTGTATTGGGGTGGTCATGACTTAATCCTTTCTTTTATTGACCTATGGTCAGTGTTTTGAGTAACAGGGTTTTTGAGGTATTCATCACATCTACATTATTCTCATAAGACCTTGAGGCCGAGATCATGTTCACCATTTCATCCACTACATTAACATTGGGCATGGTTACATAACCTTTCCCATCCGCCAGGGGATTCTGGGGATCGTATACCAATTTCATTGGCGAGGCATCTTCCACAACTGCCGCCACTTTTACTCCTGCCCCCCCTTGATCATTCGCCGGCATGGTGCTGAACACCACTTGTTTGGCGCGATAGGGTTTGCCGTCCGGACCTGTCGCGCTATCGGCGTTGGCCAGATTGCTTGCCACTACGTTAAGCCGCTGCGACTGGGCAGTCATGGCAGAACCGGAGATGTTAAATATGTTAAATAATGACATGATTATTATGGCGCTAAAGCCGCTAACACGTCTTTGACCTTGCTTGAGACAAACATGACGCTGGCTTCATAACGCAAGGCATTGTCGGCAAACTGCGCACGTTCGACATCCATGTCCACCGTATTGCCATCAGCGCTCGGCTGCAAGGCGTTGCGGTACATCACCGGCGCCCCCATTACACTTTCTCCTGTAGTACCGCTCAAATGGCTAATTGAGGTAGTCACCAGCGGCAAATTTGCCGTATTTCCCGCCAACGCGCCTTGCAAAGCCTTGGCAAAATCAATATCCTTCGCCTTGTAATTCGGGGTGTCTGCATTGGCAATGTTGGAAGCAAGCAACTCTTGGCGTGCCGAACGCAGACTCAGGGCGGTCTGGTTAAACTGTAAGGCGCTGTCAATTCTGCTGGTCATAATGAATTCCTAAGCTTGCTTGCCACTACTCAGATGAAACACATACTAAACTCCAATGTACCGTGACCATTGTCCGATTAAGAGTGAAAACCCGCCTTATTTCCCCCGTTAACGGACATGAAAACTTGCCCACTGTCCGTTTCCCCATGATGGAGCTCCTAGCCATTCGACTAGGTTGCCCAACGACGCCAGCCAGGTCGCTGGTTATCTCCAGCTCTCCCCCGGTGGGAGAAAGGGGAAAAGTATCGCTACGCGATGATTGCGTTAATATGCTTCCCAGAAAGCCATTGAGAGCCGACAATACGGTCATGAAAAATTTCCGCTCCCTGCTGTCTGCAATTTTGTTGTTGATCGCCCTGCCTGCACAAGCAGATGCGCAACAAAGCCATGCTGCAATCCTTGAAGCCGTCACCGCTTTTGTGCGTGCGCAAACACATGACCTGCCTGGAAAGGTTAACTTCAAGGTAGATGAAATAGATCCGCGCAGCGTGCGATCCGCCTGCCCGTCGCTGGAAGTATTTTTGCCCTCCGGTTCACAGTTACTCGGCAACAGTATGGTTGGGGTGCGCTGCCCCGACAAAAAAGGCTGGGCTTTGTTCGTGCCGGTGCATGTCACGGTCAGCGTGGATATGCTTATAACCAACAAACCCCTCACGCAGGGACACATGTTACAAACCGAAGATATCTCCAGCCAGAACGCTGAAATGACACAAACGGGTATTCTTACGAATCCTTCGCAAGCCATAGGAAAAGTCCTGAAAAATGGTGTCGGCGCGGGGCAAGTGTTAAGGCAGGACATGCTGCGCGCACCCTATGCAATAACACAGGGGCAGACAGTACAGCTACAAGTTGAGGGAACGGGTTTCAATATCCGTTCCGAAGGCCAGGCGCTGAGCAACGCGGAGGAAGGACAATCTGTAAAAGTTAAGACCCCGTCCGGGCAAGTGGTCAGCGGCGCGGCGCGACCGGGTGGAATCGTGGAAATTCGCCCGTGATCCGCAGCCCCAGCATTCGTCCCAACGTGACAGGTATTGTGCGGAATGTTGTGCTAGTGTATAAAAGTTAAATGCTTCCCTAAAGTTTTGCGCCAGGCTGCCGATACGAAGTACAATCGAACCAGTAAAAAGGTGATGTCCGTGAAAATTGATAACTCAAGTACCTCTTTGCCCCTCGCCCCTAGCGGGGATGGGAAGACGCGTGTGCAGGTCGCAAAATCCGGGGATAATGCACCAACCACTCCCACCAGCAGCACCAGCGTAAATCTTGGCACAACTTCCACGCAGTTGCTTAGCATGGGGGGGAGCGCGACGAATGCACCGGTGAATGCTTCGAAAGTCGCAGAAATCAAAAAAGCCATCAGTGAAGGCCGCTTTCAGGTTAATTCCAGTGCTGTGGCGGATAGCCTTATCAGTTCAGTAACTGACCTGATCTCCTCACGTCAAGCTTGACGCTCGCCCGATGACCAAGAACATTCCGGCATCGGATTTCACAATTCGTCTGAACACCGAACGTGATGGTTTGAGATCGCTTGTCACGCTGCTGAAGACCGAGCAGCAGGCCTTGATCGATGGAAATACCGAACAGTTGCTGGTTCTGTCCGATAGCAAGACACGCGCCGTACAGGAGTTAAGCAAACTGGCGAGCGCACGCAAAAATGACCTGCTTAACCATAACGCAAAAATTCAAGCCAGCGGCATAGTTCCTTGGTTGCAGGCTCATGCCCCTGGTAGCTTGCCGGTATGGCAAGATATTCAACAACTTGTAGAGCAAATGCAACATCTTAATCGCACCAATGGAACGCTGATTCAAACCAAACTAAGGCATAACCAACAGGCGCTGGCGGTGTTGCTCAACGCCGCAAACAGCACCCAAGGGTTGTATGGTGCTGATGGACAGCCACATCTCCCCTCATCCAGTCGTATTCTGGGTAGCGTTTAACCTTGAAAGGTTTGCTGCAGAGCACCTCTAATCGTGACGATTTTTCGGGGGGAAGCCCAGTTTTAAACCTATCCTGTTACCCCGGTAGCATTTGAAAGTAATTTCTCCCCAATATTGTTGAGAAAAACTCTCGATAAATCGGCGGAAACAACGTTCCAATCGATGATTCCGATATATCCGTTCTGAGCAGCCACTACGATGGTGTTATTGTTGACATGTGCCACCACGCCAGGAAGGTGGTTGTGCATCTCTGTCCATCCCACCGCGCGTCTGACACAAATCAATACGCCATTGATATACGCTAAGCACTCAAGCAATCCCAAGGCTCGGACTTGGCGCATGATGGTATCTACTGAGCTGGAAAAATTAATCGTTAGCTCCGCTTGAGTAAGCTTTGGCCAGTAGTCCCCCGGCCCTTGAGGAATGGCTTGATTCCACAACTCCAGAAAATTGTTGGCTATCCGGTCAGCTAAGCGACAAGATGCCATCTGAACCTTCAGGCTCAAGCTTTCGTGGCACTCGTTGTCGTTGAGTGGGAAGGTTTCTGCTGCCAGAATATCACCCGTATCAAAATCTGGCGCGAGCTGATGACAGCTTACCGCCCACGATTTTCTATTTTCCAATAGGGCTCTCACTATTGGATAAGGGCCGCGTGCCTCAGGCAAGGGCGAAGGATGAAAATTTACGGCATATTTCAGATACGGGCGCCAATCGCCGATGCGCCATTTGTAACCGGCCACAATTAATATATCGCACCCGCTTTCACCTAAACCCCGCAGGTCAGCTTCGGTCATACGCGACAGTTGCACATTGATGCGCTTTCTTTGTGCGAGATCAATGACCTTGTAGTTGCTGTCAAGACTGCCCTGAGTTGAGAACGAAAAAAGCTTCACCGGCACCCAGCCCGCCGTAAGGAATTCGTTGAATACGCCCAATGAACTATCGCACGCTGCAATGGCAAAACGCATAATAGTGCCCCTGTTTTTGTTGTATGAACTAACTTAAACCATCTGTAGCCTTACAGATGGCTGTGTAACAGTTATTGCGTAGGTTGCGGTAATGATCGCTCCATTACGGGAGCCATTAGAGTGACTGTCATACGGCGATTGCGAGCGCGTCCTTCCGGCGTATCGTTGGGGGCGACCGGATGGTTGGCGGCAGACCCCATGACTGTCAGCCGCCCCTCCGCGACCCCATGCTCGATAAACAGGCGCGCCACGCTACTGGCGCGCGCGGAAGATAGCTCCCAATTGGAAGGGAAGCGCGGTGTCTTGATAGGGACATTATCGGTATGCCCTTCAATCTCTATGGCCTGGTCACCCGGCCCCAGTATATTGGCCACCTCTGACAAAGTGTTTATCGAAGCGCTCTGTAGCTCTGCTTCGCCTTGGTTAAATAGTGCACTGGCATTTATTTCCAGCACTACCCCACGGTTGGTCTCGGAAACACTGACTTGACCGCTGGTCACCAAGGGCGCCATGACCTGATTGAGGTTTTTAGCGATGTGTTGCATGTTTTCCTGTTGTTTGCGTAGACGTTCGGCCAGCTTGGCATTCCTTCGCTCCACCAGCGACTTCAACAACATATCATTCTCGCTGAGCGGCACTGCGGCCTCCGATTTGGCTTGCCCATGGCCACCAAACGCTTCCATCAGTGATGAGCCGAACACCCGGTATTTTCCCTCATTCACTGAAGAGATGGCGTACATCACCACAAAAAACGCAAATAGCAGGGTAATAAAATCGGCGTAGGAAACCAACCAGCGATCAAGATTATCGAGAGAGTGGGGTGGGTTGCGCTGGCGAAGCGGTCGTGCCATATCAGGAAATATATCCCTGTAACTTGCCTTCGATATAACGCGGATTCTCCCCGCTGGCAATGGCTACCAGCCCGTCCATCAAGATTTCGCGCATCACCAGTTGTTGCATGACCAACGATTTTAACTTGCCGGCTATGGGAAGATATACAAGGTTTGCGAGACCCACACCGTAAATGGTGGAGATAAACGCAACTGCAATGCCTGAACCTAACTTGGATGGATCGCCCAAGCTTTGCATGATGTGAACCAAACCAAGCACCGCGCCCAAGATGCCTATGGTTGGTGAATAACCTGCCGCTGATTCCCACACTCGCGCGGATTGAAAATAAAAAATCTCATAAGTGTGGGTATCAATATCCAGCACCTCACGGATTTTTTCCGCGCTGTTGCCATCCACCAGCATCTGTAGTCCCTTTTTAACAAAAGGGTCACGGTTTGCGGCGACTTGAGACTCCAGCGCCAATATCCCGTCTTTGCGCGCCAGACTGCTCCAGGCGGTAATCTGGTATACCAACTTTTGTGGGGATAATTTCGGCGTAACGAATACCCAGCTCGCCATCTTGATTCCGGTTGTAAAAATCTTAAACGAGTATTGCAGCATCACTGCCCCCAGTGTGCCGCCACACACGATGAGGAAAGCCGCCCCCTGAAACAGAACGTCGGCGGAACCGCCTTCAAGCAACTGTCCGCCCAGAATACCCCCAAGGGCAACCAGCAAACCGAAAAGACTGAGTCTATCCATCAAGGGGCACCTCTAATGCCCTTTCAGCATACTGCGCAGGCGAGCCACGGCTTGGCTATGCAATTGGCACACGCGCGATTCGCTTACTCCCATCACCTCCCCGATTTCGCGCAAATTCATTTCCTGTTCGTAATGCATGCCCATCAACATGCGCTCACGTTCAGGCAAATTCTCGATTGCCTTGATCAACGCATCGCGAAAATGCTCATCTTGCAGCAACTCAAGCGGGTCGGCGTCACTATCGAAATCGTAGCGGTCGAAAAAATCCTCGTCGCCCTCATTGTGAAAATCCTCGTAATAAACCAGTTGAGCGCCACGCGACTCGAACAACATCTGCTGATATTCGGTTAACGGCATCTCTAACTCCAGGGCCACCTCGGATTCGCTCGGCGATCTGCCCAAGCGCTGCTGCAATTTGCTCATCGCCGCCTCGATACGACGCATATCTCGGCGCAAGCTACGCGGCATCCAGTCGGCTTGGCGCAGTTCGTCCAGCATTGAGCCACGGATACGTTGTGCGGCGAAAGTCTCAAACTGAGCGCCGCGCAATTCATCATATCGCCCTGCCGCATCCAGCAGGCCTATCATGCCGGCCTGGATGATGTCATCCACCGCTACACTGCTGGGCAATCGCAGCATCAAGTGGTGTGCGATGCGCTTGACCAGCGGCGCATATTCCTTAATGCACTCTTCCTTGTCGCTTAATCCGCTCGCGGTGTACATAATATTCATTTAATTTGCATACGCCATATTCGGCGAACGAGCCTGCCGCATCAATCGTTGCAC
>CAYZPM010000051.1:0-22843 GCA_964480365.1 uncultured Gallionellaceae bacterium
GAGCCCCGGATTGTGATTCCGGTTGTCGTGGGTTCGAGCCCCATCGATCACCCCAAATAAAGACCCGCTAATTTAATAAGTTAGCGGGTTTTTTCATTTCTACTCATTACACGACATTTCGTGATATTTCACTCTTTTGGGACACTTGCTGTCCCAAATTCGTCCCAAATTCAGTATTACCTTTTTAAAAAGTTTTGCAGCCAAACAAACAATTTGCAAATTATTTAATAATGTGTAACACTGAAATTTGTGCTAATTCAGATTTCAATGGCAACAGGACGATTTCGTGCCGGGGTTCTGCCCTTATTTAATCAATTTTTATTGGAAAAATAAGGGGAGCGTCATTTATTTTTCCATCAAAGGAAAAATAATGAGCATAGAACTTCAGCAGTCATCTGATTCTATTGATTTAGTAATCAATAATATAATCTTAAAACACCCTGTCCAACTCAGTTTTTTGGATTGCGGTCATTACCTTAATTATCAAGCAGGTGCTTGCTACGTGGCACGCGTCAGAAAAACTTTTCCCGTTCGAGTTCGCCAGCAAGGCGGTAAATTGGTCTGCCATACTATTGATTTAATAGACTATATAAAAACAGGTAAAAGCCAGGCAGAATTTTCCTGCACACCCATTAGAAAAAAAGCTGTAAAAAGAGTTGGCCGACCAACAAAGGTTGAGCAAGTCCAAGCGCGAGATGCTGGCATTTCTGTTTCTCAATTGAGAAACAGGGGGTGAAATGAGCATATACGCTAAAAATGGTAATACTGTTTCTATATGCTGTATTCATTGCTTCTGCCGCGTTCATACTCAAGCTCCCGCTGAAGCTCCTTGCTGAGCGTCCCGGTGGCAAGCGCCTCGATGCGTTTGCGCTCTTGAGCAAACTCTTTGACGCGCTCAATCGTTGGCCGTGCAGCCTCGATGGCAGTGCAGGTGCGGTTGTCATGCTCCTTGTTGAGTTCGTCGAGGCGGGTGCTGAACGACTTGTCGCTGGCCTGTTTAAGTTCTGTTGCCCGCTTGTCACGCCATGCCAGTTCCTTGACCCATTTGGCTTTGTCGTCTTGCAGATCGGCAAGCTGTTTATCGTGCAACTTCCCTGCTTCGTCGTTGCCAGTCCAAGTCTTTGCTGGGCGTTGGGTTCGGCTGAAATCTTCCAAACGCTCATTTGCGCCTTTGAGGTGGTGGTCATAGGTATCCATGACCCGATTATTCTGACCGGTTGGATAGGGATTCTGCTTGATGCCTCGTGCCTTGGCCTCGGCGTTGATGGTTTCGCGTTCGCGGTCAAAGTCCAGATTGGACAAACTCTGGGTGGCTGCTTTGTAGTCAAAGGGCAGGATGCCCGGTACAAGCTCCTTTAGCTTGCGTTCAATGAGTTCTGCCTTTCTCAGGTTCTTAGCCAATAACTCTGCGCCCATGCTGGGCGTGGTGATTTGCTTTTCAATGTCTCTGAAAAGTAGCACGTCGAGCGGATGAAGATGCTTTGGTTGCATAACGTCAAAAGCCACCGGCTGTGCCGGTGGTAGGTTGGATGGGATAGAATGCCCTTCCCGACGCGCTGGAGGGTTTACGGCTGGTTTCTTCACCTGCGGCGGGGTAAGGACAGCGGCTGCGGCCTTGGCGGCCTCCTTTTCGTTGTGCCACAGAATCAACATGTCGTATATTCCACCGGATGGCGCTTCGCGCGGGATGGCGGCGAGGCGTTCTGTCGCTATCTGGCCGTCATGCTTGAGCAGGTTAACATCACCAGCGCCGCGTTCTTGTTGTCGAAGCTCAGCAGGTGCATGCGGTTGCAATAGCACTTTAGGGCTAAGTCCGATGTCGTGAATATTGTCGCATCCGAACACTGATTGCATATTAGTGAGGTCGGCGGGTTCAGTGTGGCGGGCGGCACGTTGGAGTTGTTGTTCATGATTTTTCCTTTCTGTTTGTGTGGATTCTAGGCGCGCGGCGACTACTTGGTTGTCGATTCCGGCAATACGTCCAAAACTTGCTGCTCGAAGCTGCTCATTTTTTATCCTTTCTGGGAATGCTGCTGAGTCTTGGGAGCGTGCGACTAAACCACCAGTTTCAATTTGTCCGCCCTGGATGCCAATTTCGCTGCCAATTTTTCTTTTTGCTTCTGCTCTTTGGCGAGAGTTTTCTGCTCTGCGATGCATTTCCGCTCTAAGGCTACTGCAGCCTTGGCTGCCGTCGCTTGTGCCGCTTGATCGGGCGTGTCGCAGATCGTGATCGCCGCGATCGTTTTCCCACTTTCCCAACTTGGGAAATGGAGTATTTTGCAATAACACTGAACCGTGTTCCCTGAGTCGAAGGTCCACATCGCCGCTGGGCAATTCGCGCACGCCAGTGGCTTGTTCGGCAGCAAGTGCTCGTGGGGCGTTCCATGCAGCGCGGCCAGCACGAAGGATGTGGTCTGGAATGCCATTTCTGTCGAATTTTCTGATTTCATTTTCTACTCCTTTTCTCAATTGAACTTGGTTTGATCTTTCGGCGAGCGCTGCGGTTATGTTGAGTTCGGTTGAAACGATTGTTGCGTCAAGGGCGCGTGCTACCGCCCGGTTTATTTCGCCTTCGCGTTGCGCAGTGGCCAGCCGTGCGCCCACGTCGGTCGGGATGCCCTTTCGCTCCATGGCCACGACCGCAACGCCTTTGTGGAATTGTGGGACGTGGTCGATACCCTGTGCTTCCAGCGTGCGGTGATCGACGCGAGGAAATGCGCCGGGTGATGGCTCATATCTGGCAAGAGCGACGTTTTGGAGGTTGGCTGACCGCTTCCGCTCGTTCAGCATGTTGGCCGATCTTTGCTGGCCGGATTTTTCTTCGAGGCATTTTTCACCTAGAATTCTGCCTTCCACTTTTCTTGTGGTACAGAGCAAATGAACGTGGTGATTTTCATTGTCGTTCGGTGAACCATCCAGCCGTTCTTTGCCGGCATGTTTGTGTGGTGCATGGATGGAGAGTTGAACCGCGCAGCCGTTCTTCTCTGCAAAGTCGCGAGCGTGGTTTCGAGCAAGCTCTAACCTTTGCTCGGGGGTGAGTTCTTTTGGAAGAGCAATTTCGCGTTCTCTTGCAACGCAAGCATCTTTCCGGTTTTCGGCTGACTCGGCCATATTCCACAACTCTGACCCAGTTGGCTTAAAGTCTTTATCCGCGCTCGGCGGCATGATGATTTCGCTGTGTACCACACCTTTCTTTTTTGTGTAGTCGAAAACCAATCCGGTTTTCAAATCTGCAATTTTTTCACCAGAACGATAAGCGGCGGCACCCGTCGCCGACCGTCCGGCAGAACGTGAAATAGCTTTTACATGATGATGATAACTTGCCATGGTTTTGCTTTTGCCTTTACCCCGTGGGGCGCTGGTACGTGAGTTGGGAGAGTTTCATCCCCAACTCCTAAGTGCGCCCTTCTCCTTCCAGTCGAAGGGAAATGCTGTCTTAAAAATTTTTGCAGCAAAATCTATAAATACAATTAATTAATTTGACTATAACACCAAAATCATGTAATGTACAATTATTAACATTAATTAATAAGGTGAAATCATGGCAACTTTGGATGAAAAGATTAAGGCTCAAGAGGAAAACCTAAAAAAACTCAAAGTTCAAAAACAAAGACTAGAGGCAAAGGTCAGAAGCGAAGAAACGGAAAATAATCGCAAAAATGTTGAACGAAAAAAATACCTGATAGGAGCCTTAGTCCTGGACGAAATTAAAAGAGGAAAAGTGAAAGAAGACTTTTATCTCGAAAGGCTGAATGAATACTTATTGAGAGATAGTGACCGTGCTTTATTCCGATTGTCACCACTCAAAATGCAGTCGGAGGCGCCAATGAACTGACGGTGTCACTTTTCGGCATTAAGGCGTCACTGATTTCCGCCGTAATGGCGCCACTTTGAAGTTTCATTTCAGGGGCTCAAACGGGGGGTAAAGAATGCGTGATTTTTGCTGTTTTTGCAATCGCATTTTTTACCGTTCTGCTGGCATCAAGCTTGAGTTGGCTTACCTCTTTTCCCTGCTGACGGTTTTGATCTTTCCGGCACGGGTTTCGGGTCACGGTAACTCGGCCCATCCAAAACCACGCGATAGGCACCGTGACGTAATCGATCCAGCGTTGCCGCGCCGATCATCTTGTTGGAGGTAAATGCTTCTTTATCAAGACATGGTCGCCGAACATGGCGTGCACCATGGCATGGCAGGCTGGGCCAATCTGCTCGGCGCATTTCAAACACCACTGCGTGTCTTGCATGAGCCACGCCTATCTGCTCTGTTTGCAACGATCATGGCCGCAGATTGCTTCTGCAATAAAACGGCAACATCCAAGGGATAATCTACAATCTCGGTCAGATATCCTCCTTAAATTCCTCCCTTGTGGCGGGTCGGCCTTTTTCCTGCTCAGGCTGCCCATGACACAGAGCGAACGGCCTCATTCTAATTCCCGACAACCCACGGGATTTTTCGTGCGCGTCAGGGAGCTGCGCTTCGCCCTGATATTTCTGCTGCTTTTCTTCGCGCTGCAATACGGCTATTCGGCGTGCAAGGGCGGCATCGTCGAGCATTTTGTGGTTGACCTCGCCACGGTGCGGCCTAGCGCGGCGGCCATCAACCTCATTGCTCCGGATGCAAATGCCCAAGCCATAGGGCACCGAATCGTTTCGCCTCGTGGATCGCTCTCGCTGCTCAACGGCTGCGAAGGCACGGAAACCGTGTTTCTGCTGCTGGCCGCCATCGCCTCCTTCAATGCTCCTTGGCGGCACAAGCTCAAGGGTGCGGCGCTGGGCACGCTGATTGTCTACGGGCTGAATCAATGCCGCATCGTCGCCCTGTTCTTCGCCACCCAGCAGGATCGCAAGTGGTTCGACATGTTGCACGGCATCATCGCACCGACACTGATCATCGTGCTGAGCTGTCTGTTCTTCTTGTGGTGGGCAAGCCAAAGCGCGACCGGCGGCAATGAACAAAAAAGCGCTGCTTAAGTTCGCGGCATTGTTCCTGCTTGCTTATCTGGGGCTGCTCTATCTGTCGCTGCAATTCGGCCACAACTATGTCGAACACTTGCTGCCCCTCTACCGCTGGGAAATCGGTTGGCTTGCCCCAAATTACCACATCAGTAGCCTGGCGCTTGCCGACAACCACGGCGAAGCGGTCGTAGCCATGACCGTGGAACTGATACGCTATATTGTAGTCGCCGGACACGCCTTGCCGCCCGGCACCAGCCTTTCCTGTTCTACCTTGGCCGGGCACGCGCTGCAACTTCCGCTCCTGATGCTGAGCCTGCTCGCGGCTTGGCCGACGAAAAGCATCACCCATCGCATTGCGCTGCTGGCTATTGCCGTGCCGCTCCTGCTGCTGGTGGAAATGCTCGACGTGCCCCTGGTGCTGCTGGGCTGCATCGAGGATTTGCTTCTCGCCAATTTCGCCCCCGACACGACTTCCTTCCTGGTCGCGTGGATGAACTTCATGAACGGCGGCGGGCGGCTGGCCTTGTCCATTGCGGCGGCAATTGCGGCTGTCGGCTTGAGCCGCATGCTTGCCGCGCATCGGCAAATCCTCGATTAGCCGCTCCCTGCGCCCATAAGCCGAACGGCCTATGTAATTTGTCAGAATGCATAGCCCGTTCGGACTAGGATGAACGGACTATATAAATCCCGATATTCGAGTATGGTTTTGTAATACTCGACCCGTAGCATTTCCAAATTGCAAAATTTGTGGAAGGTAGATTCAAAAACCGACCGCAATAATCTTAATGGGGCGAGCATGCATGGGACGGCAGCTAACAATTTGTTGGGCATTCGCGGCGATGCTGCTGGGCGCCTCATCTTGCCTTGCCAGTTCGCTCAATACCACCGGCAACAATGGGGTGGCCTGGCTCACCCAGCAGCGCAATATCGATGACGGCAGTTGGGGTGCCAGCGATCCGGTCAAGTACGTCCAAACCTCGGAAGCCGTTATGGCGCTCAGAGCGCTCAATCAACAAGGCGCGGCCTACTATGGCGGCGTTGCCTGGCTCGGAAACCACGCCCCCTCTAATGTCGACTTCACCGCCCGCAGGGTTTTGGCTTTGGGTGCGGCCAACCAGTCCATCAATGCGGACTTGCAAGTTTTGGAGTCCGCCCAGAACCTTTCCGCTCCGGGCAACAATGGCTTTGGCCTATCGGGAACCTATCAAGGCTCGCCGCTGGATACCGCGCTGACGCTCCAAGCGCTGACCCAACAGGGCGTGACCACCAATGTTTCCCAAGCCGTAGCCTACCTGACCACGGCCCAATTGACCGGCGGCGATCCCGGCTGGGCGCTGGGACAGGAAACTGCCAGCGATCCCGTCACCACGGCTCAGGTTCTGATTGCGCTGGTTCCCCTGAAGTCGGTCAGCGGCGCGGTACCCGCCGCTATCGTCAATGGGCTGGCCGCGCTTAATACCAAAGTCACCGCGACATCGCCCGTGTCCCAGATCGCGCTGTCCATCGTCGCTAATCTGCGTGCCAATCCTGCCTCCACCCAAGCTTTGACCTTGCTCGGCGCATTGCAGAGCCAACAGGCTCCCGACGGCAGTTGGGGCGAAGATCCCTTTGCCACCGGTCTTGCGTTGCGGGCAGTGGCTGCGGGTGCCGGTAAGGATCTGCCAGCGCAAAAGCAGGATGTCAGCGTTCCCGACAACGCATTGCGCGCGGCCATCAACGCCGCTCTCGGACAAGGTGCGATGGATGCGATCACGATCGGCCAGATGCAGCAACTCACCACCCTCAATGCATCGGGACTCCATATCTCCAATCTCACCGGCCTGCAATACGCCACCAACCTCACTAACCTGAACCTGAGCAACAACAACATCAGTTCTTTCGCACTGTTGGCCGGTTTGACGGGGGCGACCATCAACGAAACCGGCAACCCCGGTTATATCGTTGCGGGCGGAGGGGATAATGACGATGCCCCGACCTTGCCGGAGTGGGGCGTGATCCTCTTGGGCAGCCTGCTCATGTTGCAAATTCTGCGCGCGCAACGGCGGTCTTGAGGGATTCAATTATGGCAATTCTTACCTTTATGACTCGCGGTGCCGACTGTTTCTGGAGCAGAACCACGATTCGTTTCCCGGCACTTCTGCTTGCGTTGGGTTTGGGCGCGCCCGGCATGCTCCACGCGGCCCCGCAGAACACTCCAACGTCGGCCACAAAACCCGTGTATGGCACCCTTAGCGCGACCCAGATCAGCCAAATTCAAGGTGTGAGCCGGGCTGTTCTCGCCGCCAAGGGGAGCCAGCAGTCCTCCGCCGAAGAGCAAGCCCTGCTGAACGAACTCCACAACCTTTCGGCAAGCGTCAATCAGGCGCTCCAGTTCTCGCCATCGACTTCGCTCAGCTTGTCCGTTTCTGTCGCCGCCCCTGGCGCGGCACCGGCAACCGTCCAGCCCGACAACGCCGGTCAGGCGCGGCAATCCCAGCTTGCCGCGCTGCTCAGCCCAGGACTCGCCCGTCTCAGCCAGCGCCGCCAGGAAATTGATGCCATGTCCTCCAACGATGAAGCCACCCAGACGCAGATCGTCCACTTGCAGCGGCTCTCCATGCAGGCCGGTCTTCTGGAACAGGCGGTACGGGATGCCTTGTCCGTTGCCGACGATGCCGGACGCTACGTCCAACTGGCGCAAATCAGACAGCGTCTGCGCTCCCGCAACCTGCAGGAATGGTGGCAGGATCAGGCAGCGCAAGCCCTTGCGGCGGGGAAGCCTTCGCCGATACCGGCGGCAACCCCGACCATGACCACCCTAACCAAACATCGTCCCGGACTGGACGATCTACACTCGGGGAAGCACTGAACCATGTTTCCTATAGAACACATGCGGGAGCAATCACCATGCATCTAACGCTGCGCGCCTGCGCGTTCGCCTTGATCGCTTTGATCTTGATCCCGGCGGCTCATGCCACCGACACCAACATGGGCGAAACGAGCGAAATCCTCTTCTGCAATGGCGGCACCGCGCCCTACACGGGGTGTTTGGCCGCAGACTTGCGCACCGAGGCGGATACGCTCGCTTCCCCCTCCGCCATCTTCGAGTACGTCCGCAACAACTACGATTTAACCCTTTACCACGGTGCCCGCTCCGGTTCGGTCAATGCCTTTCTGGGCGGGCGCGGCAATGATGTGGATCTGGCCGCCACCTTGATCGCCATGCTGCGCTCCCAGGGGGTGCCCGCGCACTACGTGGTGGGGACAGTGTGTGCTCCGGCAACTCAGGTGATGAACTGGCTACAGGTAGAAGACCCCACCTTGGCCAAGAGCCTGCTGGTGGATCAGGGCATCCAAGGTGTGGTGTCCTCCACCTCCACCTGCGGCACGACCTCGACGCCGACCCTGAATTTCGAGCACGTATGGGTGGAAGCCTTGGTGCCCTACGGCCAGTATCGGGGCGAAGTCAACTCGACCGTAAACTGTGCCATAACGCCGACACCGGGTGTGTGTCACTGGGTGCCCATGGACCCCTCCTGGAAGCAGTATGTGCAAATCAATTCCGGGCTCGATCCCTATAGCACCCTGAGCTTCGATTACACAAACTACTACAATGCCATCGTCAATGCCAACACCAGTGGCGACACCACTCGATTGAACAAGAACCCTCTGGAGATATACCAGGAACAGGTTCTGAGCTGGCTGAGCACCTATTCACCCGGCAAGACGCTAAACGACATCCCGGATTTCCGGGGCATCGTCACCCAGACCAACGGCCTGCTGCCGGCCTCGCTGCCCTATGCGGTGGTGAGCGCCACGCGCATCTACAACTCGGCGGAAGACCATGACGCGGTGGTGCCCGCGACCGAACCCAAGAAGTGGATGAAGTACGTGACGGCTACGGCGATGATTTACTATTATGGAATCCTTGCTTTCACCCCGAGTGCGACAGTATCCCTTGTCGATGCCAGCACCCATCGCTTTACGTTAAGTTTTCTGCCCGTGAACTCAATTTATTATCAGATGTTTCGCCTTGATGCCACTCAGGTTGGTGGTGGTGTTTCTGGCACTGGGGTTTCCGTTGGAAACCCTATGCCCATTGTTGTTAGTATGGATGGGTCCCCTGACCCGACAGGCGGCACCAATGATCAGACCATCTCCGCCAGCTACAATGGCATCGTCGGAGGTACCTACCTGATCGCCACAGGCGGTGAAACGTCCAACTGGAGCCAGGTACACCGTGCTGCCAAGCAACTGCTGGATGCGAATCAACAATACAAGATCGTATTCAATCCCGCCGATTCCGGACTCCCGACAAATCTGCCTTGCAATTTGACGAGCGGGATGAACTGCAACCCTTATGTGGACGTCAATAATAATGGCTGGGATTCCAGCGATCCGCTCCTGCTCAACGACCCTGCGGCCATGGATGCTATGACCGGCGGTCTCCTTTATGTTGCCTCGACCCAATATTTCGCCCAGCTAAAAGACAATCTCACGGTCGCCGATAAACTGAATCGGATCAAAACACCTATCACCGGATTCCTCGGCGTGGTGAGTTCAACTTACGAAGCTGAATACATCGCCGATACCGCCTTCTCGGTATTGCCCGGTGGCCTGCTCATCGATATGAAAGGTATCCACCTCGGAGGCTCATGGCGAATTGATCAACCGGCAACTTACTCCAACAACCAGTTTACATTCATCGGCCACATAATGTCGTCGCTCGAACACGAAACATGGCAGTCGCTGACCGGCTACGACGCCATCTCTACCGTGCGCGGCATCCAGATGGCGCTGGCCAACGGCGGCACTTTGCTCGATTTGACTGCGGGCACGGTGCAATCGATGTACGCCCCCATGGGCTTCGGCAGCGCGGCGCCATCGGGCTTTACCCTCGATCGCCGCCCGATCTACGGCACCCTGATGGATAGCTGGTGGTATGCCACCGCCGACGGCACCCAGGAGTTCACCATTTTAGAAAAACAGCCCACCAGCAGCACCGACAGCCGCAGGGCGGGCATGACCTACCACAACGATGCCTTTGACGGCGTATATCAATCGCCTTCGTCTGGATCTTACTATGCACTGTCGCTGGATTGCTTCTATACGAATCAGAACCATCTCCAGAGTCTGGAAAATACCTACGGGGCGAGCGCCCTCATGAGTGCGGGTTCCCTGTGCATTAGCTCCTTCCCTGTCAATACCACCATCGCCAGCGCCATCGCCCTCAACCAGTCCGACTACGCCACCTACCGCATCGGCGTAGGGACGGTCTTCTTCGACAATCTGGACGAGAACAAGGGATTCAACACCGCGAATTTCTTGTTCCGTAGCGTGAACAATGCCGCCAGCAACGCCCAGCCTGCGGCGTCGGTCATGGGCTGGCGCGACACGCTCTATTTCCAGAATCTGACCCTGGGCTGGAACGAAATCCAGGTACCCTCAATACTTTCTACCGGTTCCAACTTTCGTTTCTCGGTGGACATTCATAAGACTTATGACACATCTAACTACGTGACCAGCGCGACCTTTGAAATCCAGAACATGCAGGGCGTCGCGGCTGGCGGCGGCTTCGTCGGGTTGCCTGGCCGTAATCGCGCGGACGATGCAACAGGGAGTTCGCTCGCCATCTCCGGGAAATCAAAATGAATGCCATTCCAGTTCGACATCTCCCCATCCTGGCCTTTCTCGCCGGGATGGCACTGTTCCCCTGGAGCGTCTACGGCGGCGGCTATGTGCCCTTACCCAACGGCAACGCCCCGATCACACAGGCGACATCGATCTCTCTGACGGGTTCTTCCAACGTCCTGCCCACTTTCAACAACGCCACGCTGACCAACGCCAACACCATCGCCGAGGCCAACAACAACACCGTCAAAACCCCGTCCACCGCCGACCCGGTGTCGACCGTGACCGGCAACAACTATCACGACGAAACCGACTTCGCCATCAAGGGCAGGGCAGGATTGAACTACGCCTTTACACGCACTTTCAACAGCGCGCCTTCCGCAACGTTGACTGATATTGGCTTGGGCTATGGCTGGGCGCACAGCTACAGCATGCATCTCAAGTCCAACGATTACGGCGCTTGCCCCAACTGCACCCCGGCGCAAGCCGCCGAGAACGGCAACGGCAAAACCTCCTCCATCACCTACACCGACGAGCGCGGCGGCGACCACAATTACCTGGTCAACGATGGCACCAGCACTCTCACCCCGACCTACACCGTCACCCCGCCGCAAGGGGAATTCGACAGCCTCGCCTTCGATACCCCGGTGGCAGGCGAGCATACCCTCACGTTCAGGAACGGCACGCAATACATCTTCCAGACGGTCACCGGCACGCTCAAGACCACCCCCGGCCTCACCGCGCGCCTGCTGCAAATTGCCGACCCGTTCGGCAACAAGCTCACTTTTAGCTACAACACCAATGGCCGCCTCGCCACCGTCGCGGACAATCTGGTCATATCTGGACGCACCGGCCTCGTCTTCACCTACGATACCGGCAATCACCTGACCCAAATCGCCGACTGGTCGGGCCGCACCTGGCAGTACAGCGTGAACGTTGGCGGCAATCTGGCTTCCTACACCGATCCCCTGACGAACGTGATCACCTACGGTTATGCCAGCCCCCACAACCTGACCACCGTTTCCAAACCCCTGCGGGGCGTGCAGACCACCTTCGCCTATTACCAGAACGGTCGCACTTTCTCCGACCAGAATAATTTACCCACGCCCAGCGTCGAAACATTGGACTATGATCTTTTCAGCAAGAGCACGCGGGTGACCGATCCCCGTGGCGGCATCCGCGAATACGAATACGATCCGTCAGGCCGCCTCACCAAGCTCACCGAACCGGACGGCGCGATCCTGATGTTCCTGAACCAGAGCGACGGCCTGCGTTACAGCAAGAAGGATGGCTTGGGTTATCAAACCCAGTACAGCTATAAGAGCGACAAGAGTTTTAACACCGCCTCCGACACCTATGGCAACGTGACGCGGGAGCAGGATGCCCTCAATCAGACCATCGACAAAACCTACGGCATCTACGATCAAGTGGCCACCGTCAAAGACAAGCGCGGAACGGTGCTCACCACAACTTTTTACTCCGGCAGCGGTGCCTGTATCGCCGCAGGCAAGCCCAACACCGTGACGATCTCGACCCTCGGTGGCGTGGCGAATGTCAAGCTCAAGAGCTACTGCTGGAATAGCGATGGCACGCCGTTTTCCCAAACCGACTATTTGAGTTCAACCGACACCACCAAGACCCGCACCACGACTTACACCTACGATACCGCCGCCCACCTCAACGTGCAAAGCGTGTCGGTCGCGGGATGGGATGGCACCAGCGTCACCAAGAGCTTTACTTACGACAATCTCGGTCGCAAGCAGACCGAAACCCTGCCCCGGCGCAATACCCCGACCGACGGCACCCTGATCAACCTCACCACCACCACGACCTGGGATGTTCTGGATCGCCCGGTTCAAGTGCAGGATGCCGCAGGCGATCTCTCCATCAACAGTTTTGATGCCAACGGTCAGCTCTGGCAGGTGACACGCAAGTACGCCAAATCCGGCGGCTTCGACGTTCGCGTCGTGGTCACCCGCACCTTCGACGCCGCCGACCGGGTGCTGACCGAGACCGATGCGCTGGGGGGCGTGACGGGCTACGGCTACGATGCCGCCGGAAATGTCGTTAGCGTCACCGATCCTGCGGGACACACGCTCCGCTACCAGTACGACGCAATGAACCGCCGCACCGCCGTCACCGACGCGAATGGCCGGACGGTGCATACTGCTTACGATCTGGCCGGTCACCCGGTTTCGGTCACCAACGGCAACAACGAGACCACCACCACCGCATATGACGCCATCGGTCGCCCGCTTGCCGTCACCGACCCGCACGGTTACGTTTCCTCCTTCACTTTTGATGCAGATAACAACCGCACCTGCGCCATCGACGCCAACGCGAGCGCCAGCCTCCAGCCAAAGAATACCGACGGCTGCACGGAGTCTACCCAATACGACGAACTCAACCGCCCCGTGCTGATCCGCGATGCGCTCGGCGGCACCACCGCAACTACCTACGATCTCCTGGGCCATCCGCTGACCCAGATCGATGCGGAAGGGCGCAAATATGCCTGGACTTACGACGGCCTCGGGCGGCCCGCCTCCGAGACCGATTTTGCGGGGCTGACCACCACCTATGCCCTCGACCAAGCGGGCAACGCGTACCAGAAAACCAACCGCCTGGGCGAGATTACTAAAACCACTTTCGACGCGCTCAACCGCCCGACCCTTATAAACTACCTCAAGGACGGCACGAGCGAGACGATGGGCTACGACCCGGAGGGAAACCTTAATGCGGTCGCCAACGCTACGGTGAGCTACACGCTGAACTACGATTACCTCAACCGCCTTACCAGCAAGCTCGATAGCCGTGGCCGTTCCCTCAGCTTCACCTGGGACAAAGCCAGCCACATCCAGACCAAGACCACCTACCAGAGCACCACCGCCAGCTACACCTACGACGGCGCGGGCACCTTGGTGGCTATTTCCAACCCGGACTACCTCACCGTCAACTACCAGTACGACAACGCCGGTCGCCCGCTCTCTCGCGTCATGAGCAGCGGCGCGAGAACTTTGTTCGCCTACGACACGGGCGGCTGGCTGCAAACCTTGAACCAGTTCGACGCGGCGGGAACGCAGGTGGTGAGCCAGAGCTACACGCGGGATCATGTGGGGAACATCACGGGCATCAACGTCGTGACCGGCCCCGCTCCCGGCGCGACTGCCTACACGCTGGATGCGCTGTATCGCCTGACGGCGGTCAGCGCCCCGGCAACGGCCTATGACGAAGCCTTCAGCTACGACCGCATCGGCAACCGGCTCACCGCCACACGGGGCGGCGCGAGTATCGGGGCGACGGGGAGCACGACCAAATACTTTGTCTACACCCCGGCCACCCAGACCGGCAGCGTCACTGGCTATACACCGACCTACGACAACCGCCTATCGGCAATCCATATAGGCAGTCTCACCGGTACGCTGGATTCCAGCTTCGTCTTCGACAACGAGGGCAGGCTCACCGGCCAGAGCGGCAGCGCGCCGAGAACGATCACCTGGGATGTAAAGGGAAGGCTTGCCACGTTAAATCACGGTACCACGGAAACCTACCTTTACGACCCGATGAACTACCGCATCGGCAGGTTGGGCGGCGTTTTGGGTAGCCTGAACTACTATCTGGAAGGCGAGCATCTGGAATCGATTGAACAAAACGGCGTGCTGACGGAAAAATACTTCCGGGGCAGCACCATCGACGAACTGGTGGCGGGCTACGTGACCCAAAGCAGCCTGCTCGTGCCCTACCTGTTCCACCACGACCAGGTGATGAGCGTGAGCGCGGAAACCGACCCCAACGGCGGAACGCAGGCGAGCATGGCGTATTGGGCTTTCGGGGAAACGCAGGCCACGACGGGGACTCCGGTCAACCGGCTGCAATATACCGGGCGGGAGAATGACGGGACGGGGCTGTATTATTTCCGGGCCAGGTATTATGATCCGACTATAGGGCGCTTCATTAGTGAAGACCCGAAGAAGTTTGCGGCGGGGATAAATTGGTTTGCATACGCGGGATCGAATCCCATAAATGCTAATGATCCGAGTGGGCAGGCGTCTTTATGGGGAACCGGTGCTATTATCGCTCTAAAGGCTACAGTAGGATTTGTGGTTGGTTATGAAGGGGCGAAATTGACAGGAACCGAGAGCCAACTGGGTCTTATAGGTGCTGGCTTGGTGGGGGCTATTGGTTTGGGTCGCAGCACCCAGATAGTTGAAGGGATTGCTGGCGTAACGGGACTTGGTAATACGGCTAGCACAGTCGTGGCGTCTGGCGCGACAGGCAGCTTTGCAGAAGCTGCTGCTCAGTATGGTGATGTTACTACAGGTGTGCTGCCGAATTATAATTTTACAAAAATAGGCCTGATGGCACCTGTTACTGCAACCGCTTCAGTGCTTGGTGGAGAAGCTTCTTTCGCGGCATTATCAGATAGCGCAGGGTTTACCGGGTTGAATGCGGCGGTATCCGATACGCTTGGGACGCTGCATACTGCGGTCAGCTCAGCAGTGGGAACAAAAATACTCGACTCTGTTTTGCCTTCAGATAGCGGTGCCAGTGCTGCGGGGGGATTCCTTCTGTATCCGAATATGGTGAATACAAATCAGATGCAATCGGTGTATACCAAACCATAGCGTGAATACTGATTCCGAGAATATGGGCGATGAATCAAGCATAAGAAAGACTCCAGAAAAAGTGCGCTATGATTATGTGCCGCTACTTAGTTTTTTTGACACTTTTTTTTCTTGCGCAGGCATTGCGTTAGGGCTGGCGTTAATCGGAGGTGGGATACATTCTTATATCAATAAAATATCAGAATGGTGGTTTCCGATTTTAATCGGAGCACTTTGTGCACGATTCTTTGTTTATATTTTCAAATTTACATTTGAAAAAAATCGCCCGATAGTCATTGACGAAACGGGCATTTCAGCATTGGCATTTGGGCGGGTATGGAAATCAATTGCTTGGCCGGATGTTAAAACAATCGAACGGATTAGAAGCGTCAAGGTTGAAGAATTAGGCAATAGATATGGGTATAGACTGGTCATTGTCGGATCAGAAAATTCAATTATTGTTGAAGATAGCATCCGTGAATTGCCTGAATTACTGCGCACATTGAATATGTATGTTCAGCGTTACCAAATTCCGCTGCTGTCGTTTGATAAGGGAGAAGATACAAAAGCCAAAATTCGGGCCACGGTGAAGGATAAGCAGGAACGAAAAAAGCTGTTGAAGAAAGGAATACAGACTTCAATTTCTGCGCTGTAACCTCGTCATGATAGCTAAAGCCAACGCCTATCAGAAAACCAACCGCCTTGGCGAGGTCACTAAAACTACTTTCGATGCGCTCAACCGACCGACCCTCGTGAACTATCTCAAGGACGGCACGAGCGAAACGATGGGCTACGACCCGGAAGGAAACCTCAACTCTGTCGCCAACGCCACGGTGAGCTACACGCTGAACTATGATGCCCTCAACCGCCTTGTCAGCAAGCTCGACAGCCGTGGCCGTTCCCTCAGCTTCACCTGGGACAAAGCCAGCCACATCCAGACCAAGACCACCTACCAGAGCACCACCGCCAGCTACACCTACGACGGCGCGGGCACCTTGGTGGCTATTTCCAACCCGGACTACCTCACCGTCAACTACCAGTACGACAACGCCGGTCGCCCGCTCTCTCGCGTCATGAGCAGCGGCGCGAGAACTTTGTTCGCCTACGACACGGGCGGCTGGCTGCAAACCTTGAACCAGTTCGACGCGGCGGGAACGCAGGTGGTGAGCCAGAGCTACACGCGGGACCATGTGGGGAACATCACGGGCATCAACGTCGCGACCGGCCCCGCTCCCGGCGCGACGGCCTACACGCTGGATGCGCTGTATCGCCTGACGGCGGTGAGCGCCCCGGCAACGGCCTACGACGAAGCCTTCAGCTATGACCGCATCGGCAACCGGCTCACCGCCACGCGGGGCGGCGCGAGTATCGGCGCGACGGGGAGCACCACCAAATACTTTAGCTACACCCCGGCCACCCAGACCGGAAGCGTCACCGGCTATACGCCGACCTACGACAACCGCCTATCCGCGATCCACATCGGCAGTCTCACCGGTACGCTGGATTCCAGCTTCACCTTCGACAACGAGGGCAGGCTCATGGACTTCCCCTTTCGTGGTGTTGATGAAATGACCAAATTCCATCATGGCACTTGTTGCCGTTGGCGGCTTCCGCCGCAAACACGGGACGGGGAAGTCCCTTTCATTCGTTGGGCATCATACGAACTGACAATGCGCAAGCCCCTCAACTTTCATTGGTTAGGCTTCTGACTCTTTCTTCTGAGGTAAACAATGGCAAAAAAAGTTCGGATTTATGAAGCTACTTCCATAAATGGACATGGAAAGAAAAACACGGATATTCATTCAGCTCCCAGCAAAATAATCTTGCAAGATAAATTAACTACCGAGGATGTGAGGGTTGAAGTGAAATATCTTGGTTGGGGAACAGTCACTGCAAACATTAATGAGTACGAAAAACCGTTTTTTCAGATAGAAAATAATTTTTACAGAGTTGAGGTTCATGAAAACCAAGTTGGTTACAGTTACCTAAAACAGCAATGCCCTACACAATTCAAAAAGGTCGAAGATTTTCTCAACAAACAAAATGAAAATTAAACCTAACGATTAAGGTTAGATCGTGATCGCGAAGCGAGCCGCGATCTGAACCGTTTGTTGGACGAGCCCGGTTAAGTCTCACGAACGCTATGCAAATATCTCTTCAATCCGGCCTCGCAATATAGGGCTGTGATGCCCCGGATATTTTAAAAAGCCACTTTCAGCAAAATGACACCGCTTGCTTCCGTGCTCAAAGTGGCTGTTTTACCCGATTTCAGCCGTTTTCAGAGTGAGTTGAGCCGCACCTGCTGGTTGCAGCAGGTTTGCGGGATGCGCTGCGCTACATAGCCGTCTCCCTGATCTGCACCAGACTGCGTGATGTATTCACCTCACATCTCACCCGCGTGCGCACAATCCGCATCGGCTTGCCGCAGCAGGTGCAGCTGGCCGCCGGACGCGGTTTTGGCGGCGAAATAGTCACCTGCTTAATCAGTTGCACCAGCTTGACCAGCTTGCTGTTGGGGTGCAGAAAGCCGAAATTGCGCGCACGCCTGAATCCCTTCGGGAGAATATGCAGCAGGATTTTGCGCAGGAAATCTACGCCGCTCAAAGTGCGGGTTTCCATCTTTTTAGTTTCGCTGTTCTGGTAGCGGAACGTGACGTTGCCATGCCGGTTTATCGAACAGTGTACACAGAGCCGACGACAAAGTTTACGAGGCCAATGCAAAGCGGGTCGAGCGTGTGTGTGATTCATTGGGCATCTATCTTGCAGAGGATTCAAGATGGCTCAAAGACCTCAAATGACGCCGAACCTTACGGTCAGCTTTCGCTAAATTGCCATAGTTGGAGCTTGTTTTCAAACCATGTATTCCATGAAACGAGCCGTCAAGTTTCTGGATTAAGCCTAAGCAAGTTACTGCAACGGCCACTCGCCTATCGCCTGATCAATCGCTGCCTGCATCTTGATGGTGCGCGACAGTGCCGCTACAATGCCCTGGTAGTGGGTCAGGTCGTCGTAGGAAAGCTGCCGCCCCTTGCGGTCTTTCAGCCACTTCTGGCAAACCTGATAGCCGCCGATATGGTAGCCCCACACTTCCGGCGGCACGTTGTCGAAATATTGTTTCAGGTTGATCCACACGCGCCCCGGTGCGCCGTTTGCCGGTTCGGAATAACGCACCGCATCCACCGTGTTATCCCCGGCCTCTGGGTAGCGTGTTTCCAGCTTTGGAAGCTGCTCCATCAAGTGCAGCGCCACCAGTTCCTTGCCCAAGGCGCATAGATTGCGGAACAGCGCCACATCGCGCGTCAATGGCAGGCGCGGGAAATCTATTTTCAGGAACTCGGCATAGCGGCTGCGGTAGACGGGCGAATGAAACACCGCGTAGGCGTAGTGAAACACATCCTCCGGCCCGAATGTCTTGCGCAGGTCGCCGCATCCATCTAGCACAAAATCCAGTTGCAACCGCGCGGAAAAATCGGCGATGAATTCCGGTGCGAGATTAGGGCGGCGAATGCCTGCTGCGCTGTCATCGAAGAGGTCAGTCTTGGCGGTAGAATATAGGTAGAGTGGGAATACAGTTGAGCCATCTTTTATTTCCACAAAAACAGCAGGCGCAGGTTTATCGGTCATCACCGCATGTTGCCAATACTCGGATTTCGTTTGACGCACGACATTCAAACAAAGGTTTTCTTTGCCAGCCACATTTTCTTTTAGCTCGCGGCGCGGGTAGTCCATTGCCGCTTCGCTGAAATAAGCCCAGCGCGTATCGAAAGGACGGTAGGCGCACGGAATAAGATTTTCTTTCCAGTGCGCATCTTCTCGAATTTTCCGCCTTGCCAAATTGAGTTTCCAGTCCCGGTTATCTTTCAAATCATACCGCTGCGCGAATTCTGAATCATCCAGCTCAGTGTGGCGCATCGCGGCAATGCGCTGATGCAACTGTGCTTGCTCAAAATCAATCGCAAAATCGTCACGGTGAGATTGGAACCCCAGCACATTCACCGGAATGATGTCTGTGATTTTCCAGTCCTGTTCATACTCGGCGCGCACAGCCTCATCCTGCGGTATGAACAAGTAAAACGGCGCTTGTGGTTTGAGTGTTTGCCAGTGGGTGGTGGACACGTCATTTTCTGCCAGCCCGGCGTATTTGCTTTCGCGCGTACCGTAAAGGTCGGCGCGATAAACCTGTGCAGGTTTGTCCTTCACTTTGCCGCGTTTAACGAATAGACCGATGGCGACACCCTGCTGGATATCGAACACGTTTTCATCCTTGCTGCCATCCGGCGACTTTTCCTTTTTCTTGCTGTTGCCATGCAAGTCGAGCAGATAAATGTCGTCGAAACTCGACATCAAACTCTGGCGCATACCCCGGAAGGTTGGATTATCCAGATAGCCGTGGTTGGTGACGAAGGCCAGCACGCCGTAGCCGGTTTGCTCGATACGCCATTGCGCGAAGCGGATAAATTTCACGTAGTCGTCGTTTAGCCACTTGGGGTTGCGTTCGCCCAGCGAACCGCCGTCCACTTCAAAATAGTTGCCAGTCATTTGTCCGGTCGAGCTATCGCTGCCGCGCAGCAGCCCGGCTATCCATGCGCCGGTATTGGCGGAATGTCCGGAATAGGGCGGATTGCCCAGCACGACCATCACCGGCGCTTCCTTCTTCACCTGATTGGCGCTGTTGGCTTCTTCCGCCAGCCATTGGGTGAACAGCGGCAGGCCAGTGAGTTCGTGCGCTTCTTCCAACGTGTTGGTGAGAAATACGCGCAGGCGTTCGTCACTGCTGAAATCGTAGCCGGTTTCGCGCAGCAACAAGCCAAGCTTCATGTGCGCCACGGCATAAGGAGCCATCAGCAACTCGAAGCCATACAAGCGAGGGAGCAGGTTTTCCTGCACATAGCTCGGCCACATTCCCTTGTTGCCCGCAAAGGTCTGGTAGATTTGCCCGATGACGCTATACAGGAAAGTGCCGGTTCCGGTGGCAGGATCGAGGATTTGCACCTTGTGGGTTTCGATGGTTTCCGTTCCCTTGCCGATTTTCTTCGGTCGGGTGAGTTTGATTTTGCTGGCATCCGCCAGCCCCGCACTCAACTTGAAATCCTCTTTCAGAATGGCATCCACGCTGCGCACGATGTAGGACACTACCGGCTCCGGCGTATAATACACCCCTCTGGCCTCGCGCATTTTCTGGTCATAAGCACCGAGGAAGGTTTCGTAGAAATGCACCACCGGGTCTTCCTGCCTTGTTGAGCGCCCGAAATCTTGCAGGATGGCGGCGATGTCGGCACGTGCCAATAACTCGGCAAGATTGTCCACCGCCCACACGATGCGCTCGTCCAGTTCCGGCCCCGCAATGTGTGTGAAGAGTTTGCGCAGGAACGGGTTGGTCTTGGGCAGATCGTAGGCGGCGTGGGTGCGGGTGAAATGTGCGCCAAGGCTGTTGCAACGGGCGGCAAATAGGCCGTAGCAAATGGTCTGCGCATACATGTCGCCAAACTGTTCTGCCGTGAGATCATGCAGCAACACTTTGCGGAAGCCTTCCATCTGCTCATGCAGTGCGCCGTGATCGTCTTCTTCGGCAAAGGTTTTGCTGATGATGGAGCGGATGAGACGCGCCAGCGCCGCCATGCGCACGGCGAGTTCCTTGGGGCTGGAGATGACGGGGATGTTCTCGGCGAAGAATGCCTGCAACAGTTCGGCGAGCTTTTGTGCCCCCTCCGTTTCCGCACGCAACTTGCCATTGGCCTGCGGCTTGGCAAGGCGCGCAGTCAGGCGCAACTCGCCGCTGACATACCAGCGGAATTCCAGATAGTCGGTGAGGATGAGATTGGCGAGGCTGTCGCGGTAGCGTTTGAGTTGTTCGCTGTTTTCGGTGTCGTCAAGCGATATGCCTATGTCCTTGGCTTCGACAAAACCAAGCGGAATATCTTTGCGGGTGATGATGTAATCCGGCGCGCCGCATTTGATGCGCTTGGGTTCGTTGGTAGCCGTAACATCGGATTGAAAAGCTTCGAGCAGGTCTTTCAACGCGGGGCGGTGAGTATGCTCGGTGGCGTTGCCTGCTTTGTAGGCTTGCTCTATCAGCGCCAGATAGTCTTTAAAAATTATGTTATCAACCACTTTCCCCGCCCCTATATTTTTTCTAATTGCGCGCCAGTGTATAGTATGAGGCTATCCACGTAAAACTCAGTATGAGATATGGTAATCCTGCCCGTAAGTGGGAGTAGCCCCTAAAGAGAAATGCAAAATGTCCGATTACTTACAAAAACACTTAGCAGAAGAAGCGGCTAAGCAATCACACCTCAAATTGCTGGAAAGCCAATGGAGTTTTGATCAGATATTGATTCCCAAGGCCTTGCAACAGGTCGGACAGTTATTCCCTCATTACAACCGCCACGATCAGTCACATAGCGATCAAATACTTATTAATATCGAACGCTTGCTAGGGGAGCGTCGCATAAAGATGCTGAGTGCGACAGACACTTGGCTACTGTTAGAAGCTGCCTACTGGCACGACATAGGCATGGTAGTGCCACATCGAGACCTCGAAGACGCTTTGGAAAGCCCAGAATTTCAGGCCTACCGCCGACAAATTGCAGCCTGTAACGGACATGATTTACAAAAATTTGCACAGCATTTTGATAGCGCAGACTTGTCCAAAGCGTTTATTGGCGCTCAAAGTCCTTTAGATGCCATAGACAAATTTCGTTTGCTCATGGCAGAGTGGTTTCGTCGTGAACATCCTAACCGGTCGGAAAAATACGTTAATGATCCTTGGCAGGAATTAGGACTAAATTCGCCACGAACCGAATTAATCCCCAAAAGATTGTTTCGCTTGTTGGGACGAATTTGCGCTTTGCATGGAGCTACATTTAAAGATGTGCTGAGTCAACTACCACACAAGGAAGTGGGCGTAGCCAATGATGATTGCCACCCACGCTTTGTGGCTGGGCTGCTGCGTTTAGGTGACTTGTTAGATATGGATGACAACCGCTTTTGCCCAGTTATGCAACGCATTGCTGGCGATAATCGGCCAGCATTGAGTAAAGCGCATGAAGATAAACACAACAGTATTCGCCATTTGCGCTTGAACCCTGACCGCATAGAAATTTCAGCCGTTTGTGGCTCGGTTGATGGTTATGTGGAGCAGTGGCGTTGGCTTGATTACTTGCAGGTTGAAATACAAAACCAAATGTCTCATTGGCAAGATATTGCGCCCTCGCCCGCATTAGGTTTGCTTCCAACTTTAGGCGAAGTTAAGGTCGATATTGCAGATAGGCAATTAATCACAAAGCCTGGGAAGCGACCTGAATTTAGCTTGAACTCTGATCGAGTGATGAATCTATTAAGAGGGGAAAACTTATACAAGCATGAAGATGCTATAAGAGAACTATTGCAAAATGCAGTGGATGGTACGCTGCTACGAGTTTGGCTTACAAGTAAAAGCGAAAGCAAAACAATTGGTAATGAGCCTAATGATAATTCTAATGAATATTTCAAAAAATATCCGATTCATGCAAGCCTAGAAATAATTGAAAATCTAGAAACTCCAATCATTGCAGATCAATTTAAGTTTAGGTTTACTGTTACAGATCAAGGCGTCGGCATTAGCCAGGGCGACCTACCCTACCTGATGAATGTAGCAAGCTCATCAGCTAATGTGAAGAGGCAAACCTTGATCGATG
>CAYZPM010000052.1:0-21367 GCA_964480365.1 uncultured Gallionellaceae bacterium
CATCAAGGAAAAGTACGTGTTCCAGAAAATGGGCGTGCCGTTCCGCCAGATGCACAGTTGGGACTATTCTGGCCCTTACCATGGCTACGACGGCTTCGCCATTTTCGCCCGCGATATGGATATGGCCATCAACAGCCCGGTGTGGAGCCTGACCAAAGCCCCGTGGAAAAAATAATCCGCAACGACTTTATTTGGAGAATGCCATGACACAGAATGCAGACAAAGTTATAGACCACGAGTTATTGTTCCGGCAACCGGAATACACCTCGATGTTCGAGAACAAACAAAAGAACTTTGAGTACAAACACCCGGAAGAAAAGATTATCGAAATCCGCGAGTGGACCAAGACCAAAGAGTATCAGGACAAGAATTTCGAGCGTACCGCCCTGACCGTTAATCCGGCCAAGGCTTGCCAGCCCTTGGGGGCAGTATTTGCCGCCGTCGGCTTCCACAAGACCTTGCCCTTCGTGCACGGCTCGCAAGGCTGCGTCGCTTATTACCGCTCGCACTTTTCACGCCACTTCAAGGAACCGACCTCCTGCGTCTCTTCCTCGATGACGGAAGACGCGGCAGTTTTCGGCGGACTCAACAATATGGTTGATGGCTTGGCCAACGCTTACGCCATGTACAAGCCGGAGATGATCGCCGTTTCCACCACCTGCATGGCCGAGGTGATCGGTGACGACCTGGACAGCTTTATCAAAACCGCCAAGAGCAAAGGCAGTTTGCCGGAAGAGTTCGATGTGCCGTTTGCCCATACCCCCGCTTTCGTCGGCAGCCACGTCACCGGCTACGACAACGCGATGAAGGGAATCGTCGAGCACTTCTGGAGCAAGGAAGGAGAGCGCACGCCGGTTGCAGGCAAGATCAACTTCATCGGCGGCTTTGATGGTTACACCACCGGCAACCTGCGTGAAATAAAGCGCCTGCTTGGCTTGATGGGCGCGGATTACACTATCCTCGGCGACACCTCAGACATTTGGGATACCCCGACCGACGGCGAATATCGTATGTACGACGGCGGCACCACCAAGGAAGAAGTGAAGGGCGCGTACAACGCTTCCGCCACGATCTCTTTCCAGGAGTTCTGCACCGAGAAGACGCTCAAGTACATCGCCAGCAAGGGACAGGAAACCGTGGCACTGAACCACCCGGTGGGCGTTACCGGCACCGACAAGTTTCTGATGGAAGTTTCGCGCCTGACCGGCAAGCCGATTCCCGATGCGTTGACAAAAGAACGCGGCCGTCTGGTTGACGCCATCGCCGACTCGCAAGCCATGATTCACGGCAAAAAGTTCGCGCTGTACGGTGACCCTGACCTGATGCTTGGCCTGACACAGTTCCTGCTGGAATTAGGTGCTGAACCGACCACGGTTCTCTCGACCAACGGTGATGAAAAGTGGGCGGCCAAGGTGCAGGCATTGTTTGATGCCAGCCCATTCGGCAAAAACTGCAAGGTTTATCCGAAGAGGGACATGTGGCACCTGCGCTCGTTGCTGTTCACCGAGCCGGTTGACTACCTGATCGGCAACACCCACGGCAAGTATCTGGAGCGTGATTGCAACGTGCCGCTGATTCGCCTCGGCTTCCCGATCTTCGACCGTCACCATTACCATCGCTTCCCGATCTGGGGCTACGAAGGAGGACTGCGCGTGCTGGTGATGATCCTGGACGAAATGTTCGAACGCCTCGATCAAAGTACGATCATAACTGGCAAGACTGACATCAGCTACGACATCGTGCGTTAACGTATGCAAGGGGGAAGTGGGAAGGATAAAACCGGAACGGTTCTCCCTTTACTAAAATGAGGAAAGGAACATCATGGCTAACATTACCTTCAGCTCACCCAAGCTGAAAAAAGATATCACGGTATACGCCACCGCTGGTGACACAAGCACACTGCTCAGTGTCGCCAAGGAACACAAAATACCGATGAATTTTGAATGCGAGAACGGCGAATGCGGTTCCTGCGCAATTCAGGTCACCGTGCTTGCAAACAAACAACCTCTCGGCGTAAACCTGACCGAGAAAGAAAAGACCGCACTGAAGCTTGCGGGCAAGATCACCAATGAACAGATTGTCGCGGCTGAAAATGACGATATACCTCCGCCTTGGCGTCTGGCCTGCCAGTTCATCGTGCGCAATGAAGAGATTCTGGTGAGATTTTAAACTTGGCCGTCATTTCCGCCAGCGCGGGAATGACGATAGAAAATGACCACCATCACCTTCTACGAAAAACCCGGTTGTGGCAACAACGCCAAACAAAAGGTGTTGCTTGCCGCCGCTGGGCATCAGATTATCGCTCGCAACCTGCTCACCGAACCTTGGACGCAAGAACGCCTGCTCGCCTTTTTCGGTGAACACCCTGTCGCGGAATGGTTCAACCGTGCCGCACCGCGTGTAAAGTCCGGCGAGATAGTACCTGATCAACCTGATGCGGACACCGCATTGCGGCTCATGCTGCAAGACCCTTTGCTGATACGCCGCCCGCTAATTGAAGCCGAGGGACGCAAAGAAATCGGCTTCGATCAAGACCTCATTCATGACTGGTTGGGATTAACGCCGAGTGGCAGCGATCTGGAAACTTGCCCGCGATCCGATTCAGATGCACCCTGCCCCAATTAGTGATGAATCTGCATGGCAACGTGCGTGATCTGGTTACAAATGTTTCCAACTACCCGACACTTGCGGAGTGCTCCAAACTGGCCGCACTGGATTGCATCCATCAACTGTAACAGGCAAATTCTCGATCCAGATAACTTAGCTTTAAATTATTGTCCCTCGGTGGACAGGGCATAAGGGACATGCTGCGGCACCATCACCACCCCCTGAGCATTAGGGATTACCTCAATATGTATCACTGGGGCTGCGCCACGCACACGACCGAAAATGGTGGCAAAAGCCGAATCGGCCGCATCTCTTCCGGTACTGATGCGCACAAAACCCATTGGTATGGCAACACCTGATGGGTCAAAGATGTACCAGCGGTCGCCCAGAAAAACTTCGACATAGGCATGAAAATCAGTCGGCCCCAAGACAGGATCGGCGCCGTAATCAATACCGGTGGCAAAGCGCGCAGGAATGTTGACTGCACGACACAGGGTTATCATCAAGTGTGCAAAGTCGCGGCATACGCCTACCTCTTCCGCGAGAGTGTCGACTGCGGTCGTGTTGCTGGTGGAAGAATTTTGGCGGAAGGTAACACGATTCAATACCCAGTCACGGATGGCCTGCACGCGACTGTAACCCTGCCACAAATGACCAAACTCCCTGACTGCCAACAGATGCAGCCGATCCGACTGGCAATAACGACTGGGGTAAAGGTAGGGCAGCACTGATCCCGGCAGGTCGGCCACTGCCACCTCGTTGATCTGCTCAGGTGGTGCGGAGTAGTGATCAAGATCTACCGTTGCCTCATAATGCACCTTCAGTGGGCCCGCAAAGGCTTTAAGCCGCAGAAATCGGGTGTACGTCACGGGATCGGTGTACAAATTGTATGGCTGGTTCTGGCTGATAAGCAGTGACTCGTTTACAAGGGACTGAAGCCGGGTTTGTGCAGCATGGATGCTAAAAATGAAATCGCAGCCGGGGTGGTCGATTTCGTAATTCAGTTCAATCGAAAATTTGAGTCTGACCAAGGATATCTTCCGGTGAGTTTATGATGTTACTCTGGTGCAAAGTAATGCACGGAGTTGCCGCCCACTCACAATCTAGTATAGCTGCTGCGCTGGTTCAGAACGTGGCCGATAAAACACGTTCACTCGCGATATAAGTGACAATTCGACCATATTACTGTTCCTGTTGCGCCTGCTGTATCAGTTGGCTGGCCATGCCGACCGCACCTTCCATCATCGCCTCAGGCGCGCGGCGCAAATCAAGTGTAAGCGGGTAGTCTGGATTGCGCCCCTCGCGTTGTACATGCATTAGGCCTGGCGTGTGACCATGATTCCAAAAGCGCGCGACACGACGCGCCTCCGCTTCGTTGGCATTGACCGGGAATGTGTCGTAGTTGCGTCCGCCTGGATGGGCGACGTGATAGGTGCAACCGCCGATGGAGCGTCCACTCCAGGTATCCACAAGATCAAATACCAGCGGGGCTTGCACGCCGATTGTCGGATGCAAACCAGACGGCGGACACCAAGCACGGTAGCGAACCCCGGCGACGTATTCGCCACGGGTACCGGTAGCCGTCAACGGTAATGGACGGCCATTGCAGGTGAGGACGTGCCGGTTGTCGTTCATATTGCGCACCTTGACTTGCATCCGCTCGACCGATGAGTCGACGTAGCGAGCCGTGCCGCCCGTAGCGACTTCTTCGCCCAGCACATGCCATGGCTCAATGGCTTGGCGCAATTCAATCTCGACGCCTTGATAGACCACCGTACCGAAGCGTGGAAAGCGGAATTCGAGGAAAGGAGCGAACCAATCAAATTCGAATGCATAGCCGGCACGCTGCAAATCCAGCACCACATCGCGCATGTCCTGCGCCACAAAATGCGGCAGCATATATCGATCATGCAACTCAGTACCCCAACGCATAAGGTTACCGCGATACGGGTTCTGCCAAAAGCGTACGACCAATGTACGCAGCAGAAGCATTTGCAACAGCGACATTTGTGCGTGTGGCGGCATTTCGAAGCCGCGAAACTCGACAAGCCCCAAGCGCCCGGCTGTGCCATCCGGCGAATACAACTTGTCGATGCAGAATTCCGCGCGATGCGTATTTCCGGAAAGATCGACCAGCAGATTTCGCAGTAAACGATCTACCAGCCATGGTTGCAGACTTTCACCCCCAGGCTTCAGGCGCTCGGTCATTTGCTGAAAGGCGATCTCTAACTCATAAAGACTATCATGCCGCGCTTCATCCACGCGTGGCGCCTGGCTGGTGGGGCCGATGAACAGGCCGGAAAACAAGTAGGACAGCGCCGGGTGATGCTGCCAATAAGTGATCAAACTCATCAGCACATCCGGTCGCCGCAGACAGGGTGAGTCGACTGGAGCAGCAGCCCCCAAGGTGACGTGATTGCCGCCACCGGTGCCAGTGTGACGACCATCGAGCATGAATTTCTCGGTACCCAGTCGCGTCAGGCGCGCTTCTTCGTAGAGAGTTTGCGTATTCTCTACCAGTTGTGTCCATGTGCTGGCAGGATGAATGTTCACTTCAATCACACCGGGATCTGGAGTGATGCGAAACTCTTTCAGGCGCGGGTCGGATGGGGGCGTGTACCCCTCCAATCGCAACGGCAGCTTCAACGCGGCTGCCGAGATTTCTATTGCAGTCACCAGTACCACAAAATCTTCCAGCAACGGCACGGGTGGCAGGAACACGCACAGCACGCCTGCGCGCACTTCGGCACACAAGGCAGTATGCACAATTTCGCGTGGATCGAAGCCGTTTTTGGGTGAACTAGCCGATACTTTCAGCTTCTTGGATGTGGCCTTGACGTCAGGTAACTCGTCCGCAGCATCGAATGGGTCACGACCAAATTCTTCTTCCTTATCCTCGGGTGCTACCCAAGGCAACGAGGCCAGCGGGAGACGCAGACCCAGTGGCGAATCGCCAGCAGTCAAGTAAAGGTGTTCGCGCCGCAATGGCCACTGACTGGAGCGAAAACCGGCTGCATTGACGGGCTTGTTGGCTCGTCGGCTGACCGCTGGTGGCAAGGCTTTCAGCGGCAGTACGTAGCCCACCGGTTCACCAAGACCGCGTTCAATAAGTTTTGCCAGTCGGCGGCGTTCATCGGTCTTTTCAAGATCGGACGACAGCGGATCGAAATTCTCCGGCCAGCGTTGTTCCTGAACGATGGCTTGAGTTACGTCTTCATACGCCGTAATCACGAAGCCTTCATCCAGCTCAAGTTCTTGAGTAAGGCGGCGAATGAAACTCAACGCATCCTTTGTTTGATGTGTACCGTCACCGTCTGATGTCACCAGAAGTTTCCGGTCATTCCATAGCGGTTTGCCATCCGTGCGCCAGTAACAGCCTAATGCCCAGCGGGGCAGAGGCTCGCCGGGGTACCATTTCCCTTGGCCGAAATGCAGCATTGCCCCTGGCGCAAAATGGCCTTGCAGCCGGTTGAGCAACTCGCCCGCAAGTTCGCGCTTCTTGTCGGACAAGGCAGTGAAATTCCACTCGGGACCTTCCATGTCGTCGATAGAAACAAAGGTCGGCTCGCCGCCCATGGTAAGGCGCACATCATGTTTCTTCAACTCGGCATCAACCTGGTGGCCGAGGTCGAGAATTGTTTGCCATTGCGCTTCGGTATAGGGCTGGGTAACGCGTGGATCTTCATGGATGCGAGTGATGTGCATCGAAAAATCAAAATGTGTTTCGCACACTTCGGTAACACCAATCACCGGTGCCGCAGAAGACGGCATCGCAGTACAGGCCAACGGGATATGGCCTTCACCCGCCAACAGACCAGAGGTCGGATCGAGGCCAATCCAGCCCGCTCCGGGGATATAGACCTCTGTCCATGCGTGCAAATCGGTGAAGTCGTGATCGGTTCCTGAGGGACCGTCGAGCGCCTTGACATCGGCCTTAAGCTGAATCAGATAACCCGAGGCAAATCGCGCCGCCAGTCCCAGATGGCGCATCACTTGAACCAATAGCCAGGCAGAGTCACGACAGGAGCCACGCTTCAGTTCCAGCGTTTGCTCTGGGGTCTGCACGCCCGCTTCGAGTCGTACGATATAACCCACATCGTTCTTCACCCTTTGGTTGATGCCGACCAGCATGTCGATTGTGCGCAGCTTCTTGCTGAGCAGTTCCTTCTTAGACAACGTAAGCCAGTCAGTGAGCAAAGGAGTGGCGGAATCTGCCTCAAGATACGGCCCAAGCTCACGCTTCAAGCCCTCCGGGTACTCGAAAGGAAAGTTTGTGGCGAATTCGTCAATGAAGAAATCGAATGGATTAATCACAGTCATATCGGCCACAAGGTCGACAGTAATCTTTAGCGATTCTGCTTTCTCCGGGAACACCAGACGAGCGACCCAGTTACCGAACGGGTCCTGCTGCCAATTAAGGAAATGCCCCGCAGGTTCGACATTGAGTGAATAACTCAGGATGGGTGTGCGACTATGTGCGGCAGGACGCAACCGGATTTCATGCGGCCAGAGACTCACCGTACGGTCAAAGCAATAACTTGTCTGATGGTTGAGGGCAACACGGATAGTCATCAGGGGCTTTCTTGGGAGAAATACTTTGCTGAGGCGGTACAACAGCCGTTCGCTACCATTCAAAGTTTGGCAGTTGGGCAAAGGCGCGGCGCACGCCTTCATTCCAGCTTTGGCTCAGGCGTTGCATGTAGGTATCCAGCTCGTCAAAGCGATGAATGCGTTCAAGCTGTAGCGATTCACGGTTGTAACAGGCGAGATCGATTGGCAAGCCTACCGACAGGTTCGAACGCATAGTCGAATCGAATGACACTAGCACGCACTTGATGGCATCGTCCATACTTGTTTCGGCACTGATTACGCGGTCGATGATGGGTTTGCCGTACTTGACCTCGCCGATCTGAAAATAGGGCGTCTCCGGGGTGGCTTCAATAAAATTGCCTGCTGAATACACCATGAACAAACGCTGATGCTCTCCCGCGATCTGTCCACCAACGATAAAGCTGGCGCTACCATCGACGTTGTGTTCCAGCAAAAATTGCTCGTCACGGTTTCGTACCTCGCGTAGCGCTGCCCCAATCAGCTCGGCCACTTCGTACATCGAAAAGACGCTCATCAAATTCGGTTCGGTGTTGCGCCGAATAGCTTGCTCTAGATGATTGATCGTAGCCTGGGTGACACCGAGATTGCCGGAATTAACAATCACCAGAACCCGGTCTCCGGGCCGTTCAAAAATCTTCATTTTGCGAAAGGTGGAAATGTTGTCCACCCCGGCATTGGTGCGTGAATCCGACGCAAAAACAATACCTGCATCAATCATGGTCGCGACGCAATAGCTCATGGATATCCCCCTCGGGTTTCATTGGTCGATCAGTTGCAAGAGGACACACCTTAAAGGAAAGCGCTTGCGTGAGCAAGGTTGTGAGCAGCATAAACAAAATGAAGTGTCATTCATCTGCCGACCAAAAATAAGTGACATCGATCAAATTGCCTAGTTCGTAGATGCGATCGAGGAATTCGGACAAATATTCGTGCAAGCCGTATGCGAAAATGTCTTCGATGCTACCGTAACGCAACTCGCCTTGCAGCATTCCGCAACGACGCAACAGTTCGCCCGACTGCAGACCGTTGATATCCTGCATAAGACGATTTACTTCGTTCATACAGGCAGTCAGCGAACGCGGCATATCGGGTCGCAGTATCAGCAGCTCAGCGACCCTCTTGGGGGTGATCTGGTCACGATACACCTTGCGATAGGACTCAAAAGCCGAGACCGAACGCAGCAGCGCGCCCCACTGGTAATAGTCTGCTGCACCGCCGACATCACTCAGGCTGGGCAGCAGGATATGGTACTTCACATCCAGGATGCGTGCGGTGTTGTCCGCACGCTCTAAAAAAGTCCCCAGCCTCAAGAATCGAAACGTATCGTCACGCAGCAAAGTGCTGTGCGCAATCCCGCGTGAGAGGTGCGAACGCTCCTTCACCCAATCGAAGAAACGTGAGACTCCATCCGCAGGGATTCCTTCGGCATGTATCTGGCGCATATCCAGCCAGGTTTGATTGAGCGCCTCCCACATTTCCGAGGTAATCGTTCCGCGAACGGCGCGGGCGTTTTCGCGTGCGGTGAAGATGCTGTTGTAAATGCTGCCCGGATTCTTTTCGTCCAGCGCCATGAAATGCATCACGTTTTCAGCGCTTGGCTCTGAGTAGCGGGCCTCGAAATCCTCATGCAATCCGCTGATCGAGAGCATGGCGCGCCATTCGTGATGGGGCTCGGCCACTACCTGCTTGAGTAGTGACATGCGGTAGGTCACGTCCAGCATGCGCGCGGTGTTCTCGGCACGCTCCATGCTGCGAGCTTCCCAGTAGAGATGATCTGCGGTGGATGAAAGCATGTTGGTTTTCCGTTAGTTTTCCAGCACCCAAGTATCTTTGGTGCCGCCGCCCTGCGATGAATTGACGACCAGCGAACCCTCTTTTAGTGCCACGCGCGTGAGCCCGCCTGGCACCATCGTGATCTCCTTCCCGGAGAGCACATATGGCCGCAGATCAATATGGCGCGGTGCTACGCCGCTCTCGACGTAGGTTGGGCAGGTGGACAGAGACAACGTCGGTTGTGCAATATATTTTTCGGGCGTGGCGATAATCTTTGCGCGGAACAGGGCGATCTCATCGGCTGTTGCTGTTGGCCCGACCAACATGCCATAGCCGCCGGAGCCATGAACCTCCTTGACCACCAGTTCCGGCAGGTGGGCCAGCACATACTCGCGATCTTTCGGCTGGCTCAAATCCCAGGTCGGTACATTCGACAGAATGGGTTCTTCACCACAGTAAAAGCGGATCATTTCAGGAACATGCATGTAGATTGCCTTGTCGTCAGCAATTCCTGTACCTATGGCATTGGCCAGCGTGACATTGCCCGCCCGGTAAGCCGAGAACAAGCCGGGAACGCCCAGCATGGAATCCTTGCGAAAAGCCTGGGGATCGAGAAAGTCGTCGTCGATACGGCGATAGATCACATCAACGCGCTGTGGCCCCTGCGTAGTGCGCATGAATACCGTTGCGTCGCGAACAAAGAGATCATTGCCATCAACCAACTCAACACCCATTTGTTGTGACAGAAAGGCATGTTCAAAATAAGCGCTATTAAACTGGCCCGGTGTCAGCACAACCACATTCGGATCAGTAATGCCCTCTGGAGCAACCGAGCGCAAATTGTTCAACAACAAATCGGGGTAGTGTTCGACTGGAGCGATCGAATGGTGCGAGAAAAGATCAGGGAATAACCGCATCATCATCTTGCGATTTTCGAGCATGTAAGACACGCCTGACGGAGTACGCAGGTTGTCTTCTAGCACGTAATACTCTCCACGCTTGCCGCCATTGTCCGCCCGCACCAGATCGATACCCGCAATGTGAGCGTATATCTGTTCGGGTACCGCTACGCCGACCATCTCCTGACGAAATTGGGAATTTCCGAGAATCTGTGCAGCAGGAATACGTCCTGCCTTGAGAATTTCCTGATCGTGATAAATATCATAAAGAAATGCGTTTAATGCCCTGACCCGCTGCCGCAAACCGTCGGCAAGTCGCTGCCACTCGTTCGCCGGAATAATGCGCGGCACGATGTCAAAAGGAATCAGACGCTCCTGCCCGGCATCTTCGCCATACATAGCGAAGGTAATACCCACACGATGAAATGCGATGTCAGCTTCTTCACGCTTGCGCGCGATAATGTTGTCTGGGGTCGATTCAAGCCAACGTGCATAGCTCTGGTAATTCTCACGCACCGAGCCGTCAGAGGCATACATTTCATCGTAGGCAATTTTCATTGTAAGATTTTATGTGCTGATTGAAGACATACCCAGCAGTTTTTACTGTGGTAATAAGCGGGTAGAGCAAAACGGGTTTATTATGATGATGCTGCGGCTTTTAAAACATAGGCGTTTTGCCTGATAAGTTATAGGAAAATCCAGAAACTCCACATCAGTGTTTGTCCTATGTCACCAGTCAAAAAAAACCTCGGCAAGCGCTTCTTAACTTTTAGCTATGCCATCCGGCTAGTAATACTAAATCTGCGGTATTACATAGCCATGAATCCGGCATTAATGTTTTGTTACGGAAAACGAATAAGATGATCACGCAACGTCTTTTTTAGCCAACTTCAAAGTTATGGCATAACGCCATCCCTGGGTAGCATTGGCCTTCTCTAAAACTACGCGTTCAAACGAAGATGCAGGAGAAATCCTGCATAATTTATGCACATGTCACGCTGACATTGGCTGGAACAAGGTTGACGGCATCATTAATATCAAGCGTCTGTCCTTGCTGATTGTTGCATTCAGAACAAATTGGAATGATGTACCATGAACAATCTGCCTCTGATTTCTTCTGCACATGACCGCCGACAGAGTAGTTATTATTGCAACCAATAACTACACATTTCAAGGTGACCTGCTTGCTAAAATTTTCCCAGTGATTGATCCAGCTAGCGCATTTGCATTTCTTGACCGTCGTTCCGTTCAGATTTCTCACTAACATGATGTGGATATTTTTATAGACGATTCGTCTCTGACAGAGATGCCCACTATAAAACCCATGCTGGCGTGTCGTTTATTTCTTGATAATATTGACACTGGAATCAGTACAAGACGCAGGTGTATATCCGGCTAACTTTTTATACATCGGAGAATTGACGTTAATTGATTGTCCAGTGGAAGTAATTCCTTGTAACTCAAATATGAATACCTTTGAATTGGGGTCGAATATTTTGACGCATTTCATCATTTCGCCTGATAGGCAGGATTGCTTTCCTTCCATTTCCTGTGAGCAAGTTGAAGCAAAAGATTCTGATGCAAAGCCCACAAAAATTAGTCCCGCCATGAGCAGCAGTAATTTATTCATCGCACATCTCCTTATATTTATTTATGAATTAGGGATATGGTAATGAGAGCGCCGCCATTAAACTATCAGCGGTATCTGATTCTTATGTCGGGAAAAACCAAGGATTGTGTAGGTTGATTCCTACAGATTGCGGCTGCACAAATAGGAAATTATTCCATATCGTGTTTCACAGCATAGCGAACCAAGTCTGCCACGTTATGAATGTCCATCTTCTCCATGATGCGCGTTTTATAGGTACTAACGGTCTTGTTGCTAAGGAATAGCTGCTCGGCAATTTCATTGATGTTCCTGCCCGCGACCAACAGTCGAAACACTTCAAATTCGCGGCTGGAGAGATGAACGTGCGGCAGGTTATGCTCCGAGAACGTGGTGTCATAAGCAATTTCCTCGGCCAGCGCAGGAGCGATGTATTTACCACCGCTGGCCACTTTGCGAATTGCGGCCAATAGGGTTTCCGGTTCGCTGTCCTTGGTAATGTAGCCGGCAGCACCCGCCCTGAGTGCAAGAAGCGCTATTTGCGGTACTTTATGCATACTCAGCACCAAAATCGGCAAACTGGCCTTAACAGCTTTGACGCGCCTGATTAGTTCCGCCCCACTCACGCCATCCATGGTCATATCCAGCAGCAACAGGTCAAACTCTTGCTCGCATATCAAGCGCAGCACTTCGACCCCATTGGTCGCTTCGCCTGCAACAGTTATATCTGCTTCAAGCTCGAAAAATTGTTTCAATCCCTTGCGCAGGATGGAATGATCATCGGCCACCAATAGACGGATCATGACTTATCTGCGCCAGCGCTGATGGGAATACAAACGGAAATAACTGTTCCATTGCCGACTGAGCTGACGATATCCAAGTGGCCACCAAAAGACCGCGCGCGTTCGCGCATACCCAATAGCCCAAAGGATGCTTGCTGCTTTAAATTGTTCATATCAAATCCCTTGCCGTCGTCCTTCACTTCAACACTTAAGACAAAATCGCGCAGTGATATTACAATTTTAACGTTACGTGCATATGCATGTCGTATCACGTTTGTTAGTGATTCCTGCACGATGCGGAATATCACCACGGCGCGTGCCTCCTCCAAATCCACGTATTGATCGGGCGAGTCCAAGACACAAGGAATACCGGTGTGCACGGAAAAATTGTCACATAACCACTCGATTGCAGCAATGATTCCCATTCCCAGCACTGCAGGACGCAGATTCTCCGACACATTACGCACCCCGCGAATCGCGCGGTCAACCAGTTCGGTCATGTTTTGTATCCGCCATTTCAGTTCGGAGTCGTGCTTGCCAAATCGCATACGGGTCATCGAAATTTCGAGGCGCAAAGTCGATAATATTTGACCCAGCTCATCATGTACTTCACGAGCAATCAATTTTCGTTCTGCTTCCTGTGAAGATTCATATTTGGCCACCAGTTCGCGCAACTGCGAGGTAGTTTGCAACAGCTCATGCTCTATCTGCTTGCGATCGGTAACATCTCGGCTGGAAGCAAAGAAACAATGGTGACCGTCCAGCTTAATGTTGGAGATGCTGATCTCAACATTAAGCAATGTGCCATCCTTGCGGCGATGCAATGTCTCTACCACCACACTTTTGTCGATAGTCTTCCTGAACGCCGACCGCAATTCCTTAACCGTCAATTTTGCGTCCCAATCAGCGACGTTGAGGCGCGCCATCTCTTCTTGCGTATACCCCAGCATACGGCAGAAGGCATCGTTGGCCTCTAACAGGTTGCCGTCAACGTCCATGATGTGGATACCGTCATGGGAAGTTTTCATCAACATCTGATAGCGATGCATCAATGCCATGGACTCTTGCTCGGCACGCTTGCGCCCGGTGATGTCGGAGATAACAATGCGTACCGAAGATACACTACCGGCTACCACATGTCGGCAATCCAGCCTGGCATAAAAGACCGATCTATCACCACGTTTGAGTGCCAGCTCGCAACTCTGCTGCTTGCTGTTTTGTATCACGCGCATGAAATGCCGATGCCAGAGTTCGCTGTCTTCGGATGCGACAAGGGATGCGAAGCGGCGATGGATTAGCTTGTTACGCTCCACCCGAAAGAGCTCGGCACCGGTAAGATTCATCCCGCTTATCATGCCGTTGCGGTCGAGGGTGAGATAGCCGACGGGAGCAAAATCATAAAGATCCACATAGCTGTCACGAGTTTCCTCAATGAGGAGATGCGCCTGTTGCAGTTCTTCGTTCTGCATTTTCAGTTCGATTTGATGCGCCTGAAGTTCGAGCAGGAGTTCATCAGCAGAAGATGTTGACGTCTTCTTCGTCGGCGCGTGGGAGAGTTGCACTTCGGTTTCTGCGCATAGCGTGTCCGTTTCGCTTCGCTTCTTGCTCATGGCGCCCCCTTATAGTGCCGATGGTATTTTTTCTTTACTTGTCGGCGATGCATTTTTTCCATGCACGCTACATCAATGCTTGGCAAAGAACAATATGAATATGCAAAACAGCTTATGGGAGCCTTTAAGTTTGGAATTTTTTCGAGAGTATCTAATGTCGCTGAAATGCTTGATCCGTTCGAGTATAATTTGATTCATTGGCTGCACCCACCAGCGCGAAAGTATATGTTTTTAAGGTCTTTGATCTTTCGCCATGATTTTCTCCCGCAATTACGGACATATTTCGATAGCGCGTTGTAAAATAATACGTTTTAGGCTTAAACCTTTTTATCCCGATGAAAGCGAGAACTCAACTTGAGTCATAACAATTCCCTCTCCTACCGCGACGCCGGAGTGGACATCGACGCCGGTGACCGCTTAGTGGAAAACATCAAGCCCTACGCAAAACGCACCATGCGTCCCGAGGTGCTGAGCGGCATCGGCGGTTTCGGTGGTCTGGTGGAAGTTTCCAAAAAATACCGCGAACCGGTGCTGGTTTCCGGCACCGACGGCGTGGGCACGAAACTGAAACTGGCGTTCGAGCTTAACCGCCATGACACCGTCGGCATCGACTTGGTCGGCATGAGCGTCAACGACATTCTGGTGCAGGGTGCGGAGCCGCTGTTCTTCCTTGACTACTTCGCCTGTGGAAAATTGGACGTGGAAGCCGCAACCGAAGTCATCAAAGGCATTGCGCTGGGCTGCGAGCAGGCTGGTTGCGCCCTTATTGGAGGCGAAACTGCCGAAATGCCGGGCATGTATCCTGTGGGCGAATACGACCTCGCCGGATTCGCGGTGGGCGTGGTAGAAAAATCGCAAATTATCACCGGCAGCGACATCAAGCCCGGCGACGTGGTGCTGGGGCTGGCTTCCAACGGCGCGCATTCCAACGGCTACTCGCTGGTGCGCAAGATCATCGAGCGCAGCAAACCTGACCTCAATGCGAAATTTGACGGCGAGCGCACGCTGTCCGATTGCATCATGGCCCCCACGCGCATTTACGTAAAACCGTTGCTTGCCTTGATGCAAAGCATCAAGGTGAAAGGCATGGCGCACATTACCGGCGGCGGCCTTCTGGAGAACATCCCGCGTGTGCTGCCTGAGAATGTCACCGCCGTGCTGGACGGAACATCATGGCACACACCGCATCTGTTTGACTGGCTGCGCGAGCAGGGCAATGTGGCACAACGGGAAATGTACCGCACCTTTAATTGCGGCATCGGCATGGTGGTGATCGTGGACGAAAACGATGCCGCTGCCGCGCTTAACCAGCTCAAGGCCGCAGGGGAAACTGCATGGGTCATAGGCACAATACAGGCACGTCAAGGCGATGAAGCTCAGACCAGAGTTGGCTAACAACACGGTGAAATCTGTTGTTATCCTGATCTCCGGGCGCGGCAGCAATATGCAAGCGTTGTTGGAGGCCGACCTGCCCTGCTGCCGTGTGGCGGCTGTCATCAGCAACAAGGCGGATGCACCTGGTCTGGATACTGCCAGGCAGCACGGTATCGCCACACAGGTCGTGGTGCACCGCGACTATCCTGACCGCGAATCGTTCGATGCCGCACTCTCCGCCGCGATAGACAGCTATCAACCCGACCTCGTGGTGCTCGCCGGGTTCATGCGCATCCTCACGGAGGGATTCGTGACGCATTACCTGGGCAGGCTGATCAACATCCACCCTTCGCTGCTGCCCGCTTACAGCGGCCTCAACACGCATGAACGCGCGCTCAAGGACGGCGTAAAGATTCACGGCTGCACCGTGCATTTCGTCACCCCCGATCTTGACCACGGCCCCATCATCATCCAGGCCGCCGTATCGGTACTGATGGACGACACACCGGTAGCTTTAGCGGCACGTGTGTTGCGCGAGGAGCATCGCATCTATCAACAGGCCATCCGCTGGTTCTGCGGCGGGTACCTGACCCTTGAGGCAGACGGCAAGGTCTTGCTGGATCGCCTTAAACAACCGGGCGCAGCCCTCATCACACCAGGATTGGAGTAGGATTATGTCCAAGCTTATGCGCCTCATCGTCCGGCTGTTGTTATGCTGTGCTATGCCCGCGATAGCAGCGCCAGCAATCCCCGCCGACTCACCCTCCCGCCTTCAGGTCAGCTACGATGTGATCAAGGACGGCATCAAGGGTGCCACCATCACGGAAACCTACACCCGCAAGCCGGATGGCTACCACATCGAAAGCGTGAGCAAGGCGGTTGGCATACTCGCGCTGATCAAACCCGAAACCATCCGTGTCGTCAGCGAAGGCACAGTGACCACGAAAGGGCTGCATCCAACGACCTTCACCAACCAGCGCGAGCTTGATACCGAGCGAAATGTCAGTGCCGATTTTGACTGGGCAGCCAACCGAATCACGCTGAATGATCGTGCCGGGAAACGTACAGTGCCGCTACCTGCTGGAACGCAGGATAGACTGAGCGCGATGTACCAGTTCATGTTTTTGCCTCTTAAAAATACTGCGCTGGACTTCTACATGACCAACGGCAGCAAGGTAGACATTTACAATTACCTCATCACGCCAGACCAGAGCGTAACGGTTCCTCTTGGCACATTCAAGGCACTGTATGTAGCCAGCCCACCGAAAGCCGGTGAGAGCCGGACGGAAATCTGGCTGGCAACTGAGCACGCAAACTTTCCCTATAAGATGGTTATCACCGACCCGGACGGAGGCAAATTCTCACAAGTGCTGACCCGCTTCGATTTCACGCCGTGACCGCATCACTCAACGCACCTGAAAATATAAACCATGCTACTCACTGAATACCGTCTGGATCTCGTTATCCAGGCACTGCGCACCATCCTGCCGCTGGAACATCCTGCCGACACCTCGCTACGCTATTTCTTCCAGCGGGAGCGCATCGGCTCCAATGAACGCGAACTAGTGGCGGAAACTGTGTTCGGCGTATTGCGCCATCGGCTGTTCCTGGAATTCGCCTGCGCCAATCCCGCCACACCAGCCGAACAAGCGACCCCGCGCCGCATGGCCCTGGCCTACTGGATAAGATTCGGCGGCTACAACCTGCGCGAAATCACCCCTCTGCTGAAGCGCGACGAAGGCGACTGGCTGGGGAAAGTCAAAGGCATCGTTCTCGCCGAACTGCCTTTATCGGTGCAGGCCGAGCTGCCGGAATGGCTGGTTGAAAAATTGTGCGCAGCCATGACGGATGGAGAAATCCTCACCATTGGCAACGCCATGCAACAAGCCGCGCCGCTGGACTTGCGCGTCAACACCCTGCTCGCCACACGCGACGAGATATTGCAAGGTTTGCAAGCCGAGAAAGTTGAAGCGCAAATCACCCCTTGGTCGCCCATTGGCATCCGCGTCAAAGGAAAACCTGCCCTCAATAAGAGTCCTTTATTCCTTGGCGGAAAATTCGAGGTACAGGATGAGGGCAGCCAGTTGCTAGGCTTCCTACTTGCCCCCAAACGTAACGACATGGTCGTGGACTTCTGCGCCGGAGCCGGCGGCAAGACACTGATGCTGGGTGCGATGATGAACTCGCAAGGACGCTTGTATGCCTTCGACGTTTCGGAAAAACGCCTCACCAACCTCAAGCCGCGCCTGAAGCGCTCTGGACTCAGTAACATCCACCCACAACTCATCGCACACGAAAATGACAGCAAGCTAAAACGTCTGGCTGGAAAAATAGACCGCGTGCTGGTGGATGCACCATGCAGCGGACTGGGCACGTTACGCCGCAACCCCGACCTCAAGTTCCGTCAGTCTCCGCAAAGCGTGTCCGAACTCACGCAGAAACAAGCCGCCATCCTGGCTGCGGCCAGCAAGCTGCTCAAGACTGGCGGACGCCTGGTATATGCCACTTGTAGTTTGCTGCAAGAAGAAAACCGCGCCATTGTCGATGAGTTTCTTTCCTCTCATCCCGAGTTTGTGTTGCGCCATGCCGGGCAAATTCTCGCGCAACAAAAGATCACGATGGAAGTCGGTGAGTGCTTGCAACTGCTACCGCAAGTACATGGCACGGACGGATTCTTTGCTGCGGTACTGGAACGAGTCAAGCCGGTTAGCCAAGAGGAATAGGTGGTCTTGCTTCGTCCAATTTAACCGTGTAACTTGCCTTCCCCTTCTTGCTGCATTTTATCGATTGAGCGCCATGCTGGATTTCACCGAATACACCAAGATATTTATCAGCCTGTTCGCTATCCTCGATCCGATCGGGGTTATTCCCATCATGATCCTGTTCACCGCAGGCATGTCGGCTCCCAAACGCGCCCACGTCAGCCGCCTCGCCTCGCTGGCGGTGTGTGCCATTTTGCTGGTTGCATTACTGATTGGCAAACCGCTACTGTCATTCTTCGGCATCAGTATCAACTCATTCCGCGTGGCGGGTGGCATCCTGCTCATGCTGATGTCCATCAAAATGATGCTGGGCAACATCAATCAGGTTGCCCCATCCAACAATGATAGCGCCAACGGCGAAGCCATTTCCGCGAATGCCATCGTGCCTTTATCCACACCCCTGCTGGCCGGCCCAGGCTCCATCAGCGCGGTAATCGTGGAGGCACACAAGGCACACGGCATCGAACATTATCTGGTCATGGGACTGGAAATTATTTTACTCAGCATAACCGTCTGGCTTTCTTTCCTTATTGCGCCATGGGTGGCGCGACGCTTGGGCAAGATAGGCATCGACGTGTTTACCCGGCTAATGGGCCTGATACTCGCCTCCATCGCCGTGGAATTCATCGCCAGCGGTATGCGCGGCCTATTCCCTACACTCGGCTAATCAAAAAGAAGGGTTAAACCAAGCTATTAACATTACTTTAAATATGGTTTATTATCTCGCCGGGATGTTCTGAAAAAGTCTTCTTAATAGAATTATTCCTGAAGCGGAAATTAACCATTCTCTATTTATTATGGTGCTGAATTTCCACTTTTTTCTGGAGCATTAAGAAGTCATCAGGAATCCCTTGAAATGTAAAAACTTTTTTAAGGAGAATACATAATGGAACCTGCAGTAATAATTCTGGCATGCCTTGTACTGCTTCCCGGCCTTGTTATTATTATGGATGACGGCAAGTGGGATAGAAAGAAATAAAGACGCTTCAAACAAGAGGCCACCGGCTGTAACGGTGGCCTCAGTAATTTCTGCCGCTGATGGCTAAAATAACGTGAAACCACAAGGATGAAATCCGCTGCCGCCAGTTAGGCTGAATATCCGCTTTGTTGCTGCACTTAGCAGATATGCAGCTTGACGTAGATCGACTTTCAGTAATCGACCCATCCATGCGGGTCGAATTCTATAGCCTTAACGCCCTTCATGTATGGCATCATCCACCACGCCACCACGAACCGCTGATATAAAATGAATGGTGCATGCAATATAGCGGGATGCCAATGTAATTCAGATTAGTCCAAATGTACTATTGCCAGTATCAATTTAGAATTGCATACTGAATCCATTAGCTACTAATCTTGTCATTAAGCCTTTTAATTACAAAGGATCCATCATGAATAACAAAGCGCTCTGCATACTGTTTGGCCTATTACTAGCTACATGCACCTCTGTTGCCAGTGCGTTACCTTCGCTTAGTATCACGAATGGAGATTCAAATGGCCCTTATTCAACAATCAACTTTAACAATCCTAGTGTTGAACCTATGGCCGGATTCAGTACACCTGAGCTATCATTCAATTATGGAACTCTGACAGCAAACGTTGCAGGCACTGTGACCTATACCTTTTTAGGATCACAAGCAGGATACACCAACACTTTTACAAGCAATGGGACACTTGATTTCAGCGGTCATACAACGACTGTTGGCAGTTCCGTTACTCAGAGTGTATCTGCTGGCAATCTGAACTTTAATTTCGGGAGTAACGGTTCATACACAATATCCAACGGAACTACTATCACAAACACCACAAACTTTGGCTATGGCTTTAACGAAGGTGTGTTCGGTATTGTAGGCGCCACAACAGTTAACAATAATTCTTATCAAGATCTTCTAATCTATAATGATCCTGTCAATAACGGTGATCATGATTACAACGATTTGGTCGTGGGCGTTAATTTTAAACCGTCAGTTTCACCTGTTCCTGAACCAGCTGAAGGGGTGCTTCTGCTCTCCGGTATCGGTTTGCTTGGTTTTATCGCCGCTCGCCGCAAAACAGTTTAATTAGAACCTTACCCATAGCCACAGAGGGACTGATGTCCTTTTGTGGCTTTTTGCTTTTCAGCACTTGAAAGTTTCTTCCTGACAATTTTCACGTTACGCCACTATCTGGTTATGGCGCGAAGGAAATGGCCAAATTCCCATTCACTGTTTGATTTGCTTTCTCTGGCACACTTGATTAATATATTATATATATATGTTTAATGGCGGGGTGGAATATGGACTCAAATATCTTAAGCATGGATGCAGCAACTTCGATGGATATCACTATGCAAGTATCCAAGAAACAAAGCCTGAGTGAAATGATCTCCCAAATAGAGCAGACCCACCATGTATTTACCAGAGAAATTATTGCTCATATCAAGGAACTTTTTAACTCTCAGGAATTAGATAGTGTCGTTGCTTTTGCAGATATCAAACGCTGCTTCGAAGAGTTGGAGGCAGATTTGATACCTCACCTAATAAAGGAAGAACGTATTCTATTCCCCTATATCGTTGGACTCGATGGCGAATCCGGACAACTCCCTGCTTCATGTTTTGGAAGCGTTGCCAATCCAATTCGCATGATGGAAACAGAACACCAAGAGGTAAAGAAACTGCTGTGTCAATTACGTGAATTGACTGGAAACTACCTGCCACACCCCGATGGCAATTCAATTGTTTCAGTGCTTTATGGTGCCTTGGCAGCATTGGATCGTGATCTTGTGCAACATATCCACCTAGAAAACGATGTGCTCTTCCCACAAGCGCTGGAGATAGAAAAAAAAGCTTCAAGCTGACTGTTTGACGCGCGATCTGCTCCACCAAAACATGTCTGAGAACAAAATGAAGCAACCCATCTTGCCCAACAGATTTCATCAATTTGTTGGGCATAAATGAAGATAAGGAAAATATATATGCAAGTGCCTGCCATTGATGATGAGGGATATTTGGTTGATCCTTTCGAATGGAGCGAAGATGTAGCCAAGGAATTCGCACTGGAGGAAAATATACAGCTTACGGAAGATCACTGGAATGCAATTAATTTTATGCGTCAATACTACTCAGAACATCAAGTCGCGCCGGATGTTCGTCATGTAACGAAGCATCTTGCTGAAAAATTGGGTTCCGAGTCACGAAATAAAATATTTGAACTCTTTCCATACGGCTATGTGAAGCAGGCCTGCAAAATTGCAGGCATGAAACGTCCGAGAGGATGGAGTACCGGATAATACTTTTGCCCAGCACTTATTTAAACCCAGATTGTCCATTAGAAATATTCATGCATCATTCATGCCCGAACCGAT
>CAYZPM010000053.1:0-20198 GCA_964480365.1 uncultured Gallionellaceae bacterium
CGCTGGAAGAGATGGCGCATGTGGCGAAAGAGATGGAGCGGCAGGGTTTCAAGATTCCGCTGATGATCGGCGGCGCGACCACTTCGCGCGTTCATACGGCGGTAAAGATCGAACCCAATTATCCGAGCGGCGCCACGTTGTACGTCACCGACGCCTCGCGCGCGGTAGGCGTGTGCAGCAATTTGCTAAGTGACACGCTGCGCGACAACTATGTGGCAGAAATCAAGGCCGACTACGCTGCGGCACGCGAACAACACGAAGGCAAGAAGGGCAAGGCTGTGCATGTTTCGCTGGCAGAAGCGCGCGCACATGGCTTGCGGACGAATTGGAAAAAATATATCCCGCCCAAGCCGTATCTCACAGGGGTGCATAAATTCGAAGCCTACCCGCTCGACAAGATCGCCGAATACATTGACTGGTCACCGTTTTTTCAGGCTTGGGAGCTGGCGGGACGTTACCCGAAAATCTTGCAAGATGAAATAGTGGGTGAAGAAGCGCGCAAGGTGTTCGCCGACGCACAGGCAATGCTGAAGAAGATCATCAAGGAAAAGTGGCTCACCGCTAATGCAGTGTTCGGCTTGTTCCCGGCCAATACTGTGAATAGCGACGACATCGAAATCTACTCGGATGACTCGCGCAAGAAAGTGGCGATGATCTGGCACAATCTGCGTCAGCAAACCAGCAAGCCCGAAAACATTCCGAACTACTGTCTGGCTGACTACATTGCGCCGAAGCAAAGCGGTGTAGCCGACTACATCGGCGCGTTCGCCGTCACCACCGGCATCGGCATCGACGCGCGCGTAGCGGAATTTGAGAAACAAAACGACGACTACAATGCCATCATGCTGAAAGCCTTGGCCGACCGCCTCGCCGAAGCTTTCACCGAACTGCTGCACGCACGCGTGCGCCGCGAATTCTGGGGCTACGCGGCTGACGAGACTTTGGATAATGAAGCGCTGATCGAAGAAAAATATCGCGGCATCCGCCCCGCTCCCGGTTACCCTGCCTGCCCCGAGCACACCGAGAAAGGCGCGCTGTTCGACCTGCTGCAAGCACCGATCAACGCAGGCGTCACCCTCACCGAAAGCTACGCCATGCTGCCCACGGCGGCGGTCAGCGGCTTCTACTTCTCGCACCCGCAGGCGCAGTATTTCGCCACCGGCAAGGTGGGTAAGGATCAGATCGAAGACTACGCCAAACGCAAGGGCTGGAGTTTGGAAAAGGCCGAACGGTGGTTGGCTCCGGTGTTGAGTTATTAACAAACCACGTTGGGCTTCCACCCCACAGAATCACAGGAGACACAAAATGAAAAGCATCACTTTTTTACCGCTGGCCGTGGTGTTATCCGCGAGCCTTTTTTCAACCACAGCTTGTTCCGAACGAAGCGCACCACCCACATCAACAATGGAGAATAGCAAAATGACTGAACTGATTAAAACCGATATCAAACTGGGTGATGGCGCAGAGGCCACCGCAGGGCATGACGTGTCCGTGCATTACACCGGCTGGCTGTACGACGAGGCCGCGCCTGAGCACAAAGGTAACAAATTCGACAGCTCGCGCGATCGCGGCGACCCATTTGAATTTCCTCTTGGCGCGGGTCATGTCATCAAGGGCTGGGATCAAGGCGTGGAGGGCATGAAGGTGGGTGGGCAGCGCACGCTGATTATTCCGCCTGAGTTGGGCTACGGTAAACGCGGCGCGGGCGGGGCGATTCCACCGAATGCGACGCTGGTGTTTGATGTCGAATTGCTGGGCGTTCATTAAACAATCAATTAGCGCGTCATTCCCGCGAAGGCGGGAATCCAGCGAAACGAAAACTCCGCGTAGCGGACAAAACCTCAATGTTGTCCGCTACGCGGGGAGTGTTTAATCAACTGGATTCCCGCCTTCGCGGGAATGACTGTGCTAATGGATAATTAGGTCAAACGCAAAGGCATGGAGAGATGAACCCGATATCGAACCCCCTGCTGGTCACGGCTTTGATGCTCGCCGTCTCCAACATGTTCATGACCTTTGCCTGGTATGGGCATCTGAAAAACATGGCGGGTTCGCCGTGGTATGTGGCGGCGCTGGTTAGTTGGGGTATCGCGTTGTTCGAGTACCTGTTGCAGGTGCCCGCCAACCGCATCGGCTATACTGAGCTCAGCCTCGGGCAATTGAAGATTTTGCAGGAGGTCATCACGCTGTCGGTGTTCGTTCCCTTCGCCGTGCTATACATGGATCAGCCGCTCAAGATTGATTATTTATATGCTGCGCTGTGCCTGATGGGCGCAGTGTATTTTATTTTTCGCAGTGCTTAGAAGTTTCGTTTTTTTAACCTTGGAAAAAATTTATGCAATGTCCGATTTGCGCTTCTGAACTTAGCCCCGATGCTGTTAGTTGTGAAAAATGCGGGGCCACCCGGGTTACCCAGCGAACCCCGGTAGGCGTTATCGTGGGCTGGGTGGGCATAACGGTAACACTTTTATGGATTCTGTTATTGCTTCCCGTGCTGATCCTGCCTTTTACTGATCATGGCATAAGTGGTTATCCATGGTCCGCACTTATAGTGGGTGCCATCTTAATGGTTGGACTACTGTGGTACTCCAAATCGACGGTACATGCCAAATGGGTTCGCCGGGAAGAGTAAGCGCTTATGGGCACGGATAAAATACCGGCAATACATATTTTAGGAATTTGCGGCACCTTCATGGGCGGCATCGCGGTACTGGCCAAACAGGCCGGTTATCGCGTTACCGGTTGTGACGCCAATGTTTACCCGCCGATGAGTACGCAACTCGAAGCGCAGGGCATTGAGTTAATCGAAGGCTTCGGAACCGAGCAGCTTGCACTGAAGCCGGATGTGTTCGTCATCGGCAATGTGGTGTCGCGCGGCAATCCGCTGATGGAAGAAATCCTCAACCGCAACCTGCCCTATGCCTCCGGCCCGCAATGGCTGGCAGATACGCTACTCCGCGATAAGTGGGTGCTAGCGGTAGCGGGTACTCACGGCAAGACCACCACCACGTCGATGCTGGCGTGGATACTGGAATATGCGGGACTGAATCCCGGCTTCCTGATCGGCGGCGTGCCGCAGAATTTTGGTGTTTCTGCGCGACTCCCCTCTGATACAACAACTAGCCATTCGACTAAGCCCGCAAGCGGGCAAGTCGCTGGTTATCCCACCGGGGGAGGGGGATTCTTCGTCATCGAAGCCGACGAATATGACACTGCTTTCTTCGACAAGCGTTCCAAATTCGTGCATTACCGTCCGCGCACAGCCATCCTTAACAATCTGGAATTCGATCACGCCGATATCTTTGCCGACCTTGCCGCTATTGAAACACAGTTTCATCATCTGGTACGCACGGTACCGGGCAACGGCCTTGTGGTATGCAATGGCCGCGAGGACTCCCTGACCCGTGTATTGAATCGTGGCTGCTGGACGCCTGTGGAACACTTCGGCAGAAACGATGGCTGGAACATTGACGCCGACAACTGCGTGACTTTGAACTGTGCCGCACAGGGCACACTACAATGGGAGTTAATGGGCGAACACAACCGCATGAATGCCCTCGCCGCACTGGCTGCCGCACGCCACGTTGGTGTGCCGGTCGCGCAAGGTTTGGCAGCACTCGCCGAATTCAAGAACGTGAAGCGCCGCATGGAAGTGTGCGGCGTGGTGAATGGCATCACCGTCTACGACGACTTCGCCCACCACCCCACCGCGATAGATACCACTGTAGCCGGACTACGCCACAAGATCGGAAATGCACGCATTCTCGCCGTGCTGGAGCCGCGCTCCAACACCATGAAGCTCGGCGTGATGAAAAACGCCCTCCCCGGTAGCCTCAAGGATGCCGATGAGGTTTTTTGCTACGGTGCCAACCTCGGATGGGACGCGGCTGAAGCGCTCGCTCCGCTGGGCGGCAAAGCCATCGTCAAGACTGATTTGGATGAATTGGTAGCGACGATAGCCGCCAGCGCGCACCCCGGCGACCATGTGCTGGTGATGAGTAATGGCGGCTTCGGCGGAATACATGAAAAGCTGTTGAAGAGGTTGGCGGGATAGAGCTGTCATTCCCGCGCATAACCAGCGACTTTGCTGGCGTTTTTGGCAGCTTAGTCGAATGGCCAGTAGTTCATCAGGCGGGAATCCAGTTAGGTATTAGTTTTTTGACAGAACGGTCTATTAATGCACGGCCATTTCTTCCGCGTCAAAAAATCCACTGTTGCCCAACTCAATCGTTAGCGCCCTGTAGTCAACCGCACCCGGACTATTCGGCGAGAAGGCGAAAACATCTTTGCCGTGCATGGGGCTGGTGGCGAGCGCGACATTTTCGCTGATGCGAGTGTTGCATACCCGCGAGCCGAAGCGCTCCTTGAGTTTGTCGTAAATTTCTTGGGAAAGTTTGCGCCGCGAGTCGAAGCGGGTAACCACAATGCGTCGCTCGAAGCGCCGTTTGAGTTTAGTCTCCAGTACATTGAGTGCGGAATCCAGACGATGCACGCCTTGCATGGAAAGATAATCTGCCGAAACAGGAATCAGCACCCGATCTGCGGCGAGCAATGCATTCAGTGTGAGTACACCCAGCATGGGGCAGCAGTCGATGAGAATGGGGGCGCCGGTAAGTCCAAGATCTTCGCTAAAACCCTGTTTCAACAAAGTCGCTGCTCTCGGGTCGCTGCCGTAAAGCGCATCAATTTTAGCCAAGCCCAATGAAGACGAAATAATCTGCCAGCCCGCCGGTGTATCGCGCAACAGCTTGGCAAGCGGGGTCTGATGTTTGAAAAACTTTTCCATGCCCGCATCCGGTGAAGTGGCATTCTTTACTCCACAGGCTATGCTCAGATGACCTTGCGGGTCCATATCAAGGGCAATGGGATTGCGCTTTGCCAAGGCTAGTGCTGCGGTAAGATTAAGACAGGTTGTCGTCTTACCCACGCCACCCTTCTGATTGAATACGGTAATGACAGCCATTTGAAACGCCTCCACGGTTGCAGGAAGATGCGGACAACTCTACAAATTTGTATGCCCCATGTTCGGCAGCACCTTGAGCTTCACCGCAACCCGCGCGCCCTTCCGTCACTCAACCGTGACGGACTTGGCAAGATTGCGCGGCTTGTCTACATCCGTTCCCTTTTGCAATGCTACGTAATATGCCAGCAGTTGCAGCGGGATGGTATGGAGAATAGGGCTTAAATACCCTGCGTGTTCGGGCATTTGCATTAGGTTAATACCATCGCTCGAATGAAGGCGCGTGTCGGCATCGGCGAACACATACAGCTCACCGCCGCGTGCACGAACCTCTTGCAGGTTGGACTTGAGTTTTTCCAGCAGAGCATCGTTGGGCGCCACGGCGATGACCGGCATGTTCTTGTCTACCAGTGCCAGCGGGCCGTGTTTCAGCTCCCCGGCAGGGTAAGCCTCGGCGTGGATATAGGAAATTTCCTTGAGCTTGAGCGCGCCTTCGAGCGCGATGGGGTAATGCAGGCCGCGCCCGAGGAACAAGGCATGTTGCTTGTCGGCGAAGCGTTCCGCCAGTTTCGCGATCTCCGGTTCGAGATTCAGCACGGCCTGTGCCGCGCTGGGCAAATGACGCAAGGCGTGCAGATGCTGTTGTTCAACTTCCTTGCTCAATTTGCCGTGCTGCTTGGCGAGTACAAGGGTAAGCAAAAATAGGGCGGCCAGTTGCGTAGTAAACGCCTTGGTGGAAGCCACACCGATCTCCGGCCCGGCACGCGTCAACATGCGCAGTTTTGACAACCGCACCAGCGCGCTTTCCGGCACGTTGCAAATGGACAGGGTATGCGCCTGTCCCAGTGACTTGGCGTGATTGAGCGCGGCCAGGGTATCGGCGGTTTCGCCCGACTGCGAGATGGTCACCACCAGCGTCTTCGGGTTAGCCACGCTTACCCGGTAGCGGTATTCGCTGGCGATTTCCACATTACACGGGATGCCCGCGATTTCTTCCAGCCAGTAACGCGCCACCAGCCCGGCATGATGGCTGGTGCCGCAGGCGAGGATGAGTATCCTGTCGATATCGGCAAAAGTCGCCGCCGCTTCTGCGCCAAAAATACCCGGCACCAGCGACTGGCTGTTGCACACGGCTTCCAGTGTGTTTGCCAGCGCTTGCGGCTGCTCGTGGATTTCCTTTTGCATGTAGTGGCGGTATTCGCCCAATTCCACGCTTGCGTTGGTCAACTCACTGATATGCATCGGTCGATCCACTGACTCGCCTTGCGCATTAAAAATGCGGTAGCCGCTCAAGCCGATTTCGGCCACATCACCTTCTTCCAGATACACCATTTTTTTGGTGACCTGTAGCAGCGCCGACGCATCCGAGGCGATGAAGTGCTCCCCTTCTCCCACGCCCAGCAGAAGCGGACTTCCCTTGCGCGAACAGATCAGTTGATTGGGGTTGTCCGCCGCCACCACGCCGATGGCGTAAGCGCCCACCAACTCTGCAAGGGCCGTCTGGGTTGCCACCAGCAGACTATTGCCGCGCGCATAATGGCTGTGGATAAGGTGCGCGATAACTTCGGTATCGGTGTCGGAGGTGAACACATAGCCCTGTGCGGTCAGGCGGGTGCGCAACTCTTCGTAGTTTTCAATGATGCCGTTGTGCGCCACCGCAATCAGGTCGGCGCTGATATGCGGGTGCGCGTTGCGCTCGCTCGGCACCCCGTGCGTGGCCCAGCGCGTATGGGCGATGCCGAGATGTCCGTGAGTGCCTACACACTTTTCCGTCAACTCCGCCACTCGCCCGGTGCTGCGTACACGTTCCAGCCGAGCGTTGTTGACCACCACCAGCCCCGCCGAGTCATAACCGCGATATTCTAAGCGCAGTAAACCTTGCAGCAGGATGGGAACAACATTGCGTTGCGCAATTGCGCCGACTATTCCGCACATACTATTTTTTTCCTTTCACTGGCCGCTTCCAGCCGACAATCGTTACCTGCTTGGCGCGCGATAAAGTCAATTCGCCTTCCGGCGCATCGCGCGTGATGGTGGAGCCTGCTCCGATAGTTGCGCCGCGCCCGACTTTCACTGGTGCGACCAGTTGTGTATCCGAGCCGATGAACACATCGTCCTCGATGACCGTGCGATATTTATTTGCGCCATCATAGTTACAAGTGATAGTGCCCGCACCGATGTTGACGCGGCTACCCACTGTGCTGTCGCCGATGTAGCTCAGGTGGTTGGCCTTGCTGTTCGCTGCGATTTCGCTGTTTTTCACTTCGACGAAATTGCCGATATGCACATCGTTGTGCAATTTGCTGCCAGGGCGTATCCGGGCATAAGGGCCGATATGGCAGTTGTTGCCGATCTCGGCCTGATCAATGTGGCTGTATGGAGCAATCTGCGTACCGGATGCAATGCTCGAATCCCTGATTACACTGTAAGCGCCTACTCTCACGTTGTCGCCCAAATGTACTTCACCCTCGAAGATACAGCCGACATCAATTTCGACATCGCGCCCGCATACCAGCTTGCCGCGCACGTCCAAACGCTCAGGATCGGCCAGCGTAACGCCCTGCTCCAGCAGATGGTGCGCCTGTTCGCGCTGCCATGTTCTTTCCAGCCCGGCCAGTTGTATTTTACTATTCACTCCCAGCACTTCCCAAATATGCTTGGCTTGCACGGTATGCACGGTGACACCCTGCGCTACAGCCATGGCGACGATATCGGTGAGGTAGTATTCACCCTGCGCATTGTTATTACGCAATTGGGCTAGCCAGTTGCGCAGCAAATGCGTGGGGGCCGTCAGGATGCCGGTATTCACTTCTTTGATCTCACGCTGTTCGGGAGTCGCATCTTTTTCTTCGACGATGCTGAGCACATCACCCTGCGTATTTCGCACGATGCGCCCATAGCCAGTCGAGTTTTCCAGGTTGACCGTCAGCAGCACCAGCCCGTCGCCCGCCTGCTGCATTTGATGCAACGTACTATGTTGAATCAGTGGCACATCACCGTACAACACCAGCGTTACGCCGCCATCCGCAAGATGTGGCAACGCCTGCTGCACCGCATGGCCGGTGCCGAGTTGCGGCTCCTGCAACACAAAGTCTGCTGCAAATTGCGCCATCGCCTGCGGCACCGCTTCGCCGCCGTGACCATACACCACGCAAGTTTTGCCGGGGGCAAGCTGGGCGGCGGTATCCAGCACATGTTGCAGCAGCGGGCATCCAGCCAAAGGGTGCAACACCTTGGGCAGATCCGAGTGCATGCGCGTGCCTTTTCCGGCGGCAAGAATAACGATGTTCAATGAGTCCATGTTCGGCTTTCAGAAGATTGCGGAGTATAGCAAAAACGGCCAAGGCGGATCGGCTCATCCAGACATCTGAACTCTCTGAAATGGGTATCCCCTTCTCTCTGATTTGCCCTGGTTCAGCCTGTGTTATTTGATTTTATTTTGCGACGGAGGCAGATAGCTCTCTGCCGACACCACCTTCTTGGCTGTCTTGCCCTCCAGTTCCAGCCGCGCTTTTCTGGCAATGCCGCCGCCGGTTTTTGCCGCCTACTCATTCTCACCCATACCGGTCGCCTCCATGCTCTCGGCAATCTGGCGTGGAAAGCTCTGCCAATGCGGTAAAAATCAGTTCAGCCTCGCTCATATGGTCGCGCAAATTTTGACTCTTCAAGCCGTTTATCGCCTTGTGCACTTTTATATCCACCTCGGCCCACTCCTGATGAATGATGTTAGTGAGGATCGCGTATTCTTTGCCTTCCTTGATGTCGTGGTCTTTTCAAAAATCGGTGAGTTTATTGCGCGTCTCCTGCCCGGTCATGCGCTGCTGTATCCATTTTTCGCTACGCCCATGCTTCTGCCAAGTCTCGCGGGCGCGCTCAAACCAACTGGCGAGATCGGCCATTTCCTGCATCCGCTCATAGCCCACCTTCGCCAGCCACAGCTTGATCGGCTCGGCTTCGGGCTAGGTACGAATTGCACCAGCCGCAGCAACGTTTCGGCTGTAGCAACATCGGTGAGCCGCAGCTTGCCGTCTTCGGCGGTCATTTTCAACCGGTAACAGTTTGTTACCAGTTGGCTGCCTTCCTGCCCAAGCGACCTTTCAGTACTTTCAAATACTTTCTTGCCCCCTGATAGTCTGACTGCTGGGTCAACGCCTGAATAATGTCGATGACCGAAGACAGCCACGTCTCAGTGGCTTCGTTATACACGCGACGGATTTCATGCTCTTCAAAAATGGCTGGCTGGGGTTGCATTGTCAGGGCTCCTGATTCATGGATGCCAAGGGGCTGTTTCAATCGGTGACAAATTGTCACGGGTTGTCTAAACGATAACCGCACCATAAAGAACGATCGTTCTTTCGTCAAGAAACCCAGGAAGAAACTGCCAACCGCTCGATCAACCCCGCACAATCACAATTTCTGATTGAATTCGCGGTGCGGCAGGTCGGCTTAGTATTCTCCGGGCATGAATTTCGGTCCCGCGCTAAAATGACCGCCATCCCCCGGCCAGTCGCCGAACTTTCAAGGTCACCTCATGATTGAAGAACGTTTAGTAAACATCGAAACAAAAATAACCTTTCAGGAAGACCTGATCGAGGAACTGAACAAAATGGTCTATAAGCAGCAAAAGAAGTTGGATCGGCTTGAAGCGACTTGTGAATCGCTGGTAAGACACATCGAATCACTGGCTGAAGCAAGGAATGAGGGAATGCCTGCGAACGAAAGGCCGCCGCATTATTAGCAACAGTCCCGCCGTCGTGGATATCGGGCTGCCCCCCCTGTTTTACCAGCAGCCCTATACCTGAATAGGTATCGACTTTCCTATTTTAAATAAAAGCCATCTTATTTAAATTCGGTGTATTTCTTAGAGCTGCCCCGGACTTTTTCGGACGGATATTTCTTTGCATTTGCCTCAATTTTTTTCTCAACTGCTTCTATGAGGTCAATATTTAGTTTGTCAGCTATACGAATTAGATAAATTTGTATGTCAGCAAGCTCTTCCTGTACTTGTTCTAATTGGGTGGGTTCCAGTGATTTCGACTGGTCTTCGGTTAGCCATTGGAAATACTCCACCAGTTCTGCTGCTTCAACAATGAGAGCCATTGAAAGATTTTTCGGGGAATGAAACTGATCCCATTCGCGGGCAGTTGCAAAGTCACGCAGTCGTATTTTTAGAGATTCGAGGTCTTTCATCTTTGGATCAAAGGAGCCAACATCATTAAATTTTCAACACCTGTTTTATAAGCTCTGCTAGTTTACCGCACGCAGTCTCACATTTGCCGCTTAAAATTGCTTATTCTGAGGCATAAGCACTTGAGCACGAAGAAAGTTTATCGCTTCAATATTTGCCATCCAACAAAAAAGCAGCCGAGGCTGCTTTCCTTGTTACATCTTGCACCTAATCAAAAATCTACCTGCGCAGTTTCTGGATCGCATGCAACTGCGCTACGGCTTCGATCAATTCGGCTTGAGCCTGTGCATAGTCAATATCCGAAGCTCGATTACGCATTGCTTCTTCCGCCGCACGCTTGGCTTCGAGTGCGCGCCCTTCGTCCAGATCGACGCCACGAATGGCGGTGTCGGCCAAGATGGTGACTACGTTGGGCTGCACTTCCAGCATTCCGCCGGAAACGTAGATCAATTCTTCTACGTCCTGATTCGGCAACTTGAGACGCACCGAGCCGGGCTTGATGCGGGTAAGCAGCGGGGCGTGACGGGGATAAATTCCCAACTCGCCCATCTCGCCCGGTGCGACGACGACTTCTGCCGGTCCCGAAAACAGGGCTTTCTCAGCGCTTACTACATCGACGTGTATGGTTAATGCCATGTCTGAATACCTTTAGCGTTGGCCTTAATTACAGCGTCTTGGCTTTTTCGACGGCTTCGTCGATACCGCCGACCATGTAGAACGCCTGCTCGGGCAGGTGATCGTAATCGCCGTTAACAATACCCTTGAAGCCTTTGATGGTTTCCTTGAGCGTGACGTATTTGCCTGGGCTGCCGGTAAACACTTCGGCCACGTGGAATGGCTGCGACAGGAAGCGCTGAATCTTGCGCGCGCGTGCCACGGCCAATTTATCTTCTGGCGCCAATTCGTCCATACCCAGAATCGCGATGATGTCACGCAATTCCTTGTAACGTTGCAGCGTCTGCTGTACGCCACGGGCAACGTTGTAGTGCTCTTCGCCCACCACCAGCGGGTCAAGCTGACGCGAGGTGGAATCCAGCGGATCAACCGCAGGGTAGATACCCAGCGAGGCGATGTCGCGCGACAACACCACGGTGGAGTCGAGGTGCAAGAAGGTGGTAGCAGGAGACGGGTCGGTCAAGTCATCCGCCGGCACGTAAACGGCCTGGATGGAAGTGATCGAGCCAACCTTGGTGGAGGTAATACGCTCTTGCAGGCGACCCATTTCTTCGGCCAGTGTCGGTTGATAACCCACGGCGGAAGGCATACGGCCTAGCAGCGCGGATACTTCGGTTCCGGCCAGGGTGTAGCGATAAATATTGTCCACGAAGAACAGAATGTCGCGGCCTTCGTCGCGGAATTTTTCCGCCATGGTCAGGCCGGACAGCGCCACGCGCAGACGGTTGCCGGGCGGCTCATTCATCTGACCGAACACCATCGCAACCTTGTCCAGAACGTTGGAGTCTTTCATTTCGTGGTAGAAGTCGTTACCTTCACGGGTACGCTCACCCACACCGGCAAACACCGACAGACCGGCGTGTTGCTTGGCGATGTTGTTGATGAGTTCCATCATGTTCACGGTCTTGCCCACACCCGCGCCGCCGAACAGGCCGACCTTGCCGCCCTTGGCGAACGGACATACCAGGTCGATAACCTTGATGCCGGTTTCCAGCAGGTCAACAGATGGGGACAGTTCGTCGAATCTTGGCGCTTTCTGATGGATGGAGCGGCGCTCTTCGCACTGGACTTCACCGGCTTCGTCAATAGGGCGACCCAGCACGTCCATGATGCGACCCAGCGTACCGTGACCGACCGGAACGGTGATAGTGTTGCCGGTATTGATCACCGCCATGCCGCGACGCAAGCCATCGGATGATCCCATGGCAATGGTACGCACCACGCCGTCGCCGACTTGCTGCTGCACTTCCAGGGTCAGACCCTTTTCGGCGACAGAGGTGTCATCACCTGGCACTATCAGCGCATCGTAAACTTTTGGTATCGAATCGCGCGGAAATTCAACGTCAACCACCGCACCGATACACTGAACAATTTTTCCTTGACTCATCTTGAGGTTCCCCATCTAATCTAAATTGATTCTTTACGCGAGCTTCACGTTTCCCCCTCTCAATCTCTCCCCCGATGGGAGAAAGTGATTGGGTATCGCTTCGCGATGTTAACGTTATACTGCCGCTGCGCCGCCGACGATCTCGGAAATTTCCTTGGTAATTGCGGCTTGGCGCGCCTTGTTGTAAATCAGCTTGAGCTCTCCGATAACGCTCTTGGCGTTGTCGGAAGCGGCCTTCATGGCAACCATACGGGCACTCTGTTCGGATGCCTGATTTTCGGTCACCGCGTTATACACCAGCGACTCGATATAGCGTACCAGCAATTCGTCTACTACCGCTTTCGCATCCGGTTCGTAGATGTAATCCCAAGTCACACCATTCGTTGTTTCCAGGCTCTCACCGGTAAGTGGGAGCAATTGATCTATGGTGGGTTCCTGCTTCATGGTGTTAATGAAGCCATTGTAGCTGAGATAAATCGCATCAATCTCACCGGCCACATAGGAGTCCAGCATGACCTTGACTGCACCGATCAACCTTTCAATATGCGGAGTATCGCCCAGCCCGGTCAGGTGCGATGTCACGCTGGCGCCGATCCGGGACATAAAGCCAAAGCCTTTGTTACCGATGGCGCAGACGTTGATACCTTGGCCCTGACCTTCCCATTCCTTCATGCGACCCACCACCATGCGCAGAATGTTGGTGTTGAGGCCCCCGCACAAACCCTTATCGGAGGTAACGACAATTACGCCAACATTTTTGATGGCTTCACGCTTGACCAAAAATGGGTGCTTGTATTCAGGGTTAGCGCGCGACAAGTGCGAAGCAACCTGACGGATTTTTTCCGCATACGGACGGGCAGCACGCATCCGCTCCTGCGCTTTGCGCATCTTGGACGCAGCCACCATTTCCATCGCACGCGTGATCTTGCGCGTATTTTCAACGCTCTTGATTTTGGTGCGTATTTCTTTGCTACCGGCCATTATTCGGCTCCAGCTTATAACCAGCCACTTGGCAACCGTCTTTTAGTTGCTTGGTGAGATGGTAGTTGTTTTATCATAACCAATGACTTGCTGCGTTTTTTGCAGCTTAGTCAGATGGCTAGTTGTTCCATCTAGTAAACAGCAGTGGACTTGAAGGTCTCGATTGCTGCGGACAATATTTTTTCATTGTCGCCGGACAAGTCCTTGCTCGACTCAATGGCATCCAGCAGATCCTTGTGTTGTGATTTCACATAGGCCTGCAATGCGGATTCAAACGCCAGAACCTTGTTTACCACTACGCCGTCGAAAGAGCCCTTGTTAATCGCAAACAGGGTCACTGCCATTTCGGCCACAGACATCGGTGCGTATTGCGCTTGTTTCATCAATTCCATTACCAGACGACCACGCTCCAGTTGCTTGCGAGTGGCTTCGTCCAGATCGGAAGCGAACTGCGCGAACGCTGCCAATTCACGGTATTGAGCCAATGCCAGACGCACGCCGCCGCCAAGCTTTTTGATGACTTTGGTTTGTGCTGCACCACCCACGCGAGACACTGAAATACCGGCGTTGATCGCGGGACGGATACCGGAGTTGAACAAGTCCGTTTCCAAAAATATCTGGCCATCGGTAATCGAAATCACGTTGGTGGGAACGAAGGCGGACACGTCGCCCGCAGCCGTCTCAACCACTGGCAACGCGGTCAACGAACCGGTCTTGCCTTTAACTTCGCCTTTGGTAAATTTCTCGACATAGTGTTCGTTCACGCGTGCGGCACGCTCCAGCAAACGGGAGTGCAAATAAAACACGTCGCCGGGGTAAGCTTCACGACCCGGTGGACGGCGCAACAGCAGAGAAATTTGACGATAGGCCCAAGCTTGCTTGGTCAAGTCATCGTACACGATCAGTGCATCCTGACCGCGGTCACGGTAATATTCGCCCATGGTGCATCCGGCATAAGGCGCGAGGAACTGCATCGCGGCGGAATCGGCGGCGGTTGCCGCAACCACGATGGTGTACTTCATCGCGCCGTGCTCTTCCAGCTTGCGCACTACGTTGGCAACGGTGGAAGCCTTTTGTCCGATCGCCACATAGATACAGGTCATGTTCTGACCCGCCTGATTGATAATCGCATCCACCGCCACCGCAGTCTTGCCGGTCTGACGGTCGCCGATAATCAATTCGCGTTGGCCGCGACCAATCGGCACCATGGAGTCGATGGACTTCAAACCGGTTTGCACCGGTTGCGACACCGATTGGCGATCGATCACGCCGGGTGCAACTTTTTCAATCTTGTCGGTCATCTTGGCGTTGATCGGGCCCTTGCCGTCGATGGGCTGACCCAAAGCGTTCACCACGCGGCCAATCAGTTCGGGGCCGACCGGCACTTCCAGAATGCGCCCGGTACACTTGACCGTATCGCCCTCGGTGATGTGCTCGTAGTCACCCAATACCACGGAGCCGACCGAATCGCGCTCCAGGTTGAGCGCCAAGCCGAAGGTGTTGCCCGGAAATTCCAGCATTTCACCTTGCATTACGTCGGACAGGCCATGAACCCGCACGATTCCGTCGGTTACGCTAACCACCGTGCCTTCAGTGCGCGCTTGAGTCAGCGATTCGAAGTTCTCGATACGGGTACGGATCAAATTACTTATTTCAGAAGGGTTGAGCTTCATCTGCTTTTCCTTAATTTCGATAAATCTGTTATCAAGCCAGGGCGTTGGCCAGCTCGGAAAGACGGGTGCGGGCGGAGCCATCGATTACTTTGTCTCCGGCACGAATAATGACCCCACCCAGCAATTCGCGGTTCGTTTCGCAACTGAGCCTGATGTCACGGCCCATGCGCTTTTTCATCGCCGCAGTAATTTTCTGCTTTTGTGCTTCATTCAGGTCAAACGCGGAGGTCACCACGACATCCACGCTCTTTTCAGCCTCGGCGCGCATGTTCTCGAACATCGCCGCAATTTCAGGCAACAGAATCAGGCGCTGGTTTTCCACCAACAGCTTGATGAAGTTGCGCTCTGTCACGTTTACCTTGTCGCCGCACAGCGCCAGCATCAAGTCTTCAAGCTGGCTTCGGGCTATGCGAGGGCTGGTGATCAATGCGCGAACTTCCCGATTGGCCACGGCCTCTGCCGCCGAGAGCAGCATTGCCGACCATCCCTTCAGGTCGCCAAGCTTGCTCGCTTCATCAAATGCGGCGATTGCATACGGGCGTGCGACAGAAATAGCTTCAGCCATAATAATTAAATTTCCGTGAGCAGTTTTTCAAGCAGATCATTGTGGGCCTTGGCATCGATTTCACGACCCAGAATTTTGCCCGCACCTGCCAGCGCAACGCCAGAAACCTGTGTACGCAATTGCTCTTTGGCGCGAAACACTTCCTGTTCGATCTCCGCCTTGGCCGCCGTAACAATTCGCTCGCCTTCCACGTGGGCATGCGTCTTGGCTTCTTCCACAATTTCGCTGGCACGCTTGTCGCCCAACGCAATGATGCCGGCTGCCTTTTCTTTGGCCTCACGCAAGACTTCGGCGGAACGCTTGGCTGCCAAATCCAGATCGTGCTTGCCACGCTCGGCAGCGGCCAAACCATCGGCGATCTGCTTTTTGCGTGCATCCAATGCCGCCATGATGGGCGGCCATACAAACTTCATGCAAAACCAAACGAACATGGCGAACATGATCGTCTGGCCGAGAAGGGTCGCATTGATATTCATGCAAGAACCTTTATTGGTTTGTTAAACACGGCATTAAAAACAGCTTTCACCCGAATTACTTGGCTACGGCAAACAGGACGTACATGGCGATACCAACCGCAATCATTGGAACCGCATCCACAAGACCCATGACGATGAAGAACTGGGTGCGCAACATTGGAATCAGTTCCGGTTGACGCGCGGCGCCTTCCAAAAAGCGACCTCCAAGAATGCCTATGCCTATGGATGCGCCGAGAGCGCCAAGTCCCATCATCAGTGCGCCGGCAATGAAGTACAGTGGGTTTACGAGTTCCATCTTTAAATCTCCTATTGGTAAAATTATTGCAAAAGTAAACTGGTTTTATAAACTGGAATTAATGGTGTTCCTGATGCGCCATGTCCAGATAAACAATGGTCAAAGTCATGAAAATAAACGCTTGCAGGGTAACTATCAGGATATGGAAAATCGCCCAAGGCAGGGACAGCGTCCACTGCAAATAGAACGGTAGCAGCGCGATCAGAATAAAGATCATTTCGCCGGCATACATATTGCCGAACAGACGCAATGCGAGTGAAACCGGCTTGGCGATCAAGTTGACCACTTCAAGAAAAATGTTGAACGGCAGACCGAACTTTCCAAACGGCTGCAATGTCAGTTCGCCGATAAAGCCGCCGGGACCCTTGATCTTGATGCTGTAAAAAATTACTAGGAAGAACACGCCAATGGCCATGCCTATGGTCGCATTTGGATCCGTAGAAGGAACTACTTTGAAGTGACCGATGCCCATTTGCTCGGCCACAAACGGAACATAATCAACGGGGATTAAATCCATCAGATTCATCAGGAAAATCCAGATGAAAATGGTCAGCGCCAGCGGGGCGACTAATGCGCTGCGTCCGGTGAAGGAGCCGCGTACGCTGTTGTCAATAAACTCGACGATCCATTCGATAAAATTTTGCGCGCCACTCGGAACGCCCTGTGCCGCGCTCGTTGCGACGCGGCGAAAGAAGAACAGGAACACCAGACCCAGAACCAGCGACATGCCCAGCGTATCAATATTCAACGCCCAGAAGCCCATGGCCTTCGCTTCTTCCATATTATGGGCGCAATGAAATTGACCGCCTTGCAAACTGCAGGTCAGGTTTTGCAGGTGGTGCCTGATATATTCCGTCGAAGTCAGCGCTTCAGTTGTCATTTTGCATTCTCAATTTCGTCCAAATCGGGATGAGCAGCCACGCCGCTTGTCCCACTACAAACCCCGCCAACATCCACAGTGGCGCAAGCTTCAATAATTTAAATCCCACTGCCAACATAACCGCCGTCCACACATACCGCTCAATTGCGGTGCGGTAAGCCTGCCGCAAAGCCCACTCTGCGCCGAGACTTTCCCGGTGTTCCCCTTGCTTGAGCCGCCAAGCAAGAAACAATGTGGATACCAAGGTAACGCAACAGCCATATACAAGCGATTTTGCCGCCGGAGGAGTAACAACTAAATAAGTAAAGATGGCACCGATTACTGTTATTGCGCCCTGTAACCAAACCAATCGGATGTACTCAGGATGCATGATGCCTGTTTAACTTAGCTCTTAATCGTAACAATTTATAAAAAAACTGTCAAATCATTCATTCCCGCCTACTCCCATAATTGCGAGAACCCCGTCCAGTTGCTCCAGCGTTTTATATTCAATTACTAATTTGCCTGTGCCCTTTGCGCCGTGCTGTATCGCCACTTTTGCGCCGAGCCGGTCAGCCACTTTTTCCTGCAAGCGGACGATGTCACGGCTTGGTGCAGCTTTTTTATGCTCACGCTTTGCAACAGGCGTCAGTTCGTTTTGCACCAGTTTTTCTGCTTCGCGCACCGAAAGCCCGCCCAACAATATTTTGTTGGCTGCAGCAATCTGTACCGCGCCTTCCAGCGCCAACAATGCTCGGGCGTGTCCCATGTCCAGTTCGCCTTCCATCAGCATGGCCTGTACCGGCTGCGACAATTTAAGCAGCCGCAGCAAGTTGCTCGCCGCACTGCGCGAACGCCCCACCGCATCCGCCGCCGTTTGGTGCGTCATTTGAAATTCATCTATCAGGCGCTGAATACCCACCGCCTCTTCTAGCGGATTAAGATCTTCGCGCTGAATGTTTTCAATCAACGCCATGGCCAGCGCTGCATTATCCGCCACCTTTCGCACCAGCACCGGAACCAGACTCAGGCCCGCTAATTGCGCGGCACGCCAGCGCCTTTCTCCAGCAATAATCTCGTGGCTACCGTCCAACAAAACGCGTGCCAGGATCGGTTGTATAACGCCTTGCGCCTTGATAGAGGCGGCCAAATCATTAAGCGAGGCCTCATCCATGCGGCTACGCGGCTGGTATTTACCGGGCTTCAGTTGTTCAATTCGCAGTTCACGCAACACCTCGTCCTGTTCCTTGACATTACCTGACAGCAGCGCATCCAATCCGCGTCCCAACCCTTTGTTTGGTTTTACCATGTTGTTCCCTTAACTTGTTAGACCGTTGCGGATTTTGCCGCGTTATTGAGCAATTCGCCTGCCAATGCTAGGTAAGCTTTTGCCCCCCTGGAAATCTTATCGTGATAAAGCACCGGTAGGCCGTAGCTGGGCGCCTCTGCCAGTCGTACATTGCGCGGAATAACCGTACGGTAAACCTTGTCGCCGAAATGCTGCTGTAATTGATCTGAAACCTGCTGGGCCAAGGTATTGCGCGGATCAAACATCGTCCGCAACAAGCCCTCGATTTCGAGAACCGGATTAAGGTTTGCCCGCACTTTTTGGATCGTATTGACCAAGTCGCTCAAACCTTCCAGAGCATAATATTCGCACTGCATCGGGATCATTACCGAGCGCGCCGCGCACAGGCCATTTAGGGTCAGCAGATTCAGAGCGGGAGGACAATCGATCAGGACGTAATCGTATTCGTCCGTTACCGTTTGTAACGCAACTTTAAGCCGAGTTTCCCGCTCAGACAGATCGACCAGCTCAATCTCGGCGCCCGCCAATTCTCGGTTGGCCGGCAATACATCATATTTCCCAACCTCGGAACGAAGGCGCACTTCCTGCAAGGTGTTGCTGCCCAATAGCACATGATAAACCGTTGTCGGCAAGTCGCGTTTTTCAATGCCGCTGCCCATGGTGGCATTACCTTGCGGATCCAGATCAACCAGCAGCACGCGCTGTTTCGCGGCTGCCAAGCTGGCTGCCAAATTAATGGTGGTCGTAGTTTTCCCCACCCCACCCTTTTGATTGGTTATCGCTAGTATCTTGGTCATGTTTCAGGGCACCCTTCCTCAAGTCGCTTTTAATATAACCAGACATCGCGCGGCGTCCAGGCTGGGCACTTGCAACGGGATCATCCGTTCCACCGCTATCCCCGTTGGCAACCGCTCCAATTCCTGCTCTGGCGCTCCCTTCATGGCAATCCAGCCCCCATCCTGCTTCAATAAGTGCCGGGTCAGCGTTGCAAACTCGGCAACCTCGGCAAAAGCACGGGAAATTATCCCATCGAATTTTTCTTCTGGCTGCCAGTCTTCCACCCGGACGCAGCGAACACTCACATTGTGCAACCCTAGTTCAATTACTGCCTGCTGCACAAAACTGGTTTTCTTGCTGTTACTATCCAGCAAAGTAAATGCCCACTCCGGGCGCATGAGTGCCAATACTAAACCTGGCAAACCCGCACCACAACCCACATCCAGCCATCGACTTGGCCACAAGTATGGCAGTACAGCGAGGCTGTCGAGTAAGTGATGACTTACCATCTGCTCCGCTTGACGAATTGCCGTCAGGCTGTAAACCTTGTTCCATTTTTGCAGCAGCACAATATAGGCCAGCATCTTTTGCTGTTCTTCCGGCGTTACCGTTATTCCCAGTTGCGTGATGCCGCTTGCTAACGCTTGTTCGAGATTCATGCGCTTTGCTTTTCTTTCACATCGTTCTGAAACCCGCGCTTCAAGTGCACCAACAACAAGGATATTGCGGCCGGGGTCATGCCGGAAATGCGTGCGGCCTGCCCCATTGTTTCTGGCATATGCTGATTCAGTTTTTGTTGTACTTCTATGGATAGCCCATGCACGGTACGGTAATCCATCATTGCGGGTAACGCCATATTTTCATTGTGCTCATTGCGCGCTATTTCCTCACGCTGGCGTTCAATATAGCCAAAATATTTAGCCTGGATTTCTACCTGCTCCGCCACTTTTTCATCTGAGACAGGCTCTCCCGCTCCCGGCAAACTCATCAAGTTGGCATAACTTACATCCGGTCGGCGCAATAGTTCATACAGTGCATATTCGCGTTCTATGC
>CAYZPM010000053.1:20208-20598 GCA_964480365.1 uncultured Gallionellaceae bacterium
CTCTTTAGGGTTAACCCAGATCGCTTTCAGCCGCGCTTGTTCATTGCTTATCGCCGCCTCTTTTTGCTGGAATGCCTGCCAGCGGACATCGTCCACCACGCCCAGACGACGCCCTATCTCGGTCAGGCGTAAATCGGCATTGTCCTCGCGCAACTGCAAGCGGTATTCGGCGCGACTGGTAAACATGCGGTACGGTTCGGATACTCCGCGCGTAATCAAATCGTCCACTAACACGCCCAGATAAGCCTCGTCACGGCGCGGACACCAGCTTTCTTCGCCTCGCGCCTGCAGAGCCGCGTTGATGCCTGCCAGCAGGCCTTGGGCGGCGGCCTCTTCATAACCGGTGGTGCCGTTAATCTGCCCGGCACAAAATAGCCCCGCGATAGACTG
>CAYZPM010000054.1:0-20358 GCA_964480365.1 uncultured Gallionellaceae bacterium
GAAAATCCAGGCAAGGTCTGGAAGTGGCTTCCGGATCGGGGATCAAGATCCCGAATCGGGTGCAAGGCGAAATTGAAGAATCAGAAATCACTGGCTCTGATGCCAAATGCATGAGGGGAAAAGAGTTGGATACATGAATGCCTTAAGCGAAGTTTTGGAGAAGTTGAGGGTGAGAAGTATATGCTGCCTCGGATTTGCCCACTGCGTTCTCAGAGAATCTTGTACCCAGGTGGGTTTTCCACCAAAATGACCCCAGAGTCAAAGAACGAGAAAATCCGCTGTGTCTTCTGCCGTCCGAAGAACTGTGCTGATTCCCAATCCATATCAAGTCGATTTTCCTATCAACAACACCACAGACTCCACAGTCACAGTCCGGTATCGGCTTGTCAATCTATGTTCGATCAGTTGCACCAAATCGTGCGAATTCACCCCATCCATCGCTCACCCAATTTAGGCCCAACGATCTTTGGCGATTCCCTCCGGCCAAATATGGGACAAGTTCTACGCCGTCAATCACGACTGATGCACCAGTCGCTAGAATTGCATAGGAGCGCTGCTTCTCTTTGTACATTGAGCCAATGGTAAGAAGCTCTCTCAGGTCAATGGACCGTAGGCTGGAAGAAACAATCCAATGTTCGGCTTCAAGCGATGTAACAGTATTGTTCATTGAAATTAAGTAAACCGTTCGGGTATAACTACGTTCCACTTCATGTTCGATAAGTTGTAAGTCATGAAACGCATTGTGTACCCAATCATAACCACCATTCGCAATAAGCTCTTCGAGCGAAGCAGATCGGTCAACCCGAATAACAATCTTTTCACGGTGTATTTCATCGATCTTCATTGTACTAAGGCCTTCGCTCATGAGATTAGATCACATAACTCCAATGACAAGTTTGTCAAGCATATCAATAAATGCGCTACCGTCAAACATCATTCGTAGTTTCCTCCGAAGTTCATAAACCTCCTGAGCATCAGGTATTTTGTTCTGATGATGAAGAAACTCATAAAATAGTTTAAGATTGCTGCTATCATCAAACAATAACTCCGTAGGAATTCTCATTGGCAAGGGCGCGCTAGATATACCCTTGAACAAGCTACTCATGTATAGCTTGACACTCTCTTCCTTGCCGTAACTTGAATATCTTGTTGGCGCCGCCAATTCAAAAAATGGACTGATTTCCGGAAGGACGCACGACACAGCTATTCCACCAGGAACGAGCGTGTCAGCGATCTGCGCCCATGCCACCTTATGGTTTGCCTCGGATTGGCCAAAATAATAACTGGTGTGAATGCATGTCACAACATCATGTGTTTCAAGTAGCTTGGCTGTCGAGATTGGACCCTCGTGCATCTCCTGTAGGGCAACTTTTGGTATTATGACATTCGGCGGTAGTAGATTCAAAGCAGCGCGCGAAGGTTCTATGCAATCCAACTGGACTCGAACATCAGTACGCAGCGAGATAAACTGCTTCAAAACATTGCCTAGTGTCGATCCATCCCCTGAGCCAACATCAAGCCAGCGAATCAGTTCTCTCCCAGGTAGTTGATCTGCAATGCACTTCGCCACTGCTTGATGTAGCCGAACCAAATCATGCTGCACGAAAAGACGGTCAAGGTCGGTATAAAAATGCGGTTGGTTGTCCCAGAAAGGGAAACTCGATACCGTGGAATCAATAACGTACGCAGCTCTATTCATATCATATTGTGGTACGAAATCATGCCACCTGTCAATCCTCTGCACTGGCGAGATCAATCCTAAGGTAATGGCCGGTACTAAATGTGAGCCACCCAAAACAGTCCGCAAACGCAACAAGTTGCTGCCGCTACTATGGTCCAATCGATTCCTCCCCAGTGGTACTCGACGAGATCTGTGCGACGGTTCATCCCCGCATCGACCCCTCTGAAATTGCTCGATATGCTGATCTCCGAAACCTGCCGCAAGGCCAGCAGGAGAAACGCTGTCATTGAATAGATTAACGCCTGTCGACCCATCTTGGAAAATATATTTGCAGTAAACCTCAGACCGCGAGATCGCATTCCCTCATAGATAAGACCCCAATTATATCGTAATCTGTCAAACACTTGAAATGTAAGAACAACGAGAAAACATAACCAATACGGTACGCCAATCTGTCTAAGACCGCGGGCCAAATCCTCCGGCTTAACGATGCCTGCACATGCTCCTGCTATAAAGAGCAGTGTATTGACGCGCGCTGCTGCGCCCAATGCTACAAATAATGTGCGGGTTGAAATATAACAACCCCAAGGCCAATGCATCAATTCGTGTGAACCAGGAACCTGACTTAATAAAGCATATAGTACGAGGATATATAGAACAATCCGCGCAGCTGTTAAAAGCAGCATCCGCATAGTAGTCGCGTTATGGTTAAAGTGAACAAAAGCAATAAGTGAACATACGGTAATTGCAATCTGATAGCTCGGTGCATGACTAAAGAACACAACAGAACTCAATAAGCAGCCCGAAGCTAAGACAGACACGGGGTGAGGCCGAGCGTGGAATTCATAATGCTTGATATTCACTCAAATAATCCTTTGATTGTGAACCCTGACTTCTCCAATACACGACTCAGTGCTCTAACAAGCGGAACAGCGATCACAATGACAATAAGGAGATTACCAATGTTCCAACTCAATACTCCGAGCCAAAAGGCCTTCATGTTCTGCAAGACCCCAAGAACGAGATTAACCCAATTGTATAGCAGCGAACCGAGAATAGATGCAATCATTGAGCTTGTAATCAGTGCAACAATATCTCTTGTGCGTTTTAGTTGACAGCTATAGTTCATCTTTCTGAACACATACGCCGGGATAGCTGCCAACATAAAGTCTCCGAGTCCAATTAGAATACCGACCTGAGGCGAAAACCAGCCAGCTGTGACTCCAGCGATCAATACTCCTATATAGGCGGCAAATGCCCCCCACAAACCGAACCAGATACCAAAAGCAATTTCCAATGCTGCGGCTGGATATAGTGCGGCAACTCCAGGTATCAACGTGGTAGTGACGGCAGAAGCATAGCTTACCACCGCGATAATCCCAGACAACACGGCTGTCAGAATTAAATGGTAAGTCTTAGGTCTTTTCATCATTTTCCTCCGTCAACTAGTCCCCAGGTGTCTACAACATCGTACACAGGAATCTGAAGTATCGTATAGGCACAGTTTCCCGCGAAAAGTAGAGCGCTTGCCGCACCCGCTACGAATTCTTCAGGGCGAGAAATACCAGAGCTAGAATCACTAAAGCGCAACAACGCTATAAGAACAAGTAGAGCTATCAGAACTGGCAGCGATGTCAGTATAGCCGCCTTGCGAGCAATTCTTGCATCTCTTGCGCTCAATAGAGGAGCCGAGAAATAGTCTAATATCAAAAGTGTTCCGGTAAGAGACGCGCACACGACAAGATGATCAGCGGGCGAATAAAGCACAATTGTCATCAGATAAAAGGTAAATACAAGGAGTAGACCTAGCATTCGTATTAGTAGACGTCCACCAAGAACAGCATAGCTTATTCCTGCATAAATCAGTGTTGCAAGAACATTCAGTTGCAGTAAAGATTCTCCCATATTGTTGCATGGGGATAGGCCAAAGGCGGTGTACAGTCTCAGAAATCGTCGCGAATATTCTTGGTAGTGAATACCGCAGGCCAGTACCATCCATGTTGTAAGAACAAAAACGCAGCCTGGCAACAGCGAATGGATCAGTGATTCGCAACCTTCAGGGTCGGAAATCCAAGCCGCGCTGCTCCGAAAAAGGCCAGAACAACCTATCCAAAAACCAATAATCCATTGTTTCAGTCGACAAAGACACGAGTTGATGAGTTTACTCATGATGCGAGACATTGCTCCTCATTTAGCTGTTCTCGTTTTGCTCGATACTCCAAACCCGGAAATTGACAAATACTCCGACTCATGTAGAAAGCGACCAACTTCCACATCAAATTCAAGAACTCCGCCGTTTAGGCCTACTACACGCTTGCACAAGCCAACCAAAATGTCAAGACTGTGGACAGCAAGAATTAGTACGTCGGGCGTATATATGTTCAAAGACAAGCACGGCCCTAGCATTTTCAGGAATTCGTCTCGATCAATTGCAGAGCACGGTTCGTCAAGAATGAGGATGGATGGCCGTGCAGCAAGTACGACTGCAACAGCGAGCGCTTGACGTTTGCCCTTGCTCAAAAGATAAGGATCTATATCGCGATACTCATACAAATCAAATGTATGCAATAGGAAATCAATTTGTTCATTACAGTCCTCTCGTGACAAACAAAGACGTTTTACACTTAGTGCAATTTCGTCCCGTACAGATCTGCAAAACAATTGTGTGTCTGGGAACTGGAGAACAGTACCAACTAGTGTCCGATTAGTGTATGTCTCACTGCGCAGATGGATTTCGCCAGAAGATGGCTCTAGCAATCCAGCGATACACCTCAAAAGGGTACTTTTTCCTGAACCATTTCTGCCCACAACAGCTAATCTTTCGCCAGATGGGATATCTAGAATGATGCCGTTCAATATCGGCGCAACATCAGCTGAGACTTTGTATGATAGTCGCCGAACCTGGAGAAATATACCATCATCTGCTGTCATATTTATTGACTCGGTGGCAATTATAGGAATAGCTGCGAATTGGGTAAGCACAGGGGGGTGTGTACGTTGATCTTTTGTAGAGTCGATAAGAGCAAGCTTTCCATTTGACATATGATAGAGGCGTGAGACACGAGACGGAAGGTCCGAGAGGTTTGTTGCAGTTATCAAAACACTTGATCCATTGGACGCAATCTCGTCGAAAATCGAAAAAAGTATAGACTTACGGTTTTCATCAATTTGAGTAAGCGCGTCATCTATAACATAGACCTGCCTATGAGAAAGCAGGATGGAAGCGAGAGCAACTAGTTGTTTTTCACCACCTGAGAGATTCAGCGGGGATCTGTCAAGTAAGTGATCTATCTGCAATCGCGAAGATAAAGATTGAATATCTGATCGTATTTGGAATGCAGGAACACACTCGTTTTCTAAGACAAATGCCATCTCATCCAAAACGGTTGAGGTTACAAATGTGTTGCTGGCATCTTGAAGAGCAACTGCAGCGAAGGAAGAATGGTGTGCGCCAGATGATGCAAATGAGGATAAGATGATTTGACCGAGAGCAGTGCCCTGTATTAACGATGGGATTGCACCTGCTGATGCAAGAGCTAGGGTGGTCTTTCCTGACCCAGATGCGCCAAGAATAGCAATAACTTCCCCTTGTTCAAAGCTGAATGAAACATCTATGAGTGCCGGCTCAGTTGCTCCGCAATAGGTCCACGAGTAGTGAAACAGTTCGACAATGGTTTTCTGGCTCATGGTGTGATATGCCTGTTGGAGAGTAAAAGTGAGGAGCGCTCATTAACCTAAAGATAATACCACGCGAAGGTCAGACGAGCTACCTCTTTCGAGGGCAGTACGATACCTTCGTAGTCGTAGATCATGTAAAAACGGTGACAGAAGAAGGAAAGGCGAATAAGCGAGGCAACTGTAGTATTCACAGGCGGTTCACATATCGTTTGAGCTAAAAGCCTCAATACAAAGCAGTCTAAACGTAATATTAAAGAGCTTGCCCGGCGGCAAGCCCTTTTGGTTATGCCGGAAAGAAGGCCTTGGCTTTCTCCATTCCTTCCAACGTTTGTTCCTCTTTTTTGAGTTGGGTTCGCAGGTTCTCGACAAGTTCCCGCTGAATCTCGATTTGTTTGAGAACGTGGTCGCGCGGGGTGAGCTTCACCCAGCGTTTGCGGTTTTCGTTCTGTCCGGGTGTGGGCGGCTGCTGCTCATCAGGGGCAGCAGAGGACGATTGCTTTTTAGGAGCCATGACAAATCCTCCAAGTCGGTGACTGATTGTGGTCAATGAATCCTCAGCGCCGCTCAATCAAGCGGAGCAGCGTGCGGAATTCCTGTAGAGTTGAGTCAATACCATCGAGTGCGCCAAGTGCGGCACGATGGTTGTTCTTTTCCAAGTCTTCAGCCGCAATCGTGAACCTCTTCAAGACTTCGGCGTTGTACTTCTTGGCGCGTTCGATGATTCGGCCCCGGATTGCATCATCCGGATCAACAGAGCGTGATGTGCTTTTGGTTTTTGTCATGTGTTTGTTTTCTCCTCTTTTGTGAGTCTGGCCGTCTGGTCAGCACACCACGCCTCCAACTTGTGGATGGCGTTGCGCAGGGCCGGCAGTTCGACATGAGTGTAGAGATCATTCGTTGTGCGAGCGGTGCCTTGGGAGTGACCCATCAGCGACATTCGCACGTCCTGGATGACCCCTGCTTCCATCAGACGGGTGTTGAAGGTGTGCCTGAGTTGCTTGAAAAGCAAGGGCCGAATGCCGGAGTTCTTTACAGCAGTTGCCCAGGACCGCCGGAGCTTCACGATTGGCTCGCCCTTGTAGGTAAAGAACAAGCCGCTGTTTGGAAGCGACGGAAGAAGTTCCTGCATTCGGTGGGTAAGGGGAATTTCTCTTTGTTCGCCACCCGCTGTTTTGCTCTTGGTGACGTACAGAACGCCACGAGTGATGTCTACGTCTTCGGCCTGCTGAGAGAGCAATTCGCCGCGCCGCATTCCGGTATCAATAGCGGCAATGATGATGGGTCTCAGATGCTCGGTTGCAGCGGCAATTAGTTTTGGCTCCTCTTCCAGAGAGAGGACTGGCCTGCGCTTTCTGCGAGCCCTTACCATCTGGACGCGGCTCATGGGGTTCATGAGCAAGATTCCGGAATCGACCGCAAAGAAGAGAATACGGCGCATGGTTTCTAGATCGCGGTTTACCGTAGCGTCCACCACGCCGTCTTTGTTTTTTCGATACCGGCGATACGTGTCGGCCTGGATACGGTTCAGCTCAGTGAGCGGCGTCTTGCCGAAGTAAGGCAGTAGACTGCGGAGCTGATTATCGTGGTAGGGTTTGAAACTGGCACTGCTCACGAACTTTGATACCAGTTCTGCAAACGACATTTCTGGGTTGAGTTGAATTTGCATGTGTCTGCGCGTGTCGAGTTCTTCCTGAAACTCTCGCTCGCGTAGAGTTGCTTCGCGCTTGTTGTTGGTTTTGAGGGATCGTCCGTGGCGCACACCGTGAATCCAGATATACGACCACCAGACGCTCCCACGTTTGTAAAGACTCATTGGATTTACTCCTGGCCTGGTGTCGGCACTGGGGTTGGCAGTGCCCACCACAGGCCAGGAACTCAAATAAATGGTTTACAATTGCTTCATGAATAGGAACGAGTGGGACGGAGTCGGTGAATGGTATCCAGACTTGGTAGTTGATTTGCAACTCGTTGCGAAGTTCTTGGACCTTGTCGATCTTGCCATAGAGACCCGCGAAAGCCGTTTGCATAAGGCCCTTGGGCTGCAACACTTTTTACTTATGGGACAAATGGATGGTATGCTCTTGCTTGCCAAATCAGCGAAGTGGATTGCTATTCCTGCTATTGCCTCAGCAATCTTTCGTATAGCAATGGAGAGCGTTTACCTTGCAAGAAATCCAAAGTATTTGGATGACTTTATTTCATTCAGATGGTATGAATCGAACTGTGTCCCAAAAGTTTTAAGTCCTGCGATATATCGCCTTGAAACGCTAAATGAATTGCAAAGGGAACATCAACAGATTTGTGAAACTTTGCGCTTAGACTACGAAAATAGGACATCATGGCATGGCCACACGGTTGATGAGCTTGCAGCTGCTGTCGGCATGGCGGGACTTCTTCCGCTTTATCACTTCGCAGTCCAGATAAGCAATGGAAACCCGGCGGGATTCATGACCAGAAGCAGGGCAGGACGGTTGCTATTTGATCGCCATCGTGAGAAAACCACACCCGTAATGGCATCTGGTGGGTCACTGCTTCTTGCGTGCCACTCGACTTATTATTTCTACAAAGAAATTGTGAAGGTCTTCAACATCTCTAGCGAGATAGTTTTACATTCTTTCAACGATTTTCATACAGCTTTAGAAAAACACGACAACTAGGGTCTAGCTTCGGGCATTGCTTCGGGTCTATCTGCCCGAGTCATTCTCGCATTTTCATGAATGTCCATGAGCCAATTGAACTGATAATCACTGCTGACTACTTTCGCTTTTCGTCTGAATCGCTTCCATAGAGAAGCCGGCGTAAGGCTGAGGATACGTGTACCCAGAGGAGCCAGAGGAGGCCCAGACCAAGCCCAGTGAGCATCTGAGGCAAGAGTCCTGAAGGATTCTGAATAAGGGCTTGAGCAAAGGTGTACATATATCCGAGGGTGACAATGAGTAGAGCCAAAAACGGAAGAATGAATCCAAACACCATAAGCAGCCAGAGAGAAATCTTTCCGCGTGAGTGAGGCATACTCAAGTTACGAGAACCACACTCAGAGCAAACCTCCGCTCCTCGCGGATTTGCGTGTCCACGCTGGCAACGCTTCACATCATAGCTTCGTCCGCAGTGATTGCAGTAGGATGGCTTGCCGGAAGTAATTCTTCGGCAAGAAAAGCAATATCGCATAATGTTAAGCTCCCGGCTGAGACAGGGTTTCCCCAGAGGATCGAAGCCACGAGGCCACCCAGAATCCCTGCCGCTGAATGATTGAAAGAGTTTGGAACCAAAAGAGCTTTTGTGTTTGTTTTGTGATATGGCGGCGCAACTGCTCAAGCCGGTCATTGCTCTCTGTCACGACCAACACAGCAAACTTCGGATAGGCGATATGTTCCCGAAAGGCGCCTGATACAGCGAGCTTGATATACAGTGCCACCTTGCGACTCCAAACAGGAAGCGGCTCTGTGCCGAGGTCCATTTCAAGAAAGAATGCCTGGGTGGAACTTTCGATTAGGGCGTCTGGAATGAGGTGAATAGATGGAACCAAAGGCACAGAGAACGTCTTCCATCGGATGGCCTGACCAGTTGCTGCATCAATATATATGTCGCTCAATGCAAGTTGATGCGTGGCGAAACTGTTGCCGAGCAGTATTGAGTCGGGTTTCCATTTGAGTGAAACGTCGGGAACGCAAATCATTGCTGCACCCTTTTTGCTCAGAGCATAGACTGAACGCCTACTGCCGGTTGCCGTTGCGGAGAAGTATCGCGTTATCAGCCCGGCCCTACGAAGTTTTGCAAGGCGAACATTAGCGCGGCTGATAGAGTGGAATCCTGCTAGCTGTTCGATCTGCCTTCGGTCAAGAAGCCGGAGCAGGCCGAGTTTTTCAAGAAGAAGACGGTCGCGGGGTTGCAGAACAACGCGGTCAGTTCCACTCGTCAAGAGCGTCCTTTCTGATTGCCGCACTTGTGCCGCGCCGTGCTGCGATCTCTGTCTCGATCTGTCCGCGCGATCTGGCCCAGTTGGCATTTGAACGAGCAACGAGGCTTGCGATAGAGATGCTGTTGTGCGGAACCTCCGCTGCCGCCACTTCCGCACAGTGTTCATTGCCACTTCGTATCAGAAAATGACGATTTTGGAGTTCTTTCAAGCGCCGTTCCATCGGTGGTCCGCCGTCCAGAGTACGAGCAATGAACGGGGTATCATCTGGCGAAGAGCGGAAAAAGATCGCAGTTCCCGCCGAGAGCAAAGATGCGCGGACTTGTGAGGAATACTGGTTAAAGTGCTGGTTCGCCGTTACGACCGAGACGGCGAATTTGCGCGCTTCCGACAGAAGATGATCGAAGGTGTCCCCAGAGCCGACGAGATTCTGGACTTCATCGGCGTATACGGTGAAAAGCTCCTTTCTCTTGCGGGCAAAAACAGCATTCTGAAAGCGGGCAAGTATCAGCGAGGCAAGAGTCTCGCTGTTTTCGCCAAGTTCGGACTTGCTCAGTCGAAGAATCACCCACAGGTTTCTTTCCAATACTTCCGAGACATTGAGTGTCTTTTGTTGTCCGATGATATGCCGGATTGCCGGGTCGGTTGTGAACGCGCTTGCTTTGTTGAGAATGACCTCACGCATGACTGCCTGCATGGCATCAGAAAGCTGTTCGTAGCGTTCTCGGAAGTAGCTTTTGACTTCGGTATTCGATGTGCGCTCTATAAGAGAGGAACGGAATCCGAAATCGGTTAGAAATGGAGCAATCTCGGTGAGGGTGAGACCATTCTCCGTCAGCACCCAGAGCGTGTTGCGTAGAAGTTCTTCTGTGCGAGCGCCGAAGTGGTCAAGTTGCCAGCGGCGGCGAAAGATGGCGACAACTTCGGATACAAGCGGAGCAATCGATGCAGGAGAGTCAAGGATATTGAGGCCGACAGACGCGGAACGGTCGGCAGGGTTGAGAATCACAGTCCTCCTGCTAAGATCGCGCTGGTCACGCTGTTCCTTCTCAGCAATCCGGCCCAAAATAAACGGCGTGAGGTCGCCGTGCAAATCAATAACGAGGAAGCCGCGACCATCGCGCACATCGCGGGCAAGCATGGACTTGATAAGCGATGTCTTTCCCGTGCCGGTCTTGCCAAGAATAACAATATGCTCGGTTCGCCGGAGTAGGGGTAGAAGATACAGCTTAGAGCTGACCTGATCGTCTAAAACGCGCAGACCAAGACTGATTCCTGAACGTGTGGGTGGTGCTCTGCCGATCCATTGATTCCAAAGGTTTGTTGCGATAGACATTTGATGTTGGCTTAATAGTTTTTGATAAGCAACTCCGTATTGTGCATTCCTGCTTTGCGGTTGAGCGAATAGCTGACAGTGACCGGCATAATGTCAAAAGCGGAAAATATCTCCCGAACCTCGGGGCGGTCATTAAGAGAGAGCAAAAACTTTCCTTTAACTTCTTTCAAGTACCCGGCCATGCGCACGAAGTCGTCATGTTCCAGGTTGTGTTGATAGAGGCGGATGTCGTAGTAGGGTGGGTCCAGATAGAAGAAAGTTGCCGATCTATCGTACCGTGCAAGAACTTTCTCATAAGGTAGCCGTTCGATTTGTACCCGGCTCAGCCGTTCATGCGTAGTATCAAGCAATTCATGCAGTCGTGCCGGGGAAAAGTTTGGTCGCTGCACAACATGGATGGCGTAGTTCTGCCGATCAACCCGTCCGCCATACGCGCTCTTCTGGAGATAGAAATAGCGGGCGGCACGTTGGATGTCGGTCAGTGTCTCTGGCGGTGTCTTGTGCAACCTGGTAAACCACTCGCGGCTCAAAAGCATGAAACGCATATAGCGGATTAGTTCTTCGTTGTGTGATTGACAGACGCGATAGAAATTGATGAGTTCTCCGTCAAGATCGTTTATGACTTCCACCCTTGATGGCGGCTTGTGAAAAAATATCTGCGCGCCCCCAGCAAACGGCTCAACGTATGTGGTGTGCTCCGGGATGAGCGGAAGTATAGTCGATGCAAAACGATTTTTACCGCCAACATAACTCAATGGGCCTCTCATGATCGTATCTCATAAATGTTCAATAGCCTTTCCACTTGCACATATAACCCGAGGACTGCCGCATCAACCGAGGCTCGCGTTGCTCTTTGAGAGTTCAAAGAAGGCCAGATCATACGGCCAACTTTACGCAACTGGTCACGACGTTTTAGTGGAGGGTAGCTGTACGCGAAAAAAAGATCAGACTCCGGAATCTCAATGCAAGGAACGCCTTTTGCGCGAATGGCTTGAATACTTGCCGAGTAAAACTGGCGGTAACGCGAACTTGCCGATTTCGGAGGTTTAATGAATGCAAAGTACCCGACTTGCTCACGTTCTATGACCTGGTTGAGGAAGCCGGTGACGGCGCTTATTGCCTTTGCCTCATCAGCCGGAAGTTGCCGGACAAGAACATCCTCAAGTTGAACCTGCTGAAACAGCGTAAAGCACACCGCGCGCCGCTCAATGGAAATCGCGGCGAGTGTAAGGTTATTCATGGATTGTGGGGAAATTACTGTTTAAGAAGAAGGCGAAAGCGTTCCTTGGCTCCAGATGGCCCGGCGCTTATAGCCTCTTTGTACAAACCAAGAAGATAGGCGAGCGGATGTCTCTCGGCAATTTGCCTGTACCATCCTGCACTCTCTTGGTCTGAAAGCCGGTGTGCAAGCTGGAGTGCCACGTATTCGCTGACCGTAGTCGGAAAATGCGCTTTCTGCTGCGCGAGCATTTCAAATATGGTCATGACCGACGTAGATCTCCTTTCTTATCCGCTTCCATTGTTTCCTCTAGTTCCCTGACCTGTCGCTGATGGCCGAGGAACAAATCTCGAAAAAGAAATTCGACTGGAGCCCGATATACGGCAGCTAACCGAAGGGCGACTGGAAGACTGGGCAGAATCACGCCCGACTCATACTCCCAGAGCAACCCGCGCTTCTTTTGACCAAGAAGTGCCGCCACTCGCTCCTGACTAAAGCGTAAACGCCTTCGATAATGCACAAGATCATTTTTTTGTCTTTGTTTTTCTTTGGACAAAGTTTTCGTTCCTTTCGTTTTCAATGTAACAACAGAGTGTCAACACGCGGAAGGAGGGAAAACGCCGTACATCACTCGGCACCTGACTGTGTTCATGTGTGTATCATCTGGACAAACGTAAAACGCCGAGCAGTATGGCTGCACCGACTTTTGGTTACGATTTGCATCTTTGCTTTCCTCGCTTTCGTGTTGCTTGTGAAAACTTGCACAAAGCTCTGACAATCAACAGACAGCCTGCTGTTGCTAGGCACTTTCCCTTCTACCGCCTATGCCTCACTTTTTGTAGGGTTGAGCGTATGCAGCAAAACCTACCACACGAACAGAGCAGTATACCGGAACATCTGCGCAGTCTAGCGCGGCTGCATCCGGACTACAGTCGAATCGAGCTTGAAGAATCCCACGCTCAGCTTTATCGGTATTTCGATTTGGTTTGGGGTATATTTGTGCGTCTGGAACAAGAAGGTAAACTTAACGAGGCTTTGACAAAACAGCCGGATTTTCCTACGGTTAAGACAACAAAGGTCGAGCCCCAATAATCCACCAATCTTAAATACATTGAAAACATATTTTGCATACACCCGTGTATCAACAGCGAGGCAAGGAGATAATGGAGTATCACTCCAGGAACAAAAAGCAGAAATCGAGCGCTACAGCAAGCAACGTTGCATGGAAATTGTACAATGGTTTGAAGAGAGAGAAACAGCCGCCAAACTTGGCAGACGCGTATTTGCGGAAATGATGAAGCAGTTGCGCAAAGGCGAGGCTACGGGAGTAATCATTCACAAGATCGACCGCAGCGCCCGCAACCTAAAAGACTGGGCCGATATTGCCCAGCTTGCCGACGAGGGAGTCGAAGTTCACTTCACCCGTGAATCTGTTGATCTGCAATCTTCCAGTGGTCGCTTATCCGCCGATGTTCAAGCCGTCGTTGCTGCAAACTATATTCGCAACCTGCGTGAGGAGACAATCAAAGGTTTTTACGGACGGCTCAAACAAGGTATTCTGCCGATGCCGTCCCCACTTGGATACTTGGATGCTGGTCCCGGAAAGCCAAAGATCGCGGACCCTGTTCGTGGACCGCTTGTCAAAGAGGCATTTCGACTCTACGCAACAGGGCGATTTAGCCAGCACTCCTTAACCCGTGAAATGATGCGCCTAGGCTTGCGTACCAAGCGAAATGGACTCGTAAGTAAGAACACGCTGGCAGGCATTCTCTCTAACACATTTTACTTTGGTCTGATTTCTATCCGAAAAGGAAAACAGAGTTTTCTTGGCGCACATGAACCGCTTATCAGCAAGGCACTGTTTGACCAAGTGCAAGATGTTATGGCAGGTCGTACGCCACGAACCGCCAGTACGCGCCGTGAATTTATTTTCAGCCGCCTTGTTCGATGTAAAACCTGTGGGCGTTCTCTCATTGCAGAATTGCAGAAGGAATATATCTACTATCGTTGTCACACACACGCGTGTCCCAGCACATCGTTTCGAGAAGAGCACATAGACTCGGCATTCCGTCGCATGATTGCGCAGTTGAAACTTCATCCTGAAGAACTATTGGTCTTGGATCAATACGCTGCGAAGAAACGCAACGACGCCACAACAATTCGGCAAGGTATTGCAGTTGCCATTGAGTCTAAGCTATCTGCTGTAAAGGAACGTCTGAATCGCTTGACCGACATTTACATTGACGCCCAGATCGATTCGGAAACCTTCGACCAACGAAAAACGACGCTCCTTTCGGAGCGCCTTGATTATGAGAGCCGATTGCACGAACTTCGCAGCGATCCAGCCAGTGCTCTGACTAGAATGGAAAAATATGTCGAACTGGTAAAAGCCGCGTATTTGCAGTACGAATTCGGAAATTCAGCAGAAAAGCGCCAAATGGTTGAAATCGCATTGTCGAACTGTACCGCAAGCGGTAAAGCCCTTGATTTTACATTGAAATCCAAACTATCAGAGGTCGCCATGCGGCAACTTGGTCAGAGTGGTGGCCCTCCTAACCGCAGATGTCGAAAATTCTGGAAGAGATGGATAGATGGCCTATGTTCCGCTGAGTTAAAACAGGTATAAGTTATTAGTATTGTTATAGGCTTTATATACAATTATTTGTCGGAAATTTATGGAAGCGCAATACATCTGTCTATTTGCCACTGGCGCATCCAGATACGAATGCGCCAGGCTGGATTGGGCTTGAGCTATTGCACAGTTAGAGTGACTGTTCCAGTTTCCGAAATAGTGCCTGAAGTGCCCGTTATCGTTACTGTGTAGATTCCCGCCGTTGTGCCCGGATTACTTTGGCCTCCACCACCTCCACCAGTGCCCCCGCCACCACATGCAACCATACTCCCAGCAAGAATGACAAGCAAGGCCATCATTCCGAGCATTGTTTTCCATTTGCGGCACTGTTTCGGTAAGCCGATGAAAAGTAATAGCGCGAGGGCGGTTCCACCAGCCGACGACCAGAACAATTGTCTGATCTGGTTCAGAGATGTGGTAGCCGCCGTGGTGTTCACTGTCAGTGTCGTCGTTTGGATTGCGGAGCTACTGATAGTAACTGACGTCGGGATGCTGCAAGTCGCTGGGTCGTTCGTGGCTGTAGGCGTGATTGCGCATTTCAAATTGACTGCGCCGGTAAATCCACCTGACGGAGTCAGGGTAATGGTTGAAGTGTTGCCCGTAGTTGCCCCCGGTGCGACCGTGATGGATGTTCCAGCGATAGCAAAGCTAGGTGGCGGTAGGTTGATGGTGTAGGCTGCGGTTGCCAATGCCGACGGCGAGTAGCCTGCCGCTGTGGCGATAGCCTGAATGGTCTCGGTCGCGGAAACAGTGATCGCGCCGGTGTACTTGGTCGAACTTGCGGTCGGCGTGGTTCCATCAGTGGTGTAGTAGATGGCTGCACTGGCGGTGGTATCGGAGATAGTGATGGTTTGCACAGCGGTGTAGGTTCCTGCTGAGGGTGAAAACGTGGGTGTTGCTGCGGGAGGGTTGATCGTGTAGGTGGCGGTTGCTACTGGGCTTGCTGTATAACCGCTGGCCGTCGCGATTGCTTTGATCGTTTCAGTCGATGCAATTGTGATTGGAGCGCCGTATACGCTCGAACTAGTGGTCGGCGTGGTTGCATCGGTGGTGTAATAGATGATTGCTCCAGCAGTCGCGTCAGAGATCGTTACCGTCTGATTTGATGTATACGTCCCGGCTGTCTCACTGAAGGTTGGAGTCGCGGCTGGCGGGGTGATGGTGTAAGTTGCAGTTGCAACGACTGACTGAGAATATCCGTTTGCAGTCGCAATCGCATTAAGTGTTTCGTTTGACGAAACAGTGATCGGCCCGGTGTACTTGGCTGATGCGGTAGTGGGAACTGTGCCATCGATAGTGAAGTAGATGGTTGCACCAGTGGTTGCATCACTGATGGTCACCGTCTGATTTGATGTATACGTCCCGGTTGGCACATTAAAGGTTGGCGTTGCTGTTGGCGAGAGGGTCGCGGCAGGAGTATATTCCCAGAGGTCGTTGTAGTTGAGGACGTCAGAGCTGGACAGAACTGTAAATAGAGACTGTCCTCCAAAGAGCCAAGGAATTCCCTTATTGTCGATCCAACTGACTGCACCGTATCGTCCCCCGGGGCTGTTTCCGGCGGCAGGCACACCTAACGTGCCGTAGACGCCAGGTAGGCCGCACCACTCGCATAGTATTGTGCTGTTTCCGCCCATCCAAGTCCATTCATTTGTGATGGGACTGAACTCCCAAAGGTCGTTAAGATAACCATAACTACTATTAGCGCCAGCTCCAGCTCCTCCGAATAGCCAGAAATTGCCGCTCTTGTCAGTCCATCCAACGGAACCGTCGCGTTGTCCAGGAACATTGGTCGCGGATGGAACGCCCATAGTTCCGTAAACACCCGGGAATCCGTCCCCAATCTTGTTTCCGCCCATCCAGGTCCAAAGACTGGTTGAAGGATTGAACTCCCAAACGTCGTTAAGGTTGCCCCAGTATCCAGTCGAATCGATACCATCGCCACCGAAGAGCCAGAAGTTGCCGTTGCTATCGGTCCAACTGACTAACGATTCTCGGCCACCAGGAACATTTTTGGCGGCAGGCATACCCAACGTGCCATAAACCCCTGATTGTCCGGAGCCACTGCCAATCGTACTGCTTCCGGATATCCATGTCCATTCCTTGCTCGAAGGATTAAATTCCCAAAGATCATTGAGAACACCGAAGGTTGTATCTGAAGTTCCTCCACCGCCACCGAACAGCCAAAATATTCCATTGCTATCGACCCAGCTGACCGCCTGCTCCCGTCCTCCGGGAATGTTTCCGATCGCTGGTGTGCCCAAAGTGCCGTAGGCGCCTGGCTGTTGGCATCCTTTGCAAGGCACAGTACTGCTGCCGCCCATCCACGTCCAGGTTTTCGTAGACGGAGTGAACTCCCAAAGATCATTGAGATAACCTCGTGTGCTGTTTGAATCAATTCCCCATCCGCCAAAAAGCCAGAGATTACCATTTTTGTCGATCCAACTGACTGCGCTATCTCGGCCTCCAGGAACATTGCCTGCCGCTGATGTTCCCAGTGTTCCGTAGACGCCTGACTGTCCATCGTTACTGCCGACCGAGCTGCTTCCACTTATCCAAGTCCAGTCCTTGTTTAATGGATTGAACTTCCAGAGGTCGTTGAGTTCACCCCATCCATAACTGGTCGAGTCTTGCCCACTCCCCCCAAAGAGCCACAGATTCCCATTTTTGTCGATCCAACTGACCGCGCCATATCGGCTTCCGGGTATATTGCCTGCCGCTGGTGTTCCCTGTGTTCCGTAGATGCCCGACTGGTTATCGTTACTGCTTCCACTCACCCATGTCCAGTCGCCTGTGGTCCCCACTGAGGAGGCAATCGTGTAAGATGCTGACGATACGGCGCTGTCGAGATAGCCTTGAGCAACTGCGATTGCTTTGATGGTTTCGGACGAGGTAACCGCTATTGGAGAGCTGTATACCGCGGAGTTTGCAGTTGGAGCCGTTCCATCAATTGTGTAATGAATGGTTGCTCCAGCTGTCGCATCGAAAATCGCCACGTTCGCTAGACTGTAAGACCCTGATGGTAAATTGAAGAATGGCATCGCAGCCGGAAAATCATAAGTTGCTGTTGCCAGATTACTGTTCTCGTAGCCGCTCGCAGTTGCAATGGCAGTCACAGTCTCTGAGGTCGAGACTGTTATTGCCGCGCTGTAAACTGTTGAGGTTGCGCTCGGAGAGGTTCCGTCAGTGGTGTAGTAAATCGTTGTGCCCGGAGTAGAGTCAGAAAGTTCGATAGTTTGCGGTGAAGTATAACCACCTCCTGGCACACTGAAGGTTGGGGTAGCGGCTTGGGAAATTACGGGAGGAGGCGAAAGTAGATACTCCCATAAATCGCTGGCGTACGCACCACCCCCACTAAAAAGCCAGAGGTTGCCGGTCTTATCAGTCCAACTGACTCCAGCATATCGACCACTTGGGATATTCCCAGGTGCGGGCACTCTCCAAGCACCGTAGCTTCCTGGTTGTCCCTCTAATTCTCCAGAGTTCGGCACAGTGGAGCTTCCGCCCATCCAAGTCCATCCCCCACCGGAAATACTAAACTCCCAGAGATCGTTTAGATAGCCCCGGACCCCCATCGAGTCCACTCCCAAGCCTCCAAAAAGCCAAAAATTGCCGTTTTTGTCAATCCAGCTAAAGGATGATTCTCGGCCTCCAGGAGCATTTCCGGAAGCTGGCACACCCAGCGTACCATAAACCCCTGGTTGTCCCCATCCGGTTCCCACTGTATTACTTCCACCCATCCAAGCCCATTCCTGGGTTGAAGGATTATATTTCCACAGGTCGTTGAGATATCCATAGTTACCGCCGATTGCATCCACTCCATTGCCACCAAAGAACCAGACATTACCGCTAACATCTACCCAACTGGCGGAATTGCTCCGGCTGCCTGGAACGTTTCCAGCGGCAGCCGTTCCCAATGTCCCGTACACTCCGAGCTGAACAGTGCTGCTCCCGCCCATCCACGCCCACTCGTTTTTGGATGGATCATACTTCCAGACGTCGTTGCCCCCGCCACCAAAGAGCCAAAAGTCACCGTTAGAATCAACCCACCCGACAGCTCCACTCCGGCTTCCTGGAATGTTTCCGGCGGCAAACACTCCCAATGTGCCGTCTACTCCAGGCTGGCCAACAGTACTGCTTCCGCCCATCCAGGTCCATTCACTGGTGGAAGGATTGAATTCCCAAAGGTCGTTCAGAATTCCGGGGACATTCTTGGAGTCCCATCCACCGCCTCCAAAGAGCCAGAGATTGCCGCTCTTGTCAGTCCAACTGACGGCACCAGAGCGGCTTCCCGGTACGTTGCCGGAAGCGGGCACACCTAACGTGCCGTATACTCCAGGAAAGCCGCATCCACCCATGCACGAAAGATCAATATTCCCCCCTCCACTCACCCAACCCCATTCATTTGTCGTGGGACTGAACTCCCAGAGATTGTTGTATGTATTTGCAGAGGTGCCGCCAAAAAGCCAGAAATTTCCGCTTTTATCAGTCCAACTGTTCGCACCAATTGAGCCTGGTGGAACGTTTCCGGGGGCAGGCACACCCAACGTGCCGTAGCTATAATAACCGTTGCCATTTCCACTCATCCAGACCCATTCGTTAGTCTGCGCGTTGGCTGTCAAACAAATGCCCGCAAGCAGGATCAGCACAATGCCCATCCGGACCTGCTTCGTTCTCTCGCCGTCAACTGCTGAAAGTCTCTGGAATTGCGTGTCAAGGCTGTTCATACGCTCCTCGTTGTGCTCTATGGAATGCAGACATAATACCATAGAGCGTTGTGTCTATAGAATGCAAGCGAAAAGATTGATCGCATGCGCAAAGCAGCGACAACCAAACAGGAAGCGGAAAAACGGAAGCAGTTTGCGGCGTTTGGACAGGCGATCTATCAGCTTCGGATCAAAGCGGAACTCTCCCAGGAGGAATTGGCCTTCCGAAGCAGCATCGGCAGGAACTACATCAGCGTTCTGGAGAGAGGGGAGAAGGAGCCTTGCCTTGGGATCATCTTTCGCCTGTCCAAGGCCTTGAACACAAGTATGCAGGACATCTTCGGCTTGGCAGAGCAGCTTAGCAAAGACGGCTTCAAACCGCCACAGAGACGCGCCAGAGTTCGATAACCAGCAACGAAATCAGACCCCAATGAAAAGAGCGCCCTCACTTGGGGCGCTCTCTGCAAAGAAGACTCGGCTTTGGTTCGTTGTACATGAGTCCGCTGAACGAGAAGTCTGGGTCCATCTGATTGATCTTGCGGTCAATCATAATCTGTTCTTCCCATTTGACTCCCATACGCGGGGTAGCTTTCTTGATGGCTTCAAGAGCTGTCCACATCTCGCAGGCCGCAAGTTCTTGATAGAACTCCAGCTTGTCGGTGAGATTCTTGATCTGCCAACCCAGCCTGTTCAGTGTCATTAGAACTGTGGTGCGCTGGTCTTCAACCAACTCAGGATCGGTTGGGGGAAAGATTACTGCCTCAGCGGGATTCGCCTGAAACAGCGGATCATGTGCTAAAAAAATAAAAAAATCTCCGGAGCGATGTACGCCGGAATGTGAGGATACTCTGCTAAAACCTCTGCTTTTGTCATTATTAGTCCTCCTTGTGGACCCGTAAACATAACATATTAAAAGATATGCGTCAAGGTTTTGGGCAAGCTACTTTGCACCCAGCAACATGGCCGATCGCTCCCATTAAAGGTGTATTGGTCTTCTTGGTTTTGTCTGTTGCTTCTTTTTCACCCTCAACTTCTCCAAAACTTCGCTTAAGGCATTCTTGCATCCAACTCTGTTCCCCTCATGCATTTGGCAGCAGAGCCAGAGATTTCTGATTCTGCAATTTCGCCTTGCACCCGATTCGGGACCAGGGGGTCGGAGGTTCAAATCCTCTCTCCCCGACCATTCAAAGTCA
>CAYZPM010000055.1:0-4000 GCA_964480365.1 uncultured Gallionellaceae bacterium
TCAACTGTACATGGTCGATCACGGTTTCTCGCCCATTTCAATCAATGCGGCGATCTAACCGTTCCCTTAGGTCAATATTTTGGCTTTTCAGGCAACTTCACTGGCATGCCTTCTTACTTTTCGACCGCTCCTCAAACCCAGATCAATCTGTTGACCAGCTTACTACCAAGTCCCGGCGAACTTACTATGACCGGCTATAACACCCATATATTGTTTCCAAATATTGGCTCCTTCACACTGACCGGCATGTCAAACATGACTTACTCAGTTAGTGCTGTGCCGGAACCATCGGAGGCGTTGCTGTTCATGTTCGGGTTATTAGGCTTGATGGGAGTGGTTCGTAAACCTCTACTGATCAATTGCGCAACCGTTCTGGTTCAAACTTGGATTCGGACTATCTCCATTTATGTTTATATTGTCGAACGGGTTGTCGCCATCCATAAAACTCGGTGTTGTACTTAACCGTGTCAATATCAGCCCATTCGCAAATCCAGTTTCGTCATGGCCTACGTCAATCTTCGCATCGCCCTGCGCCATGACAACCTGTCCATCGCGCACCAACACATAAAGCCCAGGTTCGCCGCTACCAGAACTCTCCTCGAACAGTTTCTCAACATCTACCGGAACGCTGTCCGGTTTCGGCGCAACGTTATCTTTGATGTCAGGCGGAATCACCCTGATCGGCACAGGCTTTCCTGTTCCTCGTTCAATGATGGCAACCTGATCAACCTCCACAGGAAACGATTCCGCAGATCCATTCAGCGCAACTTTACCTGACCACACAAATACACCCGCGCCATCCAGCGGTTTGTCGGTAGTCGCCCCAAAATCGCTCGCACCTTCCGCACAAGGCCCATTACACCAGGCATCGAACCCTGTACCTCGTATACCTATGGTCGCGGTCGCAATACGGAAGTTGTAGTTATCGTGATGGGTTCGACCAATCAATCCGGTGATTACCCGAGCCCCTCCTTTGAACAAACGAAATATCACGTTATCTTGCACAATTTCCTTGTTGTATTTGAATTGTTCAATCTTGAACACACTGCCTGCTTGCAACGTGATACGTCCCCCATCACGGAATACCACTATCGCATAAGATTTGGCGCCACTTTGCAAAGTATCGCCTTCGTATACCGGCGAATCCAGAATCAGTTTGTGAACCGCCCCATCATCTTCCTCTGCCGTCATTTCGCCTTGTAACCGTACCACCCGCCCGACGACCTTTGCCTGCTCAACGAGTGGTTTGGCATATTTCATTACCTCTCCTTCATCTGCGCAATTTTTGGTAGCGCACAAGCGCGTAGAGAAATCGGTACCCCGTATTCCAATGGTCGCAGTCATGGCGTGCAATTGGTAAGCATTGGCATTGCCGCGTTTACTGATCCATCCTGACACGGTGCGAAAACCGCCTTTCACCAAACGAAACACCGCATTGTCCGCTTGCGGCTCGTCTTGCTTGAAATGATACGACTCGATCCTGAGATTGGTGCTTGGGCGCAAGGTCATTTTGGTGCCGTCGTTCATCAATACCTGAGCATAACTATCCTTCGCCGTCACTAACATGTCTCCTTCAAACACCTCGGATTTCGGCGCCATTACCTTGATTGTGCCATCGGGCCGCTGAACCACGATCACACCGTGCATGTAACTGATCCTGCCCGATACTTCCGCCGCTTGCAGGGGAGTAACAGCAAGCCCTGTGAACAACAGCACCAGAAAAATAACCCATTTATTCACGGCATACTCCATTCATCATTAGGACACTAAATCCACCCGTCGCCGTATCCGTCAAACCCCGTGTTCGTCATCAGAACGCCACTGAAATTCCAGCATGAATACGCCAATCGCCCTTGTGATACAAAGGATCCGCGCCTGGATTGAGTATCCAACCCATATCCGCACGTAAAGAAAGCTGTTCGTGGGTCGCGCGCACACCGACACCCGCAGAATCGATAAAAGTAGTGTAGCCATTACTTGAACTGACCGTGCCCGCATCGTAAAAAACCAGCCCGCGCGCTTGAAAGTCCAATATGTCCTTGCTTGGCGTATACGCCTCCAAATTAATCAGCTCGCCCCTTTCACCGCCTTCGCTACCCTCGGCAAATCCGCGCACCCCATTCGCACCGCCCAAACGCAACTGTTCGCCCAATATCAGAACATTGTCTGACCATTGCCCGTTGAATGCCGCACGCAACCGCCAATCACCTTCCAAAGAACGCGCATAGCTCCCGTCATAGCGCAGCACACTGTAATTTGCATCCGGCATTAACAAACCGGAAGGGTCATAGTTTGTAAAATCAGCAGACCGGCCATTGCCCATCACGGGCAGATTTCTCAAGAAAGAAAGATTGAAATTGCTGTCGCTGTATACGGTCTTTCTGGTTCCCGAAATGGCCACGCTCAAGGGAGTGGCAACAATCTCGTTATACAAGACGACGGTTGCAGGCTGCGTTTGTGTAAGAGTATTAAACTTCCGCCAGTCCAACCCGAATGTAAGTTTCTGGTCGAAGCCAGCCATATGTCCCAACATCTTGTTGTCATGCACGCTCAACAACGACCCGCCACCCTGAAAATTGGTCAGCCCCCCCACCAGCGAATTGACATTCGAGTAACCTCCAAAAAACTCCACCGAGTCGCCGGATTGATAACGCGGAATCTTGTAACTCCCCCCCAACACCAGCACACGGCTAGGATCAGCCGGTGAAGTTTGGAACTGCGCGGTAGCAACATGGTCAGCATCGAACACATCGGCATTCCGATAGGCAACACTGGTGCGTGTAAGTCCTGTTTCCGAGGTGCCTGAATTATCAACGGTCAGACTCCAGACGGAAGGTTTGCTGTCGGTCACAAGAACGCTGGCATCCACCTCGTCATCTTGCTTGCCCGCATTCAACACCACGTTCAACTGGCGTGACGGATTCTCATTGGCTAACTCCAACTCGCGCGACACCTGATCCGAGCGTGGCACCCCGCCGCTACGTAGTGAAGGCAGGGCATTCAGCACATTATTGTTGCTCGCGAACCGGTTATTCAAGACCGTGATCTTGCTGAAACGGCCCTCAACAACCTTAATGCGTACAACTCCGCTTGCCAGTTCCTGCTCCGGCAGCAATACATGCACCGCCGAATAACCGTGTTTTACGTACAATTGTTCCACGGCTTTCAATGCGAACTGCACATCGGAAAAATCTCTGCCCTTGCCCACGAACGGCGCGACTGCCGCATCGATCTCTTCCCTGTTCAGCAAAGTCGCGCCTTCAACAAGGTAACTGGTGATGTCGAAACGCAATGTTTCTGCCGCAGCCTGAGGCAGCGGCTGCGATGGAATATCATCAGCATGAGCCTGCGAAATAAAAAACGCACAACACACTCCCACAACAGACAGGCTTCGTTTGTATCGTTTCATATCCTATCCGTTATTGGCATATCAACATCGGTTGCAGGGTCGGCAAATTTACTGGAAGATTTTCGGCAGAGGCCATATCCCAATTCCGTACGGCAAGGGGGTCGCCGTTTGTATCCACCATTACCACAGGAGTTGCAGGAGGAATATCAATGCGCGGAGGGTTCGGAATCGTTACCACGATGCTGGTCATCGTCCCAGCTATCGTCGGATTTGTTATCACAGGTACGACGGGTGCAGGAACTGGATCAGGTGCTGTTGGAGGTGGAGGAAGAACTGATGCCGTGATAGTGACATTGGCCAATGACGGCTGGGTCAGCTTGTAGTTGCTGGCTAGGCCCGTTCCGTTGGCAATTGTGATCGCGGTGCTGACAGCCTCGCTGCCAACATTCGGACTCGCCAGCGTGCCGTTGGTCGTACCGCCCAGCGTCAACGACTGACCGAGGACCGTACCATTCAATACTGCCGTACCGGAAAGGGCATCCACCGTGCTGCCGTTGTAGGGGCGGCTCGTGCCTGACAATCCGGTCACCGTCAGTCCCGCTTTGCCGATGGTGAGGTTTCCGGCGGTATAGCTGATCGTGTAGTTGTTAT
>CAYZPM010000055.1:4100-18454 GCA_964480365.1 uncultured Gallionellaceae bacterium
TCGGACTGTTCGCTATCACCGTCAGCCCCGCTTTGCCGATGGTGAGGTTTCCGGCAGTGTAGCTAATCGTATAGTTGCTATCGACCGCACCACTGGCGGTGATCGTCCCGGTGTAGGTTCCGGCGTTGGCTGATGGTAACGTTCCCGATACAACCGTTGGAGCCGTGGACAGGTTCGCTGAAGTATCGCTGTTGACAAAGCCGACGTACGAAGCGGTCAAGGCCGGCATCGTCCCTCCGTACGTCATGGTCGGACTGTTCGCTATCACCGTCAGCCCCGCTTTGCCGATGGTGAGGTTTCCGGCAGTGTAGCTAATCGTATAGTTGCTATCGACCGCACCACTGGCGGTGATCGTCCCGGTGTAGGTTCCGGCGTTGGCTGATGGTAACGTTCCCGATACAACCGTTGGAGCCGTGGACAGGTTCGCTGAAGTATCGCTGTTGACAAAGCCGACGTACGAAGCGGTCAAGGCCGGTATCGTCCCTCCGTACGTCATAGTCGGACTGTTCGCCGTCACCATCAACGGGGCTGGAGTGACCGTCCAGGTTACCGCATTACCCGCAGAAAGCGTATAAGCACTGCTCACTGACGTGATGCCGCCTATGCTAGGGGTCACTGTGTAGGAGTTTACGCTAGAGGCAGACGTTGGCGCGCCAGTGTTGCCCGGCGTTCCGACTGGAGCGACAAGTGAATTGGATATCACATCAGCGAGGATATATGTGGCTGATGTGTCGTAAACGTAGCTTAAGCTCGGCGCGGTACCATAGACACTGGTATAGCTACTGCCGAGGGTGGGCACCAGATCGAGGTAGATTGCCGTCGTGACAGGAGCACACGCCGCCGTGACGTTGCACAAGTATGGATAGCCCGAGTTTATCGCATGTGTAGCATCAATCCCCCAAATGGGAGTTGTAGTGAAGTCCCAGTTAGGATTGACGCTGCCGTTGGCAGTGGTAGCCGAGGTGAAATTGAGCTGCGTCTGCATTTGTGCGGTGGTCATGCCCCACACGGTGCCTGCCGCGTCCGCAGTTCCGCCGATGCCTTGAGTCTGACCTGATGTGCTGCTATTGTAGAAGCTATTGGTGATCGTGCCACTAAAACTATACACTCCCCCGACCAGCCCGCCTACGTATTGTGGTGCCCCATAAATAGGCACACTGACACCCGTCACACTGCCCGCCGAGTAGCTGTTGCTGACCGTGCCACCACTCTCCATCTCCCCGACCAGCCCGCCGACATATTTCCAACCGGTTACGCTGCCCGTGGCGTAACTGTTATTAATAATAGAGTTATTGCCGGTTCCTATCCACCCCACCAACCCGCCAACATATTGCGCACCGCTCACGCTGCCCGTGGCGTAACTGTTGCTGATTGTGGTGGCCAGGTATTGATCTCCTACCAGTCCGCCAACTGCTGATTCAGCGGTCACGTCGTATGTGTTCACAGCAGTCACATTGCCTGTGGCGTAGCTGTTTTTAATTGTGGCGGTCAAGCCGCTTTGGCCTTGCAAATACCCAATTAGTCCGCCAAGGATGGCTCCTCCATTCACGTTGCCTGAAGCGTAGCTGTTACTGATCGTGCCGCTGGCACAATTTCCCACCAGACCGCCGAGCTGTTGTCCTCCCATGGTATATGTTGTGTTGTTCATGGAAGTCACATTGCCCGTTGCGTAACTGTTAGTGATCGTGGGAAATGGACCGCCCAAACTGCTAGACATAAACCCCACCAGCCCGCCCATTTGGTCGGCAGTTGCGAAATTTGGGATGCTCTGAACGTCGGTCACATTGCCTGTGGCGTATGAATAGCTGATCGCACCGCCATAGAGGTATCCAACCAACCCGCCAGCTGGGCCACCTGTGCCGTAAGGAACCGAAACCACGGTCACGTCGCCCGTTGCGTAGTCGTTGCTCAGTGCGCCGCCGTTGAGTTCTCCCACCAATCCACCCAGATAGTAAAAGCCAGTTACGCTGCTACCAATTAAACCCAGGTTTCGGACGATGCCGGCAGAACCGACATAACCAAACAGACCGAGATAACTTGCGGTGGGAAGATTGATGGTGAGGTTGCTGATGGTATGACCCAGGCCATCGAATGTGCCGGTAAACTGAGTAGTTGAATTCCCGATTGGCGTGAAGCCTGCGCCTGCGTTCCAAGCGGTGGTAACGCCACTGATGCAATTGCCACCAGTAAGGCAAGCGTCGATGTTGGCACCCAGCACATAGTTAAGCGTCAGGCCATTTTTCATCCCCTGCAAGTCAGTGGTCGTCGCATCTACCGCCGTTCCAAGGCTGGTGATGACGGTATAGGCTTTAGTTAAACCATTCGAGCCTTGCTTGGTGGTGAAGTTGGTGGTGCTGGCGGGTAGGTTCACGACTCCGGCAACGCCCGTGATGATGTTGCTGGTGTTGTTCAGTGCGACTGCGCCTTGGCCGTAGAGTAACGCAAGCCTAGCGGTGCCGGTGGCGGTCATGGCAGCGTTGATGTTGATGTTGCGGTAAGCGTTCAACGTGAGCAGGTTGGCAGACCACAAGACGGTATCATTAACGAAAATGTCGCCGTTGCCTGCGGCATTCCCCAGACCGCAAGTAGCGCCGGTGCAGGTCACCGAGCCAAGAGCAGTCTGGATGGTCACAGCCCCGACACCCAGCGCGGCAGTCAGCGCTGCGCCGGTGATGTCGCCACCGGTTGCTGCAATAGTAAAGTCATACGGATCGATCAGCCAGGAGCCAACATGCCCCTTCGACGCTGCGGTGGTAATCCGCGCAGTGTCTGCTACTTTGACGTGCGCGGCAGAAGTTTCGATGAAGCCGCCGTTACCCCCATTGGGCGCTGAGGCATCCAGCGTGCCGCTGATATTGACTGTGCCATTTTTCTTGTCGGCCAGCAGGGAGATGCTGCCGCCCCCTACGCCCGTAGCGCTCACGGTGCCGCCGATGTCCGCGCTCTGGCTGGCCCTGAACACAATCTTGCCGCCCTGCATCGTGGCGCTGTCGGCACTGGCCGTGCCTGTGTTGCTGACAAGAGCACCGAACAGCCCCAAGCTACCTGCCTCGGCAACCAGTTTCCCGATATTGGTGGCATTACCTGCTGGAGCGGTAATGGTGACGGCGAGATTGGGATCAAGGCTATTTACAAGTTGCACGCTTGATCCTGCAACCAGAAAAATTTCACCATTGGGAGCCGTAATGATGCCGGTGTTCTCGACATTGGGGGCGATCAAATAAACTTGTCCGCCATTTTTGGCATTTATATTTCCCGCATTGCTGATGTTCGCAGACACCTTGTGGTGATACTGAGTGAAGTTGTTGTTGCCTGCCTGGAAATCGGCATCGCTGAGTTTAAGGGTAGTGGCAACCAGGCCAGCCACATCGACTTCGGCACCGGCACCAAATATGATGCCATTGGGGTTGACGAGGAAGACGCGACCATTGGATTGCAAGGTGCCCAGAATGCTGGACGGATTGCTGCTAACGACGCGATTTAAGATGGTGGAACTGGCACTTTGTTGGACAATACGGGTGATCTCGTTCGCACCAATCGAAAAGCTTTGCCAATTAATAATCGTGCCTGGCGTGTTGGTGATGGTGAGCGTATTACCGCTATTCGCGAAACTGGCCTGACCAGTGGTAACCTTATACCCGTATGGATTAGCTTCGGCGCCGAATGCGAAACAGCAAGCAATGGCAAGAAAGACTGGGCTGAGCCGTCTCCCATGCCTTCTATTAGCCGAAAGACTCGCGCTTGCCATTCGTTTCTCACGCATGAGACCCAATACCATAAGTGCACCTCTTCCCTTCGACTATGTCGGATAGAGCAAGGACATCAAAATCAAAATTCATTTAAGTACCCATGCCATAAAAATAGTTTATATCTCGGTTCGCAGTTTGCTTTATTCGTGTTGGCCAAACAAGTGACTAAAGTCACTCACCTGCGCCAATACTCATGGTCAGCACAACCCGATTCGGAAAGCCAACGGAAAAGTTACGTTTGAAGTTCATTCTATCTCTCCCAAGATATTATTTTTTCTAACGGACAAGGCGTCCGCGCCACCCCGGTTAACGGACATCGCTACCACCTTGTTTGCCAACTTAGATGTCTATACAAAGTTCTTTGGTGGCTAAATTATGCGCAATATCCATAAATGCAGCATGGCTATGATAATGCCAATCGAATACCAATACAATAGTCCATTCGAACTATTGCAACGTCATTTATGACTTGCGGAAAATTTCAGGCTGCGATTTGATACAACGCTTCACCAAACGCTGTTGTGAACATTGCGTTAACGCAAAATGTGGCGAAGCGTCGCCCGATACCATTTCATATAAATGATTTATATGTAGGTTCGCAATTTGCATTATTCGTGTTGGATAAACAGGTCGCTCAAGTCTCGCCCAGAAGACAAACGCATTCACTGTTGGTATCATTCCATGCATACAGGGCGAGGGTAACCACAATGGAAGCATTGGATATACTGGGTTTGGTGGCAACTGCATTCACTACGTCGTCATTTATTCCACAAGTGTGGACCGGCGCACCAAGGATGTCAGTGGAATTTCGTTGCCGACCTACATCATTATCACCATAGGTTTGTTTCTTTGGTTGCTCTATGGCGCATTCAGAGGCGACATGCCGCTCATTGTCGCGAATGCGGTCATGGTGGTGCTCACCTCGACGATTACGATGATGAAATTACGTTACAGCAGAATATCAATATGAAAAATACGAGCCATTCATCAGACCTGATTGAGAAATTAAGGCCGGATCGCAATCTGGCAGAGCCGGTTTATCTACAATTGGTACGGCGTATCTTGAGCCTGATTAAATCCGGTGAGATTGTGGGGAATGACAGCCTGCCATCGGAGCGCGTTTTGGCTGAAAAATTAGCGATTAGCCGCACCACAGTACGGCGTTGTTATGTTGAGTTGCGGTCAGCGCAATATTTGGAGAGTAAAGGGCGAGCCGGTTATGTCGTGTATGACGTACCCCATTTGAAACCGAAGCTGGGGCGCTTAAAAGGCTTTACTGAAGAAATGAAAGAATTGGGGCTAACTCCAAGCACACGCATATTGGAACGCGCTCTGGTAACGGATCGTACCATTGCCTCAATCTTTGGGCGGCAATCGACTGCACAGTTCTTGCGCATCGTGCGCTTACGGTTGGGCGACGATGTTCCACTCTCTCGTGAAGTTGCCTGGTATGACTTAAAAAGCGCGCCGATGATAGCAGACTGGGATACGCAAGGTTCGATGTATAAATACTTGCAAGGCGTGTGCAATATTCGGCTGGCAAACGCTGAGCAGACCGTAGAAGCGATCTTGAGCAGCCCGGAAGAATCGCAGGTATTCGGTTTTGAGAAACCCGGCCCGTGCTTACTGTTCAAACGTAAAACATTCAGCACCAGCGGTCAAATCATCGAATATGTCGAAGGTACATTTCGTGGCGATGCGTATGTCTACAATATTACTCTGGATGTTAGCTGATCCGATGTTTATTAATTGATGCTATTTTCCACGCAAAAACTTTCAACCCGAGCCGTATTCGGAAGTGCTGCCAACACGCCCTGCGCCGCTGCGACTAACGCACCACATGCGTTCGCAAAGGGCAGAACTTGATCCAACGGCAATCGCTGTGACCAGCCCCATAACAACCCGCAACCAAAGGCATCCCCCGCCCCGGTTGCATCTACTTGCATAATTGACCAGGCAGGGTGGAAATGTGTTTCCCCCTTATTGGTATAAGCGACTACGCCCTCAGCGCCCAAGGTAACCAGTATCAGTTCGCAAGAAAGCGCTAATTGCTGAGCCATGCTTGGCAACTGTTGTTTCCATGTGTGAGCATCCCAGCTTGCCGCATTTGTCATCGAAAACATTGCTGCCGCTTCGGTCTCATTCACGACCAGCACATCGGTCAGCGCCAATATTTCGCGGCTGGGCATGCGCCAAGGTGAGGGATTGAGGTAAGTTCTTGCGCGTGTTCGCTGCGCGAGTTCAAATGCGGCCAATATCGCCTCTTCGGGTGCTTCAAATTGTGCGCATACCCAATCTGAGTCAGTCATATCCACAAAATGCTGCTGCACATGCTGCGCGCCCACCCGTGCATTTGCGCCCTGATACGCCGCCAAAAAATTCTCGCCCTGCGGCCCGACAAAACCCACCCCATAACCTGAATGCGCATCCAGACACAACACCGCGCTGGTATCCATGCCTTCTCGTTCGAGCACTTCATGCACAGCCTTTCCTGCATCATCATTGCCGACCCCAAGCAACATTTTGACTGGCATACCGAGGCGATGTAGCCCCACTCCCAAATTCAGACCTTTGCCGCCATGCTCCTGCCACACGCCATGCGCTTGCAACGATTCCCCTTCAACGGGCAGTCGCGCCAATTGCATAAAATTGGCATTCATATAACTTCCCAAAACAAAAAATCTCATCTGCACGTCAGCCCCCTTGTTTTGCGCTTTCCACGCGATCCGACAACCTATTTCATGGCGATTCAGCCAGCTACTCTACGATCATCCAGTCGAGTTAGCAGGAGCGAAGCGAACTAAAGTTTTCAGGGTACGGTTTTGACGCGTTGGTTGTCAATTCTCTCTGTTTTATAGCGCATGGGGTTTCCCTCAATTTAATCTTGCATGCATTCTGCACTACACAATCTGGAATGATATCGTAGGCCTCAACAACTTCGCCCCCCTTATCTGCTACGATTGCTCCTAACAAATACCGTCCAATAGGAGAACTAATATGTCCAAACAACAACTCGCTGGAATTCTTGTAGATAGCGCCCAGAATCCTCCTCCAGTAAATGCGACCCCGGAGATGATGCGAACATGGGTTGAGGCCATTGTTAGCCATTTGCCTGTGGCAGAAAACGTTCATATCGGGCGCGTGGACTGCGGGTCTTGCTCCGGCGATTTAATCTTGGCGGTTGGCGGCGATGATTCCCGTCTTATCGTTTATTACCACGGCGGTGGCTTCTACTGTTGCTCTAGCCGCACACATCGCGTTATTGCTTCCAATTTGGCACGAGTTGCCGGATGTGCCGTACTTGTGCCAGACTATCGCTTGGCTCCCGAACACCCGGCACCGACTGCACATGACGACGCTTTTGCCGTATATCAATGGGGGCTAAATCATGGTTATGCCGCCAACAAGATCGCATTGAGTGGAGATTCTGCAGGAGGTAATTTAGCTCTAGCTACTGCTGTACGCGCTAAGGAAACCGCGATTCCACTACCGTGTGCGCTCGTATTAATGTCGCCTTGGCTGGACTTTGCGAGTGAAGGCTCTTCTCACCAGACCGTCAGCGATGATCCGGTACTTTCCTCAGAGATGCTGGATGGTTTCAAGATGGCCTATCTTGGCAACGGGGACCGCAAATCTTCCAGCGTAACGCCGTTCTATGCTGATTTCAGTGGTTTGCCGCCAACCTTAGTGCATGTTGGGAGCTGGGAAATGCTGCGCGACGATGCGATAACTGTCACCGAACGCATGAGCGCAGTTGGCGTTAACGTGGAGCTCAAAGTCTTCGACGGCATGTGCCATACCTGGCAACTTTATGCACCGATACTAGAAGAAGGCATGGCATCTATCGAAGAGTGCGCGACATTTATCAAAGCTCATCAGGCGTGATAAATGAATATTGTGGCGCTGTGAAGTGCCATACGATTTCTACATGACTTGTTTTTTCTCTGTCTTCTCTGTGATGAAATACTTTTTCTATGTTAACTACATCTGTAGTTCACGCAAGGCCTCCAGCAGATCGTCAACGTTGACGGGTTTATACAGTACCCGCAGGCCGCTTTGTTGTGCGAGTTGTACGCGTTCGGGCGCGATGTCGCCCGTTACCAACAAAGCAGGGAGCTTGCGTCCAAGCCTCGCATTTAGTTCGTCCACCAGATGAATACCATTTTCGCCATGACGCAAGCGCAGGTCGGTGATTACCGCATCCAGATATTGCTTGGGTCGCAAAGCTATTTCCAGCGCTTGTTGTAACCCGTCAGCGGTTTCTACATGCAAGCCATACAGACTCAAGACTGCAGCAGTGCTGCCACGCACATTCTCCACATCATCGACAATTAACACGCGTTTGCCAGACAGGCTGTTCACTGTTGGATGAGTGCTGACGCGGGGTGCCGATAGCACTTGTTCGTGCTGCGGGCCAGCCAGTGGCACCAGCAGTTTGAATACTGTGCCGCGTCCGACTTTTGAGTAAACCGTCAAGGGCATGTCCATCAAGTTGGCCAGCCTTTGCACAATAGACAGTCCCATTCCCAATCCTTTGGAACGTTCACGTTCGGGATTGTTTAACTGATAAAACTCATCAAAGATGCGAGGGATTTCATTGGCATCAATACCCGTGCCGCTATCCCATATCTCAACGCTCACATGGTTCTCCCGCGTACGCGCCACGAGCACGACACCCCCCAATTGCGTGAATTTCAATGCGTTGTGTACCAGATTACCCAGCAGACGCTCCATCAAAATCGGGTCTCCATATATACATTTACCACCAGGCTTAAAACGTAAAGCAAGCCCCAGTGCTTCAGCTTGCCGACCAAAGCTTGTTTCGAGTCGCCTGAACAGATGTACCAGTGCAACCGGTTGTGACTTGACCTCAACCACACCGGCATCCAGTTTGGAAACATCCAGCATGGCAGTAAACGATGCCTCCAGCGCATCAACGCATAGCATCAAATTAAGCACCAGAGGCTCATTAGGCGTTGATTTGCACTTCACCAAAAGGGCCGCGCCAAACAGTCCGATGGAATGCAGAGGCTGGCGCAAATCATGGCTGGCCGATGCCAGAAAACGTGTTTTTTCCAGGTTGGCGTGCTCGGCTATGCGTACTTGCTCGACCAGACGTTGCGCTTGTTCACTCAGGCGTTGAGCGAGATCTTCTTTCTCATAACGTGTCCGCAAAGCTTCGGTCAGTAGTTTGTTTTGTTGTAGACCGAAGCTAAGGTTGACATACAAATACGCCAACGTGCAAACAGCCAGAAATAAATTCACACCACCGCCTTGCCACAGCAGGGCACTGGCCAGTCCGAGCAGCACGGGAATGGTAAAGCTAAAAATGCCGCGCCGGTAAGGCGCCAAAGAAGCAATTCCGCCAGAACTCATACCCAGCAGCACCAGCATCATGAGCGAAGTTAAGGGCAGATTTTCTGGAGGGAGAAATATCCATGGTGCCAACCCCCAGGTTGTGCCTGTAAGAACGAGGAGGTTGCAGTACCGATTTGCGGCGGGTATTGGGTTCCGCTGTGCGTAAGGAGTTCTGATGAAATGCAGGCTGCTAACAAAGCGCACACCCTGGAGGATATGCATGACGACCGCCCAAACTAGCACAGCCGGTTGGCGTGTCTGGTAGTAGAAGACTAGCCAAAAGCCCGCTGCCGCCAATAATGCACCAAGCCCGGCCGACAAACCCGTATTTAACAGTGAATTTGTTTGCTCAATGAGAATACGCTCATCCACCGTCTGCGATTTTTCTGACAGTGCTGCAAATAGTTCTTTTGGAATTGCTGGAGTATTCATCGGAACATGCTGATTAGATGGGAACGTGAATCCACCTCCAGAGCCAGCATGATAGATGAAACTGTATTCTTCACTGTGCCCAGAGCGAGCTTGCTCTCTGCGGCAATCTCTTTATTGTTCAATCCCGCGAGAACTAATTCCAACACCCTGATTTGGGTTAAATTCAGCCCGCTTTCGTGAGCTTGCAAATTTAGCGCAACCGAACTGCCATGCGTGCTCCGCTGCGGCGATAAAGAACCTTTCCTACAGTAGTCGGGCATATCGCGCGCATTCACAAGCAACGACTCCAATAGAGTCAACATTGAGTCAGCGGATGAAGATTTTGGGATAAAACCGGTCACACCTAAAGCCAGCGCCTGGCGCACCACAAACTCATCCTCAGTTGCGGAATGCACAACAAGCCGTGCCTTGGGAAATTCGACTAAAAACTGCTGCACACTTTTTAGCCCCTTGCTGTCGGGCAGGTTGAGATCAAGTAATACCAGATCAATTTCAATGTGCTTGCGAAACATCTCCATAGCATCAAAAAGACTGGACGCCTCAAGCCACCGCACAGTAAAAGAGCTTGTAATTTGTGTAAATGACTTAAGGCCAAGACGCACCATGTGGTGATCATCCACCACCAAGACACAGTAGTCGCTGCGTTGATTCATTCTGGCCCCCTTTGTCGGACAAGATGATATAGCTATGCAAAGCTAACCTGCGATTAGTAGTACAAGGGCTCAATTTTACGCTTAATGGAGCCTTTGGCACTGTATCGGACTTATTTCGCGGGTCTGCGCATTACTGCGGCGACAATACCAATCCACTCATGTATTACGTCCAATCATAGAACAAGCATTGCAAAAGCACAAAGTGACTTTAGTCACTTGTGTGCACAGCACGAAATAAAGCAAACTGCGGGCCGATATATGAGCTATTTATGCGGCATGGATAGTTGACGACAATGTTAAATTATTTTGTTCAAATTCAATGTGATGACAAACATTTTTTGAAGTTCTATATCAGCTCGAAGTCTGAAATTTGTCGAAAGTCAAAAGAAGTTACATTAGTCCGAACGGACTATTTACATTGGTGTATGTTTGGTATTAAAGTAACAATACTAAGCATATGGATATTTGCGTGGTTACCAGAATCAGAAACCTACGCCATGATGCTGGCGGGTTTGGGACTGAAGGGTTTTATGGTGCGTCGCAAGAAGTCTGCTTAAGCCCAATCTCACCCAAAGCCACAAAATGGGATTTTGTAACCGTGGTTAAATTAAATCCCGATAAATAGGAGAAATTATGAATTGGACTATTAGAAAAACATCAAGTGGAATAGCCATATTTGCCACGCTAGTTCTTTTGAGTGGAGTAGCAACCGCTGCGGATCCTGTCGCCTACATGGCAACGGGTTCGGGCAACTTTGGCACTATTGACCTAAGCACCGGTGTCTTCTCGGATCTCGGCAATTCTGGTCAGACGCTTGCCGGCTTGGGCGTTACTAACGGGACTCTGTATGGCAGCTCCTTTTATGGCGGAATCGGCAGCCTGTTTAGCATCAACAAGGCGAATGGAGCGCTCACACTCATCGGATCCTCAACATTGAACTATGACGACTTCGGCTCAACGACACGTGGCATTTACGCAGTTGACGGGAACGCGGACTTGTATTCGATTAATCCGACGACTGGTGCAGCCTCTCTGATCGGGTCAACTGGTCTCTCTTTTGGTTCTTGGCGCAACCTCTCGACCAATTCCTCGACGCTCTATTTCGCCGATGGATCAAAACTCTACACGCTCAACACGAATTCTGGCGCAGCAACTCTGGTCGGATCCACGGGAGGTCAGGAGATGGGCGGGTTGGTTACGGAAGGGGGGGTGCTATATGGCGGTCAAGATACCTCTGGGATCGCGGTCGATACACTAAATACTGTAACGGGTGCGGCCACGACGGGTTCCGCCCTAAGCGGCACCGGTTCCGGTCAGATTTATGGCCTTGCGCCTATAGTGCCTGTCCCCGAGCCCGATACCTACGCAATGATGCTGGCTGGTTTGGGATTGATAGGTTTCATGGTTCGCCGTAAAAAGACAGCTTAAGTTAATTTCACTTTTAAGTGAGATTACTTTTCGGTAGACGGGCGTGCTTGATTATTTTAATTATATTGTCGAAAGGTAATAACATGAAAGCCAAAGATTCAAAGATTCTTAATGGGATGTTGTTATTAGCATTAAGTGGGTTTAGTGCAGTCGCGAGTGCAACGGACACCCTGATATCCGAACTGGGCGGACAGGTTGTCTACGACCAGACCACGAATTTAAGCTGGATAGCCAACGCGAATCTGGCGGCCACCAATACATTTGGCGTGAACGGAATCAATCCGGGTGGTTACATGACTTGGAATACCGCGCAAAACTGGATAGCCGCGATGGACGCCGCCAACTATATGGGCAACAGCGACTGGCGCCTGCCTACAAGCGATACTTGTAGCGGATTAAACTGCACCGGCAGCGAATTGGGCAACCTTTTTTATAATGGATTAGGCCAGGCCGCGTTAAGAGATATCGGCACGGTACACAACGCGAACTACAGCCTGTTCAAGAACGTTCAGGACATCAACCTCTGGTCCGGTACTGAGTGGGCGCCGAGTCCTACCTACGCGGCGTGGGAATTCAATACGTACGCCGGTTCCCAGAACGTGCTTAACAAGGGCGTCAGTACGTATATGTTTGCCTTGGCTGTTAGCACCGGAAATGTCGCCGCAGTTCCAGAACCCGAATCCTATGCCATGATGCTGGCTGGTCTTGGTCTGATGGGTTTCATGGTACGTCGCAAACAGTCAGCTTAATCCAAGCGTCTCTCAGGGCCATAAAATGGGATTTTGTAACCGTAGTTAAATTTAATATGATGAAAGGAAATAAATGATGAAAAAAAATTTGAATTCTAAAAAATTACTTCTTGGCATAGCTATGATTACATGTCTTCCTGCGGTTGCTCATGCCGGGCTGATAGGCACCAATGTAACACTTCGTTACGACATCTCCGGTTACCCGTCTACCATCGATAATCTGTCAGTGACGGGGAATAATCCTCTTGTTACCTGTACCGGGGGTGGCGCGGGCAACGCAAACGTGTGTGACTACCTCAATGCACCAAACAGCACTCAAACAATCAGCATTAGCAATAAGTCCATTACTTACGCATTGTCTGGTGCTGGAGCTATTTTCGAGGCAGTAAATCCAAACAGTTTTAATTTCCTAAGCCTGACCCCTGGGTTCGCCATCGGTGGTGTGGGACTCACAACTAACATCGCTGGATTGAGCCTTTCTGATGTCTCGTTTACATCAAACTCACTCTCAGTGAATATGAGTGGACTTCCTGTGACGAATGGTGAATATTTCACAACTCAACTGCTCCCCGTTCCCGAACCCGAAACCTACGCCATGATGTTGGCTGGTCTGGGGTTGATCGGCTTCATGGCGCGTCGCAAGAAGACGACAAGACTAGCCTTACCCAAAACACAAAATGAAATTTTGTAACCGTAGTTTAATTTAACTTGATGAAATACACACTCAAAGGTAAATAAAATGTACAAACTCATTCTCAAATGCGCTGTTGCAATCTCATTCTGCGTGTGCGCCGTATCTGCGTCAGCGGTGGAATACACATACACATATACTGGCTCGCCTTTTACTAATATCCTTGCCCCGAGTGAATCACCGCTCATTACAACTTCTGACTTCCTAACTTTATCGTTCACAACGACAGCGCTTCTTGGAAACAACATGGTAGATCAGACTGCTTCGACACCCATTCTGAATTGGTCCGTATCGGATGGCTCTCAAAGTTATTCAAACTCAACACCAAATACGTATTTGTCAATAGCTTTCACCACAAACGCTGTCGGAACTATTACCCAATGGGAATCATATGCCATATTGAATTCAACTACACCTTGGAATGTATCCAGCCCTGCCCAATACCAAGACATTATTTCCCTTTGGATGCCATCCAAGGGACTAACTTCGGCATGCTGCGGGGGTTATGGAGTCGATGGTGTATATATCCCAGTCCAAGATCCGAACTCGTACATGGACTATAACTGGAATTCTCCAGGCACATGGAAAGTGACCGTGAGCGCCGTTCCCGAACCCGAAACCTACGCCATGCTATTGGCTGGTCTTGGTTTGATGGGTTTCATCGCCGCTCGCCGCAAGAAAGATCCTTCTAATATGTCCATGGCAGCATAATCATTTTCAATGTGTTGTGAATGGCGCGGAAAAGGATACCAAATGGCGGAATAAAAAGGAGCCAGTCGGCTGGTTAAAATGGGCTCACGGGAGCCCGTTTTTTTGCTGCTTGGTTCTTTAATCTTGCCTTGGGCAGCAAACCTAGCGTGGCGAAGTTCGGTGCCCAAGGCAAGTCGGATCTGTTTCAGAAAGAGTCTTCCAAACTCAGCATCAAGAGAAAACGTTTGAAAGCTGCTTGGGATGACGACTTCAGGGCATCTCTATACATTTCCCTGAAAAATGGACATCATCTGTCAGCCCACTGATGTTGTGAAACGTTATATCTAGATGTAATTATGGACGGGCGATGAGCGATGAAGAAAGTAAAGCAACCAGGATTTTTTGACTTCGCCGAACGGACAAACAAGTTGACCGAGATGGGCGACCCGCTGGTTGGATTGAACGCCAAGATTGACTGTTCGAAAAACCTGTAACCGGACCTTCCTTCAGGCTGCAATAACTGCCGTTTCAGAAAACCGCCAAGGTCTCCTATGGCCGATTATGTAGATTGCTCGATTATGTGGACTTGATTCTGATGATGCGC
>CAYZPM010000056.1:0-18262 GCA_964480365.1 uncultured Gallionellaceae bacterium
TTTAATTTGCATACGCCATATTCGGCGAACGAGCCTGCCGCATCAATCGTTGCACTACATCAGACAGGCTCCCGGTACCCTCGTTTCCGGCGGTGGGCAGCAACATCAAGTTGCGTCCCAGATCGCCGAATGCGCGCGCAGCCGACGCAGTGGGGAATGCATCAACCACCGGACGGCACAATTGTGTCGCTCGCTTGAGCTTTTCATCAAGCGGAATATAACCTAAATATTCTACTCGCACTTGCAAATGACGTCGCGCCACCTGCTCCACGTTGCCGAAAACAACCAGTGCTTCCTGCTCATCCCGCGCCTTATTGACCACAATCTCGAAGCTCTGCCGCCCATCCTGCATGGCCATGCGTTTTATCAAGGCATAACTTTCGGTGATGGCAGAAGCCGTAGTGTTCAATACCAGCAGCAGCGGCTGGTCGGGTGCCAGGCTGGCGGAAATATAACGCTCCTCAGTTGCCGCCGCATCTACCAACACCACGTCAATGCCACGCGATGCTTCAGCCAAGCATTCTAACAAACGCTCGCGCTCTGGCGGAGATAATTGCGGCAAGGCCTGGATGGCGCGCGCCACCGGCAGCACGTGCACGCCCTGTTGCGTATGTAGCATAATCTCACGCAACGGTTTGTCACGCCGCACCACATTCAACAAATCATAGCGCGGCTTGAGCGCCAGCATGTTGCCCACATTGTCGTATGACAAACTTTCGTCCAGCACCAGTACATCTTTGCCGGTCTGCGCCAGTGCAGTAGCAAGATTCACCACCAAACTGGTCGCACCCAAGCCGGTGCGCGCAGCCGCTACCGTAACCACGCGTGCGGAAGCTTGCACCAGCAGACGACGCAACCCTTCCGCCTGGTCGGTTACGCGGTTAATGTGAGGCTCGCGTAGCGAATCTTTTGTCCTTTCTCCCGCAGGTGCCTGACCAAAAGTTTCACGCGCTTGCGGGGGAGAGTTGGAGAGGGGGAAACGGGCATGACCGTTAGGCAGCATATGCCTCCCGTGATGAGGATACTGCACCCAGCCCGGCCATCAGCGCAGGAAACTCCAGTTCTCTCAAGGTGAAAGGCGCAGTCTTGGCTACCGGTTTGAAAGTGCGATGCAAAAGATATTCCAAATTCACTTCGTGCAAATCCTCCGGTACGCGCTGTCCGCTGGTAATGTAATGTAATGCCAGTTTGTGGCGTACCGCCACATCCAGAACCGTGCCCAGGCTCCCTGCCTCATCAAGTTTGGTGGGAATGCAGCCTATCACTCCGGCACCGTGATACTTATGCACTACATCCTCCAGAGTGTCACCGCCGCTGGTGGCATTGAGCAGCAACAAGCGTTGCACCCCGGCGGCATTGAACATCTCGGTTTGTTCAGCCACGCGGCTGTCGCGCTGCCCTAAACCCATGGTGTCGATTATTACCAGATGCTTGCGCTTCAGTGCAGACAGGGTAAGGCGCAAATCTTCGGTGTCGCGCACTGCATGCACTTCCACGCCAAGTATCTTGCCGTAAATGCGCAACTGTTCATGTGCGCCGATACGATAACTGTCGGTCGTGAGCAACGCCACCTTGTCGGCCCCGTAGCGCACCACAGCACGCGCCGCCAGCTTGGCCGTCGTAGTGGTCTTGCCGACACCGGTCGGGCCGATCAGCGCAACCACTCCGCCGCGTACTACCATATCTTCTTCTTGCGTGGCGACACGCAGGTTATTTCCCAGCACTTGGCGTACCCAGGAAATATCGGCTTCTGCGGGCATTTTTTCGAGCAATTGACGCGACAGCGCCGGGCTGAATCCAGCGTTCAACAAGCTGCGCAGCATCTCCGTGCGTTGCGGGTCACGATGCTGCATGTCTGACCACGACAAACAGGCAATCTGTTCCTGCATCATGCTGCGCATGGACTTGATCTCGCTAAGGATGCCTTGTTGTTCCGATATTATTGGTGTTGGTGTCACCGTAGGTACGGGCGCCGCCGCGACTTCGGCTACGGCTGGTTTTTCGGGTGCTGCCGCGCGCTGAATTGAAGGTGGATGGGAGACTGGCTGGATTGGCACCTTTTTTGGCTCCGTCAACCTGGCGAGGTCGGCGCTGGCCAAAGCTGTAATTTCGACCCCTTCGTCCACCTTGCGGTTAGACAGGATGACGGCGTCCGCACCCAATTCGTTGCGTACCATAAGCAGCGCATCACGTGACGTGGCTGCGATAAATTTCTTTGCGTTCATGCTTCCCCCACCTTCAAAGTCATCCGGCAATCCGCCAAAACTTGGTCTATCAGTTATAGGCATTATCAATATTTGTCATCAAGCCCGTCCGTCAATTAAAGGGGGATTTATCACGTTATTCCACCACATCGGGAAATTGTCATGCCGTTAACGGAAAGAGTTGAAGGGGAGGGCTTGGGGTGTTGAAGAGTAAAACTTTACTCGAAGGGCTACTTATGACCTGAGTTGCCCTCTGTATTTTCCAAGCTGCCTACCAATATATTCAAGGCGCAAAACCATTTTTTAGAACGGACTCGTTCCGCGCCTCCGTGTGTAAATTTGTGGTTCCGGCTCGTCCGGCTTAGGAATACCGAAAAAATTGGTCTAGTTGGTTTCTTCCCATCCACCGCCCAGAGCCTTGAGCAGGTTTACTGCCGAGACAAACTGGCCACCGCGTATTTGTGACTGGACACGCAAAGCCGATAACTGGTTTTGCTGTATGGTGGCAAGAGTTAGTGCGTTGTCCAGCCCTTCCTTGTAACGCAGCAAGGTGATTTCATAAGCCTTGTTCTGGTCACGTACAGCTTCGTCCTGTTGTTGCTTGGCGGACTCCAGGCCGTGCAGAGTTCCAAGCGCGTCCTGAGCCTCCTGAATGGCAACCAGCACAGACTGCCGGTAATTAGCCAGTGCAGCAACATAACCCGCTTGCGCAAAATCGACGCCAGCACGATTTCGACCGCCATCGAACAAGGTCTGAGTGGCCTGTACCCCGACAGACCAGACAAGCGAAGGCACCGAGATCAGGTTGGACAGGCCATTAGACTCATAGCCCCCAAACACAGGTGACAGACTCAACAACGGAAAATACGCTGCCTTGGCTACACCAATCTGAGCATTGGCCGCTGCCATCGCGCGTTCAGCCGACGCAATATCGGGTCGTCGCTCAAGCAGTTTTGCCGGCAAGCCGACAGGAATTGTCGGGGTCTTGGCGGGTAGTGCGCCGACGCTCAAACTGAAGCTCGTGGCCGGTACGCCGGTTAGTGTCGCCAGCGTGTCCTCAGCCTGCTTGCGTTGATTCCTCAGCAGTTCGAGTTGCGCCTTGCTCGACTCGACCAAGCCACTCTGCAAGACAACATCGCTCTCCCCCGCCGCGCCGAATTCGTGACGTATGCGGGTTAAATCGAGCACTTTTTCCTGTAACCCTATCGAGTCGGAAACAAAACGAATTTCCTCGTCGAGTTGACGCAGTTGGAAATATGCCGAAGCGACCTGCGCAGTCAGCACCAGGCGTACGTTTTCGCGATCAGCATCCGCTTGTTCCGCACTGGCGCGTGCGCTCTCGATATCGCGGCGTACGCGCCCCAGCCAGTCGACCTCATAGCTGACAGTCAGGACTGGCTTGATGTCGTTCTGTACCGTGCTGCTATTGGGTATGCTGTAGCTTGCCAGTGGCCGGTTCGCCGAAATACGGCTGCGCGAAACATCGGCTTGGAGTGCAACTGTTGGGGACAAGGAAGCGGCATGCGCATTGCTTTGCGCGAGAGCCTGATCAAGGCGTGCCACGGCGGCTTTCAAGCTCGGGTTGTCCTTCAGGCAATTGGATTCGAGTTCATCAAGCTGCTTGTCGCCGAAGGCTTTCCACCATTCTTTTTTGGGAATGGCATCAGCGGGATTGGCAGGTTGCCAGCTCGGTTCGGTTTTCCAACCGGTGGGTATGTCCGTTATCGCCGGACGGCTATAGTCAGGGCCAATTGGCGCGCAGGCCGCACACAAAAGCAGTAACGTAAAACTCGCGTAGCGAATCGTTTGCCCCCTCTCCTTCCGGGGGAGGGTTGGGGAGGGGGAAACGGGCATAGCAAGTTTCATTTTTCGGAGTAGCACAATTGCCATGCCCGTTAGTCCGGCAAGAAGAAAATTGCGGCGCATGGCTATTATTTGCCCTTGGGGACATCGGCGGCAATCGCCACCGATTGTCCGTCGCTGATCGAATCGGGAGGGTTCATGACCACTTTGTCGTTCGACTTCAGGCCCGTCTTGATTTCGACGTCGTGACCATAGTCGGTGCCCAAGGTAACGGTTTGTAGCCTGATCTTGCCATCCGGCTGGACGATTGCAACCCTGCTGCCCGCAGAGTTGATCAACAATGCATTGGTCGGCAGAATCAATCCGCCATCAGATTTCAGCGTAAATGCAACATCGACATAGGAACCAGGCAGCAGACTATGATCGGCATTCGGCACCTGAATTTCGATTTGCAGCGTCCGCGTCGCCGGGTCGATTGCCCCTGCGGTACGGACGATCCGGCCTTTGACCGGCTTGTCGGCAGCCTCTGATCGCAGAATATCCACGCTGTCGCCGACGCGCACCCGTGCCGCATGATTCTGCGGTACATAGGCATAGAGACGCAACTTGTCGATCTGCGCGACGGCGAACATTGTCTGACCGGTGCCGCCGTTGCCGGCATTCATCAGGTCGCCGTTGTCGACATTGCGTCGTGTCACAATGCCGTCGAAAGGGGCTAATACTTTGCCGAAATCCTGTTGGTCGCGTAAACGTTTGAGTACGGCCTCGGTCTGCTGATAAGCGGCAATCTTCTCGTCATATTCCTGCTGCGAGACAGCATCATGCTCTCGCAGTTTGCTCCACCGCTCATAAGCGATCTTTGCGAGGTTGAAATTCGCTTTCGCTTCCTCTACCTGCTTGTTGACATCGGGAATGTCGAGCGTCGCCAATAGGTCACCCTTCTTGACCTGCTGACCGATGTCCTTGAACCATTGCTTTACATACCCGTTGGTGCGCGCGTAAATCTGCGCCTCATAAATTCCCTGCAAGGTACTGGGCAGAGTAAGCTTGGATTCGTAGCCGCTGGCACTCGGCTGAATAACTCGCACCTGCAGGATTGCATTTTCTGCAGCCCGCTTCGCAAGGTCATCTGCATTCGCATGACGCACGAGCAGCGCCCAGCCCAGGCCGAGCAGCAGGAGTACGACAATGACAACGGCCACGATGCGAGCAGTGTGAACAACCTTGCTGCGGCTGCTTTCCTGAGCGGAGCCGTGCAGATGAAATTCCGGTAAGCCCTGTTGGGCATGTCGCTGATCAGTCATGTTTATCCTATGCAGAAGCGGGTGTTGGGGTGGCGGAAGCGTCGTTCTGACTACGCGCTTTGCGCACGGCGAGCCGCTGATGGAAAGTGGCGAAAACGACAGGAACGAAAAGCAGGGTCGATACGGTCGCAAAAAGCAAACCGCCAATCACGGCTCGACCGAGCGGCGCATTCTGCTCTGATCCCTCGCCGATGCCAATCGCCATCGGAATCATACCAAGAATCATCGCTAATGCCGTCATCAATACCGGGCGCAACCGCGTAGCACCGGCCTCCAGCGCGGCTGATAGCGGCGGCATGCCCGCGTCCAGTCGCTGCCGCGCAAACGCGATGACGAGAATGCTGTTGGCGGTCGCCACGCCCATCGTCATGATCGCTCCTGTCAGTGCCGGTACACTTAGATCAGTACCGGTCAATATCAATATCCAGGCGATGCCCGCCAAGGCGGCCGGTAGCGCGGAAATAATGATTAACGGATCAAGCCAGGACTGGAAATTAACCACGATCAGCAAATAGACCAAGATGATCGCTCCCAGAATGCCGATGCCGAGACCAATATAGGACGACTGCATGGTCTGCACTTGTCCGCGCATCGAGATACGGCTGCCCTTAGGCAAACTCGGCTTGGCCTCATCAATGAGCTGCTGAATTTCCTTTGCCACCGAACCCAAATCGCGACCGCGCACGTTAGAGTAAATATCAACGGAGGTCAGAATATTGTAGCGGGTCACGATGCCGGCCTCTCTGGTCGGAGAGACCTTCACCAGATTGCCGAGCACCTGCGGCGCATTGCCCGTTGCAGCGGGGACATTGACCGACAGATGCATCAGATCATCGAGAGAACTCATCTTGTATTGCGGCATCTGCGTCTGTATGTTGTAAATGATGCCGTTGGACGGATTGAGGAAGAAAGCCGGTTGGGTTTGCTGGCTCCCCGAAAGCGGCAGCAAGATATTCTCCGCGACATCGGTGGGGCTGATTCCTATGTTCTGTAAACGCGGGCGATCCATCTCAAGGGCGATCTGCGGTGCATCTAAACGCTGATGAACATGCACATCGACAGCGCCACTAATTGCCTTGATCCGACTCATTAATTTACCGGCGAATACACTGTTTTCGCCAGTGTTGCTGCCGTATATCTGCACGTCTATCGCCGCCGGTATGCCGAAATTGAGAATCTGCGCCACGATATCGGCGGGCTGAAAGAAAAACTCGACTCCAGGAAAGCGTTTGCCAAGTTCAGATGGAATTTTGTCGATATATTCGCGGCTCGGACGGTGGTCGGGTTTGAGCGAAATCAGGATTTCGGCATCCAGCGTGCCGATCGTTCCCGAGTTGCTATAGGAGAGATTGATGCCGCTATAGGGCAAACCGATATTGTCGATGATCGAAGCGAGTTCTTCCTCGGGAATGATTTCGCGTAATGCCTTGTCGACCTCATCGGCAATCAGCGCGGTATTCTCAATTCGAGTTCCGGTCGGCGCGCGCATGTGCAGCTTGATCTGACCGGTATCAACAGTGGGAAAAAGATCCCGTCCGAGCATCAGGTACAAGCCGCAGGACAACAGACAGAAACCGAGAAACCCCAAGATAAAATTACGGCGATGCGTCAGTAAATGGCTAAGTAGGAGAATATAGGCGTTGCGCAATTTCTCAAAACGCCGGTTAAACGATTCATGAACACTGTGTATCCACTGCGCAATTTTTCCGCTGCGCGTCTGATGTCCCATCAGCAGCAAGGCCAGCGTCGGCACCAGCGTGCGTGACAGCACATACGAGGCGAGCATCGCGAACACCACCGCTTCGGCCAGCGGCACAAATAGAAAGCGTGCAACACCTTCGAGGAAGAACATCGGCACGAATACGATACAGATGCACAACGTAGAGACAAGAGCCGGAATGGCAATTTCACCCGCACCGTCGAGGATCGCTTTATAGAGTTCAGAGCCCATATGCAAATGGCGCTCGATATTCTCGATAGTCACCGTCGCGTCGTCGACCAGAATGCCGACCGCCAGCGCCAGCCCGCCCAGCGTCATGATATTGATAGTCTCGCCCACCGCATGCAGCAGCACGACCGAGGTAAATATCGATAGCGGGATTGAAATGGCAATAATTGAAGTCGTGCGCCAATTTCCCAGAAACAGCAACAACATGACTGCCGTGAGCACCGCCGCGATCAGTGCTTCATGAATGACACCCGTGATCGCTGTCTTGACGAATATGGACTGATCCGCCAGCAACGCGACCTCAACGCTCTTCGGCAGCAACGGCATCAGAGTTGGCAGCTTGGCCTTGAGGTCGTTGACAACGTCGAGGGTCGATGCCCCGCCATTTTTGTAAACCGACAAGAGCAGACCGCGCTGACCGTTCTGTTTAACGATATTGGTCTGCGGCGAAAATCCATCGCGCACATGGGCGACCTCGCGCAAGAAGGTCGTTGCGCCATTCACGGTTTTGACGGGTATGTTGTTCAGCCCGTCTATCGTCGTCGGGGAACTGTTCAGACTGACGTTATATTCGGTATCGTCAATTTTCGCGGTTCCGGAGGGCAGAATAAGGTTCTGGCTACTGATGGCGTTGATCACGTCCGCCGAGGTAAGGCCTTTCGCCAAAATGGCCTGGGTATCAAGGTCAACCGACACCAGTCGCTGTTTTCCGCCGTAGGGCCAAGGGATGGCAACGCCCGGAATTGTCACCAACTGGGGTCTCATGGTATTGGTCGCGAGGTCGAACAACGCCTGTTCGGGAACATCCTTGCTCGACATGCCGATCTGAATCACCGGAACACTCGACGCGGTGTATTTAATGATCAGAGGAGGAGTGCTTCCCGGCGGCATCTGGCGCAGCACGGGTTGGGAAACAGCAACGATCTGGGCAATGGCGGTCTGGATATTGACGCTCGGCTGAAAGTAAATTTTGACTACCGCGATACCGTTCAATGACTGCGATTCGATATGTTCGATGTCGTTGACCGTTGTTGTCAGAATACGTTCATGAACCGAAGTGATTCGGTCGGCCATTTGCTGAGGCGACAGTCCGGCATAGTTCCAGATTACGCTGATGACGGGAATATCGATTTCCGGCAACACATCCACCGGCGTACGAAAGATGGCAAGCGGGGTAGCGAGCAAAATAATGATCGCCATCACAATAAAGGTATAGGGTCGCCGTAAGGCTAACTCAACAATCCACATCTGGAGAAATTACCTTTTTGAAAAACTTAGCGTTGATCCATGAGTGGATGCGTGCTGATTGCATGGACAATCGGTAAATGGCATTTTACAACCCTGCGGCTTTTTCTGATACTTGAGCCGATTCGAAACGAATATGCCGATACAACTCGCGCTGCCTAAATGGGCAGCAGGTGACGCATTTTTGGATTAGTTTCACAGATGAATACCCAAGAAACGGATAGTGCGTTGCCACGCCATTTTTGCCGCTGCCGCATCGTCGCCGAGTTACGTGCGTGTGTTCAATGGCGCATTAGCGTACAACTCACGACCCGGAAGCGACATTCGGCTTTGATTTTTACTTCCCGAAAGCCATTCGCGAAGTTCCGGTTACGACCCGTACCAGACGAAGCCTTAATCCACACCTAAATCTTTAACAGCGAACATAATACGCCAACAATTGATATACGCCGAACGGTCTATGCATTTCGGACTAGGTAGAACGGACTATGGTTGAGATGTTATTGATTGCATTATTGTCATATTCACAGAGCATAATATAGTTGCGAAATTTCGTTGATTCTCCACATCTCTGGAACTTGATAATGCCTACACTAGTTACTAAACGCCATTATTACCTACAACTAATCCTACTTGCTATTTTAGGTTTACCTTTAACGGCTTTCGCACAGCAGGTAGTCCAATACGATTTTAGTGGTAATTTTTACAGTGGATCACCACCAGTTCTTGGTGTTCAAGCAGCGGGACAAGCTTACACAGGAACTATGTCTTACGACAGTTCCCTGACGTCTCAACTCTTCCCCTATTATAATGTTCCAACTCAATACAATATCACTTTAGATATAAATGGAAACACGTTTGTAAGCAATGGGTTTCAGATCGTTGACATTCCTAATCAGTTTCTAAGCTTTACCTCAGCGGGTCAATGGGTACCATATGCCACTCTCCTTTTAAATGGTAGCCAAGTACAGGATCCATCGGCAGGCTTTTCTTTTGTTTTTTATTCAAACAACCAGAATTCTTTTGCTAGCTTACCGACAAGCATAAGCACTACAGGAACTGGCTTCTTATATGCAAACAACAACCAAGAGACTGACGCTTTCACCATCACTAATATCAATGCCGTTCCTGAACCCGGCGAATATATGCTGATGCTCATGGGATTTGGACTGACGGGGTTGTTTGCCGCTCGTCGTAAGAAGACTGCATAAGCTACATCCCAATCTGAGCCACAGGAAGACAGATGTTCTTTCGTGGCTGTTTCTTGTTGTGCCGAGCTTCTCCTTTTGGCACTGAGCAGTCATAGCACCTTGCGATCTCGCTACCCGACAGCAAATAGTCGCGAAGGGCAGTTTCGTAAACTGGAAGTTGAGCCATGTTACTGCGTCCCCAGAAAGCCGTCGTTCGCCAGTATAAACTGGACAGAAGCGGTTCGCCCGATATTCATCGCGTATATAAGCTAAGCGAAATAACTTTGTTCGCTTATTCGACTTGCCAGCCTAACATCTGCATCGCATCAACATTTACGGGGAGAAATGCGGCTTATTGACGTAGAATTGCGGCAAACAAGATCAAGAGTAACCCACACAATGACTGTCGCTACACTTGCCCCAACTTACATCGATCCGGCACATTTTGCCGATGCCGTAAAGGCTCAAGGGTATGGGGTGCTAAGTCCGGCAAGCCTTGGAGCATTCGTTGGCTGTTCGTTGTCCGTTCTGGAATCGCTAAAAACAGATTGGGAGAACTTGCCGCCGGACAACTTTCTCAGGGATGGCGGGCGCTATCGGCGGCGACGACATTCCTGTTTCATCGTTGAGCAGGAGGGCGTCACGCAGGTTCGCCATCGCGCGCATTACCAGCCGCTGAAATACAACGCGCTGCATGGCGGGATGCTGCGGTTATTCGAGCCGATTGAGGCGCATGCGATTGCACAGCCAGTGTGGTCTAAATTGTTGCTGTCCATCGCTCGCGTCTGTTCTACAGTCAAAGGAGGGCGCCCTTGGTATGTGGAAGCGCACCAGTTCCGCATTGACACCCTCGATGGCATCGGACGACCGACACCGGAGGGCGCGCACCGCGACGGCGTGGATTTCGTCGCCATTCTGCTGGTGGCACGCGAGAACGTCAGCGGCGGTGAGAGTCGCATATTCGAGGCAGCGGGGCCGCACGGACAGCGCTTCACCTTGAGCGAACCGTGGACATTGATTTTGCTTGATGATCAGCGCGTGATCCATGAATCCACACCTATTCAGCCGACAGCGCCGGGAGGTCATCGCGACACGCTAGTGCTGACGTTTAGAAGCGGTGGCTTTTTGGAGCAGGCTTGAAAAAGTTGGACGGTCGTAGCCCGATGCAGTGGCATAGTTCATCGAACATTAAAACCTAAATAATCCATTAGGCCGTTCGTGGTGAGCTTGTCGAACCACTTGCGCTGTAGAACAAACCCTTCGACAAGGCTCTCCTGAGTTTATCGAAGGGCTCAGGGCGAACGGATGCAGACAAATCATATCGTAACGCGCCTAGTGGATTATTTGGATTTAAAGAGGTAAAAATGAAGATCGGTGTTCCAAAAGAAATCAAGACAAATGAGAATCGTGTCGCGCTGGTTCCCGCAGGCGTGGCGGCATTGGTTGCGGTTGGACATTCCGTTTGGGTGGAAAGTGGCGCCGGGCTGGGCAGCGGTTTTAGCGATGAGCACTATCTGCATGCAGGTGCTCGCATTGTCCCCGATGCCGATTCAACTTGGGCGGAGGCGGAGTTGATCGTCAAGGTCAAGGAGCCGATCAAGGCCGAATGGTCACGCATTCGCGCCGGGCAAACGCTCTTCACCTATTTCCATTTCGCGGCTGACCAAGAGTTGACCGATGCCCATCTTGCATCCGGTGCGACCTGTATCGCCTACGAGACCGTGTCCTTGCCGACGGGCGAGTTACCCTTGCTGACGCCGATGTCGGAAGTGGCGGGACGCATGGCGGTACATGAAGGGGCAAAGTATTTGGAGAAGTTGTATGGTGGGAGCGGCATCCTGCTCGGTGGTGTGCCCGGCGTGTTGCCAGCGCATGTGGTCGTCCTCGGTGGTGGTGTCGTGGGCAGCAATGCCGCGCGATTGGCGGCAGGACTAGGCGCGCGCGTGACCATTCTGGATGTGTCACTGGAACGTCTGCGCTACCTCGACGAAGTGTTGCCTTCCAACGTTCAGACCCTGTTCTCCAATCGCCATAATCTGTTGGAACAGATCGCCACTGCCGACCTCGTCATTGGCGGCGTACTCATTCCGGGTGCAACCGCGCCCAAGCTAATTCGCCGTGAAGACCTGAAAACGATGCGGGAAGGATCGGTCATCGTGGATGTTGCCGTTGATCAGGGCGGTTGTGTAGAAACCACGCATCCCACCACGCATCATGACCCGGTCTATATCGTGGATGGCGTAGTGCACTACGCCGTGGCGAACATGCCGGGCTGTGTGCCGCGCACTTCCACCCTCGCCCTCACCAATGCCACTTTCCCATATCTGCTGCAACTGGCGAACAAGGGCTGGCAGCAGGCGCTACGCGACAACATATCATTGCGTAAGGGCTTGAACATCGTCGATGGCAAGGTCAGCTACCGTGCGGTGGCAGATGCCTTCGGCTTGCCCTATTCTGCTGCGGAGAGTTTCCTCTAGCCGCAACCATCTACAATCGGTGCCAGCAACGGTCTCTAAAAAACAAGGTGTATCATTGCGTTATCAATCCTGGCGTGTTCTCAACAATGTCCGACGAAAATATAACCGATTCCGACACCGGCAATGCTACTTACGAATTGCCAAAGTCTGGCGACGCGCTCCCACCAGCCACACCTGAAATTGAGGGAAGCAATACTCCCAATTTATCGCAAGACCAAGCCGAAATACCTCTACCAATCTCGTCACAAAATTTGGCGGGCGCAGTGGAACGTAATGAACAACGTAGAATACATCGCTTCCGGGTTGGATGGCATGCGGATATTATTTTTGATGACCAAACCACGCATCAAGGATTCATTAATGACATTTCCATTCTGGGCGCTTCTTTTTTCCTGGACAGTAGTTCGATTCCAAAACAATCGACTCTTTATATTCATGTCCCGCCGCTTGATTTAAAAAGCGAGCCACACATCGTTGCAGTATCTGGGAGGACTGTTTACGTTGTTTATGATGGTGACCAACAACTTTATCGTGCAGCTTTTCTCTTCCTCAAGTTTCATCAGAAATCTGATCTGGCATACCTTGGTGAACGCTTGACCAAATATCAATCAGAGATTCATGATATGAAGCCATAGCAAAATATTGTTGAGGTATAGCTATTCATTCGTCCGCGCCAGTTCTGCGTGTTCCAGACAGGAGAGCAAATTGAATTTTCAGCAGCTTAGAATCATCCGTGAAACGGTGCGCCAGAACTTCAATCTCACCGAGGTTGCCAATGCGCTGTACACCTCGCAATCCGGCGTCAGCAAGCACATCAAGGATCTGGAGGACGAACTCGGTATCGAGTTGTTCGTGCGTAGGGGCAAGCGACTGCTCGGGCTGACCGATCCGGGACGCGAGCTGGTCGAGATTGTCGGGCGCATATTGCTCGACGCCAAGAACATCAAGGGGTTGGCTGATCAGTACAGTAATAGCGCCCAAGGGAAATTAACCGTCGCCACCACCCACACCCAGGCGCGCTACGCTCTGCCGCAGGTCATCAACCTGTTCAAACGGGATTACCCCAAGGTACACCTGAAGCTGCACCAAGCCAGCCCCACCGAGATCGTCACGATGCTGCTCGACGGACAGGCGGATATCGGCATCGCCACGGAAGCGCTGGCGGAGGTACCGGAATTAGTTTCCTTTCCCTATCACACCTGGCACCACTCGGTCATCGTGCAGGCGGGACATCCGTTGGAAACCGTTATGCCGCTTACCTTGGAGTCGATTGCGGAATACCCGGTCATTACCTACCACGAGGGCATAACGGGACGGGCGCGCATAGACCAGACCTTCGGCGAAGCGGGACTTGCGCCCGACATCGTCATGTCGGCACTTGATGCGGATGTCATCAAAACCTATGTGGAACTGGGGCTGGGAATTGGCATCGTGGCCTCCATCGCCTTCGACGCGTCGCGCGACACCAATTTGCGCCTGCTGGATACCTCCCACCTGTTCGAAGAAAACACCACGCGTATTTCCGTGCGCCGTGGACATTACTTACGTGGCTTCGCCTACCGCTTCATCGAACTTTGCTCCTCCGCCCTGTCTGAACCCACAGTGCGCGCCGCGCTCAAGCCGACCAAGGAGTTTGACGACTGAAATAGCCCTTTACCAATTCCACCCATTAAAAACAAGTCGGCTGTTGGTTTGGGATGAGCGTACATTCTCTTTAAAGGCTGGACGTAGAGCGTTCCGCCACAATTCAAGATGCTTAGCGGAATAATCATTCGGCGGAACCGCAAGCGTTCCGCCCTACGCGGGCTATTCGCTTTCCAGCTTGTCGGACTGGGTGAACGTCCAGGTGCGGGTGATACTGAGGATGTCGGTGTCGCGGCGGATGTCTGCCGGGAGAGGAGAAAAGGGGGATGCCAGCTTGACGATACGTTTCGCCGCCGCGTCTAAAATGGGCTGGCCGGAGGGATTATTGACTTCCACATTTTCCACGCTGCCGTCGGCGTTGATGGATACGGTGAGTTGCAGGCTACCGTAGATTTTTTTCTGGCGTGCTATTTCGGGGTAGTTCAGGGTGCCAATACGTTCCACTTTGACGCGCCAGTCCTCGATGTATTGCGCGAAGCGGTATTCACGGGTGCGCGCGCCGATGAATGTGCGCCGAGGCATTTTTTGGTAGGCGCTCATGTCTTTGTCGATCTGCGCTTGCAGGCTGATCATCTCCATGCTGCGCTGAACCAGGTCTTCGCCGTTTGCGTGTTCGTTCGTTTCTTGTTGCTGCCGGGTCTTTTCCTGCGCCACGCTGTATGTACTCTTGCTTTGAGTCACTATGTGTTTGGCTTCCTGCTCCAATTGCTGTACGCGTTGCGCCGACTGCTCCTGCGTAAATTGCCGGTCATCGCTCAGTGTGGGGAGCGGGGTTTTTGCACGGCGGTCTTCTGGGGTGTTGCCGCCGCCATCGAGATTATTTTGCGCCAGTGCGTCAGCATGGGTGGGGCGCGATTTCGATTTGGAATTGACCAGCACCACTTGTATTGGTTGCAGGAAGTCGGCAGCTTTGCGCGGGTCGTACCATTTGACGCCGACTTCAAACAGTACAAAAGCATGCAGCGCCAGCGAGAACGCCAGGGCCATTGCGAGCGGTTGTTTAATCAGGGCTGGCAAACTGCAACCTCATCAACCGCAGAGATGAAACGTGCATTGAAATTCAAGTCGAGCAAATCAATTTCACCGATCTCCAGCACAACACGGGTATTGGGCAGGGTTTCCGGCAGCGAAGGAATCCGTCCTACCAGCGGAATGTCCACGAACTTCACCAGATTTTCGCGCAGCACTAGCGCCTCGGCCTGCCGCACATTTTCCTGCAACAGCCAGCGCAAACACCAATAGCGTTCCATGTTACGCTGAAATTCGTTGTAGAGGGTATAGGCCGTATCAAAGTCGCGCATCACGGTGAACAGTGCGGTGTCGTTCTGTGTGTAAGCAGGCGCTTCGCCACGCAGCAGGCTGATGATTTGGCGCTGGTTGATGAAGTCCACATAGCGGCGCAACGGCGAACTGGACCACAAGTATTGCGCCACACCCAATCCCTGATGCGGTGCGGGTACGGTACTCATCTTCACCTTGCCGTTGTTTTGCGTGCGATAGATGCCTGCCACGTCGTGTGCCGCGAGCAGTTTTCCCCATTCGCTGTTGACGAAAATCATTAGCTCCGACACCACTTTGTCTATGGGAGAGCCGCGTTGCCGCGTGCTGATGGTGATACGGTCATCGACTACGTAAAAATTGTAATCCATTTGTTGCGTGCTATTGTCGGCGGATTTGCCGCGCGCCGCTTCAAGTTTCTGCGCGAGATTCCATAGCAGCTTGAGTTCCGGTGCAAAAGGATAATCCAGTTTCTCCGCAGCCAGCGTCTCTTCGTTAAACAGCGGCTCCAGTGTGTCGTGGCGCAGGTTGGCGGCGATGTGGATGCGCTCAACGCGGCTTTCAGTGTTAATCACGGCGAGGGATGCGGCATCCACTTCGAGGTACATCGAGAGTGATGGGCAGACCTTGTCCGCATCCAGTGTGAAAGCTTGCACCACGCTGTCCGGTAACATGGTGATTTTGTCGCCGGGCAGGTACACCGTGGATAAACGTTGTGCCGCGATGGCGTCACACGGCGAGCCGGGCGCGATGCCCAGTGTGGGTGCAGCGATGTGTACGCCGATGCGCCAGTTGCCGTTGGCGAGCTGTCTCACCGAGAAGGCATCGTCAATTTCCGTGGTGGTGGCATCATCAATGCTGAAGGCAGTATCTTCAGCCAGCGGCAGTTCCGGATGCGCTTCCACAGTGACTTCGGGGAAGCCGGTGCCATGCGAAAAATTCTCGAACAGAAAACGCTGCAAGTGGTAAGCCTGCGTAGAGGGAATCGCGCCGCAGCGTTGCAGCAGATGCGCGGCGGATAAATGTGTGGCGGCGCAGGCGGCTTCCAGTGCTTTCACTTCAAGCGTGTTGCGGTCGGGCTTGTATAGCAGTTGCGGCAGTTTGTCGGCGAATTCAGGCGGTAGTGTGGAGGCTATCAGTTCATCTGTGTAGCGCGCTTGCATAGCAGCCTGCAAGCGCTTCTTTTCGGCACTGGCCAGCGCTGCCTTGAGCGCCTCCGGAGGCGCGGCTTTGTAGTGTCCTTTGCCCTTCTTGTAAAAATGCATCGGCGAGGAGTGCAGGCGGAGCAGCGTTCCAGCCCCTTCGACAGGATCGGGCGCGTGGCCGAAATACTCTGTAGCCAGTGCATCGAAGCCGAAGTCATCCGGCGGGCTGCATTCCCACAGGAACTCAACGTCTATTGATGCCGCGAGATTTTCCGCCTGTGCCATGAATTCGCTTAATCCCGGTTGGGCAAAGCGCAGCAACACGTTTGCAGATTTGATCTTGCTGCGCTTGCCGTGCGTGCTTTCCACCTGTAAAGAAGTGGTGTTGTCGGTGAGTATGTTGCCGACCTTGAAAGCGCCGTCTTCTTCGTAAAAAATATTCATTAGGGATGCGGCGAAAAAAGTGGCGCGATTATACCTCACCCGGATTTAGACAGAACGACAGAGCCTGATAGGTGTAGTGCGAGCGAAAAAATTAATGTTGAGCAATAAAAAATTCCTAAAGCCACTCCTTATATGTGGTTATTAATTAAGGTTTTTTTGTTTTTCCATTACGGAATAAGCTATATAAGCAAACGCTGTAATTTTTTGCCTGATAAGGGGTTTTTCTATTGAATTGAAGTATGTAGTGCATGTGGTGTTGACTTTATTTTTCAAACTGGACATTATTGCCGCTGTGTTGTCGCGCCTATCCCTCGCGGTCTGGCTTACACTAATAAAAAAATATAAAAATTAATGGCGATCTCACCGCGTTTTAAATAATCCGTTGTAACTGTAGTAATGCATGTCGGCGTTGTCCCGGTCGGGTGTTTAATTTTGTTTGCCGGGTGTCTAATTGTTTAGCTGGGGGAGCCACTTACGATGCACCGTTTTTTACGTTTATCCATTCTGCTTGCCGGGATGTTTGTCGCCGTCGGCAGTTATGCCGCCGATGCGGTACCGGCTATTACCACCGCTGACGATTTGGGTCCCCAGATCGAGCAGCCCATTGAGTTTCCGCATAATCGCCATGCCGGGATGCACAATCCGGCAGATGATGCCGACCCATCCAAGCCGGCCACTGGCGGGATGGAAATCAACTGCATGTATTGCCACACTTATGCGCGGCGCAGCATGGTGGCAGGTATCCCGCCGCTGCGAAAGTGTATTGGTTGCCATCAGAGCATCGAGTCGGTGAGGGAAACGCCGCGCATCAAGAAACTGTTTGAATATTGGGAAGCCAAGAAAGCGGTACCTTGGAAGAAAGTGCATGATTTGCCCGATTTTGTGCGCTTCAACCATGAGCGCCACGTTCAGCGGTTTGCCTTCCAGCAGGGTAAGCCGGTGCAGGAAGCGTGCGGCTATTGCCACGGCGATGTCAAGACGTTGGTGGTTGGACGTCGCCAGAAACCGCTAACTATGGGATGGTGTGCGGAATGCCACCAGAAGGATCATCTGGTAGACGCAACTTCGACCAAGACGACACATGGCCCGAACGATTGCTTCACGTGCCACAAGTAAGCGGCATGCAGTCCATGACGAGCAAGATTTCAAAGAGGTATTTGTGATGATTGAAAACGGTTTTGATGAAACTACTAGCCATTCCGCTAAGCCCCAAAGTGCGGGGCAAGCGGCTGGTTATAATCGACGAGATTTTTTGAAGACGCTAGGCTGGGGCGGTACTGCGGTCGCGTTAAGCGGGTGCGGCAACACCTCGATCGAGAATGGCAAGGAAACGGTGGTTTCGTATGTGGAACCGACTGATTACCAGATTCCCAGCATCGGGGTCTATTACAACTCGACCTGTGCGCAGTGCGATGCCGGCTGTAACATTGAAGGCAGGGTGCGCGAAGGTCGCGTGCTGAAGTTGGAAGGCAACCCCGCTTCCAGCATCAATTGGGGCAAAATGTGCGGCTTGGGACAGGCTGGGGTGCAGGCGCACTATAACCCGGATCGTATCCACGAACCCATGTTGAATGGTCAGC
>CAYZPM010000057.1:0-18226 GCA_964480365.1 uncultured Gallionellaceae bacterium
CCCCCCCCACCCCCCCCCCCCCCCCCCCCCCCGCCCCCGGGGGCGGGGGGGGGCCCGGGCGCGGGGGGGGGGGCGCTGTTGGTACGGTTGAAACACCCGTTGCCGGTGAATTAATTACATTAATGCCGGACTGCAAAGAATTTGGCCCGGGCGAACCTTCTATATCCGCTGTGGCAACACCCGCATACGGATTCGGCACCGTGCCAAGCGTAACCCCGTCCGTCGCAACTGGATTTAATATTTGCGGCCCAGGCGTAGACGGACCAAACAGTTCGGCTCCGCCATACAATGCTGCGGCCGTGAGTGCCGTATCGCCAAGCGAACTATAGGTCGCATTTCCCATATTCCCGACAAACCCGCCAATCCCTGCGTCATACAGCGCGTTGCCCGTGCCGCCGGTTGACCGGCTAATTGCATTCGGAACAATGTTCCACGGCTCATCTATCGTTGCAAGCGTATTTTCCGCAGTCACATCGCCCGGTTTAATGCCTAAATTTGAGCCAATCTGACCCAATCCATTACTACCGGAATTAGTCCCTAATGCCGCCGAAATATCGTCTGTCCATGACATATCACACCTCTATCTTTATTACAGCCCCAAAAGGCTATTCACATACGCATGAATATCCCCGTGTCCTTGCATCCAACTATTGTAAGTCTCTTCGTTACTAAGGTCTACGCTCGCCAAATCAATCTGATAGGGCGCTGTATTCTCATTCGCCGATCCTGCCAACAAGTTCAATTCAGCCTGATGAACATCATTATGCAATTGCAACCAATTATGCGAATCCCCGAAAGTCTCGGCCAGCGGATAGCGTAATACAAACAAATTCTGCTGTTCCAATGCCGAAGCGATTGCTTGATGCGACAAGTCATTTGCCATCAAGAACCCCGCAAACGCATTCTCGTTCTTAAAAGGAACATCGTAAAATTCGCTCAAGTCAGCCATTAGAACGGCGCTCCTGTCCATGGCGTTCTTGGCTCGTATTGCAAGTGAAGTCCCGCATACGTCAATTCATTCGACGTTGAAGTAATCGTCAATCCCAAATAGTTGCCCGTATTGCTCACGTCAGCCCGATTCATGTTGTAACCCGATACAGTCCATATGATCGTCTGTGCTGAATTATTCGTCCATGTAATAATCCCGCCCGTGTTATTCGTCCATAACATCGTATTGCCAGCGACAAAAGCGTAGTCAAGCGATTTAATCTCGGTATCTACACTTACATTAATTGCCGCATTAAGGATTGGTGAAATCGACTCCAATGCAAACTTAAATGCCTGCTTTGTGACCAGCGGGCTACCGAAGTCCCATAGCTTTGTCTGAATCTCATGCGCGTGCGGTTGAGTGGTTTGATCGAAACAACGGTATAAATACGACCCATCCGTAGCAAAAAGAGTTGGTGTCCCATTATAAATTCCCGTCGTAATAAAAATCATGCCCGGAACTTGTGTCGAAAAAAACCATTTCTTGTTGAAATACACCATTAAAAGCTGTCTTGGATAGCCCAATAGCTGATCGTCGTATGTCACCAAAAAGCACATACATTGAATATTAAAAATGATCGCCTGTCCCGCCGAAATGTTGTAGTTCAGATTAATATCCTGAAACATTCCGTCCAGCGGATCAGACATTTTCTGCGGCATCACACCGTTTAATCCATACACCCCGTAGTCGTTCGAGAACATGAGCGTGCGATAATTCGCAATAATCGAATCCGGCATATCCGTGCCCATCGAAGGCGTAAGGTTTGAATTGGTGAAAATGGTAATCGCGGGCGAAACGTTCGTGCCCGACGATGAAACGGTAGCCGGTTGAATTGCCACACCGGAAATTGCATTGATCGAATCAATCCCGAAAATGTACAGATAATTATTCGCCGAGAACAAGCGATAAATCTGCGAGCGTAACGTCGAGTCCGTCATAATAAACGACCCGCCGAGTGACGTAGTAGTAAAGTCCTGGTAACTATTCGGCGCTGAATAAACAATCGTCCGTCCGTTCGCAATCCATACCCGCCCCGAATAGGTAGCTATGTCTGTGCCGACGGTTGACGATGACAGGTTGGGCGTTAGAGATGCGCCTGTTGATGCTCCAGAGATTGTCAACGCCAAAGGTGTATTTGGTGCCGTGTTTGAATATCCCGATCCCGGCGCGGTGACTGTTACTGAAACAATCCCGAATGCCGCTGTAACTGTACAGCCCGATCCCGAACCGACCGTCGAGGTGGCCAGACCTGTTAGTGGACTGGGGGCGATGGTATACACACCCGGCACGGTAATGTTCGCTCCTGTGATCGCCCCGCCCGTGCCGACCGATGCAATCGTAATCTGGCAAGCCTGATTATTGATCGTTGTTCCACCCATTAGGGTTAGAACTTGCCCCACGGAATAGTTTGTCTGAGTACCCGTAAGTGTTATTGCAACTACCCCAATGTAGTAGGTATAAGTCGCGCCCGTTCCAGGTCCGCCCGTTCCTGTCGTATTGGTTATCGTCTGGGTATGATTGTCAATAAATCCCGTTCCGCCGCTGACAACTGTGACACTAAACACAGTGCCCTGATAGGTAGTTAAAGCGAATTGACCCGCCCACATCGTCGTAGATGCAAGATTCGCGCATGATGATACAGTCCACGTTGTTCCAGAGCCGCTTTGAATTTGGCAATACGCCGTGCCGGATGGATAGAACACATATTGCCCTGCGGCAACCGTGCCGCCCGTGGCACTAGAAAATGTCAGCACGTTCGATGTAATCGACGCATTCGCAAGCACAATCGAAATTGTGTTATAGCCCCAATCAAAATACCCTTTGACCGGATCAATGATTAATATGCGCTCGTCTTTCCATTGTGCCGCGCGCACTCCATAGGTCGAGAATTGCCCATTGACCCCAATCTGAGTAACCGTCCACGGACTCTGCACCTGAGCCATATACGCATTTCCAGAGCTACAGAATACAAAAACGTACTCTGTCGGAATGCCCGCATTGGAAATATTGAGTGATTGAATATAGTACGCGCCGCTGCCGGGTATTGTCGCGAAGGATGCGGAAGGCCCCGGCACGACCGGCATATTGCCAAAGCCAATCGGCATGACATCTTCAAGCCATGAGAATTCGTCGTCCTTGATGGTCTGGCGTGCGGCTTGGGTATTCACCCCGCCGAATTCACGGAGCGAGTGATTTTTGCGACCGTCTTTTTTTTCGGTCATGTTAGCCCCCGAATACACTAGGCATACGTCGCGTGAATGACGACCTGATCGCCTCTCTCGCCTTTAACGCATATTCAGCCTTGAATTTTTCAGCCTCTTGATAACTCTGTTCCTTATACTTGGCTAAATACGCCGCATAAAAAGAAATCGGACTTGTGAAAGGGAACATGAGCGTGTCCACATCGGTCTGATTGACCAGTGCGGGCAATAATACTACCGTGTCCCATTCGCTTACGTAATTCTGATCGGGTATTGGCCCGACATAAATATTCTGATTGCCGTACACAGAAAATGCCACGGGCCTCGCTTGAAACGATTGCCATGCACGCATTTTCATATTGAATTCAGTGAATACCATATAGTTCAACGGGACGCGCATTGTGCCCCATAAAACCGTGATATTCAATACATCTACAGTGGAAGTGCCTTGCGGCAGGGAAGAGTAGGGATAAACCTCTTGCCCCGCAGTCAGGGTATAAGATTGCAAAACCCGATTACAACCCGTATCAACAACAATGCGATTGCGTGCGTCGTTGATATAGGTCGTTAGCTCTGCAACACTCCAATAGTTTGCTGTTGAGTCATGCAGCAGACGTTGTGTGCTTGTGACGTAATCGGATAATTGAGTCATTCATTTAAGACCCGCTTAGACGATCCAAGATACTGCCCCCATATTGTGAGGTGGCGACAGGAGATTCAGTCGGCTCGCTAGAACTTTCCTCTTCTCCCGCCTCCGGTTGCAAGGGGGCTGATCCTTGCTCTGTAGGTACGGACACTGATTCGCTCGGTGATGATAAAGCAACCACCGCCGGCGCTTCAATTACCTGACCGTCCTGTAATTCGTTCGACACATTGAAAGCGAAACCGTTGAGTTTCGCCATCGCTGCGCCTTGATGAGAACTGTGTGTCATCCACCCATGTCTCACCAACACGTCAGTCTTATCTTTTAGCCCTATACCAAAAATATGACGTGCCGCTTCGTCTGAAACGGCAGTCGTCTTTCCGGCAGGGAATTGATAGTCGTGACTGTTATAACGACCTTCAAAATCAAAATTATTTCTATTGGTAACTGTTAACATAAAAATCCCCTTGATTGCATAAAGTCAATTGGGTGTTTTTTACCCTTCTGACGATTACAAATTGCGGTCAACAATTGAATATTGTCATCCTCATTTTTGCCACCTAGTGCCAATGGCATTCCGAGAGATTAGAGTGGGTACAGCAAGCAAATGTCGTTAGTTCCACCTACTGTCGGCGCAGTAATAAATCCGCCAGAGGTAATTCCAACGCCCGCCAAAACCAACGGAACCGCTTGATAGCCATATCCGCCAAACACAATGATTGTATTCGCGCTGTTCAAGTTCTGAACAGATGTTGATGCAGAATAAATAATTGGTTGGACTGGAGTGGTAATGCCAAGCTCAATTGTTGGATTCTTGTAGGTCGGAGTAACCGCAGCCAATCCGCCAACCGCCATTAATTGATAGCCGTTAGTATAACCAGATCCGGCTGTCACTGTACCAGTGCCCGCAGCAGTTACCGTGAAGTTCATTAGTACGGTACATGCAGCACCTGCCGGTAAAGACGCGCCCGTTCCTGTCAATGTGATAACAGCAGTTTGCGCTGTTCCCAGTGTTGCATTAACAACCGCTGTCACCTGTCCTGCGCCGGTCAATGTTGCTGTCAATACGCAACCTGTACCAGAAAGATCGCCGGGGGCATTCAGCACAACGATAGTTGGGGCAGAAACATAACCCGCGCCTTGATTGGTCACTGTCACTGTCGCTACCGCACCGCCTGAAATGGTACATACGGCAGAGGCAGGGATGAATGGTTGCGCGCCTTGGTTGGCAGGGGGCAGAATCAATACCTTTGGCGGGAATGTGTTATATCCAGAACCGCCGTTAGTGATAGCAATGGTTTGGCTGATTGCGCCGCCGATAAAGGTATTCCATGTCGAAGTACCAGCAGAAACAGTCCAGCCCACAGCGGGTGTTGCTTGCGCTGTGAATGTTCCACCTGTCCATACGCCGGTCGATGTGTACATCGAAACTGGCAACGATCCGGCAGTTCCGGCAGTTGTTACAACCGCACCAATAGGGCAACCCGTAGTATTGGCGAAACGATAGTTTGTTCCGTCGGAGTTGATTGGTGTTGGGGCTGAGTCGTAGATCGACAAGCTCAACCAGCGTTGTTGCATATTGTCAAAAACTTGAACGTCCGAATACTGACCGGCCATTGTTGTCCATTCGCCAGCAGGAATAATCAGCGCGTTGCCGGGTGCCAATGCAAAGTCAAACACGGTTTGCTGTGTTGTTGCATTAACCACTTGGCCTGCGTTTTGGTTGAATATGGCAGTCCGTGTTGCCACTGGCTGACCAAGATAGTTTATTTGCATAAATGACATGACATTCTCCTTAGATTGTGATGCTGTTGAAGCTACCTACGCGAGCGCAAGCAGAAGGCTTTGTCAGTACCAGTTCGGCAATGTTCACAATCGCGCCGACATAACCCAGTTGCCAGTTAGACAATGTGGATTCGAAGCCGGTGAATGCGAATGCGCCTTGTTCATGGATATACATGGACAAGTAATTGCTGTTCAAGATATACATTGTTCCTTCTGGACAGTTCATGTCGGCAAAGATCGGCACGCCAGCCACCATCAGTGCGCGGAAGCCGGAACGTGGGCCGTCTTCTGTTTTATCAAACGATGCGCCCGGTGTAATCTGATAAGATTCTTGACCTTGGAAATCTTGAGCCAGCAACGCCCAAGTGCCGAATCCGCATACTGCGAAGTTAGGCATTTCACCGCCGCCTGATTTAGCCGTTCCGACCAAGTATTGCAAAACGTTTTGACGGGTTGGGTTAACAGAACCGGCGTTATATACCTTGGATTTCCAGAAGGTATTTGTCGAACGGTTAACGTTGCCGTAGGTTGTCAAGTTGGTTGAATCATCTACAGCGCCGGGCAAGCCGATCAATTGCAGAGTATTCGATGTGTTGTTGTACAAAGCGTTAGACCAGAATGCCGCCAAGTTATTACCGGCATCATTCATGCGCGCTTCCATAATCGGCACAACAGCGTAGTCAACTTGAACGGCGGCTTCCATACCCAAGAATGGGATCGGAGTGATCGACAACTTCAAGTTAAACTCGGCATTCTGAATACCGGGCTGAACAGAAGGGGCGCTGAACGAACCGGAGTAATCCGATTGTTGGGTCGTCACCATGTTTGTGCCCTGTATTGGCACAGTCACGGATGACGCACCACCGGAAGCGGTTTGGTTATTGGCAATCAGCATCGCCAGAAGCGGTGTTGACTGATAAGTTTGCACAACCAGCTTTGGGACGAATGCCCGGCGAGTAACGGCTGTTAACTCACTGGCGACCGCGCCTGCCGCTGGTAATATACCTTGTCCTAAAACTGGCATGATGTATCTCCTAAATTAAAAATTAAAAACAGCCCTGCTTGTTGCTAAACTTTAATCCGTCCAGACCGAATATCTCCGATCGTCGCGTTTGCTTCATTTCTGGCCCATTGATTAATGTTGCCGCCAAAACTCTTCAAGTCCACTTTCGGAACTTGTTGCGATCCTGTGAAAGCAGAAGGGGTGGGAGCCGCCGATTTTTGCTGTGACAGATAAAAATCCGCCGCAGTTTCGTGATTCACAATACCCTTCTCCGTCATCATCTTCTCTACTTCAAGAACCTGATCCTCTGAAAGCCCCTTCGTCTTGATTATGTCGGCTCTGCGATCCTTAATCTGTTGACGAATTTCGTTTTCACGAATCTTGTTCTCTAATTCTTCGCGCTTCTTTTGTTCTGCCTCAATCATTCCCTGCATCTTGAACGGAATATCCACTTCTGGAATACTCAATTCAGGATTCGCGGTCTTGGTCAAATTCAAAAACTGATCGCGTGTCTTGCTATTACTCGACAATCCTTTTGCCAACAGAGCCAATCCGTTGATTGCCTCTTGTGACATACCTTCGAGAGAAATTTCACTCATTTTTAGCCCCTTTTCAGATCAATGAACGTACAAATTACTTAGTGCCGCCCGGTTTGCGCAATGCCATGTGAGCCATTTTTACATGACCACCTTTGTGAAGCGCATCAAGACCGCCGATTTCAGACATTCTTGGTGGATTCATTACCGCGCCGTTATGCAAACGAACGTCAGTCGGTTTGCGTGCTGGGTAGTGCTTTGGTTTAAACAGTTGATCTCCTGCCATGATTTTCTCCTTTTTACATCATTGGGGGTTGTGGTTGGGGTGCAGCGCCGGGAGCCGGTGCGCCTCCTTGTGGAGCGCCCGTACCTTTTGGCATAGTGGCTTGCAAATTCATAATCTCAGACGGTATCAGCGCCCTGCCATGATCTTTTGACTCGCCAAATTCCTTGCCAAGAGTTGAAAGCGTTGAAAGAACCGCCTTCCCCTCTTTGGAATCGCTACCGAAAGCGATTAAAGTCTGTTCCAGAATCTTGACGGCCATTTGCACCTGTGCCATTGCACCCTGTTTGTCACCCGCATTGTCCTGCGGGGTACTCATAGGCGACGAAACGGGTGCGCCAGCAGCAGGAGGTGGCATACCACCGCCCTGCGGAGCTTGCCCCGATTGCATCATTTGCATTAATTCTGGTGGAATATCAGCCATGATCTATTACAGTGGCACTTCTTCCCACTGGAACGAGGCAGCCAATGAAGCGGCACCTGAAATAGTGGAAGTGTAAATTGCACAATAAGCGCCGGGTGGAAGAATAATCGAACCTTCCAGGTCATACAGTTCCATTGTGTCAGGAACGGTAGTGATCGCGCCGGTCAATCCAGAACCAAATACGGTATGCAGGTATGGCGTACCAACCAAAGTTGCAGACAGAGCGCATTTGCCTTGTCCTGCGCCGCCGCCGATAAACGACTGAGCGCCGGGAGATGCAGCAGCAGACGCGGTAGTGATACCGGCTGGCGCATAACCAACTAGCAATCCAACCGTTGAGGCAGCAGGGAATACAACAAGGAATGAAATACCTACCTTATCCAAAACCAAGTTCACGCTTGATCCTGCCGGATTGTACAAGCAGAGTCCGGTGTAAGTGGTCGCTAACGCTACAGTGGTGACGGTTGGTGTTGCGCCGCTCGAGCCGTAGAATTTGTTTTTACGGTAGTTGGTCTCATAGTAACGACCATGCAATTCTGAAATAATCAGATCGCCTTGGTGTCCACCGCGATTCGTGATTGCGTTTGCGCTGTCAGGGTTGTTTTGTTGACCGACTATTGTTTGAAGTTGTGCCATGCCTATCTCCTAGAAATTAGATGTTGCGTTGAATTGTTGGATCGACCCCGGATCGCTTGACACATCATTTCTAAGCGATGATGGATCGTCATTGATAATCCCTGTATTCATTGCGGCCAAATATATTGTATGCACCCGAAGCTCGACCAGAATCGCATATAGAACCGCAAAAGTTGCCGCATTCCCGTTGTCGAGATCGACAAACGCGCCCTGTGTCGCATCATTTATCTTCAGGTCGGTATGTGAATAAACGCCCATGATTATGAGAGATAAACAATCGGCGCTTTAGCCGCAGTAAATGTGGTCGGAACAGTAATTGTTGCAGGGATCGTGCCGAATGTACCGGCTGCAATTACACCCGCGCAAATTTGGTATGGTGCCGGAACGGTTTGTATTGCTCCGCCGGTCGTTCCTGATCCTTGAACTGCGATGTAATATTGTTGCGGGCCATTCAATTGAACCTGAGTGGCTGCTGTCGAAGTGGTCGTGCCGCGAGCATAAGTCAGTGCGATTGCTTGAGTCTGCCAAGTATTTGCTGTTGCCAACACTTGACCAGCAAGGGCTGTTGATGCAATCAATGTTCCATAGCTGTCATAGATCGCCGCCAACCAGTTATCGGTTGTTGCTGTGCCGCCTGACAAGATGCTGATATTTTTTACGATGCGGTTGTACGGAACCATAATGTCCGTTACCCACAATTGGATAATGTCAGCCGTGTTCGTTCCGATTGAAGCCAGAGCTACAGAGCCAATGGGGATGTTGGGGCAAATTAATTGGCCACCGGCAACGTTTAATTGCCCATTAACCGCTTGACCAATCTGTACGTTTGTTTCCATTTGGTCTGCGATCCGCTGACCCGGTAATAAATATCCTAATGGCATTTCTGTACCCCTAAGTGAGTAATTACTATCAAACTAATCCGTTATGAACAGTTTGTAAAATTCTTTATGGTCGAGCGTTGCCACTCGACCCGAAGCAATCCGAAGATTACTTACGTGCCTTGCGGCCATGTTTGCGAGATTTGCGTGCCATGATAAGCTCCAAATTTAGCGGCCAATTTTTACCAGATCAGCCATACTGCGCCCCCCGCCGAAGCGTGAAGTTAGCGCACACTAAAACCGCAAGCCAATAGTGTCAATGTCTAGTCGAAAAAAATCCCGTCAGGGGGAGCCGGACGGGATAATTGCTCAGGGGAGAGCAAACCTACAGGGAGTAAAACTGTTGCTATCTTACCATATAATTACCAAGCTGGTATATACCTTGTTACGCCAGCATCGTTAAATGGAATCCACTTGGTTGGATTTGTTGCCGCCGGTGCATTGGTTAATGTTCCGGTAGATGACCCTGCCCCGCTGGTAACGGTTGTGATCGTTCCAAGAACCGGAGCCGCCGCGCCAGCGACAGTTATGTTGCCGGTGGTTGTATCTTGTGTACCAACCAATACCCATGTTGGTGTCGTTCCAGCCGCCGCGCTGGCGGCCATATAAGTCTTAATCAGCGGCGCATTTGTCCCAATACCTTCGGTAAATGCGATCACCATACAAGGGCCGGTATCATCGCGCCCATTCCAAGTATTTGTCACCGCATTAAATCCGCAGTTGTGGGATTGATACCACATCACCAAGTCACCCATGCCACTCATTGTGCCCGCACCATACGACCCCATGCGCCACAGCGAAGTATCTGATCCGAACGTGAACATATCGCCGTTCAACAGATTAATCGCCGTTTCATTTCCATTCGCGTCGATCGCCGTTGTTAATGCGGAAGTTCCCAGCGGAACGACATTATAACCCGCGCCTAAATAAGCCATTATTCTTTCCTCGCCTTCTCAATTGCAATTGTATTTTGCAAGTCTTTCTGTTGAGCAGCCTCTTGCGCCTTCTGTTGTTGCGCCTCAAGCACTTTTAACTCGCGCCTTAATATTTCCTTCTCCGGTGGATCAAGCATATCCAAGAATCGCTCTTTGGATATAACGCCCATCTCAAGCATTTCAGCAGCCAATGCTTTTTGATCCTCAATGAACAATGGGCTATTGCTATGCGCGTCCACCTTCACCGTGAATTGATGTGTGAATTGTTCCGCAACAAACGGATTGTCGCTGTCGTCCAAGAACTCACGCGGATCATGTTTCTGTATATATTTCAAATACAGCGTCGCCATTTTCTCGAGAGAATCTTCTACAATCAGCGCACGCTTTTTAATACGAGCCGACGACAATCTTGCTAATTCTGATGTTTGCTTTCCAGAGCGCACACCTGTCTCGCTCTTTCCCATCAAAATGTTCTGCAATCCGCTTCGCTCCGCGAACGACGCATCTATCTCATGGATTACTTCAAATAAATCACGCGGCATATCGGGCGCGAACCGCTCCACCTTCGTCTGCATTCCGTCAGTCGAGATAAACGAACCTTCACTAAATGCTGAATAATCTTTTTCTTCCAGCAACCCCATGAATCCGGTCAATGCGGTCGGTGGCTTTACTTGCAGATTAAGCAACTTCTGAATCTGTCTGACGCGATCATTGCGCCATTGCTGCAATCCCGTCATGCCCGCCACCTCAGATGATCCCCAGTAGTAGGAATACATCGGATTCGGGCAGAATTGAATGAACGGATGCTCGCCCTTCACAAAGAAATTCTTGCGATCATAAATCACTGTTCCGTTTTCGCCGAGCGTGACAACGCGATAATCGCCTGCGTCGTTATCCCATACCCATAACTCGTACATCTTAATTAAATCTTCGGCCACTCTTGGCAAATAATCCGCCTGTGAACTGAAATTTCCATTCACATTACCCACCACGTTCGGCGTAGTCGCAGACATAATCAATCGGCTCAATCCGTCTGGACGTTCATTCGTCACCGGTGCTGATTGTAAATCCGCTAGAATTTTTGCTTTTTGTGGATGATTTTCCAAGTCAACTTCAAGTTGCGACTTGGTTGTATAGAAACTATGCACCAGCGCCTCTTGTCGGTCTGTATACGGCACATCTTCGCGCAATACACCAAAACAACCCGGATCAACAGGGAAAGGATTGATTTCTGCGCCGCGCCCGACCAGCTTCACAAACATCGAGTTATAAACCAGTGACCAGATGATTGCCTGTGACACCACTTGATCCGCATTTGAATCAAGCCATGAATCATTAATTGCGCGATTAAGCACTTTAACGCGGGTATACTCCATCTCTTCTTCGTCTGCTGTGAGATGGATTGAGAATTTTGTTGTCTCTGAGGCGAATAGGAATGCTGCAAGCGTGTCGATGTGCGGATAAATCTTGTTATACGGAGTCTCGTCACCATCCGGTGCACGTCCGAATAGATAGTAATGTCGCAGCGTGCCGTAATCTTCGCTTCGCTCTTCCTGCGATGCGGTACACTTGACAATCAAGTCCTCATAAAAGCCCTGCCTTAAACCCGCATCCGTTGGAATCTTCATTATTTACCGTCCCATTTTCCTACAATGTTTGGTCGTATAGGCTGAACATTAGCCTTAACAAAGTCATTATTCAAAGCATTGTCACCCACAAATCCGTTCGATGCAAGCGTAGGCCCTACGCCCCCGTCACCAAATTTGCCCGCAAAAGTCTGATTTCCCTGCATTCTTGCCTGCAACTCCCGATCCGCCTTTGCCATCGACGGGTCCATGATAAATGCGCCCGTTGTGCCGCCGTGATTGTTCATATCAGACAATCCGTGATCTTTTGCCAACCCTTGAAGCGTTTTGTCAATCCCTTTGGTGCGCCCCGTCAGATGACCGGGCGCTTTCAGATGGACAACTTCGACCAATTCCCTTGAGCAACCATACGGGCATTGGCCAGTAAAGCTCTCGAAGGTGCCATGTGCGATGCAGTTGTAATCATTAAGTACGGCCACGCTATTCTCCTTTAAACATTTCCATAAAACTCGGCATTTTTGGAATAGAAGTTTCCGGTTTAATGCCCAACTTGATACCACCGCTTCCTAAATTGATCGTCATCTCTCGATGAACGGGCGCAACCGGCTTGTCGTAAAAATGATACACCCCGTATTGGGTTTTAGTAGCATATCCGCCATCCAGAATATCGACAATCTTGCTTAATCTTGCCCTAACGACCGGCCCGAATGTCGTGCGACCCATCAAAAAATCATAGAATCGCTTATTATTATTGACTTTAGCGAGTAAAAATATATCCCAAAGCTGAAAAGTTGTGCTTTTATCGGCTGGCGTAGGCTTTTTCCTGCATGGCTTACCGCGATAACGCAACAGTTTTCGCCTTAATTCCTCGTTTCCATAGACAATCGGCTCATCCATTTGGCATCATTCCTATGCCTTTGAGGTAATTTTCAACCGTCCGTCCTGTTGGAGACAGGTTGCTTGCTCCCTCTTTTGCCTTCGCCATTGTTGCATTTTGTTGCACCAACCTGATTCTCACAAAGTCAATCCATGTAACCGTCGCCAATCCTGACGCTACGATGCGATCATCCTTGCCGCGACCGGGCGCACCCAAGAATCCGTCCTCGCGCACAATGTTCTTCATCTCATCTATACAGCCCGGCGAGCGAACCTTAATCATCCCGCGCTCAAAACCGTCCTTGAAACAGTTAAACATACGCTCCTTCTCACGCGCATTCGTCATGGTGTGATAGGCAGAAGGCGCACCGAAACTATCTGGCCGCTTGAACATAAAATTCTGAATGTTCGCTACCACATTAAATACCCCACGTGCCTCCGCCGACTGAGTGTTGGCGCTTACTCTCTTTAAATTCAACATCTCTTGCCAAACAGCCTGACCGGGTCCATTAATTTCTAGGTTAAGCATACAGGTTGAGCGTTCATTCATCATGTAGGCACCAGCGAGATAACAAATAACCCAAGCGAATTGATAAGTAGAGCAGTCAGCAGTATTGAACTCAGCGACTTGCTCCATCCCGTCTGAGTAGCATCGGTACACAGAAGCGCAGAAACGATCCGCCCATTCGCTACTACCATAAGCAGGATCAGCGCCAATAACATAATGCGCGCCCGGCTTGGGAAATTCCCACATCTTTAGATTCGCTAACTTGTCGCCGCATTGGGATAGTTCCGTTTCCTCAAATTTCTCGCGCAGAATAAACCTGAAATTATTGACCGTTAATTTGGATGCAATCTTGAATTCATCATTGATCCGCGCCGCATTGAAGAAATTACTGCCCGATTTTACAAACGCATAATCTTCGGTCGGCGGAAAGTTTTGGTACATCAATGTCTCATCGCGGGTTTTCTCGGCCATATTCCAGCGCCACCACGCAATCTGCTCATCGTCAATCACTACGTCGTATAGAGCCTTAATAGCGCGAGTCCACTTGCGTTCCTCCGGCGACAACTTCCCGTCCCAATAGACGGTGTATTCCATCGACCCTTTTTTCTTGCGATAGAACTGATTGCGCCACCAGCCAATGAATATCGCCCGTTTTGTTTTCGCCTCCTTTGCGGAATCCCACATATCATAGAAATAGTTATAGCCTTGAGCCGTCGTTTCATAGATAAACAAACGTTCAGGATTGCTCTCCGCAAGAGAGGCTTGTAATGATGCCATGCCCTCCTCGTCGCCATATTCGGAGACTTCCGTTGCGTGCAGGAACGTGAGCGCCTTACCCTTGCCAAGTTTACTATTCTTGCGAGTACCAGCGACCTGATAGGCAAACCTTGATCTGTTCTGCAAGACAAGCTGTGATCGGTTATGCGTGACCACGGGAACCTTCCACTTAGTCGGCAATCCGTCCATGTACATTTCAATCGTTGAACGAAACATCTCCTTTGTTTCTTCATCGTGAGTGACCAGCGAGCCGGACATTCCTTTGTGCTTGAAAGACCAGTAGAGGTCAAGCGCAATACAGATAGTAGTAATCCCAAGTTGCCTCCCCTTTAGAATAACAAATTCGTGACAGCCTTCATTTATACCGAGCGCAATCTGTTCTATGAAATATTTTTGAGTCCCCATTAATTTTGCGGGATCAAGCGTAATCTCTCCCAATTCTTTAGTGTCGATTTTCAAGTCGCTACAGAATTGCCAGAAGTTTTTTATGCTAAAGCTACTCATTCGCGTCCCGTCGTCATTCTCAGTAATCGCAACACTAACTTTGGATTCGTTTCATAGCGTTGTTTCCACGGCATTCCCCCGCCGCAATACATAATGTCTTGCCTTGTTATGGAAATCCAGTGATTCGCCCCGTCGTAATAGAATTCTTCGGTAATCTGGTATTTGTTTCTGAGTCCGTCAACAAGCGCAAAGAAAGCACGATCCTGCATCCTACTCGCCAATTCAAAAAAGAACTGGTATTCCTTCTCGTCGCGAAACGGGTGTGTCATTTTTTAGCGGGCTTCTCACCCGCCCATCGGATTAATAATTGTTCAAACGAGATACGCGCATCCTGATTGCCTTCGTGCATGAGAATCTTGAGTCGGGCAATGAATGGCAAGCGATCCTCTTCCGGCAAGCGATCATAATGACGCGACCACATCTCCGGCAGAGTTTCTACAGGCTCGTCATGTTTCATTTCACCTTCTCCTTGCGAAGCCTTCGGGTTTGCGCAGTCGGTTTGAATATTTCAGTGTTGACGATAATCTCGCCCTTCTTCTCACCTTCAAAAAGAATGCCGAGTCCGATCATTAATTCGACTTGTCGATGCAGAGTAATACGATGAATTGAGAGTTGAAGGGCGCATTCCATCTGCCAGCCATGCTTGAGCATATAACCGGGCGCTCCAACGTCCACCAGCCACCAAAGAATTCGGTGTTGTAGTGTACGCATACCCTTAATCTTCCAGATACACGGTGTAACTTCCAACTTAGCCCCCTTGCTTAACTTCTTTAACTCTTTCCTATACCTGCATTCGGTGAAACTCTTGTTAAATCCGCCGCTGAATTTCCCAATCCTGCACCGCGACTATAGCGATCACCCTGACGAAACGCCGCCAAGTCTGTCGGCTGTCCAAGCGCTTGATTGCCGGTTACTTGAGGTTGAGGTGTTGTATTCGTTGTTGGCGGGGTTGTTGTCGGCGTATCCGGCGCAGGAGGAGCTCCGGTCACGCTCGCTGTCGGCAATACACCGCCCAATGTATTGGGAGTATCGCTTGATGTTCCGATTGCAGTACTAATTGCATTCGTTAGATTCGTCGTTCCCAGGCCTTTGGCCACTCCGCCCAATGTTGACGGATTACTGGTATCTGTTCCGAGCGTTGCACTTATTGGATTCGTTAAGTTCGAGATCGTCTGACCTATATTTGGTATTTTTTGGAGAGAAGCGCCGGGTATGACTGTCCCGCCGGGCCCAACAGCATTTCCGATTGACTGCCCTGCTGCTGTGATCGCTGACCCCAAAGAAGGTCCCGGTGCTTGAAGAAATCCGTTGGTTGATGCGTTCGAGCCGCTATTGGTTAAGGCAAGATTTTGCCCATTGGCAAGATACGCTGCCTGTTGCGCGGGAGTCATGTTATAAACCGCCGCCTCCGTAGTCGGCGCTACCTGTGAAATAATATTATTAATCTCACTTGTTGAATAACCCGGATTGGCCGCAGCAATTGCATTTAGGTCTTTTGTGTTAGTTGCCGCTTTAGCCGCCGCCGCCGCTTTAGCCGCCGCCGCCGCTTTAGCCTTTGCAATCGTCGCCGCTTTTATCTCAGCAAGGCTTGGGGTCTTTGATTTTGTTGCCATTTAAAACTCCTTCGCTTAGTTTTAAAATTGATATTAGAGGTTGCGGCCATGTCGGTCAAGCCTTGCAATGAGCCTGCATGGAAAATCCAATATTCCACTACCGCCTTAGATAGTGTCGCGCAACCCCTAACTGTAAGTAAATACTAACTTAAACTTTCATAAGATGCAACATCTTTGATTTGCAATGTTACCCCGCCACCCTTAATTGCACTTCCAATCTCAGCCACAATCCTTACAATTTGCTTGTCATCAAAATATGCAATTCCCAATAAACTATCAAATACGCTTTTGAACGAGTTGTCCAAATCAATCCGACTCTTGTTCGCCGTCCCGTCCTTGTTCAGTTTCGGATGAAGAATAAAAATAATACTCACATCCCCTTCCAGACACTTAACCCCAGCCTGTTTCGCAATCCAACCAGCACGCTCTTTGAACTCTTTTCCCTTTGCCGACAAATAAGTGAACTTCCCCGAATGTCGATAATACACATTGTTTGACGGCGGATACGGCAAGCAAATCATCGGATAAGCTAACGGACGTTCACTCATACCATTCCAACCGGATTCTTAACCTCATGCTTATCCGCTTCCTCAATCTGTTTCTGCAACTTGAAAATATCCGCTGCCAATTTCTCCGAACACCCGTCACCTGGACAATCCTGAATTTTCTTCATCAATGCGTCCATCATCGACATCGCTAGTGAATTCGTCATTCGTCATTCATCCTTCTTCAATTGAACCTTCTCATTCGCAGGCATCGGATCAGACCCCCCAAACATCCCTCCACGACCCTTCGGCTTAACTACCGGCTTCGCTACCTCCTTCTTCTCAACGTACCGATTTCCATCACCCTTCCGATTAGAACCCGAAGCATCTCGCTTCGAAAACTCACCCGATCGACCCATTGCCTTCGCCTTCTGCGCCGCCTCTTCCTTCGTTATAACCCGATCTATCATCTCTATCCCCTCTCCATTTCAATCACTATCGGACAATAATAATCATACACCTGTATAAACTTTACGCCACCATACCGATACTCACAAGCAAATTCAGCCCACTCATCTACCTCATACCGACCCGTAAACTCAGCCTGTCCACCAAAAGCATTAAACGAAACAAGTATTAAAAAAAAGATTACTTTACTCATAATTCATTCCCTTAAATAGTCACACTCCCAGTGATTATGCTACATCTTACTTCAACAACCTGTCAAGCCTTCTGTGCGCTCTGTAGTGATGTTCTCGGCACAACCACTCAACTTCTAGCGGTTTAGAATAGTCAGTATGATGGCCATATTCAGGCTCGGCACCACAAATTATGCACGGTTTGCGAATCAACGTACCTTTCCTCAAAGCATATTTATAAATTTCATACGCCTTTTTACGCTCAGGATTTTCTTTTAGCCATTTTTCTTTCAAAATCGTCAACTTTTTGGCATTCTTCTTTCGATACGCCTTTTGATATGCTTTCATGTCATTTGTTTTCTTCTTCCAATCCGTAGGCATTTTTAATGCTTTTTCTTGTTTCCTCAATAGCATATATTTTTTAACGCAATCCTTACACCACCTAGTCAGCCCATCTTCCATTGCTCGATTAATGTAAAAATCCTTTAACTCTTTAGGTTCGCCACACTTCCCACATTCCTTAATCATTTCATCCTCCTAGACACATTCATGGAAAACATTATACGTGTTTCATGGAAAAAATATATGGGCAAACTCAAAAAAAAATGGGGGGGAAGTCATGTGGCGGCACCTTCAAAACCAACGTCAGAACCAAGGGAGGTAAACACTAAGTTAGAGCAAGTCAAACCAAAGACAGAAGGCAACACGGTCAACCGAACGAACAAGCGCACCTACTCAGGCCAACAAGAAGGGTAGCACCTAAGGACAACCGAGCGACCAATCAGCAAATCAGCCTCATTTCCATTGTTCCATTTTCGATACTAATCAGTAGGAAAGAGAGTGGATTGTGATGATTCCCACACCTAATTGGTCTATTGATGATTCATTTATCAGGTATGTAGAACGGAAGGCCTGAGAGATAAGCGG
>CAYZPM010000058.1:0-18201 GCA_964480365.1 uncultured Gallionellaceae bacterium
TTACCACCATGCTGTACTTTCTCAAAGGCCGCATTTGGGCAAGACTGGGTAAGGCGTAATTTTGCGGAGAACGTACTGACACTGAGCAATGACACCAGAGTGAAGACGCCATCAATTTGGTCAATCATATTGACATTACCGAAGCCAAACTTGCCGCCCGTTCAAGCTGGTCAAGACGGTCAGCGTGGAAAGATTTCCCCAATAGGGTCGCCAGTGAGACTGGGGTGGCCGACCTAGGATGCCAGATGCATGCGCGACCAATCTCCATTGGCCACGGCACCAACAATGCCGAGGCAGCGGCGCAATACCGTATCTTGGCGGAATTCTGAAACGGTGAAGAAACGGAAACTAGCCCAATCTAAACCGGCTCATCATTTAATGCGGAACCACTTTGGTTCATCAAAAAACACAATATGCCATTAGTGGCAGTTTAACGTATTTTATGAAGAAAATTGGCTGTCAATTTTGGTATAAAATCATTGTGTTTTGCGTCGTCTTACCACACAACAATAATAATAACAGTATGTTAACAACACCCTTCAGTAGTGGTACAGACATTGCTAATGTAGTTAGGCTTCCCCCTTACGGAAGTTCATGGGTGTTGGTGTCGCTTTTCGCAAAGCTAAATCACCTGAGCGATATCACGATTTTAAAAAGCTAAAAAACGAATAAATATTATCAGAATGCTAAATGTTAATCACAACGTAAAGCCCATGTTTCATGGACGACGTGATGAGTTCATAGTAAAGCATGGTTCATTTGATCGTCGATCCCGTGCGTGGAAGGAAGCGATTGGCGACCATGCTGCCTTGGAATTCGCTGCAAGAAACTCCAGAATCGTGGCTGATTATCTTACAGGCGAGTTCACCATGCGTGAGATCGGTATGCGCGAAGGGGTCTCGCATGAACGGGTGAGACAAATTTTGTCCGTTCAGGCGCCAGCTGGCTATGAGTGTGCACGGAAAACGCGTAGGGAGGCTGTGAAGTCTGAACTGTTGTTGGCAAAGGATGCCCGTCGTGAAGCGTCTTTTGTTCAGTTCTGGGGCTGTGACCGTCAACGGTTTGCCGAGATATTAGCTGTGTTCCCTGATGCACGGTTGAGATTTAAGGAAAACAAGGGGAACGCGCATACGATGAAACGACCGTGGAAAATGACGTTTTGTGAGTGGGCGACATTTTGGATTGAGTCAGGGAAGGTGCAGGTTCGTGGACATAAGGGTATGCGCCAATCCGGTCCATCCAGTCAGTTTTGGATGAGTCCGGTTGATCCTGCCATAGGTTATGCTGTTGGAAATGTACGAATCGTTCGGATGGTTGAAGCACTGGAGACGAGAGACAGACGGAAAGCAGGAGAGCTGTTTCCGGCGACGTATTAACAAGGTTCAGCAACAGAAATGGGCATGTCGTGTTGAAAAAACAGCTAATATTTTTGGCCTGCCACATGGCTGAATTTTGATTTTGTCCGTATGAAAACTGCACAACTCGCAGCATTTTATTTTATCTGTCTGCTGGATATTATACCTATATCAACATACGCCCAACCTTATGTAATTTCGACTGATAGTGTCGAAATCACTGACAAAAGAACAGGGCTGATTTGGCGGCGTTGCGCTGAAGGAATGGTTTACAACGGTAGTACCTGCACTGGAACAGCCAGCACATTTACCCACGAATTCGCTTTGCAGCATGCCGTAGCCTTGGCACGCAGGTCTGGCAAAGCTTGGCGCGTACCGGAGAAAGATGAACTTGCCAGCATTATCGACAAAAGCCGCAGCGATTCAGCGATTGACCTAACTGCTTTCCCAGCCACACCAGCAGACGTGTTCAGGTCTACTTCGTCATACGGAGGCAATACTATGCTTTTCTGGGCCGTCAACTTCAACGGAGGTAACATCCACCTTAGCAGTCGTTACGCTTTCGACTATGTACGATTAGTGCGTTCAGGTCCGTGATTGAGGAGGTACAATTTATGCGCGTCTTTAGTTAATAGGTTGACCATCGTAAATTTAGGGGGAACGTACTAATCCAAAAAGGTACCCAATGCACTTTACTCGATATACCGATTACTCAGTTCGTGTTCTACTTTATCTCGCCAGCAAAAAAGATAGTATGGTAACGATCAGTGAATTGACCGATTTTTACAAAATTTCGCGCAACCATCTGATGAAAGTTGTGCACAACTTGGGAATCCAAGGTTTTATAGAGACCACAAGGGGAAGGAATGGCGGAATGAGACTTGCCCGTTCTGCTCACGAAATCGTGATCGGGGATGTGGTCAGGAAAATGGAAGCTGATTTCGATTTGCTCGAATGCTTTAGCGTAGCAACAGACCGCTGCGTCATCACTAATAGCTGCGCGCTGAAATCCGTACTAATCAGCGCCCGCGACGACTTTCTTAGTGCTCTTGATCACTACACTGTTGCCGATGCTGTCAAAAATAAATCGACAATTTCGCCCCAATTTAAGGGTACTTCTAAAATTTTCCGGTAAATATTTCCCGAATTGGTCAGCGTGCAGACACTGGGAAACGCTATAGAGTCTTGCCTCCACGAACGAGTAATCTACGATGAAGAAGTTAAAGCTGCCTAGCTGGATTAACAGCATGCCGGATCGAATAAGTTCAAGTTTGTAATTTCGTCGTGTATGGACAATTTACGACTTGCATTCTCCGACTTTTAGCATCGGGATAGATGCAAGGCGAGCGAAGGAAATTTAACAAGGTCTCGCTACGCAAGTTTTACGTTAAGTCGGGGAGGCTTCTTGCGTCGACTGGTAAATGAGTGAAAATCCGATTGCCCACAGCGCCATTACCCAATAGCCAAAAGCAGAGGTGAAAGTCGCTATAATCATGACCACGTCAGGATTCGGCAACCAATGCCACGTCAGTTGAAAAACAAACAGAGATACTGCGAGAATATTTGCCGTAAAAATAAAACGATGACCAGAGCGGTAGCCACTGCCGCCCGGATTGCCAACCAGGGGTAAAGCACCCCCCATCAGAATGCGCGCGACCAGAACCATGCACAGCAACACGAAGGCGCCAACAATGCGACCAGGAATGGCTTCTTCCTGTGTAACTATGCCGAACATTTCCAGAGCCATGCGACCGATAGAAGCCACCCAACCCATCGCCAGTGTTTGGGGAATCAGAAACCAGGCCATGAAAATATTCAGATCAGGAAGTTTCACGCCAAGTCCCCGTTCGACAAATAATTCAAGACCATTGCAGTTGTGCTTGACACGTATTTTCCTAACCAACGTTCCGGCGTTGACGATGCCGGAAATATCAAGATTTGAAGAGTTGAATGATACCAGTCAAACACGATGCTGCGTCTATTTCATAGTGAATTATTTGTATGAAATTTACGTTAGAATGCACTCTGCTTGAATAGTCGTCGAGTATCATACCAAATTAATTTAAATGACTTGGCGAGTTGATGCCGTTCATGATCACTATTTTGATCAGGATCATATTGGTTGATGAATCGGTACATTGGGCAGCCTATGGGCAAACGTCCAAAAGCTTAGCCAACCCAAACCCGGATTCGCAAGCTGAATCCATTTCGCATTTTAATTCAAGCGACGAAAAGTAATGGAACGTAAAATCTATTGGGGAATCGCGCTTGTCGCAGTGCTGATCTTGGGTGTGGCTTTTTTCAAGGGTGACCAACCTGCCGAAAAATCAGATTTGCCTTGGTATATTGAGCATCCGGCTGCGGACACTACCCGTGTGTTTGGTATTACCTTGGGTCAAACCAACACCAACGAGGCCCAGCAGCATTTTAAAGAAGTGGCCAATCCAATTTTGTTCAAGTCTCCTGGCGGTCAATTGGTCGTGGAGGTCTTTTTTGAAGAGGTTAATCTGGCCGGTCTGAAAGCCAGAATTGTGCTGGGTATCGCGGTTCCCGGTTCTGAATTGCAAGGAATGTATGAGCGCGGCTTGCGCATGAATGCCACAGGTAGCGGCAAGGAAATTACTCTGACTCCGGATGATATTGCCAGCGTGTTCACAATACCGATCAGCAGTCTGACTTATATGCCTGCTACTCGTTTGGAAGACGCCATTTTTTCCAAACGTTTTGGACAACCGAAACAGCGTGTCAAGGAAAAGAAAAGCGGTGCAGTCCACTGGTTGTACCCGCAAAATGGACTGGATATCACATTGGGCGGCGACGAAAAGCCATTGCTGCAATATGTCGCGCCCAAGGATTTCGACAAGTTGACTCAGCCACTATTGGCTAACGGCGAGATACTCAAGTAGATTTCCTGAAATCGCCAACCTTTTCCGGGATGGGCAGGCTAATCGTTATGGCATCATGTCTTCATCGTCATCGTGCAGAATGCGGCTGGCATTGCCTTCCATGTCTTCATACTGGCCTTTTTTGACTGCCCAAATCATTATTGCAAAAAACACCAAGCCCAAGAACGTCATGCCGGGAATTAAAGTGTAAATTACGCTCATGTCACCTCCTATGATTTTTCATTTTTGAACATGTTGCGGATGCGCGCCGCATTTCCGATTACCACCAATGAACTGATAGGCATGGTGATTGCTGCCACCAGTGGATTGACTTTTGCCATCATCGCCAGTGGCACCATGATAGCGTTATACACAAATGAAAGACCGATATTTTGCTTGATGGTGAGCAAGGTTCGGCGCGACAGCAGCGTTGCCATTCGCACCTTGTCCAGACCGTTGTGCATCAGCACGATATCGGCACTTTCCACCGACACGTCAGTTCCCGATCCGAGTGCGATACCCACGTCAGCACGGATCAAGGCAGGCGCATCGTTGATGCCATCTCCCACCATGGCGACCACTTTGCCGTCTTGTTGCAAGCGCTGAATCACCCGGTCCTTGTCCTGCGGCAACACTTCGGCAATCACTTCCATTCCTCCCAGTTGTCGCGCAACGGACTCGGCCACCGCTTTACGATCTCCGCTCAGCAAGGTCATGCCGATGCCCGCTGCACGCAACTCATTCACCAATTGCTGCGCATCGTCGCGCAATTTGTCAGCGAGTGCGAATACGGCCACATGCACATTGCCCAACGCACAGTACACACAGCTCATTGCCTGCATCTCCAATTCGTGGGCCTGTGCCTGCAACTCCGCATTCAGTGGGATGCCGCTTTGTATCAGCCATTCGGCGCTGCCCAGTAATACGGTATCTCCATTTACATCAGCCTGAACTCCCAGTCCGGCGGTGGCATGAAACCCTTGCACTGTGACATCGCGATAGCTTAGCTTATTTGCTTCAGCTTCGGCAATGATGGCCTTGGCTGCGCTATGTTCGCTATAACGTTCCACGGCTGCCGCGCTACGTAATATGTCTTGCTCGTCAATGTCATGGGCAATCAGCCTATGCGCCACGCTCATTTTTCCTTCGGTCAGCGTACCGGTTTTATCAAACACGAAATGAGTTACCTTGGACAACGTTTCCAGCACCAAGCCATTCTTGACCAATATGCCGTGTTTGGCTCCCAAGCCTGAAGCCACGGCGATAGACATCGGCGTCGCCATCCCCAACGCGCAAGGGCAGGTGATGATCAGCACCGAAGTTGCAGCCATTAAAGCGATCTCAAAATTTTCGGTGTTCCAGATAAAAAAGGTGATCGTCGCGCAAATTAGCGTTACCAAAACAAACCACGGCACGATGGTATCGGCCAAACGTTGTATCGGCGCTTTGGAAGATTGCGCTTCTTCAACCAGGCGGATGATTTTTGACAGGACGGTATTCTGTAATGTCGAATTGACCTCAACCAGCAATGCGCCATTGGCATTCACCGTTCCGGCAAAAACCTTCGCACCGGCTGATTTGCTCACTGACAAGGATTCTCCGCTCAACATGGATTCGTCGATAGTGCTGTGTCCTTCCAGCACGAAGCCGTCCACCGGCACTTTATAACCGGGTTTGATCAACACATGGTCGCCTAGTTTCACCCCGCGCGTCGGGGTAATTTGCTCTTTGCCATCCTGTATCACCGTTGCTACGCGTGGCTGTAATTCCATCAGTCGCTGGGTGGAGGACAACGCCTGATGACGGAACATGCCCTCCAGATAGCGCCCGATCAGGATCACGAATATCAGGTTGGTGACGGTATCGAAATACACTTCGCCGACTGTATTCGCCGCCACCGTGATATAGGTGGAATAGGCGTAGGTTACGCTCAGGCCGATGGTAATAGGTAAATCCATGGTTAATCGCCAAGCGCGCAAGCCCCCGAATGCGCCGCGATAAAACGGATAACCCGCATACAACAGGGTCGGGGTGGTCAAAGCGAAGCCCATCCAGTGGAAAAAGTCGCGGAACTCGCCTTTATTCGCACCGCTGTATAGAGCGATGGAAATCCAAATCAAATTCATCATGGCAAAGCCGGCAAAGAATAGTCGGTAAAGCATGCTGCGATTGGCTTTCTTTATTACACCTTCCGCATTCTCCGGATCATATGGCACGGCCGAGTAGCCGATTCTGGCAAGCGTGCGAATCAGATTTGAAAGCTTGTTGCGCTTGCTGTCCCAGCGCAGATGAATACGTTTGGCAGCCAAATTGACATTGGCCGATTGAACCCCCGGTTCGCGTTGCAACTTTCGTTCGATCAGCCACACGCAGGCGGCGCAATGGATGCCTTCTACGAGCAGGTGAATATCGCGCAGGTCGCCGGAGCTGGTGATGAATTCCTGCTGTACCTCGTCGAAATCATAGATTTCGATGTCCTTGGGCGGTTCTGGTGGTGGGGCAAGCAGCGTGCCTTCCGGTGTGCGCTGGTAATAGCTCTGCAACCCGGCCTCGAAAATGGCAGCGCATACCGATTGGCAGCCCATACAACAGAAATCGCGATCAGCGCCGTCCAGGCGGGCGTGATAGTCGATGCCGATAGTTGTCGGCAGGCCGCAATGAAAACAATTGGCAGCACTTTGAACGGTATGCTGATTCACAATGTGGCCGGATTATTGCGCCTGTGTAACCAAAATCTTGTTGCTCCCGACTTCAAACACATCTTTGGCGCGTTTGACACGAATGCGCAATTCCCAATAGCCTTTCAGCGGGAAGCTGATATAGCCCTGGTATTTGCCCGATGCAACCTCCTTGAAGGGGATTGCAAAGTCTTTTTCAGCGTCGGAAGAACGATAGGCCACCACCTCCATTTCGCCGCTGACCGGCGTGCCTTGACGATCCGTCACTTCTATTTCATAAGGGGCAGCTGTGGCGAGCATCAGTGCCTTGGGCTGTTTGACGGTGACTTTCCACGCCAATGCATTTTGTGCCTGTATGTCATCTATTGTTTCAGTATCGGACTTACGATCATTGCTGCTGTATTCGTGATCTACCAAAGTTGAACGGCTATGCAAGGCTTTCCAGATCAACAGCGAATTGACCATTAATGTTGCGACTATCAGCACTGCCATGCCAATAACCCAAGGATTGCGCCAGCCGGTCTTGTCTTTTTGTGTAAACATTTATTACTCCTTGTCGAATTTGTTCAGGGTTTGGGTGCGTTAAATTTGGAGTCGTATTGCGCCGTTACAGTTGGATCTTCCATGCTTTGGATATGGAACTGGATGGGCGTCACTTCCTGTGCAATGCTTCCGCCGGGCGCCTTGACGAAGATTGTAAACGAAGTGCCGCGACCATGATGGGTCAGAAGTGGTTGCTCTGCGCCAATAATGATCTGTCCAGGCACGCCGCCTGTCGCCGACACATTAACATGGAGATCCTTGTCGGTCTTATTGACAATCTTGAACTCGTATTTGTCTTGTATCGATCCATCGCTCATGCTGACAAACAATGGCTGACGTTCCGGGATCACCCTGAGTGTCATGGTGCCCAGATGGGTCAACCCGAATATGATACCGCTTAACGCGATGATAATGATGCTGAGATAAACCAATGTTCGGGGATGCTGGTAAAGCTTTTTGATTGGCTTGCCTTCGATCTCATCCAGCGAAGCGTAACGGATCAATCCGCGCGGACGGCCCACCTTGTCCATGATGGAATCACACGCATCCAGACATAACCCGCAGGTAATGCAGCCCAACTGCGAGCCTTCACGAATATCCACTCCGGTCGGGCATACCTGCACACACTGGAAGCAATCTATACAATCAGCCGATGCTTTTACATCGCGGGATGTCTCTCCGCCACGATGAATTTTACCGCGCGGCTCACCCCGCTTGACATCGTAGGTTGGCATAATAGTCTGGCTGTCCGTCATCACCCCCTGAATGCGTGCGTAGGGACAAAGCCAGAAACAGGTTTGTTCGCGCAGCAGGCCAGCCAGAATATAAGTTCCTGTAGTGAACATGGCTAGTGTGACCCACCCCACTTTGGGCAAATTTAAGGCTGACAAATTATGCCAATAGTCGTAGGCGTCGACGAACCAGATCGAAAAACTGATTCCGGTCAGCGCAGCGATTATCAGCCAAATGGCATGTTTAAATACTTTAAGGTAGATTTTTTTGAGATTCCAGGGCGTGTTGTCTAGTTTCCGCCGCTGCAAGGGATTGCCTTCTATTTTCTCTTCGATCCAGGTAAACACATCAGTCCACACTGTTTGAAAGCAGAAGTAACCGCAGTAAACCCGCGAAGCAACTGAAGTCGCGGCAAATAATGTCATCGCCATTAACAACAGCACGAGCGACAGCATCCAGATATCCTGGGGCAATACCGTCAGATTGAAAAAATGAAACTGGCGATCCGCGATGTCAAACAGCACAGCTTGATTGCCGTTCCACCGAAAATAGGGGCCGAGAAAAAAAACTAACCATGTTGCGCCAGTAAAATATTTGAGCGTTCGATAAAAACCCGGCATACGTTTTGCATGGATGGTCTTGTCACCCAGATTGACGCTCCATGTTTCAAACTCTTGATATATTTCAGTAACACTACCAGCATCCTGGTGTTCTGCCTTACTTTCCATTCCATTGCTCCATAAAAAATGATTTAACCGTGACCCTACTAACCATGAAGAATATGTCGAAAGAAATATTTACCTTCAGTAACACGGTTTCGATTTTGAACACCTGAAGCTGCCCGGTTGTCACTCTATATACGGGAATGCTCTGAGTATTTTATCGGGCACCTCGTGACTATTTGCCAACCCAATTGCACTGGCCCCCATCACGGCGGTCACCATGACTGCGATCAGGGTAGGCATCAAAGCTATGCGCGTGAGCGCGGTCCACATGATGTGTTTCATGCTTTCCTCATGTGCGACCTGGCTGATCATCCAGGCTAAAAAGATTAGTAGCGCAGAAACCGCATAGCCAAGCATCAACAATTTTGAATGGTAAAATGCCAAACGCCAATGCGCATCAATAAACCAAGTAGAGGTTTTTTTGCTGCGCAAGTAAATATAGCCAGAAAGAGTACATGAACAGATTAGCGGGATCAGCAGACCTAACATCCCTGTCTTCAGCACAATAATTGCTGGTGTCATCAACAAGTCCAGCAGGAATAATCCCGACACAAATAAATTATGCGGCACTTTTGCCTGTTTTATTTCTGTTTCAGTGGCTTCAAATTGCATTTCAATTCCCGCATGTTCGAGTTATTTCGCACGTTCGCACATGCAGAGCGAAATTTTGTTGTTGCGGGCAAGGCAACTGTGCCGCTCATACTAATGTAACTCGTTATGCCTGATTTCTGACGAGTCTACTGACATCAACAGTTAAATACGACAAGACGCCTTTGCTCAAGTTTCACATCGGATTGATTAATCCAACATGAAAACCTCTTATTCAGAATTTGCTAATATAACAAGTTGAAAAAAGGGGAAGCTAGTTACCTCCCCCTTTCTTGCTACGATACGATCTTAGTGCTTGTCTTTGCTTTTAGTTGCATTTCTATACGTCATATACAACAACCACACCGCAACCAACGCACTGCCTGCAACAGCGATAATTACACCCCAAAACACCATGTCGTGATTCATCTGCTTCTCCTTTATAAAGCTGCCGCGCAAGGTTTGAGGCCCCGCGCGAGCATACAGATTACTTTGCCGCCACTGAAGCCGGTGATTCAATAACTGCAGCTTGTGCAGGCACTGCTGGTATATCAGCCTGACCGCCACCGAACTTGTACACGTAGACTGCCAATTTCTTGATTTCGGAATCGCTTAATTTTCCGGCCTCCTTGAAGTTTGGCATAATCGCGACACGAGCTTTCGGATCACCAGAGTTCACGCCATAGGTGATGGTGCGCTTGATTGCGTCCAACGAGCTATCAAAACGCCATATCTTATCGGTCAGATTAGCCGAGCCCATTGCCTGTATCCCTTTGGCATCCGCGCCATGGCAAGAAGTACAGTCGCTTTCAATGAATACCTTTTTGCCTGCGGCAACTGCAGGATCAGCATCTGCCTTGTCCTTGCCGCCCTCGTCGCTCATCGCCTTGACGTACTTCGCTACATCGTCAATTTGCTGTGCGGACAAGCTATCCTTATGCGCGACCATCATACCTTGACGCCCACCGGATATGGTGGAGTGAATGTTGTCGATCTTGCCTCCATACAACCAGTCATCGTCGTTAAGGATTGGCGCAATCAGACCATCCTTATCCTTGGTGCCAACGCCATTGGTACCATGGCAGGGCGCACAATTATCGCCGAACAACACTTTGCCGGAGCGCTTCACATACTCTGTCAAATCACTATCAGCAAGAATCGCAGCCGGAGTCATATTCTTGAGCTTGTTTTCAAACTTGCCCCGTACTGCATCCACTTCACTCTTGTCAGCGTCCATTTCCTTGATCGCGCTCCAACCACCAATCCCCTTGAAAAAGGTGTTGGAAGAAGGAACAGGAACAGAAGGATAATACAGCCAGTACGCCACTACAAAGATTGCGCTGGAAGCCAGACCCAGCATCCACCACTTGGGCGGTTGATTGGTAAAATCGGCTAAATCGTCATCCCACACGTGCCCAGTAGTTTCAGCACCTGTTACATCGTGTTTCTCACTCATTATTTATCTCCCACATTGATAGGATATTCGTCATCCAACGCCATACTGCGCTGGGACTCAAACTTTTCTTTGTTTGCAGGACGGAACACCATGAAATAAACATAAATCATGGCGACGAATACAAATACGGCATAAAACACGCCGAGCCAGTCGTTCGTTGTCATGGACTCCACATCCATGCCTAGGTATCCCATCAGCTTAATCACGGTAATTCACCCCGTCGGTAAACTTGATTTGGTTACCCAAACCCTGCAAGTAAGCAATGACTGCATCCAAGTCCGTCTTGCCTGCCACTGCATCTTTCGCGCTGGCGATGTCGGCATCAGTGTAGGGCGCAGGATAGAAGGGCATCATGCGCATTACTTTCATGGTGGTGGCCACGTTGGCCGGATCCACCTTGTAGTTAGCCAGCCAGAAAAAATTGGGCATAACAGACTCGGGCACAACTTCACGCGGGTGGCTGAGATGGCGACGATGCCACTCATCGGAATACTTGCCGCCTACACGAGCTAAGTCCGGGCCGGTACGCTTGGATCCCCATTGGAATGGATGGTCGTACATGGACTCTGAGGACACCGAGTAGTGACCATAACGATCCTTCTCGTCGCGGAACGGGCGAATCTGTTGCGAGTGACACAAATAGCAACCTTCGCGTATGTACACTTCACGTCCGGCCAATTCCAGCGGCTTGTAAGGACGCACGCCGTCCCCCGGTTTCCAGTCGTCCAGAGTTTCGCCTGGCTTGCGATCCCAAACGATGGGGGCAACATCACCCGCGTTTTTCTGTGATGCTTTTACGTTGGGCGACAGATGGGTCATTGTCGTATCAATGTAAAAAAGCGGCACGATTTCCACCAACCCACCTATTGCAACCGCAAATGCAAGAACCAAAACCAGCCGAATGGTGCTGCGTTCGAGCGAGTCCTGAAATTTTGTTGAATAAATTTTGCCGTGATCAGACATGTCACACTCCTTATGCTTTAGCGGGAATGGCGTTAATACCGCGCGCAAAACTTGCTCGACGCACAGTCATCACCACGTTAAACAACATGATCCATGCACCCAGATTGTATATGGCGCCGCCAACGACTCGCATCGCATAGTAGGGATGCATGGCAGATACGGACTCCACAAAGGTATAGGTCAGCGCGCCAAATTCGTCATAATCACGCCACATCAAACCTTGCATAAGGCCAGACACCCACATCGCCACGACGTATACCACGGCGCCGATCGTCGCAAGCCAGAAGTGCACATTCACCAAACTGTCGGAGTACATTTCTGTATGCCACAGTTTCTTCACCATATGGTAAATAGATCCCATGGCAACCATCGCTACCCAGCCCAACGCACCGGAGTGAACGTGACCGATAGTCCAGTCAGTGTAGTGTGACAGTGCATTGACAGTCTTGATGGACATCACCGGACCTTCAAAGGTGGACATCGCATAGAACGCCAGAGATACCACAAGGAAGCGCAGGATATAGTCGGTGCGCAGACGATCCCATGCACCGGACAAGGTCATCATTCCGTTCATTGCACCACCCCAGGAAGGAATAATCATCGCTAGGGAAACCGAGGCGCCTAAGGAGCCCGTCCAGTCAGGTAAGGCGGTGTATTGCAAATGGTGCGCGCCCAACCATACATAACCGAAGGTCAGTGCCCAGAAGTGCAGCACTGACAGTCGATAAGAGAACACGGGGCGATTGGCCTGCTTGGGCACGAAGTAATACATCATCCCCAAAAAGCCTGCGGTCAGGTAGAAGCCCACTGCGTTATGGCCCCACCACCATTGAATCATGGCATCTTGCACACCCGAGAAGACGGAGTACGACTTGGTCAGACTGACCGGGATGGCCAAGCTGTTTACCACATGCAGGTAGGTGATCATGACGATCATACTCATGGTAAACCAGTTAGACACGTAAATATGCGAAGTTTTTCGAATCGCAACAGTCATGATGTGGTTCAAGCCGAACGCGAGCCAGACCACGGCGATCATGATATCAATCGGCCATTCAAGTTCTGCATACTCCTTGCCTTGGGTGAACCCCAATGGCAAAGAGATAACGGCTAGAACAATGATCAAGTTCCAGCCCCAGAATGTGAACCACGCCAAGCCGTTGCTCCACAGCTTGGTCGCTCCGGTACGCTGCACAATGTAATAACCCGTAGCCATCAAGGAACAGCCGCCAAACGCAAAAATCACCGAGTTAGTATGCAGCGGTCGCAGTCGCCCGAAGGTTATGTAAGGAATATCGAAATTTAAAAACGGCCATGCCAATTCAGATGCTATATACACCCCGATCAACGTGCCTACGACCAGATATACAACGGCCATAATGGTGAACCATTTGACCACATCCATGTCATACTTGATTGGTGTCGCTTGAGTTGCTTCCACAGTAATCCCCCTCACGAGCATAATTTAATAATTGTGATATTTACTTTCAGACTCCCGTCTCAAAAAGTAAATAACACCTCCCTCACCCGGCTGTTAAAGCCGTCCAGCATGATACAAAGACAAAAAAATAATCAAGAACAGCACCACACCTCTATTGCTACACTTCTTAACACCACCTTATTGCAATACTTCTTAACACTTTGATTTACTAAATAACTTAATCAAACATCACGCATGCTAATAGTTCCAATAACCTGAAATTAAAGTTGGGTTAAATGTTCTGGTATCAGCGAACTTTCGACAGAACCGCAGAAGGACGCCCACCCGATGACAATCAAGACGGTTAGCTTGATGGCGGTAACGATGGTTATTTTTCTGGCTGACCGATGGTCTGAAACAGGATTCATCTGTGTTCCAAGGTTGTGTTCTAGCGCAAACCAAATAGCAATATCCGCGCCCCTTCTAGTGTTATTCTTTTAATAAATTGTTATTTAAAGAAAATTTTCTGTATACAGTTGGGGACGGAAGTATTTTTCAGGGAAATAAATGCCAATTGTGGCAGGCCGCCTTCATCAAACATTGGTGCATACTGTCATTTATGGCACTTGGTTAATTTAAAGATAGAATTTTCTTTACTAAATTGATTTTCTTTCATAACACGCAACCTGCGTCAGGTTTCGTGCTGAAGCGCTGCTAGTTAATACATAATAGGGGCGGCGATAACCGTCCGTTTCTACCAAACCCACTATGGGGAAATTTTTTGTTAAGCGAAGTGGTGCGACACAATTGCCACTGAGCTACTTGAAAGCGTTCTAACGAACACCCATCCAACATGTCGGAAAAAAACAATTAACCATGTTGCAATTGAAGCAATTTTTTAGTGCATCACGGAATTGTTATGAATGATCATTACTGATCAATTGATTACGTCTCAACTGAAGGAATGTTGATAAGTGCAGAAGTGAAAACCAAAAACGGGTTAACAGGAAAAAATTGGTAAGCAACTTTCCAATGATATGCGGGCTCGTTTTATAAGCTTGCAGGTATCAAAAATTAGGCAGAGACCACCTGTACCTTGTTGCATTTTTTGCGGAGAAAGGCAAATATTTTCTGGGTTGAGCCGATTTGGCTGAGTATTTTTTCAACCGATATTTTATCGACCGACAGACAGCAGCATATTGATATCTTGCACTAGAAATTCCGTTTTTTGCTGATAAGGGGAGAGCAACAGTGGTCGGCCTTTGATACCGATCAAATACGTGCCATCGGAATGATCCAGCGTATAGCTACCGTTCTTGTTGAATTGCTTTTCGTAGCTCACACCAAAAGCTTTGGCCGCTTGGGCTGTTGCTTGCGCGTCACCATACAAACCCAGAAAGGCATGATCAAAGGACGGTACAAACTGCGAGAGTAGTTCAGGGCTGTCCCGTTCAGGGTCAAGCGTGATGAATAATACCTGTACACGATCCGCATTCTTGCCCAGCAGATGCATCACCTGCGCAAGATCCGCCAGCGTGGTGGGACACACCTCCGGGCAATGGGTATAGCCGAAGAACAGAATCACTACCTTTCCGCTGAAATCTTCCAGACTACGAGATTTTCCATTAAAGTCGGTAAGGTGAAAATTAGCCTTGGAATGCTGCCAAGTTACATCTGCTGCATGATAAGGGGAAGGCATATCCGGTTCGCTGCAAGCAGTGAGGGAGGCTACGAGTAGCAGGAAATATATATTACGCTTCCACATGGCAACTTCCTGTCCAACCATGCACAGCAAAGACATAGCCAACTTTGAATAAACCATATAGGCCAAACGCCATAATTATCAGACCCGCAATCAAGCGAACTGCAGGAGACTGCACCCAGTGTCGACAACGTTGCCAAAACAGGCCTATGATTAAAAGATTGGGCAAAGTACCCAGACCGAATGCCAGCATGGTCAGCGCACCACTTTGCGCATGACCGCTGGCCAATGCCGTAACAAGTACAGTATAAACCAACCCACACGGTAACCAGCCCCACAAAGTTCCCAGAAGCAGCGCGCGCATCGGTGAGGAAATCGGCAGCAGTTGCCGAGTCAAAGGTTGAATGAGTTGCCACAGCTTGCTGCCAGCCTGTTCAATGTGTCGCACCACGCTCCAGATTCCTGCGACATACGAGCCCAGCGCGACGAGCATCAAACTGGATAGCGCAAAAAGTAAAAGCTGTATCGGAACCATGTCGCGAAATAAAAAACCGGCTTGTCCGATAGCGCCAACCAGTGCTCCGGTCAACGTATAACTAGCGATACGCCCACTGTTATAAGCAAGATGAAACTGCCAGCGCGCACCAACTTTCGGCAATTGTGTAGAAAGTATTCCGACAATGCTGCCGCACATACCCAAGCAGTGTACGCCGCCCATCAATCCAACAAAAAAAACGGCGATGATACTGAACTCAGTCATGCGCTATTGCCCTTGTTAAGTAATTCCAATGCAATTGCATCTTATGCTTATTTGCGCCAGCCAGAATCTGGCATGTCAGAATATGCGCAACGTAATATCTTGGGAAATATCATTTATATGAAAACGTATTTTTTGTCCACACTATTTGTTTTTCCCCAATAGTAGCAATGGAATTCAACGCTAAAGGAGCTGGTTTGGGGAGGTACTGAACGTTGCCAACATGGGCGCGACAAAATTATAAAATTCTTTAAAAAATGCTTGCATGCGTAAAAAGTTGTGCTACGATAAAAAGCGATAGCACAGATCGCATTCGTTTTTTATTACTTGGGAGGTCATAATGTCAATTATTGTGTCAGTTGTTGCTGTTGGATGCGCAATCGGAGCATTTCTGTTTTCTTTGTGGATGCTTAAACAAGTTTTCATCAGCAACTAATCAAAAAGGCTTGTATTGATTGAGTCCTGCGTGGCTATCGAATCTTAAGCTACGACAGGTTCTGGAAGAGTGCTGCACGTCACGAGCGTGCAGGTTGAACAGCATTGCATGGAAAATAGTCACGTTGCGGGTATCAGTCTCGAAAGATTTCTTGCGGCATAGCTTGGGTGACTCTTGGCGAGGGTTCATTGAGAGATTTTCCTGAAACCCATGATACGCCACAAAAACGAGTGAATTTTCATATTAAAACTTGGTCGTTGACCGATAATATCCATTGCGACAAGGTTAGCATCGCGTTTCCGGGCTGACAGTTACCGTCTCAGGAAGCAAGCTTACCCAGCTTCCTGAATAAGGTTCGTTCGCTCACCCCCAGCCGCTCGGCCAGTTCCTTGCGGCTCAAGCCTGAATAGCGCATTTGCCATTCCAAGTAGCTGCGTTCCATCTCATCAATGGTCATAATATCGCTGAACCCCTGAATGGAGTGCAACGACTCAAGTTTCTCTTCGCACGGGTCAGGGAAGTGCTCGGGCAGCAGCACATCGCCATCTGACAGTAAGCTGGCACGCTCAATCAGGTTACGCAACTCGCGGATGTTTCCGGGGAAGTCATATTGGGACAGGCACAGCAGCGTGGCTGGATGTATGGATAGCGCGTGATCCGTGCTGACGCGTTTCAATAACACCTCCATTAGCAACGGTAGATCCTCCATCCGCTCACGTAACGACGGCAACAAAATAGGAAAGGTGCTGATCCGGTAATACAAATCCTGGCGGAATCGGCCTTCAGCAACCATTTTTTTCAAATCGCGGTGGGTGGCCGCAACCAGGCGAAAGTCGGAACGCAACGGTTCTATCCCGCCCACTCTGCGATATGTTCCGGTTTCCAGCAGACGCAGCAGTTTCACCTGCAAATTGAGCGGGATGTCGCCGACCTCATCCAGAAATAGCGTGCCGCCTTTGGCCGCTTCGACCAGCCCCTGCTTACGCTGGTGCGCGCCGCTGAAAGCACCTTTCTCATAGCCGAACAGTTCGCTTTCGAACAAGTTTTCCGGCAGGCTGGAACAATCCACCGCGACGAACGCCCCCGACGTGCGCTGGCTACTGCTGTGCACCGCATGCGCAACCAGTTCCTTGCCTGTGCCGGACTCACCCAGCAGCAGTACGTCCGCATGCGATGAAGCCACCCTCATCACCTGCTCCAGCATCCGGTTGAAAGCAGGGGAACGCCCCACCAACTCTCCCTCTGCCGTTGCGCTGGCGGAGCGCACGGTATGAATCATTTCGACGAAATATTTGATTTCCCCTTCCAAATTATGGATCGGCGTCAATTCCACATCCACATGCTCCTCACCGCGCGGAGTATGGTGGATGTGCAGTACACGCTGCGGCTGGCCGGTTTGCAAACTGGTTTTTAAAGGGCAAGATTCGCCTTCCTCGTCGCAGGGACGACTGAATTGGTGCGAAATCTCATGGCATTTCCGCCCGGCTACGGACAGATCACCTACGTGGTAATGCGCAAGGTAGGCACGGTTGGCGCCGACGACAGTGTAGTCGCGGTTCATTACGATGCGCGGCTCGGGCAGCGTGTCAAGAAATGACATCAATTGAGAAAAGGGAGTTTCAGTCATAAATTTACTTTCCGCCAAAAGTGGCAGTTTGCGCTTATATTCCATCAACTTCAACTGTCATTTATTGTTTTAGTTCGCTGATTCAATCTGCTGGTATCTACTGTAAAAACGAAATATCGTTACATAACAATTAATTATTTAACCACATAGAGAGATGGCACGCATACTGCGTGGTAGATCGCGCGAGAACAGAATCCTGGAATGCAGAAGAAGCTTTTTGACAACCCACGAGCCAGATAGATCGCCATCATGGCCGCCGTCTGGCAATACATATTACGCGCCGGACGCGATCAATATTTCGTGCGGCGTGCTGGAGTGGAGAGAGAACATGGCA
>CAYZPM010000059.1:0-17841 GCA_964480365.1 uncultured Gallionellaceae bacterium
ATGAGGCGCCCGCAACCCGATACCGGCGTTGCATGGCAAGGTATAAGTTGCGGGCTTGATCATTTTACATTCCCTTCAAAGCGCCGCCGGCGATCTTCTCGCAAGTGCCTTTGGGCAAGGCGACAAAATCCATTGGATCACTGTTTTTGGTGGCTTGACCCGCACAGGAATGCGCGCTCTTATTGCTGGAGCAATCATTCTTGCCTGCCTTGGCGACACCAAAGCATTGCTCCATATCCATTTTTTTGTCAGCGGCGCTTGCATTGCCGCTGGCCAGGCCCAGCACCAGTAAACTGCCAATTGCGGCGGAGAGAATGTGACGGTTATTCATGATAAATCCCTTTTTGTCGGTTAAGAAATTGGAGAACCTACCCCCAACCATTGGTCGGAGAAAGCACGTTTTCCTTACAGCTAAATGCACAGATTCAAGTTTGTCGGCTTTTCATCCACGCATCGGCATATTCGGAAGAGGTTGAAAAAAGGTTACATGAAAAGTTTTCTTGCGTGGCTATAGGGGCGTGGCACCACAGGCACCGGGCCGTCAAGACTAACATTTTGAACGCTGGACGGCGGGCAGCATTAACCTACTTTTCGCTAATCTCCGCTATCGGCTAGGAGCGGCAATTCATTTGTTGAAATTCAACGACGGCCTGCAGGTGAGAAGCAGACGTTGGAATATACGCATCCTAAAGCTCGCTAACCGGTGCAACAACTGACACTGGCGTAGAATGCTGACTGACCGGTCACCGGTCAAAAGGTCATTCGAGAATGCTTTTCAGCTTTATCATTGCATGATGGTTTCGTATAGTATGGTGAATCCTGCCGATCCATTGAAATTTCCAAAACAACTGTCCACCTCCTGATAGGTTGAATAAGTTTGTTATTGGTGTTCGATGGCAGGGGCCTGATTTGTCATTTTTAAAGAACAATATTTCAGACTTTTAGCATGGGGAAAACATGATTAATCAATACAACGGCTTGACATCTGTACCATTGAAAGCGGGATCCATGTGCTTGCGTCCCATCCAGACTTTGCCAGAGCATGTGAAGTTGACCGATCCTGCAACTGACGTTATGACGGATCTCAGTAAAATCAGCGTGGTCAGTGTGCGTGCAAAAACATCGATGGATAAAGCCAATGCCAAGATGATCAAATACGGCATCCGTATGTTGCTGGTGTTGGATGATAACGAGCAGTTGGCCGGTTTAATTACGGCTAGCGATGTGCTGGGTGAAAAGCCGATACGCTACCTGCAACACATGGGCGGAACCTATGCGGATATTATGGTGCGTGACATCATGACTCCCCAGCGTGAACTGGACGTGATGAACATTAAGGACGTAAAGAATGCCAAGGTCGGCAATATCGTGGCTACCCTTAAAAAAGCTAATCGTCAGCACACGATGGTCGTATCGGAAGCGGCAGATGGGAGTCAAACGGTGTGCGGACTTTTTTCCATCACACAGATTGCTCGTCAACTCGGCGTACAAGTGCCGCATTTTGAATTGGCACGCACTTTCGCTGAGATCGAAACCGTTATATCTCGCGGATAATTTCATTTAGAAATGTTATGAAAAACAATTCGGAAGGAACGCTTCCGAAGATGTTCGTTCAATTGAGTAAAAACTAGAGGCAGAATGCAGAAAGAAGGAGTCAGCGCCAAGCTCATTCTTTAAAAAACGGCATAATGAACGGGCTTAACTTTCTGACACAGTTTAACCAGGCGAGCAATCATGAATGACACGCATAACAAATCAAGTTTGGCTGGGCTTTCATTGGGCGCCATTGGTGTGGTCTACGGCGATATAGGTACCAGCCCACTTTATACCTTGAATACAATTTTCAGCGGAGAGACACACGCAGTTCCTTTGAACCCTGAGAACATATTGGGCATTGTGTCCCTGATATTCTGGTCGTTGATGGTGGTCGTGTCCTTAAAATATATCGCTTTTATCATGCGTGCCGATAACCGGGGCGAAGGGGGCATCATGGCTTTGATGGCTCTGGCGCTTCGAAAGCTGGAAGACAAGGGAAAGCTTCGTGCTGCGCTCATGCTGTTGGGCATTTTAGGGGCCGCACTATTTTACGGGGATGGGATAATCACCCCGGCAATTTCCGTGTTGTCAGCGGTGGAAGGGCTGCAAATTGCCAGTCCTGCTTTCAAAACTTTTGTCCTCCCGATAACAATAGCATTGCTTGGGGGGCTATTTATTTTTGAGCGCAAAGGCACCGCCAGCGTGGGGGCTCTGTTTGGGCCGATCATGTGTGTGTGGTTTGGAACGATCGCCATTCTTGGCGTTTTGAACATTCTTAATGAGCCAAGTGTTTTAAAAGCCTTAAACCCTTTTTATGGCTTTTCATTCTTGCGGGCTGCTCCCTGGATAGGTTTTCTTTCGCTGGGGGGAGTCCTGTTGGCTTTAACCGGTGCCGAAGCGCTCTATGCCGACATGGGGCATTTTGGGAGAAAGCCCATCCAGCTTGCCTGGTTCGGGCTTGTGTTGCCAGCGCTCATGCTTAATTATTTTGGGCAGGGAGCGTTACTCATACTTAATCCCAAAGCCATCGAGAATCCCTTTTACCTGCTCGCACCGGGTTGGGCGCTCTACCCTTTGGTTATATTGTCAGCCGTGGCCACGGTGATTGCTTCACAGGCGGTGATTTCCGGAGCCTATTCGATGACACAGCAGGCCACGCAGCTTGGATATTCCCCTCGCATGGAAACGCAACACACCTCGGAACAGGAAATCGGCCAGATTTATATACCGGGAATCAATTGGGCGATGCTGATTGCCGTGATTGCCTTGGTTTTAGGTTTTGGCAGCTCCACCAATTTGGCCGCAGCCTATGGAATTGCCGTGTCGGGTACGATGACGATTACCACCATTCTGGCTTTTGTCGTGGTACGCAAGCTATGGGGTTGGGGATGGGTAAAGGGGGGGGTGTTGATCGCTTTCCTGCTGACCATCGACCTTGCCTTCTTTGGTGCCAATGCTATGAAAATCATGGAGGGAGGCTGGCTTCCGCTGGTGTTGGGCTTTGGGCTTTTCTTGCTGATGACCACCTGGAAACGTGGAAGAGCGTTACTGCACGAAAGATTGGAAAGTAAAGCGCTTGATTTAAAGCCTTTCGCTGAATCGATGGTGTCTGGGTCAGTCTCACGGGTATCTGGAACTGCAATATTTTTACATGCAAATCCAGACAGCGTACCCCACGCGTTGCTACACAATTTGAAGCACAACAAAGTGCTGCATGAGCACGTTGTTGTTCTATGCATTCGGATGCTGGACATCCCCCACGTGTCTGATGAAGACAAGTTGGAAAGCCTAACGCTACCTAACAACTTCTACCGGCTGATCATCAAATTCGGATTCAAGGATGAGCCTGATATTCCGCAGGCACTGGAGCTTGCCGCGACGAAATATGGATTGCCGTTAGAGCCGATGCAAATATCTTATTTCATCGGTCGGCAGACGCTTATCCCGAGAGTATCGTCAGAAATGCCTATGTGGCGGGAGAAGCTTTTCATTGCAATGTACCGCAATGCAGGCAGTATAGTTGGCTTCTTTAAAATACCGCCTGGACAAGTGGTGGAAATGGGAACCCAAGTGATTTTATGATCAGGTCTACCGGTGTTTTGAGTCGCTTGGCGGCTGTCAGAAAATTAATGGTACGATGACCGAACTACTTCGGCTACGACATAACATAATGCTATAGCCGCTAACGTGCCAGAAGTTGATCAATGGGAGAGCTATCATGTCCGAACAATATTCGCGTATCGCGATCATTACCGGAGCGACCTCTGGTATTGGAGAAGCGACAGCAAGAAAATTTGTTGCCAGCGACTATGGTGTAGTAGGCAATGCACGCAACATTGAAAAACTTCGAGCACTTGAGCAAGAGTTGGGAGCGGCATTTTGCGGCATGGCAGGTGATGCGTCCGAGAGTATGGTTCTGGAACGGCTCTTTGCTTCAGCAATCGAACGTTTTGGAAAGGCTGCCGACATCGTCGTCGCCAATGCCGGGCGTGGCCTTGGAGGTTCAGTCAAGGATGCCGATTTATCCAAGTTCGAAGACATACTCAAGCTGAATGTAACGGGTACCCTTACCTTGCTGCAAAAAGCTGCCCAGAAAATGGTGGTTGAGCAGCAATCTTCCTACCCAAAGCGGGCTGCAGATATTGTGATCATCGGGTCGGTAGTGGGGCGGCACATATCACCATTCAGTGCGGTTTACGGAGCCACCAAATTCGCGGTCCATTCACTGGCCGAAGGTCTGCGCCGCGAGGTGGGCCCCAAAGGCGTTCGGGTGTCGCTGGTTGAACCTGGCATCGTAGTCAGTGGTTTTCAGGATGCAGCGGGATACAGTGATGATCTTGTACGAAACTTCGAGGATAGATTTGGCCCGTTGTTACATGGTGAAGATGTGGCAAACGTAATTCACTACATCGTGACTCAACCGCCTCATGTTCATATCAGCGATATCATTGTCCGTCCAACGCGCCAGGATTATCCCTGATTTTGATCGAAATCGTGGGCCTTATAGACAAGGCAGGTAAACATCATTAAGCGCTGGGGCTAGGCTATATCCGTTCATAGAGAAGCACGGCCAAAACAATATTGCAGGCAGTGCTAACCAAAAGAAAAAGCCACAAAGGGCGTGCCCCTCTGTGGCTTCAGATGACTTAATTTATTTATGCTGCCACGGCCATTTTAGGTGGGCGGTATGGAATGAAACCTATCAAACCTAAACCAGCCAATAGCATGGCGTAAGTTCCAGGTTCAGGAACTGCCGATACGCATTTTGAGTTAACGCCGATGACCATATCGTTGAAATCGGCATCGCTACTGCCCGTATCGTTATAGATCAAGAGAGCTGCGTAGTTTTTCCCGTCAATGGTGTAGCCGCCTTTTTGGTCAAGGATACCAAATTTACCCATGCAGGTGATTCCAAAACACCCATTGGCCACCGACTTGGTGCCGTCCGTGAACTTAAAGCCCAGCAGAGTCTCCAATGATCCTGTGCCTTTGATTGTATCCGTAATGGTAGCGCCGAACGGCGTTGTCTGATTGTTAAACGGATTCGAACCAGTGACCGTGCCCCCCGTGACAGTAAACTTATCCGTATCATCTGCGCTTGCACCTAGAAAGGAGTAGGTCACGATATCCATCCCGCCTTTAGGCACATTTGCTACGTTCAGAGCTCCATAATTGAAATTAAACTGATTCGTCTTGCCCACCTTGTCAATGAAAGGAGCTTGATCGAAATACGTTTGCATGTCAGTAATCAACCCGGAAGACTTTTGCGCCGATGATGAACCACTATAGAGATCAGAATAAAAATTTGTTGCAGTTCCCTTTTTAGGATTCTCGATAGTAAGCGTTCCACATGGAAGGTTTCCATTATTGTTCCCTCCACAGGACTGATGGTGTGATTCCCCTCCCGCGCTTGCAACAGAGCAAAACAAAGATAGCAACGCGGCCAAAGGCAAAGAAAGTTTAAATTTAATAAACATGATAACTTCCCTCCTCGCAAATTAGTAATTGTCGAATAAAGAAATTGTGTCTTAATACGGTTTGCACACTAACTTAAAATATTTTGTACGTCGATAGTCCATTCGCGCTAAGTAGCACTACGTAGTTATTCATGACAAATTGCATAGACCGTTTGGTTCTTATAGCAGTGAGAATTTTTTGTGCTGCGCGAAATGTCGCCGCAATTGTGTGATCAATGGGGTGGGTTTAAAGAAATGGTCTGGATAATTCGACATTGGTGTGGGCTGCTGTCGTGATCAAGCGCCAGCGTTAACTTGTAGAAAGCGACGGTTAGCCTTCGGTCAGTGTGCTAGCCAACATACGGTTAATTGTAATGAGGCTATTTTAATAATATTTGGATTAACTAAGGCTACCCTTATTTTTAGTCATCACTGTAATATTTCATTGAGACCTGTAGCATAGGACAAACACGGATGGACTATTTCATCATTTACTGAACGCTGATCAAGCAAAGCGCTGATATTTTAAAAATATGCGCACTGTCAGAATAATTACAATTTCCCTTAACCGTCAGCTTGCGTGGAATACGCAACATTAACCCAAAGTGTCCTATTTTCGTTATTTCAAGTTCCAGCATCTACCCATCCTGTTAATGCTGACATGTGGGATAGGTTGGATCATCGTTAACGAATTGCACTCTTCACGTTTTCAGGCGCGATATTTTTCTGATATCGCGAGCAGGCTCAAGTTTAATCAGGAAAATGGAATCAGTTCTGCAATTCGTTTCCCAAAAAACGGCCCCTATGACGAGCGCCTCGGTTATAGCAAGATTCCTGAATATACCAAACGGTTGACCGCACACGGGTTTGCCGTGTCGGAACAGGCTCGCATGTCGCCGACATTGTTTAATCTGCAGTTGCCGCCGATTTATCCGGAGAAAGATCAGGCCGGGCTGGATCTACTGGATAGTAAACAGCAATCGCTCTATTCGGCCCGTTCGCCGGAACGCGTATACGCAAATTTTGATGCGATTCCCAAGCTGTTGACAGATACCCTGCTGTTTATTGAAGACAAGGAATTGCTTGATACTCGCTATCCGACGCGCAATCCTGCCGTCAATTGGAGCCGACTTGACCGGGCAGTGTTTGATCATGCGATGCGCGCATTCAACCCGTCACATGACGCACCCGGCGCCAGCACTTTAGCGACTCAGATAGAGAAATACCGCCATTCCCCGGAAGGGCGAACCACGTCCGCTAAAGAGAAGTTATTGCAAATGGAGTCGGCTTCGATCCGTGCGTACATGTATGGCGAGAACAATATGCTCAACCGACGCCAAACCGTGGTGGCCTATCTCAACACCGTGCCCTTAACCGCAAAGGCGGGATATGGCGAAATTAACGGCCTGGGTGATGGCATGTGGGTGTGGTATGGACGTGGCTTCACGGAGTTCAACGATTTACTGAAGAGCGGCAAGAAGGCGGTCAGAAGAGAACAATTACGGCGCATGGCCGAAACCTACAAGCAAGCATTGTCCCTGATGATCGCCCAGCGTCGCCCCTCTTACTATTTGCGGGAAGGTGCGCCGTCACTGATGCAGATGACTAATAACCACCTGCGTCTGCTGTGTGCGTCAGGTATTATCTCTCCTGCTTTGCAGAATGCTGCATTGCCGCTTACGCTGCGATTGAATCAAGGGCCTATAACTGAGCCTGCGACTTCCTTCGTGTCTCGGAAGGCGTCAACTTTGCTACGCACCGACCTATCTTCATTGTTGCGCATACCACGCTTATACGATCTGGATCGGGTTGATCTGACCGTGAATACTACGCTCGATGGCAATACACAACGGGCTGTTACCGCCATGCTGCGCCAGATGCGGGAGCCGACTGGCGCCAAGGCTGCCGAGTTGTATGGCCACAACATGCTTAGTGCAGGCGATAATCCAGGCCGCTTGTCATACAGCTTCACTTTATTCGAGCGAGGTGCTGACGCCAATTTATTACGCGTGCAAACCGATAATCTGGATCAGCCGTTCGACATCAATAACGGCGCGCGGCTAAATCTGGGTTCGACAGCCAAGCTGCGCACCTTGATAACCTACCTGGAAATTATCACCCAACTTCATAAATCTTATTCAGCAATGAGCAAAGATGACTTGGGCAAAGTTCAGGTGGACAGACATGATGTGTTGAGCAACTGGGCTTTGGAATATTTTGCTGAGAATCCCCATTGCAGCTTGTCAGATGCGCTGGAGGCAGCCATGGTGCGGACTTATTCGGGGAATCCGTCCGAGGCATTTTTTACGGGCGGCGGCTTGCAGAAGTTTGAGAATTTTTTGCCTGAAGAAAACGGTCGTATTATGACTGTGCGCGAAGGCTTTCAGCAATCGGTCAACCTGGTTTTTGTGCGGCTGATGCGTGACATTGTGCGCTATTACGAGTTCAAAACTCCGAGTGCAAGCATACAACGCCTTGCAGATGCTATTTCTTCCGATGCCACAACCCAATCAGAACCTTCCGAAGCATCAACAAATTCGGTTCGGCAAGCTGCATTATCGCGTTTTGCGGACAAGGAAGGGCGTGAGTTTCTGGTGCAGTTTTATAAAAAATATAAGGGAAAAACCGGTGATGAGGCCGAGCAAATTCTAATTGATGGTGTGCGCGTGCAACCGAAGCGCTTGAGCATATTGTTCCGTAGCTTGGAGCCAGACGCGGATTTTCAGCATTTCACCGCCTTCATGCGCGAGCATCTGCCGGAAGCAAAGCTGAGCGAACAAAACCTGAAAACCTTGTATGACAAGTTTGGAGTTGATAAATATTCCTTGAATGATCGCGGCTATCTTGCCGGTATTCATCCGTTGGAATTATGGCTTGTCAGCTATCTGCGCCACAACCCCAAGGCGAAGCTGTCGCAGGCGGTGGAAGCAAGTCGCGATCAGCGCCAGGAAGTCTATGCGTGGCTGTTCAAGACACACAACAAAAAGACTCAGGAGTCGCGCATCAATCAGATGCTGGAGTTGGAAGCGTTTCAGGAGATTGCAGTCGATTGGCATCATTTGGGTTATCCGTTTGAAAGCTTGACTCCTTCTTACGCCAGCGCATTGGGCGCGTCCGGAGACCGTCCCGCTGCGCTGGCAGAATTAATGGGGATCATAGTTAATAAAGGCATGTTGATGCCCGTCAGGAAACTGCAAAGCCTGTTGTTTGCTCAAGGAACTCCTTATGAGACACACTTCGTTTATACCCCTGCCGCCGGAGTTCGAGTGTTACCTGAGGAAGTAACAGAAATAGTGCACCGCGCGCTGATCGGTGTGGTGCAAGATGGAACCGGCATCCGTCTGAAAAATGGATTCACGCAAAAGGATGGCCGGGTTATCGAGATTGGCGGAAAAACCGGAACCGGTGATCAGCGTTTTGTAACCTATGCTCCGAACGGCAGTCTGGTTGAATCGCGTGCGGTGAATCGATCGGCTACCTTCGTATTTGCGATTGGCGACAGATTTTTCGGCACCATCACCGCGTATGTCCATGAGCCTTATGCGGCTGACTACGAGTTCACCAGTTCGCTGACGGTGCAATTGCTAAAGTCCTTGATACCGGCCTTGCAGCCTATCGTGGCACAGTCCAGCGATGCGAATTCCGTTCAAAAACCACGGCAAAATCCATTGATAAACGTTAAATTTGAAGACGGCAAAAATGTTGCTCGATGAATTCAATCAGAACTTGAACACGACGCATAGAGAGGACACAGTGGAATTGTAGTTATAAGTCCCGGTGGGATTAGCGGTCTCTTCGCCATATCTATTCGGAGCAGATATCACTGAAAAACCGGAACCGTTTGGAACACTTGCGCATCCAGCAAGAGCACCCAAGAAAGCCACTGCAAGAATAGAATAGCGCATGGCTATCATCTCCGAAACGTTGTTAACAAAATCTTAATTGCATTTTGCTCGTACTACCGCTTCGGTACTGTGCGGTAACGCACACAGGTAAGAATTAGTTGATCAGGATTAACGGGTGCTCAAGGTATGCTCGAATCAGTGCTTGGATCAATAAAACGTAGTTATTGATATGAAGTGGGTGACATGTCGCCACCTTTTCAAAGCGCAGACATGTCTGAGCACTTCAAACTTATCGATACAACCCTGGGAATTGTTTGCGCAATTGTTCCAGCTTCGGCATGTCGTTGAAGACGATATAGGGCTGGTAAGGGTGCAATGCCAGATAGTTTTGGTGGTGCTCCTCGGCTGGATAGAATTGTTGCAGCGGCACGACTTGAGTGACGATGGGTGCAGAAAAAGTGTGCGCGGCGGTAAGTTGCTGGATGTAACTTTGCGCAATTTTCTGTTGTTCAGTGCTGGTATAAAAAATGGCCGCGCGGTATTGGCTGCCGATATCCGGGCCTTGGCGGTTAAGTTGTGTGGGATCGTGCGCCACGCTGAAAAACACTTGCAACAGTTGTTGATAAGAAACTTGTTCCGGGTTAAAACGGACGCGCACCGATTCGGCATGTCCGGTGTCGCCATTGCTCACTTGTTCGTAATGCGCCGTGGCCGCGCTACCGCCCGTATAGCCGGACACCACTTCGGACACTCCCTTGACGTGTTTGAATACCGCATCCACGCCCCAGAAACAGCCTCCGGCGAATACCGCCGTTTGTTCTGTTGACGCTGCACTGGCATTTGATAGCGCGCCCAGGCCGAGCATGAGACATATGCTGCCGTTGAATAAATAACTACGGATACGTTTGATGGTTAGCATGTTATCACTCCTTATAATCAGCCAAAAGTGAAGGCAAATGCCTCTGCATCGGCATCTAAAAATTCAATGCGGAAGGTGTGAACCGCAACTTTTCCGCTTTGCCGGACGAGTTGGTACAGGCGCTGTTCGTGGATCACTCCGTTACCTTGTTCGTCAACATCTGCACCGTGATCTGCTCCGGGCGCGGCTCCGTCCATAGTGACCTTGAACCGCACCGGTTTGTCGTTGTGCGAACCCAACACCAAGTGCAGATCGCGTCCTTGGAAACGGTAGCTGATTGTCCCACCGGATGCTTGCAAAGCTGCTGATTCTGCGGATACCAGCCACTTGCCGTTTAAAGCCCATTGGTTCGGTTTGAGCGTACTCGGCGTGCTGTACTGCGCTGCCAAATCCTGCTTGATTACTTCGGGCGAGGCCAGATTCTGCATACGCGCATAACCCACATAAGTTTCCGGCGAATGTTCCATATCCGCAGCAGCAGCCGTCGCACCCGCCCCGGCTACTTGCACCAATCCATTTCCCACTGCCAGCACGCCCTGATGCGCCTCTTTGAGTAAGGTTTGGATCATGTGTTCTGTTTCTTGATAAGCGCCTTCGCCGAAGTGTTGATCGCGAATCCGTCCTTGTGCGTCTATCAGGTAATGCGCGGGCCAGTATTTATTGCTGAAGGCGTTCCAGATAGCGTACTGGTTGTCCATCGCCACCGGATAGGTAATACCCAGATCGCGGATGGCTTGTTCGACATTATGCGGATCTTTTTCAAAGGCAAATTCCGGGGTATGGACGCCGATGATGATCAAACCCTGATCGTGATATTTTTCATTCCATGCGTTCAGATAGGGTAGGGTACGCAAGCAGTTGATGCAAGAGTAAGTCCAGAAATCCACCAGCACCACTTTGCCGCGTAGTGACTCGCTGCTCAGTGGAGGCGAGTTCAGCCATTGCGTCGCACCGGAAATGGGTGGCATTAAGGGCTGCATCGCAGAAGTTTTGGCGACAGCGTTGGGTTGTTGGGCCAATTGAGTAATCAACTTTTGCTCGGTTTTGGCGGTGCTTAAAAATGTAAACTGCGACAGGAAGCGTGTATCCCATCCCAGCGCGATGACCACCACGCCTGCCACGACCGCTACCCCCAGGCCGCGCCGTACCCATTCCTCGGCTCCCAATCCGCGTTTCATCAGGCTGAATATTCTCCCTCCCGCCAGCAACGCAAGGGCTAGCGAAGTTGCCGCACCGGCGGCAAACACCAAAAGCAACAAGGCGCTATAAAGATTCGCTCCATTCAGTGCGGCACCTGCCAACACCAAACCCAGAATCGGCCCGGCGCAAGGCGCCCATAAAAATCCGACAGCCACGCCCAGCAGTAGCGAGCCTTTGAGGTTACCTTGCTGATCGGCGTGCTGTTGCAAGCGCCCGCCCAAGCTGACAAACGGACGCATCAAGCGTTCCGACAGGGCAGGAGAGATCAACGCCATGCCCAGCAGCAACAAAAGTAACATCGCCGCATAGCGGCCATATTGATTTACCTCGACTAGCCAGGCTCCTCCCACCGCCGCAAAGCTGGCGAGCAATGTGAAGGTCGCGACCATGCCAAGCAAAATCGGCAGACCAGAACGACGGAACGACTGATCCGAACGGGCAAAAATAAACGGCAATACCGGCAACACGCACGGGCTGAAAATGGTCAACAGACCGCCGAGATACGCCAGGAAAAATATCAGCATGATGTGTTAGCTCCGATTGGGATGAGGTACAAAGCGCATTGCCACCGTGTTCATGCAATAGCGCAAACCCGTTGGCTTTGGGCCATCGTCAAACACATGTCCAAGATGGGCGTCACACAATGTGCATTGCACTTCCGTGCGCGTCATGCCGAGCATGTGATCGGCAATTTCATGAACATTTTCTGCTGTAATCGGTTGCCAAAAACTTGGCCAGCCGGTATGCGAATCGTATTTGGTGCTGGCGTCAAACAGCGCATTATCACAGCACACGCACCGATACAGCCCCGGCTCGTGCCTGTCGTAACCCGGTTGCGAAAACGGTCGCTCGGTGCCTTGTTCGCGGGTTACCTGATATGCTAATGGCGACAGCACTTTGCGCCATTCGGCATCCTTATGCACCTTGGCCAAGGTCGCGCGTCCCAGCGGTTTTCCATCATCGGAAAATTGCATGATAGTCACCTTGCCGCCAGCCGGTGCCATGTCGGCAAAGGAACGTGTTGCCAACACCACGGCGGCGCCGGATAAAGCAAATAAAAACTGTCTGCGTTGCATGGCGATTCCCTCCTGCGTTTGAATATTGTTTTTGAGTGGCAAATTCTGCATTCGGTTCAAGAAAATGATCAAAACCAGTTTTATGTTCTGCCTTCTCTGCCCATATATTCGTGAGCAACCGAAAAATGGTTACATTCTCCGTGCGGGAAGTCGGCGGATAAGATTAATGGCGGTCATCGGCAGAAGCCGGACACTGGTAAATGGAAGGAATTATGAAGCGGTTACTGGGAAAGTACAGGCATGAGCCAAGCGGATGACCGGGCGGCCAGCATTTCGGTTGTTATTACACGATCAGGACTCGAAAAATACCATCAACCATCTGTAATTTCACTCACTCGTCGTCATGACACTCTGGCGATAAGATTCGTTTACTAACATAGCGCGCCGCGCATATACAGCTGCTTCCAGATTGTGCCCCAATTGGGTCGACGTGCGGGCCATTCCGTTTAAATCTTCACCGATACGTGAACTCAAATCTAGCGCCTTATCCATCTCCAAAGCGGCTTGGTAATGTTGCAAAGCACTCGCGTAGCGCGCCAACTTCTCTTCGGCTGCTGCGACAACCCGCAAGGCATTGGCTTGTTCCTCTTTCCCGGCCTCGTCCTCTTTGCTTACCGCTAGTGCCAATGCAAGCGCACCTTCCGCATCGCCTTGCAGCAACGACAACCGCGCGCGCAATGCGTCTATACCGAAGTGTAGCGCGCATTTCTTTGAGCACAGTTTTTCAGACAACTGCAAGGCCGAATCCGCTTCGTTTAATCGCGCCAGATTGGTCAAGATCACGGCCTTGCGAAAGGCTGCTGTCATGTAGGATTCCGGCGGATAGATATGCGTTTCCTCCAGCAGTATTTTATCCAGCCAAGTCAGCGCCGCTGGATCGTCGTGCAGCAAATGAGTCACCGTGGCCAGATTGATCAGTGTCGTGGCGGCTCCCGCCGAGTCGTCCAGCGATTGTTGCAGCGCCAAGGTTTTGGCGAAATTATTTTTCGCACGCAACAACTCACCGCTTCGTAATGCTCGCCGTGCATCTTTGTCTGCGGTTTGTGCTTGTTCCAACGCTTGCGGCGGACGTGGGGCAGGCGCGCTCCCGCAAGCAGTCAGCATTCCCGTCAGCAGCAATATAAATAATCTAACGGACATAGTGTTAGTGCCACACCGGAAGGTGGACGCCATACCTGTCCGTTCCCCCTCTCCTGCGCTGATGGAACTACTAGCCATTCGACTAGGCAGCCCAAAAGCGGCAGCCAAGTCGCTGGTTATCCCCCGGTGGGAGAGAGTGATAATGAGTCGCTGCGCGAGGTTTACGTTAATCATGACTATCCATTTTGACTGGCCCAGTCTCAGGTGCAGGGACAACATTTTTCAACGGCCAGTGTGTACTCAAGGAATCGATCACTTCCTGGGTATCACCGATCACCCCCCGTGTCATGTCCATAGTTTCTCGTGCTTCTCCAATCATTCCTGGGATCTGCGGCGCAGAACGCTGCATCGTGTCTTTAAGAATCTCGCTGGTCACACGCAGGTTCTCCAAGCTGGAGTCGGTCTTATTCAACAATGAGGGCAACTCTTGGTTGAGTTTTGCCGATATCGTCTCAGTATTTGCCGCCGATTGGCGCAAGGAGTGGAGCAATGGCGTAACTTCATTATTGAGGTTGGCATCGACACTGTCCAGCACACGATCCATACGCTCTCGTGTGTCGCGCATCTCGGCTGAGAACTCGCGCAGGTTCTGTAGTGTCAGGCGCACGTCGCCATCAGGGTCATGCAGTGTATGATGCAAATCGTCGAGGATCGGCAAGATGCGATCCTTTATGTCATCCACCGTTTGTTCCAATCCGCTGGCACGCTCGAAACGAACCTTGTCGCCCGACACCAATACAGGTTTGCCTTCCGACCCTTTGCTGATTTCGAGCACCCCGTCACCAATCACCCCTTCTTTTTTCAGGCTCAACACCGCATCCTGCCGGATCAACTTAAGGTGCTTCGTTTCGATGCTGACCTCAACTTGTACGAGACCCCGCTCATCCAGCGTTAGCGAGTCCAGCTTGCCGATCTTGAATCCGCTGAATTTAACTGGCATGCCCACACTCAAATCTTGTCCGCTATCGGCGACAAAATATAGCGGGGACTTTGCCGTGAACGCGTCTTTTTTTTCTCCGGCCCATAAAAAAACCAGCCCAATTCCTATCGCCGCGAGCAATGTGAATATGGCGGTTTTGCCGAACAAGTATTTGAAACGCTCGTCTTTATCAGCTAGCAATGGCACATACACCTCACTCGATCTTTTTCCAAGGCAGAGCCATCGCCTTGTCTGCAATCACCAATACCGCATGGCCTTGGGCGGCATAAGCCTCCAGCGCCGTTATCCAACTTTGTGACCAATGCTCTTTGACATTCTCGAACACGACCGCATCCACCACCAGCACCGTGGGCATTTGCACCAAAGCGCGCAATAGCCCTGCCAATTTACGTTGCCAAAGTTCGCTACTGAACGGCGAAGCGGCCATAAATTCGGCGAACGCATCCTGCTCCATTCCTAACGCGCCCAACCAATGCGTAACGTTTTGCTCTGTTTCATTCTCCTCACGTTTCTCGTGATACCACAGCGGCAAGGTGACATTTTCCCAGATTTTCAGGTTGCTGATCAGCCCCCCATTCGCAGCCACCCAACCCACACGACCCGGATGGCTCTCGCTCAACGACTGCCATCTAACGTAAAACTCGCGCAGCGAGTCCTTGTCTCTCTCTCCCTCCGGGGGATAACCAGCGACTTGGCTACCGCTTTTGGGCTGCCTAGTCGAATGGCTAGTAGTTCCATCAGAGCTGGAGAGGGGGAGGCGGGCATAGTGAGTTTCATCATCAGGGGCGGCATATTCGCCATGCCCGTTAGTTGGCGTGGCCTCATTATCGTGCTTTCCTTCCCCCAGCGGGACGGTGTCTGCTATGTTGTTGCGTTTTCTGTCGTCTTGCACGATCTCGATATTGCCTTTCTCGCATTCCGCCTCTCCGATAACCAAATCAATCATGGCATCTTTTTCAGCTTCGGATGAAAGTTGCAACAGTCGCGTCTCGCCCGAGTACAGGGTAAAAGAATATACTCGATCCGAACCTTCGCTATGCACATCAAGAATCCTGAACAACGCAGCCATATTTAGAAAACCAGAGCCGTGATCAACCCGTCACACGCGAACACCCCCAACAAACTGCGCATGACCGCGCGTGACGCAGCTATCGGAATCCCGGTCATGGCTCGATTCACTGTCAGCCCATAATAGCAGGACACAACAGACACCAACACTCCAAAGCAGATACTTTTCAACAGTGCAGCAAATATATCCAGATAACTGAGCATCTCGAAAAAGTGTCCGACCTCGCCCCTCAGTGAAACATCGATATTCCACGCGGTTACGACCATGCCCGTACCGATAGCAACGACCTGAAAGTAGAAAGTCAGCACTAAACTGGTGATCGTCATCGCCAACATTCTCGGCATCACCAAATAATTAACAGGTGAGATGCCCATGCGCCGCAAACTCTTGATTTCGCCATTCACCTGCATCGCGGCGAGTTCGCTTGCGATCGCCGAACTACTGCGTCCGACGATTACAATTGCCGTCAGCAAAGGCCCCAATTCGCGCACCACTGTCCAAATCAGCACATGCAAGGTCAACAATTCGTTGCGCCCAACCAGGCTGCTGACATGCATCACCATGATCAGACCCACCAAGAAACCCATGGCGCTGATCGGCCCCGCCGATTGGATGCCCGTAAAATACAGTTGTTTAAGCAGTACGTTGCGTACCGGCCATTTGATCAACACCGGCAGTGCATTGAGTGCTCGTCCTATCAGAGCTATGCTGTCACGCAGGAACAGCCCCTCCATGCCCAGGAAGTTTTGTAATCTTAATACTGGATTTCTCATTGTCGAACCCGCATCTTCATGCCGTCATCATCTCATACACAGCGCAACATCCGCTACCCAGCACGATGATGTCTAAGCTTCTGGCCGGAATGGCAACAAGACGTGGCAATCGATAAAATTTAGACAGAGTTTGTCGGATTACATATCTGGCAAACGAAAATATTCCGCTATGTAGATTCATTGGCAGTTGTAAGTAAACCAAGCCGAAATGCGCTGTGAGATGCAGAAAGTGAAAAACGGCCAAGAAGGCAGTTTTTACTTGATTTGGTGCCCGGAACCGGAATCGAACCGGTACAGCCTTTTCAAGCCGACGGATTTTAAGTCCGTTGTGTCTACCAATTTCACCACCCGGGCGAGATGGAACTCAAGGTTGGCCTGCGTGAGCCTGTAAGCCCAGCGCGCAGCGGCGCATTATACAGAGATGCCCGCCGCGTTGGCGAAAACATGGACGTTCGCGTTACGAATAACGCCATTTTTCTTGACACTGCAATTAATATCCCTATAATGCGGACTTCGTTTTTTGCGGGAATAGCTCAGCTGGTAGAGCGATACCTTGCCAAGGTATAGGTCGCGAGTTCGAGTCTCGTTTCCCGCTCCACAGAATTTTCATGAAATCCCAGCTTGCATCCATTTGGAAAGAATCGGACTATTCATCATCTCGTTTGGGCGTTGCAAAGTTTGCAGGTATTCCTGCGGAAAGTTGCAACTCATGATGTGCTGGATTTCCACTCCATTTTTGCCGATGCTGCCAAAACCACACGCCAGCATGCCGTGAGGAAATATTCGCTGTAGTTCATTTCGAGTCCATTGAAAAAATTGTTCCTGATCGCTGAGGCGCAGGGTAGGTTCGATCACCTCGAAAAATATCTCGCGTTCTTCTACGCTTAAACCGCAGGTCATATTTTCAGAGACAGGCATTGATGTTCTCTCTCGTAAATTTGATTAATTGCATTCCGAACCTATACCCTACATTGCAGGATGGAAAAGAACAATATGCCGTTCGGCCTAGTTATATTTTGGAGCGTTATTGGAGGGGATGACTGACAGTCTGAAAGCCGGTTTGCGTCCTTCGACTATCTTACATCCGAACGTCTGCTCCGCACCAGTTTTAAGCCATTCGCCATTCATTCCTTCGTTCGTCTCAACCCATTTGAGTCATTCAGGTAAGTGGAACCAGCCAGAACTACCCAAGGTAGTTGCTTCATGCTGCTCCCAATCCTTATTTAATAAATCAGGGCATCTTTTTCAGTCGGAACAGACCGCTGATTTCGCTGTCGCTGCTGAAGTACAGTGCTCCGTCCGGCCCAATTGCCACACCTGCTGGCCGCGCCCTATAGTGGACCCCGATTTTCAGACAATAAATTAAGGTGGTAACCTGCTGCAATTG
>CAYZPM010000060.1:0-17383 GCA_964480365.1 uncultured Gallionellaceae bacterium
TGACCAACCATTGGCGCATCAACGGAGCGCCCCTACCGCGAAGCGGTTTCGTCCACTGTCGCCATTTGGAAATGCCGCAAAACTGGCACCCGCGCCAAGTATCACGACATGGGGTCTTTTCATTTGAACTTGCTGTATTTCTTCTTCGGCGGAAACTAGCATATCAGCATTCTTTGTCCGTGACACAGAGGCACATAACGTGATATATAAACTTATTCATAGTAGGGGCATGCTGCCAATTCAAGGTGACACTGTCAAGCGATTAACTGAGTTATCAAGGGTTCATTAATCGGGCAATTCTGCCAGTTTTGTTTTAGTTTTAGGGCAAGCTAAAATTCTGCGGATGGAGTCTAAAATCGTTTCTCAAGGTCCCCCCAAGACAAATCAAGTAGGACTCGATTGATTAGGGCTGGCTTGCCGGTGGCGCCACTTTGATTACTTCATCCAGCGTCGTTACTCCCGCAGCTACCTTCATCGCCCCGGAAATGCGCAAAGGGTTCATGCCTTCGCTGCAGGCTACTTCGCGGATGCGGGCGACATCGGCGGTCGGGGTGACGAGTTTGCGCATTTCCGGCGACATCAACAGGATTTCATAAATCCCGATGCGCCCCGAGTAGCCTGTCATACGGCATTCAAGGCAGCCTATATGGTGTTGCAAGCGGCTTGGTCGATTGGCTTTCCATGGTGATACCAGGTTATCCCATAAATCGCTTTCATCCGCCCGTAGTGGTTGAGGTTGCTTGCAGTGCGGGCACAGCGTGCGCACCAACCGTTGCCCCATCACGCCGAGCAAAGTGGCGTTGATCATGTAAGGCGCAACACCGAGATCGAGCAGGCGGGTGATGGCCGACGGCGCATCGTTGGTGTGCAGCGTGGACAGCACGAGGTGGCCGGTCAGCGACGCTTGAATCGCCATGTCGGCGGTTTCCAGGTCGCGGATTTCACCCACCATGATGATGTCCGGGTCTTGCCGCATCAGCGCCCGCAGCCCGTCCACGAATTCGAGGTCGATGCCGTGTTGTACCTGCATCTGGTTGAATGCCGGCTCGACCATTTCTATCGGGTCTTCGATGGTGCAGACATTGACCTCCGGCGTCGCCAGATGTTTGAGCGTGGAATACAGCGTAGTGGTCTTGCCCGAGCCGGTCGGGCCAGTGACGAGGATGATACCGTTCGGCTGTTTGGTCATCTGCTCCCAGCGCGTACGGTCTTCGTTGGAAAAACCGAGTTCGGAAAAATCGCGCACCAGCACCTCCGGGTCGAAAATCCGCATGACCAGTTTTTCGCCAAAGGCAGTCGGCAGGGTAGACAGTCGCAGTTCGACCTCCTGTCCCTCGGCGGTGCGCGTCTTGATGCGCCCATCCTGCGGACGGCGTTTTTCGACCACGTCCATGCGGCCAAGAATCTTGATCCGGCTGGTCATGGCGGTCATTACCGACATCGGAATCTGGTACACCTGATGCAGTACGCCATCGATGCGGAATCGCACAATTCCCATATCGCGCCGTGGCTCGATGTGGATGTCCGAGGCACGCTGCTCGAAAGCATACTGCCACAGCCAGTCCACGATATGGACGATGTGCTGGTCATTGGCGTCGAACTGGCGGTTGGTTTTGCCCATATCCACCAGTTGTTCGAACGAAGCTAGCCCGCCCTGACGTTCTTTCTTTGCCGCCGTTTTTACCGAACGCGCCAAATTGTAGAACTCGACCAGATAGCGGCTGATATCCTCCGGGGTGGCAACGACGCGACGGATGTCCTTGCGCAGGATATGCTTGAGCACTTTCTCCCAATCGCGCAGGAAAGGCTCGGCGGTGGCGATCACCACCTCGTTCTGACTCACCTGCACCGGCAGGATACCGAAGCGCGTGGCATAATCGTTGGACATGATATCGGTGACGGCGGAGAAATCTATTTTCAGCGGATCAATATGAAAATACTCCAAGGCGGCATGGCCTGCCAACCACTCCGTCAACGCTTCGAGATGTAGCGGTTTGTGCGGCGGCAACAGGGATTTCCAAGCCTGATTGGCGACAGTCATCAGCGGATGGGTATCGTTGCGGCTATGGCGACGTTCCGCAATCAGCGCATCGGCATCAGCCTGTCCCACCAACCCATCTTCCACCAGTGTGCCGAGCACTTCAGACAGTGTCAGCTTGTGTTCCCGCGTTTCCAGTGCCATGCCATTCCCTTTCGTTATCATCTAACTATACTGTTATCGCGCTTCGCGCTCAATGGTCATGGTTTTGTATTGATACATATTGACAAAAGAACGTTCGTTCCATATCGTACGCACTTATGCAAAACGATGCCAGCTATCTCGCCAAGCTTCAGGACTATTACGCTGACCACAGCGTATTGCCGCCGTATTCGACCATCATGCTGCTGCTGGGATTCAAATCCAAGTCGCCGGTGGCGGCACTGATAGCCAGGCTCAAACTGCTGGGATTTCTGGAATCCACGCCGGAAAAACGGCTCAAGCCCGGCAAGCGTTTTTTCGAACGCCCTATTTTCGACAGCGTGCGTGCGGGCTCTCCCAGCCCGGCAGGGGACTCGCACTATGACACACTCACCATTGACGAGTATCTGGTCAGCCATCCGTCCAGCACCGTGCTGGTGACGGTGAAAGGCGATTCGATGATTGATGCGGGCATCATGCCCGGCGATACGGTGGTGGTGGAAAAGCGAGGCTCGGCGAACGTGGGTGATATGGTCATAGCCATCGTGGACAACGAATTTACCCTCAAGACACTCGGCAGAGAAAAGGGGGTGTTCGTGCTGATCCCCGCCAATCCTGCGTATTCCATCATCCGTCCCCAAGGTGATCTGGAAATCTTCGGCATCGTCGTAGGCCAGTTTCGCAAGTATCAATAACTCATCAAAGACGCTGGCAAGTACACCCGCAAGGGAACGCCGGGGTTGTACCAAAGGCAGGCAATTCGCTAGCGGCTGAAGCTCCGGCAGAATTGACGCAGGGTAGGGGAGTAGTCTTGAAAATACAAACGGCACCTTTGCAAAGGTGCCGACACATGTTCCAAACTGGCTTATTCAAACTACTATTTCGTCAATTTTTGTTGCTTCAGTTATTGCTTTCTGGCACGGGCTTGTTCTTTGGGGGGCGGGCTTCGATCAAGTGAGAATGTCATAGTAGAGGCAGATACAGGTTCGCCACGTTTGCTCTTCAATTTGATGTTCAAACGCAATTCGTTGGCTGACTCGGCGTTGCGTATGGCGTCTTCGTAGGAGATTTGCCCATCCTCATAGAGATCAAACAGTGCCGCGTCGAATGTACGCATACCAAGTTCTTTGGATTTCTCCATCAGACCTCTGATTTCATGAAACTCGCCTTTGAAAATCCGTTCGGAAATAGCCGGTGTGTTTAGCAGTATTTCAAAGGCCGCCTTGCGTCCTTTTCCATCTATCGTGCGTACCAGACGTTGAGAGATAATCGAACGCAAATTAGCAGAAAGATCCATCAGTAGTTGATTGCGACGCTCTTCAGGGAAAAAGTTGATGATGCGGTCTATTGTCTGGACAGAGTTGTTGGCATGCAGTGTACCCAGGCACAGGTGGCCGGTCTCGGCGAAAGCGATGGCGAGCTCCATGGTCACGGCATCGCGTATTTCACCGATCAGGATTACGTCGGGCGACTGGCGTAGGGTGTTTTTTAGCGCGTGATGCCAGCTGTGTGTATCCACGCCCACTTCGCGGTGCGTGACCAGTGAGAGCTTGGATTGATGCACATATTCCACAGGGTCTTCGATCGTGATGATATGCCCTTTGGAGGTGCTGTTGCGGTGACCGATCATGGCCGCCAGCGTCGTTGATTTTCCAGATCCCGTACTACCCACGACCAACACCAGCCCACGCTTGTTCATAACGGTCCGTTTGACAACCTCCGGCAAGCCGAGTTTTTCGAAACTCGGGATTTCTGTGGGAATAGCACGGATGACCATGCCCACATGTTGCTGCTGCATAAACACATTCACACGAAAACGTGAACCGGTGGGTATGGATACCGCAAAGTTGCATTCCATCTCCTTGGCAAATTCATCGCACTGAGTTTCGTTCATCATGGCATGAGCCAGCTTGCGTGTAGTGTCTCCGGTAAGCTTCTTGTTGGACAAGGGCTGCATTTCGCCGTTAACCTTCATGCTGGGGGGGAAGTCATGGGCAATGAACAAATCGGATCCGCCAGCGTTACACATCTGGGTCAACAAGTTATGAATGTACATCTTGGATTGTTCGTCGATAAGAGATGACATCATATTTTCCTCACAAGCTATACCAAAAATTCGCGGCTTATACTAAGTTACGAATGCTTAAAATTAACGGATTGCTTTGCGCATGGGCATTTGCAAAATCGTCCCTTTCCCAAAGGCATTGTCCAATGAGGCATTTTATTTCTCACTCAGCAGATTGGGTAGTTTGCGAATGGCAACTACTGGATGGCTCCGAAATAATAAGGAAACCATCCGTCCAAATCAAAAAATCAAGTGGTGAAGTGTACTCTGCAGAGAGAGGTAATCATATATGCCGATAGTTGTAGTATATCCCCCTTTCGCACTAGGCAGTTTGACAAATATGCGTTTGTCCATAGGGTGAATCCCGGGTCATATTCAATTCATTATTTTCGTTCCGGGGAATCCGTGTTTAGTCGCCGTTCTCCGATTTACAGCGACTGTTCATCGCTACCAACCAATAAAAACGCCACCTTGGTGGGTGGCGTTTTTATTGGAATATCAAATCGGAATTATTTTTTCTCGTCCGTTTCAAATGCTTTTATGTTGATGTCGGCGTGTTTCTTGGCATCCGCCACATATGCCTGGAGCAATTCGTCGCCGGTAAGTTTGCGTATTTCCTGCACATAGCGCGCACGCTTGGTTTCGTCCACCGCAGCAACATCCTTGACCTCATCTACCCTCACGAGAAGATAACCGCCCTGAGCATTTTCTACTCCGACATAAGCCGGAAGATGGGCTGCATTCGCCTGGAATACTTGGCGAGCCAAGTCACCACCCTGAGCGGAAAGTTGCGCACGAGTCATTGCCTTTCCTTCTTTCCAAACCAAATTTGGTTTTTCACCGCGCTTCAACTGCTCTAAAGTAGCTTTGCCCTGCTTGAAAGCCATTTCCACTGCTTGTTGATGTTGCAACTTCTGGCGGATGGCATCGCTAACTTCAGCCAAGGGGCGCGTACTGGCGGGCTTGTATTCCAACAGCCGCACGGCCAGCAAGGTGTTTGGCGCTATTTCGACGGCGGTGCTGTTGCGCTTGTCTTTCAACACCTCCTTGGAAAACACGGCCTGCAGCGCCTTGTCCGTCCAAGGCGGGGTTTCGGCCTGCGCCTTGTTCAACCATACGCTTTGTTGGAGCGGCGCTTTTACCAGTTCCGCCGCAGGCTTGAGGGTGTCGCTCTGCTCATACACTACGTTGCTGAATTTTTCTGCCAGCTCGGCGAATTTATCACCCGCTTTTTGCATTTTCAATTTCAGCTCAATCTCGCTTTTCACTTCAGCCAGTGCCCGCACTTTCGCGGGCTTGATAGCCAATAGCTTGATGATGTGGAAACCGAAATCGGACTGCACCAAGCCGCTGATTTCTCCCGGTTTGAGTTGAAATACGGCATCATCAAAGGGCTTCACCATCATGCCGCGAGCAAACACACCGAGGTCGCCGCCGTTGGCCGCAGAACCTGGATCTTGTGAATACTGCTTGGCCAGCACGGCAAATTTGCCCGGCGACTGCTTGACCTGTTGCAACACTTGCTCGGCTTTGACCTTTGCTGCCTGCTTGTCCGCATCGGGTGCTTGCGCCGCCACCGCGATCAGGATGTGTGCTGCCTGCCGCTGTTCCTGTGTACTGAAATCCGGCTGATGTTCTTCATAATATTTCTTGATCTCGGCATCGTCCACTGTCACTTGCGGCAATAATGCTTCGGCGGAGAGCATCACATACTCCACTCGGGCCTGTTCCGGCGTCTGGTATTCCGTTGCATTTTTTTCGTAATAAGCTTTGACCGTAGCGTCATCTACAGAGGTTTGCTTGAGAAATGCGTCAGCCATGATCGGCGACATGCTGACCACGCGTTGCTGTTCGTTGAGGCGGATCAGGTTATCTGCGGTATTGTTGGACGCATAACCATTATTGACATAGGCATCAGTCAGTTGGCGCATGCCAAGCTCTTGCTGCACACGCGCTTCGAAAATCAACGGCGACATGTTCTGGCTGCGCAGCACCGACTCATAGAGCTGCTTGTCAAATTTTCCATCCTTTTGGAATGCATCAATGCCGGCGATGACCTGCGCCAATTGTTCGTCGCTAACCGTTAATCCGGCGGCACGCGCCTGCAATGTCAGTAAATGTTGCCCAGCCAAATTTTCCAGGATTGAATGCTTGATTTCAGGCTTGTCGAATATCGCCGGGTCAAACTTGGCTCCCATCATTTCGCGCATTCTGCTCTGCTGCTGACGCAGGGCATTATCGAATTCCTGCGGGCTGATTTTTTCGCCGTTCACCGTAGCCAAGGCATCTCCGCCGCCTGACTTGTCATATGATTTCACCCCCCAAAATGCAAATGGCAGAATGATCAGTGCCAATACAATTTGAACCCACTTTTTGTTTTCATGCACAAAATCAAACATGGCAAGCTACCCGATGAAATTTTCTAAATGATGAATACGGCAAACAAAATATGAAAGCATGAAAAAAAGGGACTCAACAGGTTAGGTTGTGTCCCTTTTGTGTATCTCCATTTCAAAAAGGCTTTTGAAAATCCCTTATCTCAGATGGTTATACGCTATTGGCGGAGTGGACGGGACTCGAACCCGCGACCCCCGGCGTGACAGGCCGGTATTCTAACCAACTGAACTACCACTCCAAAAACTCTACTGGTGGGTGCTGAGGGGTTCGAACCCCCGACATTCGCCTTGTAAGGGCGACGCTCTACCAGCTGAGCTAAGCACCCAACAAGCCCGCTAGTTTACCGCATCTTTCAGACCTTTGCCAGCACGAAATTTAGGAACCTTTGCTGCCTTGATCTTGATCGTCGCACCAGTGCGTGGATTGCGACCATTACGTGCCGCACGCTTACCCACATAAAATGTGCCAAAGCCGACCAAAGTAACCAAGTCACCTTTCTTCAAAGATTTTTTGACGGCGTCCACTGTCGCATCCAGCGCACGACCAGCAGCAGCCTTGGAAATATCAGCAGACTTTGCAATTGCATCGATCAGTTCAGATTTGTTCATATAAGCGTCCCCCTTATTGTGAGTTGGTAAGTGACAGGAAAACCCTGCAACGGCTTTATATCAAGGGTTACAGGCTTGGTCAAGCAATTCCAAGACTTTTTTAGCTGCCAGCGCGGGGTATAGAAAAACCACGCGCAAGCCATCAATGCTTGATTAAAGCAGTGCTGCGATTTTCTTCAACAACCGGGACGGGATTGATATCCGGCGCGACTTCCGGCAACGGTACTGGCTTGTGTTCCAAAGCCATTTCAAGCACTTGATCTATCCATTTGACAGGATGGATGTCCAGCTTGTTCTTGACGTTGTCCGGAATCTCCACAAGATCTTTGGTATTTTCTTCCGGGATCAGGACGATCTTGATGCCGCCGCGTTGTGCCGCAAGCAGCTTCTCTTTCAATCCGCCGATCGGCAACACCTCGCCGCGCAACGTGATCTCGCCGGTCATCGCTACATCTGCGCGCACCGGGATACCGGTCAGAGCGGACACCATCGCTGTGCAAATGCCAACGCCCGCACTCGGCCCATCTTTGGGCGTAGCGCCTTCCGGCAAGTGGATATGCAAATCATTCTTCTGGTAAAAGTCTTCGGCGATGCCTAGCGCGCGGGCGCGGCTGCGCACCACACTGAGCGCGGCCTGGATAGACTCTTGCATCACCTCGCCCAACTTGCCGGTGGTAGTAGTCTTGCCCTTGCCCGGCAGCACTGCGGTTTCTATGGTCAACAACTCACCGCCGACCTCAGTCCACGCCAAACCGGTCACTTGGCCGACCTGGTTGACCTTTTCTGCGATGCCGTAAGAGTAGCGCCGTACGCCCAGATATTTATCCAGGTTGCGCGCATTCGCCGTCACCTTGGCTATCTTGCCATCGCGCCCCTTGAGCAACAGCGCCTTGACCACCTTGCGACAGATTTTGGAAAGCTCGCGCTCCAATCCGCGCACCCCCGCCTCGCGTGTGTAATAACGCAAAATATCGCGGATTGCGCTTTCTGAAATACTGATTTCTTCCGGCTTCAGGCCGTTATTCTTTAGCGCCTTGGGAATCAGGTAACGCGTCGCGATGTTAACCTTCTCGTCTTCGGTGTAGCTCGATACATGAATGATCTCCATGCGATCCAGCAATGGAGCGGGAATGTTCATGCTGTTCGCGGTAGCCACGAACATCACGTCGGACAAATCATACTCGACCTCGACATAGTGGTCGACGAAAGTATGGTTCTGCTCCGGGTCGAGCACTTCGAGCAATGCAGAGGATGGATCACCACGGAAATCCATGCCCATCTTGTCCACTTCATCGAGCAGGAACAAGGGATTCTTCACGCCCACCTTGGCCATGTTCTGCAAAATCTTGCCCGGCATGGAGCCGATATAAGTGCGGCGATGGCCGCGTATTTCTGATTCATCGCGCACCCCGCCCAGCGACATGCGCATGAACTTGCGGTTGGTCGCACGCGCGATGGATTGCCCCAGCGAAGTCTTGCCTACGCCGGGTGGCCCTACCAGGCACAGGATAGGCGCCTTCATCTTGTCCACGCGCTGTTGCACCGCGAGGTACTCAACGATGCGTTCCTTGACCTTCTCCAAGCCATAGTGATCCGCTTCCAACACCTCCTCGGCATTTTTCAGGTCGGTGCTGATCTTGGTTTTCTTTTTCCACGGCAGGCCCACCAGCACGTCTATGTAGTTGCGCACTACCGTTGCTTCGGCAGACATGGGAGACATCAACTTCAGCTTCTTCAGCTCTGCCTCGGCCTTGACGCGCGCTTCCTTGGGCATGTGTGCAGCCTTGATTTTCTTTTCCAACTCATCAACGTCCGCGCCTTCTTCGCCCTCGCCCAATTCTTTCTGGATCGCCTTTACCTGCTCGTTCAGGTAATACTCGCGCTGGCTTTTTTCCATCTGGCGCTTGACGCGACCACGGATGCGTTTTTCCACTTGCAGGATGTCCAACTCGGCTTCCAGCAGGCCCAGCAAATGTTCGAGGCGCTTGCGCACATCGAAAATCTCCAGCACTTCCTGCTTCTGCTCCAGCTTGAGCGGCAAATGCGCGGCGATGGTATCCGCCAACCGCCCGGCATCGTCTATCCCGGCCAATGAAGTCAGGATTTCCGGCGGGATTTTCTTGTTTAGTTTTACGTATTGGTCGAATTGGTTGATCAGCGCGCGGCGCATCGCCTCGGCTTCGGAGCCAAGGCTATCAACCGCTTGCACCGGCTCGATATCGGCGTCGAAATGTGATTTCTCGTCAAGTACGCGCAGCACTTTGGCGCGCTGCGTTCCCTCCACCAGCACCTTGACGGTGCCGTCCGGCAATTTGAGCATTTGCAGGATGTTGGCGATGCTGCCGATGCGGTACAAATCATCAATTGAAGGCTCATCCTTGGCGGCGGATTTCTGCGCCACCAGCACGATGCTCTTGCCCGCCTCCATTGCAGATTCCAGCGCCTTGATGGACTTTGCGCGTCCTACGAACAAGGGAATCACCATATGCGGGAATACCACTACATCGCGCAAAGGCAGCAAAGGATACAGGCCAACGGTAGCAGGGGTATTAGTGTCGTGTTCAGTCATGGCGGGGCTCTTCAGTGAAATTAATGTGCAAGTTAGATGGGGGCGCGGCAAAATAATTCAAGTTGCCGCGCACTACCTTGTTTTTGAAGAACTAAGCAGCCTTGTGCGTATCTGCGTACATCACCACAGGAAAAATCTCGCCGCTCGCGCTGTTTTCATCCAGCACCACCTTCTCCACATTTTGCATGGAGGGCAGGTCGAACATGGTGTCGAGCAGCGCATGCTCCATGATAGAACGCAGGCCGCGCGCACCGGCTTTGCGTGCCAGTGCTTTCTTGGCAATGGCCTGTAGCACCCCGTCACGGAACTCCAGTCCCACGCCTTCCATCGAGAACAATTTCTGATACTGCTTGGTGAGCGCATTTTTGGGCTCGGTCAGAATCTGGATCAGTGCGGCTTCGTCGAGTTCTTCCAGCGTAGCCACCACCGGTAGGCGACCGACAAACTCGGGGATCAGGCCAAACTTGATCAAGTCTTCCGGCTCCACTTCACGCAGCACCTTGCCTATTCCCTTTTTGTCATCGCGCTTGGCGAGGTTCGCGCCGAAGCCAATTCCGGCCTTTTCGGAACGGTTGCGAATGACCTTTTCCAAGCCGTCGAACGCACCGCCGCAAATGAACAGGATGTTGGTCGTGTCTACTTGCAGGAATTCGGTGTTCGGATGCTTGCGTCCGCCTTGCGGCGGCACCGATGCCTTGGTGCCTTCGATCAGCTTGAGCAGCGCCTGCTGCACGCCTTCGCCGGAAACATCGCGGGTGATCGAGGGGTTGTCCGATTTGCGCGAAATCTTGTCGATCTCGTCAATGTAAACGATGCCGCGCTGCGCTTTATCCACATCGTAATCGCAAGCCTGTAGCAGTTTCTGGATAATGTTCTCGACATCTTCGCCGACATAGCCGGCCTCGGTCAGCGTGGTGGCGTCCGCCATCACAAACGGCACGTTAAGCAAACGCGCCATAGTCTGCGCCAATAGCGTCTTGCCGGAACCGGTCGGACCGATCAGCAGGATATTGCTCTTGGACAGTTCCACACCATCCTTGTCCGTGTTCTTCAGACGTTTGTAGTGGTTGTACACCGCCACGGACAGAATTTTCTTGGCCTGCTCCTGCCCGATCACATATTCGTCGAGGCTCGCGCGGATTTCGTGTGGCACCGGCAGGTCGCTTCTGTCTGCCTTGCCGGGCACCGCGTTGTTACTTTCTTCACGAATAATATCGTTACACAGTTCGATGCACTCGTCGCACACGAACACCGAAGGGCCCGCAATCAATTTGCGCACTTCATGCTGGCTCTTGCCGCAAAACGAGCAATACAGCAACTTGTCACCCTTGTTTTTATCCGACGACATACAAAACCTCGCTATATATTCTTAAACCCGCTTGTCCAGCACCTTGTCCACCAGACCGTATGCGACCGCCTCGGTTGCGGTCAGGAAATTATCGCGCTCGCTGTCACGGGCAATTTCTTCAATGGTACGCCCGGTATGCATCGCCATCAAGGTGTACAAGCGTTCGCGCAAACTCAAAATATACTTGGCGTGAATCTCAATGTCGCTTGCTTGCCCCCGGAAACCGCCCAGCGGTTGATGGATCATCACGGTGGAATTGGGCAACACAAAACGTTTATCTTTTGCGCCTGCCTGAAGCAGGAAGGCTCCCATCGAAGCCGCCATGCCGATGCACAGCGTGGACACATCCGGCTTGATGAATTGCATGGTATCGTAAATCGCCATCCCGGCTGAAATAGAACCGCCCGGCGAATTGATATAGAGGTGTATCTCCTTATCAGGATTTTCGGACTCCAGAAAAAGCAACTGTGCGACCACCAGATTGGCGACGTTATCGTCAATCTCGCCAACCAGAAACACCACACGCTCCTTGAGCAAGCGCGAAAAAATGTCATACGCACGCTCCCCGCGCCCGCTGGTTTCAACCACCATGGGAACCAGGCTACTGCGCGGATTCACATTCATTTGCGGCGTATCATTACGCATCATTAATCTTTCCCCATCAATTCATTAAATTCCATTGCCCTATCGCTCACCTTGGCAGCACCCATCACCCATGCCACCACATTCTCTTCCAGCACCATAGCCTCGGCTTCTTGCAAACGCGAAGGATCGCTGTAATGCCACTTTACCACTTCTTCCGGGTGCTCAAAACTTTGAGCATAATCTTTCACCAGCGCCTTAACCTGTTCAGGTTTTGCACCCAGATTATGTCGCTTGACCAAGTCCGCCAGAATCAACCCCAACTTGACGCGCTTTTGCGCACGCTCGACAAACAAATCGGGCGGTAACGCCATTCCCTGCGGAATTTTTACACCACGCTCCTGCATATCCTGCATGGCCTGCCCCATCAAGTTCTGCACTTCTGAATCCAGCAGTGCCTTGGGCACTTCAAGTTGGCAAACTTTCAACAACAAATCCATCACGTTGTTCTTGTTGTGCGCCTTGACGCGGCGCTCAGTTTCGCGAGTCAGATTATCGCGAATTTCCGCTTTGAGCGCATTTACATCACCGCCTTCAACGCCGAGCGACTTGGCAAGTTCGGCGTTCAGTTCAGGCAGGCGCGGAGCCTCCACCGAGTGTAGCGTAATGGTGAAAGTGACTTGTTTTCCCGCCACATCCTTGCCGTGATAAGTCTCCGGGAAAGTCATGTCAAAAGATTTAGTCTCACCTTTTTTCATGCCGACGATGGCATTCTCGAAATCCGGCAACATGCGTCCTTGGCCCAGCACCACCGAAAAATCTTTGGCCTCACCCCCTTCAAATACAACGCCACCAAGCTTGCCGCTGAAATCAATGCGTACCTGATCATCGTTTTGCGCCGCACGGTCAGCGGGCTCGTACACGGCACGCTGCTTGCGCAGAGTGGCGATAGTATTGTCAACATCAGCGTCGTTCAGTGCATAAGTCACGCGCTCCACACTCTCTGCACCAACATCCCCCAAAACAACTTCGGGATAGACCTCAAAGGTTGCACTGTATTCAATCTGCCCAGCGGCAGGATCGGTAGCCTTGAGTTCGAAATCGGGGTAACCCGCCACCCTCAAGCTGTTGGCCTGCGCCGCCTCGGTGAAAGAACGCTGCAATGCATCGCCCAACACCTCTTGTTGGACTTGTGGGCCATACTGCTGTTCCAGAATTTTGAATGGCACCTTGCCCGGCCTGAAACCATGTACCTTGGCGGTGCGCCCCAAACGCTTAAGGCGCGACTCAACTTCGCCACGAATCTGCTGTTGGGGGATAAATGCATTAAGACGGCGCTGTAATGCACCCAGAGTTTCTACGCTAACCATACTGAATTTCCTTGAAGTTTATAAATAATTTCATTAGTTGTCACAAAACATTAGGTGAAACCCGCAACTTCCCCAATAAACCGATCATTGCTAAATTCCGGGAAGAACCGCCATAACTCCAAGTTAGAAGAATATCACATGTTGGTGCCGTCTAAAAATGACCGGCTAAGAAAAGAAAAGCGGGGTCAGGTCTATTAAAGATGCACTTCATTCTCGTCCCTAACTATCCTTCCTATCGTCGTGAAGTGCACTCCGAAATAATCGGCCAGTTGTTGGTAAGAATATCCACCTGTCGCGTAAGCTTCCACGATGGCTGAGTTTCTGTCCTGTGCGTGACGTTCAATTTCCGCTAATGGAGGCGGCGGGGGGCGACGTTGCGCGAGAGGAATTTGCACATCGTCCTTGCCTGACTGGAGGTGAGCTTGCATGCGCTTCACAAAATGCTCGTCGCCCAAAAATACCTGGCCCTTGAGATTCGACCACGGTGAAGCTACCTTGATGCCCTCTGCTACGAACTGCGCATAACGCTGCTGTGCCAAACTGCGGCGTGTGGCAAACTGCGCCAGCAATCCATCAACGGCAAGCCAAGGGACGGCAGGCTCCAGACCCACGCTTGCCCGGTAACTGCTCCATGTCCAGTCGGCTGGCTTTTTCACCATGCCCGCGCGAACAGGATTGAGAACAACATAACGTGTTAGCTCCAGCAAATAGGCATCACTGTCTACCAGGATAGCCTTGAAGCGCCCTTGAAATAAATGCCCCACGCGCCGGTGGCGTCGATTACTGGCTTGGGTGTAGACGCCATTAAGTTGACGCATACCTTTTGACAAGTTGGCGTCTGGTGTTTGAATCAGCAAGTGGTAGTGGTTATCCATCAGACACCAGGCGTGGCATATCCAATTGAACTGTGTAATTACCTGCTCAAGGGTAGCCAAAAACACCTGCCGATCCTCATTGTCATCAAAAATGTCTTCGCGCCGGTCACCACGCGCGGTGACGTGATAGAGAGCATTTAGAAACTCAATACGAATAGGGCGGGACATGATGGGTGGAATATAACATGGGGTTTGATGTTATGCTATTAAGCTAGACCTGACCCCGCGATTGTAGACCTGACCCCGCGATTGAAACTCGATACGAATAGGGCGGGACATGATGGGTGGAATATAACATGGGGTTTGATGTTATGCTATTAAGCTAGACCTGACCCCGCGATTTTTGATGTTATGCTATTAAGCTAGACCTGACCCCGAGATTCAATTTATTGAGAATATTTAGAATATTTATTTGTGATCCATCATGAATTTACCCATAGAGTCTCCTGGCCCAACCCAAGCACCTTTGTAGTAAACCAGTTCTGGACATCGGTTTTCCAATATCGCAAACGGCTTGCGTATGATCGTTCTGCTTCCTTCCTCACGCACGCCTTCCATATTTTGTGCATTGACTTGCGCTACTGTATAAAATGACTTGAGCAACTCAGTTGGCGGCCTACTCAAAATAACATTGGCATTATTGAGATCTGCCGGAAATTCTTCCAAGGGAATGCGCTTCCATTCATTGCCGTCAAACTTAAAAAAGACATAGGGTGGGTTGGGACGATTCCATCTATTGAAACCAATGCAACCGGCGGGACTTGTTGCGATATAGGGAATTCCTTTTACAATATCCAAAAGTAGTATGCTTAATAAACCATGGGGGTCATCTGGAATTTTATTGAAATCTGACTTCCAAGTGATTTCCTTTTTTGATTCTGGTATCGTAAATATCACTGTTTCATCAAGCTCTTGGCGTCCTACGTCTATACTAGGTGCGGCAAGATTGAAATGGCGCTCGACGACAATCACACTACCATCATGTAATTGCACTTCTTCTTTCCAACTCTCCGACGATGAACAGGCACTCATGCTCACCCCCATCATCATGATCAATCCCAGTTTCGCAATTTGCTTCGACATTCCGTGATGGATTTTCATGCCGCGATCCTCCATTCAGAATCATTCGCCGCCTCACACTTCTCTCGCAACCGGGCACCATAGCTGGCGGTGCCTCGTCCGCGCGTCCGTCGAACTATTTCATGTACTGATTTCTTCATTTTTTTCGTCTCTCCTGTCAGCTTTTGCGGTCGCTGTTCGCTATCTTGACCAATTTTCCTGTTCGTTCCGCTCAATTTTGTATCACTTGCTCGTCCGTTTCACGCTTCAAACGTGTTTTGTCGCGGACACCCTTCGACAGGCTCAGGGCGAACGGGATTTTTGTTAGTACCTCAACTCATACCAAGCCAGTAATCCGTCCAGGAACGCGGGGTCAGAACGCGGGGTCAGGTCTATAAAAGATGCGCCTCACATCGTCCGCCAAGATGGCAGCAAGGTAGTCGCTGTAACGGGCGTTAAGCTGAATTCGAAAAATCGGTGAGACGGTGCAGTCCGTGATTGCCATAACCCCATCACTTTCTCGTAAGATTCACGGCATTATGGAACAAATCCTAGCAAAACGCTTTGTGCGCGTTTTCTTTAGAAAATTGCCGCTTCCCAAACATAATTTGCTAGCACCATTGAATTTGCCGTTGCGCGGGTTGGGAAAGCATCAAAATTCGCGTATATTGGCAGGTCGTTCTCACTAAAGACAGTTTGCATGGAACAGATACGCATTCGCGGCGCACGTACGCACAACCTGAAAAACATCAACCTCGACCTGCCGCGCAACCAACTTGTGGTGATCACCGGTTTGTCCGGTTCGGGCAAGTCTTCGCTCGCTTTCGACACGCTATATGCCGAGGGGCAGCGCCGTTATGTGGAATCGCTTTCCGCTTACGCGCGGCAATTTTTGCAGTTGATGGAAAAACCCGACGTGGATTTGATCGAGGGCTTGTCGCCCGCCATCGCCATCGAGCAGAAGGCCACTTCGCATAACCCGCGTTCAACGGTCGGTACGGTCACGGAAATTCACGATTATCTGCGCTTGCTGTTCGCGCGCGCGGGCGATCCATATTGCCCGCAGCACGACTTGGTGTTGCAGGCGCAGAGCGTGGCCCAGATGGTGGATCACGTGCTGCAACTGCCGCAGGACACCAAGGTGATGATCTTGTCGCCGCTAGTGGTCGAGCGCAAAGGCGAGCAACTGGATTTGTTCGACGAACTGCGCGCGCAGGGCTTTGTGCGGCTGCGCGTGAACGGCACGGTGTACGAGATGGACAAGCTGCCGGCGCTTGCCAAGAACAAGAAGCACACCGTTGAGATCGTGGTAGACAGGTTGAAAGTCGATGCGGACGCCAAGCAACGCCTGGCGGAATCATTCGAAACCGCTTTGCGCCATGCCGAAGGACGCGCGCTGGCGGTGGAGATGGATACCGGGAAAGAGCATATGTTCTCGGCCAAGTTCGCCTGCCCGATCTGCAATTATTCGTTACCCGAACTGGAGCCGCGCCTGTTCTCCTTCAACAACCCGATGGGCGCCTGCCCCAAGTGCGACGGGCTGGGAAACATCAGCTTCTTCGATCCCAAGCGCATTGTGGCATTCCCATCGCTGTCGTTAAGCGGAGGTGCGATCAAGGGCTGGGACAGGCGCAACCAGTTCTATTTCCAGATGCTGGACAGTTTGGCCAAACATTACGACTTCGAGCTTGAACGTCCGTTCGAGAGTCTGCCGGAAAAAATTCAGCAGGTTATTTTATACGGCAGCGGCAGGGAAGAAATCTCCTTCCGCTATCTGAACGAAAAGGGCAAGCCCGCTCTACGCGAGCATGCGTTCGAGGGCATCGTCAACAATCTGGAACGGCGCTATCGCGAATCTGAGTCGCCCACTGTGCGCGAGGAGTTGGCGAAGTACCTGAATAACTGTGTATGCACGGAATGCAAGGGCACACGCCTGCGCCTGGAAGCACGCCACGTGCGCATTGCCGACAAAACCATTTACGAACTCAGCGCTTTGCCGCTGAAGCAGGCGCTGGCATTTTTCCAGCAAGTAAAACTGGCCGGACACAAGCAGGCTATTGCGGACAAGATCGTGCTGGAAATCGCCAGCCGCCTCACCTTCCTCAATAATGTAGGGCTGGAATATTTGTCGCTGGAACGTTCGGCGGAGACTTTATCCGGAGGCGAATCGCAACGCATTCGCCTCGCTTCGCAAATTGGATCGGGCTTAACCGGTGTGATGTATGTGCTGGACGAGCCTTCCATCGGCCTGCACCAGCGCGACAACGACCGCCTGCTGGATACGCTGAAACGCCTGCGCGACATGGGCAACAGCGTGATCGTGGTGGAACA